>CAZKYO010000037.1:0-25015 GCA_964557115.1 uncultured Gemmatimonadaceae bacterium
GGTCCCCGCCCCCCGCTGACCGGACGGCGATGCAGATTGGAGGGATGACCCTCCGCCTCTACCACGATTCCGATGCCCTAAGCTTCGACGCGACGGCGGTCGAGCACGACGGCGAGCCCACCCGCGTCGTGCTCGATCGCACCGCCTTCTATCCCACCAGCGGCGGGCAACCGCACGACACCGGCCGCCTCGGCCCCGCCCATGTCCTCGACGTGATCGACCAGGGCGACCGGATCATCCACGTCACCGATCTCGCCGTTCCGCTCGGGCCGGTGCACGGCGAGGTCGATGCCGCCCGGCGTCGCGACTACACCGTGCAGCACACCGCCCAGCACCTCATCTCCGCGCTGGCCGGCGACCGATTCGGGTGGAGCACGGAGAGCGTCCACTTTGGCGACCGGCACTCGACGATCGAATTCGACGTCGGCGAGGCCACGGCGGAGGAGCTGGCGCGGCTGGAGCACTGGGCCAACGACGCCGTGGCGGAGGCGCACGAGGTGACGGTGGGCTACGAGGACGCCGCCGTGGCGGCGGGGCTCCGCAAGCCGACAGCGCGGAGCGGCACGATCCGCGTGGTCACGATCGAGGGGCTCGACCGCAGCGCCTGCGGCGGCACCCACGTGACGAGCACCGCCCGGCTCGGGTCGATCATGCTGAAGGGGGTCGAGCGGATCCGGGGTCGGATCCGGGTCGGTTTCCTGGCGGGGCCCCGGGCGCTCGAACTGGCGCGCCGGGAAGCGGCGATCCTCGAACGACTGGCCCAGGACACGGGCACCGGCGTCGACGAACTCGCCGAGCTGGTCCCGAGGCGGCTGGCCGCGCTGCGGGACGCCGAGAAGCGAATCGACGCTCTCGAACGGGAGCTGGCAGGATACCGGGTCCGCGAGCTGATCAGCCAGGCTCCGGCAGGACCCGGCGGGGTGCGGAGGGTGGTGCTCCATCCGTCCGACCTACCGGTCGCCGCACTCCGGACCATGGCGCAGGTCGCGTCGGGCGAGCCCGGCGTGGTGTTTCTCGCCTCCAGCACCGACCCCGCCACGGTGGTGTTCGCCGCCGCGGAGGGGACGGGTGTCGATGCCGGTGCCCTGCTCAAGCCGGCGTTGCAGGCCGCGGGCGGACGCGGCGGTGGCTCGCCCAGGATGGCGCAGGGGAGCGTGCCGGATGTGTCCGCGCTCGATGTCGTCGTCGCCTCGCTCACTGGCTGACCCGCACCACCTTCACGCTGCACCACGACGGAGCCCGATGCACCGACGACCACTCGCCATAGTGCTGATGCTCGGTGGAGCGCTCGCGTGTGGCGCCTCCCCGCCCACGGACGCGCCGGGCGACGCCGCGACGCTCACCCTCGTGAGCGGTGGCAACCAGACCCAGGTCGCCGGCTACGTGCTGGACGACACGATCGTCGTGCGCCTGGCCGACGGCGATGGCGCGCCGATCGCGTTCGCCGAGATCGACGGCGATCCGGAGACGCTGTACGAGGCGCCGTTCGCGAGCGCGGTCGCGGTGGACGCCCGAACCCGCGCCGACGGCACCGCCCGATTCACCTGGCGCCTCGGCCTCGCCCTCGGTCCGCAGCACCTCACGGTGCACACCGGCGCGGTGGCCGCGGAGCCGTTGGTCGTGTCGGCGATTTCCACCTCCAACCCGATGCGGTCGGTCGGCGGCAGCGCGCAGGGGCTCTGCGGCGTTGACGGCGGCGGGCGGCTGGGCTGCTGGGATCCGGTGGCCGACGCCGATCGCGCCCCGCGATTCGTGCCGATCTCGAGCGAGTCGTTCACGTCGGTCGCGGTGTACGCGCTGAGCGGCGGGACGTCGCGCGGCTGCGCCTCCGCGGCCAGCGGCCGGATCTGGTGCTTCGATCTCGACGACCAGGGCCGCGCCGGCACGCTCGAGGAGGTGCCCGGCGGCTATCCCGCGCTCGGTCGCGTGCGCACCGGCAGCGCCGATCTCGCGGCCGATCCGCCCTTCTGCGCGCTCACGGCGACGGGCGAGGCGTGGTGCTGGGGCGGCAACACCACGGGCGTGCTGGGCGACGGCTCGCGCACCCGTCGCGACGACGCGCAGCCGGTGGCGACCGCCGTGCGCTTCCGCGACCTGCAGGTCGGATCGCACCACGCCTGCGGGCTCGACGTGAATGCCACCGGCTGGTGCTGGGGCGACAACGCCTGGGCGCAGGTCGGCATCGTGGCGAGCTCGGTGCCCTACGTGACGCCGGTGCACCGCTCCGGCTCGCTGCGCTTCGACGCGATCGCGCCGGTGACCGATCGCGCCAGCTGCGCGCTGGTCGAGGGCGGCGGCGGCGCCTACTGCTGGGGCGCCACCGCCGACCTCGGCATCGGGCAGCTCGCCACCAACCTGGTCGCGGCCGTCACCACGCCGCTGCCGATCTACGTCTCCGGCTTCGCCTCGCCCACGGCGATCGGAAGGGTGGACGGCGCGGTGGTCGCATTGAACCCCGTGACTGGCGCGGCGTGGTGGGGCGACCTCTCGGCCGAGGTGCCGCTGGTCCGCACGATCGACCCGCGCCGGATGGTGCGGACGATCGGCCTGCGCACGCTGGCGATCCCGGCGACCCGCGGGGTGGTGTGCGGCGCGCTCACGGGCGGCGCCGACGACGCGATCCTCTGCGGACGCATGGCGACGCTGACCGGCTATCCTTCGCACCAGGCGCATCCCGTGCTGGCCGGATTCGGGATGCCGCTGCCATGACCATGCGCCTCGCCCTCCTTTCCTGCCTCGCGCTCGTGGCGTGCAACAACCCGGCGGCCGCGCCCGACCCGGTGACGCAGCTGGCCGTGGTGGACGGCGATGCCCAGGTCGGCGCGCCGGGCTACGCGCTGGCGCAGCCGCTGGCGGTGCGACTCACCGACGCGGGCGACCATCCGGTGATGGGCGCGGTGATCCGCTGGGCCGCCGAGGATCGCGATGCGACGGTCGAGCCGGCGACCAGCCAGACCGATGCGGACGGCGTGGCGCGCGCGACGTGGCGCCTCGGTCGCGACGACGGGCTGCAGCACGCCAAGGCGACCTTCGGCACGCTGGAGGCCAACCGCTTCTCGGCCGACGCGCGCACCGGCGAGGTGCTCGAGGCCGGCGGCACGGTCGACCACCAGTGCGGCCGCTTCGTCGACGACGTCGTCCGCTGCTGGGCCTCGCCGTCCGGCGGTCCCGCCCAGGCCGTCGCGATCGACACCGACCTCCGCTTCGCCTCCCTAGGCTTCGCGCTCGGCCGCTGGTGCGGCGGCACCCGGACCGGCGCGGTCGCCTGCTTCGACGACGCCGGACTCTCACCCAACGGCAGCTTCCGTCCCGACGCCGCGCCGGTCGAGGTGGTCGCCTCCGGCGTGCCGATCTTCTCGCGCATCGCGGGCGCCGGCGATCCGGAACTCGGGATCACGTGGTGCGCGACGTCACTCGAGCTCAAGGTCTACTGCTGGGGGCGCAATGCGAGTGGCGAGGTGGGCGACGGCACGATCGGCGGGGTGCGCGACGTCCCGACCCCGGTGAGCGGCGGCCAGCGGGCCTTCGCCATCGCGGTGACCGACGGCGCCAGCTGCGCGCTCGACCTGCAGGGAATCGCCTGGTGCTGGGGCTCGGTGGCGCACGGCGTGGTCGATGGTGCCGCCAACTCCGCCGTGCCGGTCGCCGTGCCGACGGTGCGGCGCTTCGGCGCCCTCGCCGCCGACGGCCACGGCTCGATGTGCGCGATCGACGGCGGGTTGCTGGCGACATGCTGGGGATCGGGCACCGACGGCGGCCGCGGCCGCACCGTCCCGGGTCCGTCGGCGGTCCCCGAGGCAATCGAGAGCACCGACTTCTTCACGTCGATCAGCGGCGGCAGCGACGGCTTCATCGGCGTCACGGTCGATCGCACGCTGGTTGTCTGGGGCGGCCTCGCGAGCAACGGACTTGGCGCGTCGCCGACCCGGGTGCTTCCGGGCTACGTCTTCTCGAACATCATCCCCGGGGGCGGCGACGGCGTGGCCTGCCTGCGGGCCTATCCCTCGGGCCTCCGCTGCGCCGACCGGATCGGGCTGGCCCGCCTGAGCGGCACCGCGAACCTCGCGGCCGTGATCCACGGGATCCCCGGGAGCTGAGCGGGACGGGCGCTAGATTCACCGCAACCCGCACCGCGAAGCGCCACCATGCTAGCCACGCTGCTGCGTCACCTGGTCTGGGCGGACCGCCGCACCGCCGACTCGCTCGACTCGCTCCCGCATCCCTCCCACGAGGTGCTCCGCACCTGGGGGCACCTCCTGGGCGCCGAGGCGACCTGGCTCGCCCGGATCGAGGGCTTCACCAGCGACGTGGGGGTCTGGCCCGAGCTCGACCTCGGCGCCGCGCGCGTCCTGATGGCCGTCAATCACGCCACCTTCCTGCGGCTCGCCGACGCGACCGGCGAGGCACTCGCCGTGCGGGTGGAATACCGCAACAGCGCCGGGGAGGCCTATGCGAACCCAATCTCGGAGATCCTCCACCACGTGGCGCTGCACGGCATGTATCACCGCGGCCAGGTGGCGCTGGAAGTCCGCCGTCAGGGCGGCACGCCGATCGGCACCGACCTGATCACGTACCTGCGGGAACGGCCGTAGCGGCGACGCGCGACCCGCGAACGGCGACACGCCGCGCTCGGGTGGCGCCTGGATCAGGAATCGCGCTACGATTCCGGTTCGCCTGTCGCATCTCGCCAATCGTCCGGAGGTCAAGTGCTTCCCCTGCTCGCCCTGTGCATGCTGCAGTCTCCCGATACCAACGCCGTGTCGCTCAAGGCCGACGCCGGCTTCGTCAATACAAGCGGCAACACCGACATCACCACCGTCAACGTCGGCAACGCGCTCGAGGTGCGGAGCGGCGGCTGGGGAGTGGTGCAGACGTTCGCCGTGATCTACGGCAAGACCGACGGCGAGACCTCGACCTCGCTCTGGCACGGCTCGCTCCGGGGCGACCGCCGGCTCGGCGCGCGGCTCGGCTTCTTCGTCCTCGGCGAGTTCGACCGGAACACCTTCGCGGGCGTCTCGTCGCGGTACGCGCCGTCGGCCGGCCTGGCCCTGGCGGTGGTCGCCGGCGCGCGCGACAAACTCGACCTCGAGGCGGGCGCCGGGTACGTGTGGCAGAACGCCGTGGCGATCGGCGGCAGCCGCGAGTTCGCCGCCGGTCGCGGCGCGGCCCGCTACAAGCACCTCCTCGGCGAGAAGGCCGAATTCTCGCAGCTGGTCGAGTTCCTGCCGAACCTCAAGGAGACCGAGGACCTGCGGATCAACAGCGAGACCGCGATCACCGCCCCGATCACGCAGGGGATCGCCATGAAGGCCTCGTACGTCCTCCACTACGACGGCCTGCCGGAGCCGGGGTTCAAGAAGACCGACCGGATCCTCACCACGGGGATCCAGGTCACCTTCTGACGGGGTTACCTTGTGCGACGGGCCGGCCAGGAGGGCCGGCCCGTCGTGCCCATTCGTCGGGAATGCCGCTGTGATCGCTGTGCTCGCCCTGCCGCTCCTGCTCCTCGCGCCCCAGTCCGACACGACCACGCGGACGCCGGCGGAGTTCAAGTTCACCGGGGACATCGGCTACGTCGCCACCGCCGGGAACTCCTCCGTGGAGACGCTCAACGTCGGTGACAAGTTCATCGCCACGATCAGCGACTTCACGCTGACCCAGACCTTCGCGCTCGTGTACGGCCGCAGCAAGGGCGAGCCGGTCACGTCGATCTACCGCGGCTCGATGCGACTCGACAAGGGACTCCGGACCGCCAACTTCTCCGCCTACGGGCTGCTGAGCTACGAGCGCAACGTCTTCGCCGGCCTCGCCAGCCGCGTCTCGGGCGCGGCCGGCCTCTCGGCCCAGCTGCTGCACGGCACCAGGGACAAGCTGGTGCTCGAGAGCGGCCTCTCGCTCAACCGGCAGCGCGGCACCGGGACCAAGGGCCGCGACATCGACTTCCTCGGCGGCCGCGCGGCGACCACGTTCACGCACCACTTCACGCCGAAGGCGACGGTGTCGCAGATGGTCGAGGTCCTCCCCAACTTCCGCGAGGGCGAGGACCTGCGCGTCAACACCGAGAGCGCGCTGATCGCGCCGCTCACGGCCCGGGTGGCGGTCAAGCTCTCCTACGTCATCCGCTACGACGGCCTGCCCGAGGCCGGCTTCCAGACGACCGACCGGCTGTTCACCTCCGGCATCCAGATCGCGCTCTGATGCACCACCTCGTCGACCGGCCCGCCCCGCCGCCCCGGCTCGCGGAACTGGCGGCGCTGGCCGACGACGCGCTCGCGTACCACCGCGCGATGCCCGAGTATCGCCCCACCCCGCTCCACCGGCTCGACGAGCTGGCCCATGCGCTGGGCCTCGCGTCGCTGTCACTCAAGGACGAGTCGCCGCGGTTCGGCCTCAACGCCTTCAAGGGGCTCGGCGCCTCGTTCGCGGTCGCCCGCTGGCTCGAGCGGCATCCGGATGCGCCGGACGTGACGTTCACCACCGCGACCGACGGCAACCACGGCCGTGCCGTGGCGTGGAGTGCCCGGCGCGCCGGTCGGCGGGCCGTCGTGTTCATCCCGGCCCATGCCCGTCCGGCGCGGGTGGCCGCGATCCGGGCCGAGGGCGCCGAGGTGGTGCTGGTGGAGGACGGGTACGACGCGGCGGTGGCACGGGCGCACGAGGCGGCGGCGCGCGAGGGCTGGGTCGTGATCCAGGACACGGCGACCCCGGGCTACGAGGAGATCCCGGAATGGATCGCCGCCGGCTACTGGACCCACGCGCGCGAGCTGGAAGGCGGCCCGCACGGCGCCGGGGGGCCCGACGCGGATCTCGTCCTGCTGCACGCCGGGGTCGGCACCTGGGCCGCGGCGATCGTCGCCTACTACTGGCACCGCTACGGCGCCGCGCGGCCACGCATCGCGATCGTCGAGCCGACCCGGGCGGCCTGCGTGCTTTCCGCGGCCGCGACCGGGGCGGTGACACCGATCGCCCAGCCGGGGCGTACCGTGATGGCGGGCCTCGACTGCGCGCTCGCCAGCACCACGGCGATGGCGATCCTCGAGCACAGTGTCGACGCGTTCTTCGCGATCGACGACGCGTGGTCGCTGGAGGCGATGCGGCGCCTGGCGACACCGATGGGGAGCGACCCGGTCGTGATTGCCGGTGAATCGGGTGCCGCCAGCGTCGGTGGATTGCTGGCACTCCACGGCCACGGCGCGCTCGCGCCGGTGCGCCATCACCTCGGTCTCGACGCGACCACCCGCGTGCTGGTCTGGTCCACCGAGGGAGCCACCGATCCGGACCATTGGGCCGAGGTTGTCGGACGGCCCGTTCCCGGATAGCGTCAAGCGGCACACCACCCACCCGAGGCGACGATGGCACGGACCGGCGAGACGAAGCGCAGCCCGATGCGGGGCCGAGGCGGACCCGACGCGCGCCCGGCAATCGTCCTGCCACGCGACGCCCGGGCGGCACTCACCGCCCGTCCCGGCGCGCTGGCCGCCTTCGAGGCGCTTTCCTACACGCACCGGCGCGAGCACGTCGAGGCAATCACCGAGGCGAAGAAGCCGGAGACCCGCGAGCGGCGCATCGCCAAGATGGTCGACGCGGTGTCCACCGGGACCGCCGGCCGCCACCCCGTCAACTCGGCCCGCCCGGCGGCGCTCAAGATGGGGATCAAGCCCGGTGCTCGCGTCCTGGCGCTCGACGCCGACGCGACGGCGATGGCGATCTTCGGCGGTCTGCCCGCGGGCGCGACCGTGGCGACCGAGCCGGCGAGCACCCCGCACGACGTGGTCGTGCTGTTCGCCCCGACCGCCGCGGCGCTCAAGCGTTGGCTTCCCGCGGCGCTCAAGGCGTGCGCGCCTGGCGGGACGCTCTGGGTCGCCTACCTCAAGCAGTCTTCCGGGCGCGCGACGACGCTGACCCGCGACGCCGGCTGGGAGCCGACTGATCGGGACGACCTGGCGCGCATCTCGATGATCGCGCTCGACGACGCCTGGGCCGGCTTCAAGTTTCGGCGGGTGTCGGCATGAGCGACCCGCGGTTCCCGGTCGGGCCGTTCGTGCCGCCGGAGGGTCATGATCCTGCCCTCTGTCGCGCGGCGACCCAGGTGATCGCGGAGTTTCCCGAGCGGATGGCGAGCGCGGTCGCAGGGCTCGACGACGCGCAGCTCGACACGCCGTATCGCGAGGGCGGCTGGACGGTGCGGCAGGTGGTGCACCACACCGCCGACTCGCACCTCAACGCCACGATGCGCTTCCGGCTGGCGCTCACCGAGACCGAGCCGCGGATCGTCGCCTACGACGAGAAGGCGTGGGCCGAGCTGGCCGACGTCCGCACCCTGCCGGTGGCGCCGTCGCTCGAGCTGCTGCGCGGGTTGCACGAGCGCTGGGCCACGCTGCTCGCCTCGCTCGACGAGGCGGCGTGGCGGCGCACCCTGATCCACCCCGAGCACGCCCGACCGCTGCCCCTCTGGTGGATGGCCGGGTTGTACGAATGGCATTCCCGTCACCACGTCGCCCACGTGACGCGCCTCCGCGCCCGCGAGGGGTGGTGACCGCCGGGCCGCAGTCCGTGCCGTATCGTCCCTCACCCAGGAGCAGATGATGGAGCGTCCGTCGGTCGCCGGCCTTGGTGGTGTCGTGCTCTTCGCGGATCATGCCGACGAGCTGGTGCACTGGTACGAACGGCACCTCGGGCTGTTCTTCACCCGCGAGCCCGATTCCCATCAATGGTGGTGCGAACTCCCGGGGGGCAGCGCCTTCGCCATCCACCAGTCCAAGCAGCAGCTCGGCCACGGCCGGCGGCACTGCGAGATCACCTGGTGGGTCGACGACCTCGACGCGTTCGTGGAGCATCTCGCCGAGACCGGCGTGACGGTGGAGGAGCGACAGGAGACGCCGGACGGCGACTTCGCCTGGCTCGACGACCCGGAGGGAAACCGGATCGAGCTGTTCCAGCGCAGCGAGCGCTAGGGGGCGAACGGCGAACAGCGTTCGCCGATCAGGGTCCCCCCATCCGGTTCCGGTCGGGGAACTCGCTGCGGAGCTGGGCGATCCCGTCGAGCATCACCTGCATCGCCGGTTCGGGGAGCTGGGTGACCCCGAGGACGGTGAGGGCGGGCGGCGAGTTGGGGTCGAGCGCGGCGAGGACCGCCCCGCGGGCCGCCTCGACGTTGGCCGGCGAGGCGTCGCGCAGGTAGATCGTGACCCGCACCACGTCGCCCCGCACCCCGTGGGCGGCCCGGACCACGGCGGCGAGGTTGGCCATCGCCTGGCGCGCCTGTTCCGCCACCGTGGTGCCGATGATCCGGCCGGCGCTGTCCACCGGGACCATCCCCGACAGGTAGACCGTGAGACCAACCCGGACCGCCTGGGGTATACCCTCCAAGGCGGGGACCTCGGGGGCCCGGACCGCCTGGGGCACCGGCGAGACCGGGGCGGGGCTGAGCGCCCCCCGGTCCTGCCGCGGGGCGGGGGCGCATCCCGCCAAGGCGATCCCGAGGGCCAGCGGGAGGCGGAAAGTGGTCCGATGGGCCATTTTGGGAGTCTCCTTGAGCAGCCGGGGCGACCCGGCCGGCCCCTGCGGGCCGCTGTGCAACGATCCTGGAACGTGACGTCCCTTGGACTGCAGGTTTTCCCTGACCGAACTATCCCACAAGGAAGCAGCGATGCGCCTTACAATGATGGCACTTGTCGTCGTGGGCACGCTGACCGGATGCGTCAGCAAGAAGCGCTACGACGAGCTGGTTACAGAGCAGCAGCGGATCAACGAGCAGAAGGATTCGCTCGTCGCCGACGTCCTGACGGCGACCCAGATGGTGACGGAAATCAACGCGGACCTCGCACGCGTCAAGGGGCTGGGCGTCTCGCCGGCCTCGGCCGGCGAGGGCCCCACCACGGCCAAGTCCGAGGACCGCGCGGTGCTCCTCGGCAAGATCCGCGAGGTGATCTCGCGGCTCGAGTCCGCCGAGCAGGAGGTCGAGGCCCAGAAGAAGCGGGTCGGCAACCTCACCGCCGAGCGGCGCCGGCTCCAGCAGCAGCTCCAGGCCTTCCAGACCACGATCGAGGACCTCAAGGCGACGGCGCTCCAGCAGGAGTCGTTGATCACCGAGCAGCGCGCCGAGATCCGGACGCTGACCTCGCGGGTGGACACGCTCTCGCAGGAGACCACCAGGCTCTCGGTCGAGCGCGCGGCGCTGTCCGACACGCTCACGCAGGTGATCGACGAGTCCAACGTCGTCTACTACGCCGTCGGCACCGAGCAGGAATTGATCGAGCGCGGCGTCCTGGTCAAGGAGGGGAGCAAGTTCCTCTTCTTCGGCAGCAAGTCGCTGCAGCCGGCCCGCAACCTCGCGCCGGAGCAGTTCCAGCGGCTCGACCGCCGCACCGACAACGTGCTGCCCGTGCCCGACCCGACGAAGGAGTACAAGATCGTCACGCGCCAGGACCCGCAGTACCTGGGCTCGACCGTGACCGCGAAGGGCAAGGTGAAGGGCGACCTGCACATCTCCTCGGGGCACTTCTGGGATGGCGGGAAGTTCCTGATCCTCGTGCAGGACTGAACGACCGGTGACGGGTGACAGGTGACCCGTCACGGGGAATGGTGAATGGTGAATGGGGTCCGCAGTTCCCATTCACCATTCACCATTTACCATTCACGCATCACCGTGTCACGGAGATCAACGATGAGGTTGCGAGTCGCCGTCCTGTCCGTCCTCCCGCTCGTCGCGGTGCTCGCGGCGTGGCGCGGGGCACCGCGCGTCGAGGCGCCGGTGCTCCGGGTGGTGAAGTCGCCGACCTGCGGCTGCTGCCAGGCCTGGGTCGACTACATGAAGGGGCAGGGCTTCACGGTGCAGGTGGAGAACAAGGACGAGTTCACGGCGCTGAAGCGCGCCAACGGCGTGACCCCGCAGCTCGAGTCATGCCACACCGCGTTCGTCGACGGGCTGGTCGTCGAGGGGCACGTCCCCGCGGACATCGTGAAGCGGCTGCTGCGCGACCGGCCGAAGGGGGTCAAGGGCGTCAGCGCTCCCGGGATGCCGCGCGGTTCGCCGGGGATGGAGAGCACCATCAAGGATCGCTACACGGTCTACACCTTCGATGCGCAGGGGAAGGCGACGCCGTACGCGGAGCGGTAGCACCGCGCCTCAGCCGCCCAGCTCCTCCCGCAGCGCGTCGCGCGCCGTCCCGACGCGCTCGCGGATCCGCTCCTTGAGCGCCGGCAGGTCGTCCATCGTGAGGCCCGCGGTCGGTTCGGGCGCCAGGACCTCGACCACGGCGCGGGTCCGGCCGATGCGCCAGTCGTGCTTGGCGATCGCGCGGCGGGTGCCGTAGACCGCCAGCGGCAGGATCGTGATGCCGCCCTCGATCGCCAGGCGGAAGGCGCCGTCCTTGAACGGCAGCATCTCGGCGCGGGGCGAGCGGGTCCCCTCCGGGAAGATCATCACCGACACCCTCCCCTCCAGCCGCGACTGGCAGGCCGCCATCGCCTCGCGGGCGCTGGACGACCGGCCGCGATGGACCGGCACGTCGCGCACCGCCCACATGATCCAGCCGAAGACCGGGATCTTCATCAGGCTGGCCTTGCTGAGCCACTTCATCTCCCACGGCAGCAGCGAGATCAGGATGATGTCGGCGAACGACTCGTGGTTGGCGACGACGACGTAGGGTCGCCGGGGGTCGGTCGGCATCGTGCCGCGGACCTCGAAGCGCCAGCGCGGGGTCGTCGCCACCATGACGTTGGCGATGCCGCGGAAGAGCAGCCCGCCCAGGTAGTTCCACCGGTCCACCGGCCAGCCGACGATCCGCCAGGCCAGGATGAGCGGGAAGGTGACCACCACGGAGAGGACCAGCACGCTCCAGGTCCAGAGCGAGGCGAGCGTGTCGACGAGGCGTCGCATGGGCCGAAGTTACCGGCGAGCGCCCGATCGAGTGAAGGGGCCGGCTTCACTGTGCCGGGCGCGCGGCCTACCTTCCGGTGATGCGCCACGATCCCCATGCCCTCCTCGCCCGGCTGCTCGACGCCCCGGGTCCTTCCGGCTTCGAGCGCGCTCCCGCCGCGGTCTGGCGCGAGGCGGCGGCGTTCGCCGACGACGTGACCGTCGACGTCAGCGGCAACTCCCGCGCGACGCTGCGGCCGCCCGGTGGCGCCGAGATTCCCGGCGTGATGTTCGCCGGGCACATCGACGAGATCGGCGTGATGCTGGTCCACGTCGACGACGACGGCTACTGCTGGTTCGACGTGATCGGCGGCTGGGATTCGCAGGTGTTCGTCGGCCAGCGGGTGACGCTGCTCGGACGTCACGGTCCGGTGGCCGGCGTGATCGGGAAGCAGGCGATCCACCTGATGGACCAGGCCGCCCGCGACAAGCTCAGCAAGGTCCACGATCTCTGGATCGACATCGGGGCCGCCTCGCGGGCCGAGGCACTGGAGCAGGTCGCGGTGGGCACCGCCGGCGTCCTGGCCGCGACGATGGCCCGCTTCCCCAACGAGCGGATCGTGTCCCGGTCGCTCGACAACCGGATCGGCGCGCACGTGGTGCTCGAGGCGCTGCGGCTCCTCGCCGGCGACCGGGCCCGGGTGCCGGTGACCGCGGTGGCCACCACGCAGGAGGAGATCGCGTACACCGGCGGCGGTGCCCGCACCTCGGCGAGCGCGCTGCGGCCGGCCGCCGCGATCGTGGTGGACGTGACCCACGCCACCGATTCGCCCGGCATCGAGAAGAAGCGCCACGGCGACGTGAAGCTCGGGGGCGGGCCGGTGATCTCGCGCGGCGCCGCGGTGAACCCGGTGGTTGCCGATCGCCTCGCCGCCGTCGCCGAGGCGGAAGGGATCGCGCTGCAGTGGCAGGCGGCACCGCGCTTCACCGGCACCGACGCCGACGCGATCTTCACGGCCCATCGCGGCGTCGCCACGGCGCTCGTCTCGGTGCCGCTCCGCTACATGCACTCCCCGAGCGAGATGGCGGCGCTGGCCGACATCGATGCCACGGCGCGGTTGCTCGCCGCGTTCGCGCGCAGCGTGGCGCCCGGTGAGGAGTTCCTGCCGACCTGACGCGTCACTGCAGCAGCCGGATCGCCTCCGTCGTCCCGATCGTCTCCAGCGCGCGCCACGCCGCGGTGCGGACTCGCGCGTCGCGGTGCTTGAGCAGCGCACCCAGGACCGGCACCGCCTGCTCGAAGCGGCGGCGGCCGAGCACGTCGGCGGCGGCCTCGATGATCTCGGGCCGTCCCGCGCCGAGGGCGCGGACCAGCACCGGCGGGGCATCGGGCATCTCGGAGAGCAGCTCCAGGTAGGTGCGATGGAGGTGGCGGGGCAGGCCGTCGGCGATCGCGTCGAGGAGCACCCCGGCGCCGTCGGCGCGGAGCACCGCGGCGGTGCGTTCGACGAGGACGCCGTGTCCGCTCTCGGAGAGGTCGCGCACGAACCGCCGGAGCACCGGTTCCGGTGCCATCCGGCGCCGCTCGTTCAGGAGGATGGCGCGCGAGGCGTCGTCGCCCGACGCGGCGAGCTGCGACATCTCGTCGAGCACCGCCGCGAGTTCCACCCAGTCGGCCGCCGCCACCGCGGCGCGGCCACGCACCAGCAGGGGATCGAGCGTCGCCGAGAAGGTCGAGCGGACGGCGTCCGGCCCCATCTGGCTCCCCGCCTCTTCGGGGGAGACGGCCGCCGCGAAGGCCGAGAGGTCGGCGGTCTCGCGCAGGGCGTCGTCGACACCGGGGTCGACCGGAGGCGCCTCGCTGGTGGCCTCGTACATCACGCCGGGCACCGTGCCGGCGAGGGCGGCGCGGAAGTGTGCCGCCGTCGGGTAGAGCCCGGGGGCCGACGCATACAGCATCGCGAGCTCCGCCCATTGCGTTGACGTGAGCCCCGCCGGCAGGCCGAGGGTCCGGGTGGGGTGGTTGGCGAAGGCGCGGCCAATTTCGTGCGCCCCCGGCGCGTCCTCGGCGATCGGCGTGCCGTTGACCTCGAGGTGCTCGCCGTCGTGGCGCCACTGGACCCGGCGCGCCCCCGCCGCGGCAACGAGCAGGGTCGTCGCGCGGTTGATCCCGCTGTGGTCGGGATCGGCGGCCATGCGGGCCTGGTGGATGGCGGACGCGAAGAGCGCCGTGAGGGTCGCGGGCATCGTACCCGCAAGCTACCGCCAGACCCGCCTCGGGGGACCCCCTGGATGGCCCGCGGCCCCGCGACCGGGGTAGAATGCGGCTGATCCCGACCGAGGAGTCCCGACGTGCCTGCCGCCCTCCGTGTCCTTCTGCTGCTCGGTCTCGCCGCCACGCCGGTGGCGGCCCAGTCCGGCGCCAAGCCCAACCAACCGCCACCGGAGGACACCCGCCGCGGCTACGGCGCGTGGTTCGGTTCGGTCCCCGACATGAACGACAAGGGCAAGGGCGTGCTGCTCGACGGCGTGGGCGCCGGCTCCCCTGCCTTCGACGCCGGCCTGCTCAAGGGCGACCGGATCATGATGATGGCGGGTGACTCGGTCCGCGACCTGCGCGAGATGGTCACCGTCCTCCGCGACCATGAGCCGGGCGAGACGATCGAGGTGGTGTACATCCGCAAGGGCGCCACCGAGAAGGTGAAGGTGACCCTCGGCCTCCGGCCCCAGGGCGGTTGATGCCGATCCTCGACGCCGACCGCGTGGTCACCAGGCTCCGTGCCGCCTTCAACCACGACGCCGGCCGCGAGCGCCTGCTCTCGCTCGCGGCGGAGCTGATCCGCGAGGCGGGCGAGCCGTACACGTCGGTCTACCTCTACATGCTGCACGGCGACGAACTCGTGCTCGAGGCCTGGAGCGGCCGCGACACCGAGCACGACCGGATCCCGGTCGGCAAGGGCGTCTGCGGCACGGCGGTCGCCACCGGACTCGACCAGAACGTCGGCGACGTGCGCGGCCGCGAGAACTACATCGCCTGCAACCTCTTCACCCGCTCGGAGCTGGTGGTGCTGATCCGGCGCGGCGGGCAGATCCTCGGCCAGATCGACGTCGACTCCGACCAGCTCGATCCCTTCACCGCCGAGGAGCAGGAGGCGGTCCGCCGCGTGGCCGAGGCACTCGCGGTCCTGCTGTGACGCTGCCGCGACGGTCCGGGCGCGCCGATGTCGCCTGAGACGACGACCACCCGCCACGTGCGCGGCATCGACCTCTTCGAGCTGCGCCTCGGCGCCGGCCCCCAGACGGTCGTCCTGCACGGCGGCCCGGGCGCCGACCACGGCTACCTCCGTCCAGGCTTCGACCGGCTCGCCACCGGACGGACGCTTGTGTTCTACGACCAGCGCGGCGGCGGTCGCTCGGCGGTGGGTCGGGACGTGCCGGTGGATGCCCACGAGCAGGTGGCCGACCTCGAGGCGCTGCGCCGGCAATGGGGCTTGGAGCGGATGGTGCTCTGCGGCTACTCGTGGGGCGCCCTGCTGGCGATGCTGTACGCGGTGGCGCACCCGGATCGAGTGGAGCGCCTCGCGCTGGTCTCCCCCGCCCCGGCCGAACGCAGCGAGCGAGTGACCTTCGAGGCGAACCTCGCCCGCCGCAACGACGCCCCGGCGCTCCGCGCCGCCCGCGCCGCGCTGCTGGCGAGCGACCTCAAGACCGCCGATCCCGAGCGATATGCGCGACGCCTCTTCGAGCTCGCGGTGAGCGGCTACTTCCACGATCCGTCGCGCGTGGACGAGATCACCGCCTTCCGCGTGACCGGCCGGACCCAGCAGGCGGTATGGCAATCGCTGGGCGAGGACTTCGACCTCCGACCCGCGCTCCGCACGCTGCACGTGCCGGCGATCGTGCTGCACGGCGACGACGATCCGATCCCGCTGGAGAGCGCCCGGCGCACCGCGAACGCACTCGACGCGGAGTTCGTGGTGCTGCCCGCGTGCGGCCACGTCCCCTATGTCGAGGCCGCCGACGCGTTCACCGCGACGCTCGACCGTTTCCTGCCGCGCGAATGAGCGATCACCCGACACCCTTCGGGCTGGTCTTCGCCTCGCTCGCCGACGAACGCTTCGGCGGGATCCGCGAGGCGCTCGGCGATGCCCCGCGGCTCGACGACTTCCTGATGGCGGCCCCGGTGATCGAGCTGCTGCGCGACCTGCGACCCGAAGAGGGCCTGGGCGACGCGGTCGACGACTTCGTCGCGTTCGTGCACGCCGCCTACCGGCACTGGACCTCGGGCACGCCGGTCCGCATTCTCGGCCGCGAGGCGACGGAACGCCTGCTGGCGGTCGCGGGCACGGCGACCGTGCCTCCCGACGGCTCGGGGAGCGCGGCGACGGAGTACATTCAGGTCGCCCCGCGCCGCATCTGGGCGCGGCTCCAGGATCAGGAGACGCACGAGCCGCTCGACGGCTGGTTTGCGGTGCCCGAGGGCGAGGCGCTCCGGGTGGTGGCCTGCCTGGGGCTGCACCAGTCCCGCCCCGGACTCTCCGTGCTCGTGGCGGAGGGGCGTCCGTCGCCCGGCCCCGCGCGCGAAGGCGACACGCCGTTCGCCGCGACGATGGAGGGCGGTGCCGCGGCCGGGCTCGCCAGCCTCGACAACGCCGAAGAGCTGCTGCGCCTGGCGTGGCACGCCGCGGCGCGCTGAACGTTCCACGGAGAGCGGATCGCATGGATCGCAAGTCGGTCGCCGCCACGCTCGAGCAGATCGCGTCGTACCTGGAGCTGCAGGGCGAGAACCCGTTCCGCGTGCGCGCCTTCCGCGGCGCGGCGAGCACCGTCGAGGGCTTCACCGGCGAGCTGCCCGCCGCGATCGCCGACGGTTCGCTGGCCCAGGCCAAGGGGATCGGGCCCGCGATCCTGCAGGTGATCACCGAACTGGTCCAGGGCGGCCGCTCCGAGATGCTCGAGCAGCTGCGCGAGGACGTGCCGCCGGGCCTCGTCGAGATGCTGCAGATCTCCGGCCTCGGCGTCGCCAAGATCCGCCAGATCCATGCGACGCTCGGCATCGAGACGCTCACCGAGCTCGAGGAGGCCGCGCGCGACGGCCGGCTCGCCGCGCTGCCGCGCTTCGGCGCCCGCACCGCGGAGGGAGTGCTCAAGGGAATCGCCTTCCTCCGCCAGGCGAGCCAGTGGCGTCTCGCGCACCACGCCCGCGACGAGGCGAACGCCATCGGCGAGGCGATCGCGGCGATGCCGCACGTGCTGGCGGTGCATCCTGCCGGCGAAGTGCGGCGACGGTCGGAGGTGGTGCGCGACCTGATCGTCGTCGTCGTCGCCGACGTCGCCCCGGCGGAGGTCTTCCGCTCGCTGGCCGGCGTCGCCGGGGTGAGCGAGGTCGCCGGGGAGGACGAGCGCGCCGCCACGCTGCGCGTCGCCGGTGGCGCGCCGGTGCAGGTGGTCGTCACGCCGCCGCAGAACCTCGGCGCGGTGCTCGTGCAGGCCACCGGCAGCGAGGCCCATCTCGAGCGCCTCACCGAGATCGCCAAGGGGCGCGGATTCACCTTCGCCGGCGCCGCGCTGTGGAAGGGGAGCCAGTTCGTCCCGACGCCGGACGAGGAGACGCTCTACCGCGCCCTCGGCCTGCCGTGGATCCCGCCCGAGCTGCGCGAGACCGGCGACGAACTCGACCGCCCGGTGCCCCGGCTGCTCGAGCGCGGCGACCTGCGCGGCTTCCTGCACTGCCACACGCAGTACTCCGACGGGACGAACACCGTCGCCCAGATCGCCACCGCCTCGCGCGAGGCGGGCTACGCGTGGGTCGGCATCACCGACCATTCGCGCTCGGCAGCGTACGCCGGCGGGATGCAGCCCGACGACCTCCGGCGCCAGTGGGACGAGATCGACGCGTTCAACGCGACTGATCCCGGCATCCGGGTGCTCAAGGGGATCGAGAGCGACATCCTGCAGGACGGCGACCTCGACTACCCGGACGACGTCATGGCCGGCTTCGACTTCGTCATCGCCAGCGTCCACTCGCGCTTCACCCTCGGCCGGGAGGAGATGACCGCCCGCTTCCTGCGCGCGATCGCCTCGCCGTGGCTCACGATCGTCGGCCACCCGACCGGCCGGCTGCTGCTCTCGCGCGAGGCCTACGCGGTGGACCTCGACGCGGTGATCGACGCGGCGGGCAAGGCGCGCGCGGCGATCGAGATCAACGCCGACCCGCACCGGCTCGACCTCGACTGGCGGATGCTGCGGCGCGCGCGCGAGGCGGGGGTGATGATCTCGATCGGCGCCGACGCGCACAACGTCGCCGGCCTCGCGAACGTCGACTTCGGGATCGGGATCGCCCGCAAGGGCGGCCTCGGGCCGGACGACATCCTCAACTGCCGGAGCGCCGAGGAGTTCCTCGCCTTCGCCCGCGCCCGGCGCGCCTGATGGCCCGGGAGGGAAAGGCCGCGCGCGCGGCACGCGCGGCGGCGATCCTGGCCGAGCTCAAGGCCGAGTATCCCGACGCCCACTGCGAGCTCGACCACGACGATCCGTACCAGCTCCTCGTCGCGACGATCCTCTCGGCGCAGTGCACCGACGCGCGCGTCAACATGGTCACCCCGGCACTCTTTGCCCGTTACCCCGACGCCGAGGCACTGGCGGCGGCGCGCCAGGAGGACGTCGAGGCGCTGATCCGCTCGACCGGCTTCTTCCGCAACAAGGCGAAGTCGCTGATCGGCATGGCCCGCGCCGTGGTCGCCGATCACGGCGGCACCATCCCGGCCACGATGGACGCGTTGCGGCCGCTGCCCGGGGTCGGCCGCAAGACCGCCAACGTGATCCTCGGCAACGCCTTCGGGATCAACGCCGGCGTCACGGTGGACACCCACGTCAAGCGGCTCGCCGGGCTGCTGCGGCTCACCCGCGAGACCGATCCCGAGAAGGTCGAGCGCGACCTCATGGCGCTCTTCCCGCAGGCGGACTGGGCGCTGCTCTCCCACTTGCTGATCTGGCACGGGCGGCGGGTCTGCATCGCCAATCGGCCGAAGTGCGCCGAGTGCGTGATTGCCGAATGGTGTCCGAGCCGGCGCACGTGAGATGCGCGATTCGAGACTGGCGATTCGAGGACTTCCGGCCCCCGGATTACCTTTGACAGCCCACGTCCCTCCAATCGCGAATCTCCAATCACGAGTCTCTGCTCATGAAGACCGCCACCATCGACACCTCCCGCGGCACGATCACCGCCGAGCTCTACGATGACGCCGCGCCGGGGACGGTCGCGAACTTCGAGAAGCTCGCCAACAGCGAGTTCTACGACGGCACCCGCTTCCACCGGGTGATCAAGGACTTCGTCATCCAGGGCGGCGATCCGCTGTCGAAGGACGCGGGCAACCCGCGCGTCGGCACCGGCGGGCCCGGCTGGACGATCAAGTGCGAGACCAAGGGCAACCCGCACAAGCACCAGGCCGGCGCGCTCTCGATGGCGCACGCGGGGAAGGACACCGGCGGCAGCCAGTTCTTCATCGCCCACTCGCCGCAGCCGCATCTCGACGGGGTCCACACCGTCTTCGGCCAGGTCACCGAGGGGATGGACGTCGTCTTCGCCATCAAGCAGGGCGACGTGGTCAACTCGATCCGGGTGAGCTGAGCATTCGCATCGACCTCGCCGCGCTCGCCGACCACGCGCTGGTCGACCAGCAGGGCAAGCTCTCGGTCATCGGGGTGTGGCGACACGTCGCGATGGCCGAGTTCCCGGGCGTGCATCCGCGCGCCCACCTCGTGCTGCTCCTCACTGGCCGCCGCGACGAGGTCGGCGACCATCGCGTGTCGCTCTCGCTGGTCGGCCCCGACGACGAACTGCTCCTCGAGCACAACGGCGGCCTGCAGATGCGCGAACCGCCGGCCGGCGTGACCGAGGTCGAGGCGCCCGGGATCATCGTCCTCGACCTGCCGCTGGAACGGCCGGGCCGCCACGCCATCGTGGTGGCGATCGACGGGCGGGAGGCGGCGCGGGTCCACTTCGTCGCCAGCGAGCAGATGCGGACGGGCCCCGGGCTGCACTAGTCCGGGCGACGGGTGACGTGCGACGGGCGACAGGTGGTCCCGATGGGTCCGCTTGTCGCCTGTCGCTTGTCGCCGCTCGCAGTAGCTTTCCCCCATGATCCGCCTTTCCCGTGACGCCGCCTGGTCGCTCATGACCGAGTGGACCGCCTCGCCCGCGCTCCGGGCCCACATGCGCGCGGTCGAGCTCGCCATGCGGCACTTCGCCCCCCGCTACGGCGGCGATCCCGAGTGGTGGGGCACCGTCGGCCTGCTGCACGACTACGACTACGAGCGCTTCCCCAACGACGCGCGCGCGGCCGATCGGGAGCACCCCACCGAGGGCGTGCACCACCTGCGCGGCCTCGGCTTTCCGGAGGAGGGGTGCCAGGCGATCCTCGGCCACGCGGCGTTCACCAACACGCCCCGCACAACCGACCTCGCCAGGGTGCTCTTCGCCGTGGACGAACTCGCCGGCTTCGTGGTGGCCTGTGCCCTGGTGCGGCCCTCGCGCTCGCTCGCCGACCTGGAGGTGAAGTCGGTGAAGAAGAAGCTCAAGGACAAGGCGTTCGCCCGGGGCGTGAGTCGCGACGACGTCCATCAGGGCGCCGAGGAGCTCGGGCTGCCGCTCGACGAGGTGATCGGCGAGGTGATCGCCGCGCTGCGTCCGGCCGAGCGGGAGCTCGGCCTCGGAGCCGGGTGAGCGCCCAGCCGGATCCGTTCCGCCCCACCACCGCACTGCTGCGCGCCACCGAGCGCGCATCGGGAAGCTCGGCCGTGCCGGGCAACGCCGTCCGGCTGCTGTTCGACGGGCCGTCGATCTACCCGGTCATGCACGAGCTGATCGCCGAGGCGACCGGTCGGATTCACTTCGAGAACTACATCTTCCGCGACGACGCCACCGGGCGCGCGTTCGGCGAACAGCTGATCGCGAAGGCGCGGGCCGGCGTCCGGGTGCGAGTCCTCTACGACTGGCTCGGCTCGCTCGGCACGTCGCGCCGCTTCTGGCAGCGTCTCCGCGAGGCCGGCGCCGAGGTCCGCGCGTTCAACCCGCCCAACCTGCGCGCGCCGTTCGGGCTGATCTCGCGCGACCACCGCAAGACGCTGATCGTCGACGGGGCCCGCGCGGTGACCGGCGGCAACTGCATCGGCGACGAGTGGTCCGGCGATCCCGCCTCCGGGCGCCAGCCATGGCGCGACACCGCGGTCGGGCTCGACGGCCCGGCGGCCCGGGTGCTCGACACCTCGTTCCTGGCCGCATGGAAGGCGGCCGGCGGCGGCGCGGTCGAGGACGACGAGGTCCCGGCCGAGGTGCCCCAGGCCGGCGAGGACGGGGTGCTCGTCGTGGCGACCCGGCCGGGGGAGGAGCGGACCTGGCGGGTGATCGACCTGATGCTGGGGATCAGCAACGAACGGATCTGGGTGACCGAGGCCTACCTGGCCGGGCCGCCCCGGCTCTACCAGGTCTTCGAGGACGCCGCGGCCGACGGCGTGGATGTCCGGCTGCTGGTGCCCGGGGCGAGCGACATCCCGATGGTCCGGAACTTCTCGCGCACGGGGTATAGGAGACTACTACGCTCCGGGGTCCGGCTCTGGGAGTGGGGTGGCCCGATGCTCCACGCCAAGACGATCTCGGTGGATGGCCGCTGGGTGCGGGTGGGGTCGAGCAACCTCAATCCTTCCTCGCTGATCGCCAACTGGGAGGTGGACGTCTTCGTGGACTCCCCTGCCCTGGCCGAGCGGCTGGACGGACAGTTCGTCGAGGACCTGGCCCGGTCGCGGGAGGTGGTCGCCCGGCTCAGGCGGGTCCCCCGGCTGCCCGGATTCCGGCGCCCCTCGGCGCTGATTGCCAATGCCCCTGCCCTCGACCGCCTGCCTGATCCGCACCGGCCGGGGATGCTCGAGCGGCGCCGGCGGGCGTACCTTCGGATGGCATCCCTGACCCGGGCGGCGCAGGCCGCCCTGACCGGCTCGCTGGGGCTGGCGCTTGTCATCTTTGCCCTGGTCCTGGCGTTCTTTCCCCGGGCCACGGCCTACACCACGGCGGCGCTGGCCGGGATCGCCGGTGTCGCGCTCCTCATCGGCAGCGTGCATCGGCGGCGGCGTGCCTGACCTCAACCTCCCCCCGAAACCCCGCGTATGACCGGCGTGGACGACGCAGAGCTCGCCGCCCGCGCCTCGAGGGGCGACCCCGAGGCCTTCGGTGAGCTGGTCGCCCGGCATGCGCCGATGGCGCGACGGGTGGCCTACGCCGTCCTGGAGGACCAGGAGGACGCCGACGATGCGGCCCAGGAGGGGTTCCTTTCCGCCTGGCAGGCCATCGGTCGATACGACCCCAGGCGGGCGTTCCGGCCGTGGCTGATGCAGATCGTCGTCAACGCCGCGCGAGATCTCCGGCGGCGGCGTCGGGTCCGGACCGCGGAACCGCTCGAGCACGTGGCGGCGGCGGCGCGGGACGACCCGGCGAGTGACGCCGGAGCGCTCGACCTCGGGGACCGCCTGAGGGAGGCGCTGGCGACGTTGCCCGAACGGCAGCGGCTCGCCGTGGTGCTGTTCGATGCCGAGGGATACCCGCAGGCGGAGATCGCCAGGATGCTGGGGATTCCCGAGGGCACCGTGAAGTCGGATGTGTTCCATGGACGTCGGGCGCTACGCAAGGCGCTCGGCAGCGTGAAGGAGGAATGGGATGAGTGACCGGTCGACGTCGGTCGACATGACCCCGGATCCCGAGCTGGGACCGGTGCTGCGCGAGGCGCTGGCGATGCCCCATGACGGGGCGTTCGTCACCCGGCTGCGCGCGTTGATCCGGGCCCGCCGGGAGCGGACCTGGGACGAGGTGCTCGCCGGATGGTTCTGGCAGGGCGTCCTCGCCACGTCGCTCGCGGCGGTGCTCGCGGCGGCGGCGGGATGGATGGCGCTCAGGCCCGCTGCGACCGCGGGGGTGGCTGAGGAATCGGTGGCGGTGCAGCTGATCGATGCCCAGCGGCCCGGGACCGACGTGCTCCTCGCGTCGATGTCGGGGCTCCGGTGATCACTTCACGGGCTCGGGCGTTCACCCTGCTCGGCGGGGCGTTCATCGTCGGCCTCGCCGCCGGCGCGGTGCTGATGGCCACGTTCGGCAAGGGTGGCAAGCGCCCCGGCAACCGGCCGGACTGTGCCGTGCGCAACGGGCGCGTCTGTTTCTGGGCGGAGCAGCTGCAGCTCACGAAGGACCAGCAGGACTCCCTGGTGGCGGTCTATCACGTCGGCGAGGTGCAGCTGGATTCGCTCCAGAAGCAGATCCGGCCGCCGATGGACTCGATCTACCAGACGATCCGGCCCCGCGTCGATTCGGTGCGGAGCTCGATCCGGGAGATGGTCCGGCCACTCCTCACCCCAGTGCAGCGAGAGAAGTATGACTCCATTTCCCGTGCGATGGACGAGAACCGCCGTCGCGACCGTGACCGGAACCAGCCCGGAGGCCCCCCGCGTGACCGCTAGTCGCTCCCTGCTCCTCGCCGCCGTCGTGGCGCTCTCCGGCGCCCTGCCGCTCGCGGCCCAGCAGAGCCCGACCGTCGTGTCCCTGGAGGAGGCGATCCGCCGCTCCGAGGACGTGGCGCCCTCGGTCGTGCAGGCCCGCAACTCGGTGCGGACGGCGGAGCTCAGCGTCCGCACCGCCAAGTGGCAGTACATCCCGCAGCTCACCTTCCCGATCGGCGCCGACCTGCAGATGTCGTCGGGCCAGTCGCGCCTCGACCCGGTGACCGGCGAGGTGATCAGCGGCAACACCACCAACCCCAGCTACTCGCTCGGGGCGCAGGCCAACCTCACGATCTTCGACGGCTTCGCGCGGGCCCACAACCTCAGCGCCGCCAACGCCCGCGAGCTCTCGGCCGACGCCGGCCTGATCTCGGCCCGCTTCACCAACCGCCTCAACGTGACCAACGCGTTCTTCAACGCGCTGTCGCAGCAGGAGGTGCTGAAGGTGCAGGAGGAGGCGGTGCAGCGGGCCCAGCAGCAGCTCGACATCGCCACCGCCAAGCTGCAGAGCGGGGCGGGGCAGCGCTCCGACTCGCTCACCGCGCTGGTGCAGCTCGGCCAGGCGCGGCAGCAGCTGCTGCAGGCGCAGGCGACGCTCGCCAGCAACGAGGCCAACCTGGCCCGGCTGATCGGGGCGGACGGCCGCGTCGCGGCCCGCGACGACTCGGCGTTCTACGCCGCGCCGGTGCTGCTCGACACCGCGGGCATCCGCACCGAGGCCGAGCTGTCGTCGCCGGCGATCAAGAGCTCGCTCGCGCAGCTCGACGCCGTCAAGCAGCAGCTCAAGAGCCAGAAGGCGGGCTACTGGCCCACCGTCAACGCGACCGCCTCGAACATCTGGACCGCGCAGAAGACCAACGACTACACCCTCGAGCCGCGCCGGTCGCTGCGCCTCTCGATGAGCTTCTCGCCGTGGACCTCGCTCCAGCGCGAGACCAACATCGAGAACGCCGCGATCCAGGTCGACAACACCGAGGCGACGCTGGCCGACCAGCGCCGGCAGATCTCCTCGCAGCTGACCCAGTTCTACGCCTCGCTCGGCAACGCCAAGGAGGCCGTGGACGTGGCGCAGATCTCGGTGAACGCCGCCCAGGAGAACCTGCGCGTGACCGAGGCCCGCTACCGCCTCGGCGTGGCGACGGTGCTCGAGCTCACCCAGGTGCAGGGTGCCCTGACCCAGGCCCAGCTGCAGGAGGTGCAGGCGCGCTTCCAGTACCTGCAGGCCAAGGCCCAGATCGAATCGCTGATCGGAAGGACGCTGCAATGAGCCGCGACATGCTCGACACCGCGGAGCGCATGGCGCTCCTCCCCGGCGACGTCCCGCGCGACGCGGTGATCGTCACCCGCGACCTCCACCGCGAGTACCACATGGGGGGCGAGATCGTGCGCGCCCTCGACGGGGTGGACATCACGATCCGCCGTAACGAGTTCGTGGCGATCATGGGACCCTCGGGGTCGGGCAAGTCGACGCTGATGAACATGATCGGCTGCCTCGACACGCCGACCGCGGGCGAGTACTGGCTCAACGGCCACCGGGTCAGCGAGCTGGGCGACGACGCGCTGGCCCGGATCCGCAACAAGGAGATCGGGTTCGTCTTCCAGACGTTCAACCTG
>CAZKYO010000038.1:0-13591 GCA_964557115.1 uncultured Gemmatimonadaceae bacterium
AACCCGCGACCCCAACCTTGGCAAGGTTGTGCTCTACCAACTGAGCTATTCCCGCAACGTCCCGCGAAGCGCCAAGTTAGGCCGCCCCGCGCCGGTCCGCAACCATCCCGGGCATGGAGGCCCCGAGCCTCTGCGACGGGTGATTCGCCATCCCGGGCATGGAGGCGAGGGGAATCGAACCCCTGACCTCGTGAATGCCATTCACGCGCTCTCCCAACTGAGCTACGCCCCCCGGGTCCCCGGCCAAACCCCCGGCCAAGGGAGCCGGGAATGGTACCGGAGCGGTGCGGCGGTGTCAAGCAAATCCCGGGTGCAATTCGCCTCCGCCCGGGGCACGGGTATCCTTGAGGTGCGATGACCGAGAAGACCCCCGCTCCCGCCGCGCCGGACCTCACCCTCGAGGAGATCCTGGCAAGCGAGCCGCCGCCGAAGCGGCGCGCACGGAAGCGCGAAACCGCGCGCTCGCTCGGGGTCTACGATGCCGACCGCGACATCCTCGACCAGTACCTCTACGAGGTGTCGCGCACGCCGCTGCTGACGCCAGCGCAGGAGGTCGCGGTCGCCCGCAAGGTGCAGGCGGGCGACGAGGATGCCATGCGCGAACTCGTCACCCGCAACCTGCGCTTCGTGATCTCGGTCGCCAAGAAGTACCAGAACCGCGGCATGGCGCTCACCGACCTGATCGGCGAGGGGAACGTCGGCCTGATGACGGCCGCGCGGAAGTTCGATCCCGACCAGGGCGTCAAGTTCATCTCCTACGCGGTCTGGTGGATCCGCCAGTCGATCCTCGCCGCGCTGGCCCGGCAGGGCCGCACCGTACGGGTGCCGCTCAACCGCACCGCCGACCTCTCGCGGATCATCCGCGCGTCGGAGTCGCTCCGCCAGGAGCTGCGGCGGGAGCCGACGCCCGAGGAGATCTCGAACGTCACCGGCCTCGCGGTCGACGTGGTGCAGGCGCTCGCCGCGCTCAACACCGCCGACGTGCGCCTCGACGCCCCGCTCGACCCCGACGGCGACCGGTCGCTGATCGACCGCTTCGCCGCCAGCGAGGGGAACGACGCGGAGGAGGAGGCGATGGACCGCTTCCTCAGCGACGAGATCGAGCAGGCGCTCGCGACGCTGCCGCCCCGCGATGCCAAGGTGCTCCGCCTGTACTTCGGCCTCGACGGTGGCCGCGAGCACACCCTCGAGGAGATCGGCGGCATGCTCGGCGTCACCCGCGAGCGGGTCCGCCAGCTGCGCGACCGGGCGCTCAAGCGCCTCAAGGACGGCGAGACCGGCCGGGCGCTGGCGTCCTTCGCCAGCTAACGGTCAAGGGTGAAGGGTGAAGGGGAGCCCGCCGTCCGGGGCTGTTCCCCTTCACCCTTCACCCTTCACCCTTCACCGTACTCCCCCACCAATCCGATCCCGCCTCCACGCCGTACTCCCGGTGCAAGCAGTCCTTCCTCATCTGCACCGGAGGTGTGTCGTGCCGAGGTCGTTCGCAATCCTGGCCGCATTCGTGGCGATCCCCGCCGCGCTGGCCGCGCAGAACCCGATGGTCGGCGGCGCCGCGATGTACCCGTCGCGGGACATCGTCGACAACGCCGTCAACTCCAAGGATCACACCACGCTGGTCGCGGCCGTGAAGGCCGCCGGACTGGTCGAGACGCTCAAGGGGAAGGGGCCCTTCACGGTCTTCGCCCCGACCAACGCCGCGTTTGACAAGCTTCCCGCGGGCACCGTCGCCAACCTGCTCGAGCCGGCCAACAAGCCGACGCTTGCCAAGGTGCTCACCTACCACGTCGTGCCGGGCACCTGGACCGCCGCGAAGCTGAAGGCGGCCGTCGCCAAGGGGATGGGCAAGGCCGAGCTGACGACCGTCGAGGGCGGCAAGCTCTGGGTCGGCGTCGGCGACGACGGGATCTGGGTGAAGGATGCCAAGGGGAACACCGCCATGGTCACCATCGGCGACGTGATGCAGAAGAACGGCGTCATCCACGTGATCGACGCGGTGCTTATTCCCTGACGGCGGTGAAGGGTGAAGGGTGAAGGGTGAAGGGGGGAGTCTCCTTGGGGTCGCCCCCCTTCACCCTTCACCCTTCACCATCCCCTGACAGTACCTTTCGGCGTGCCGATCCCCACCCCCCGCCGCGCCGTCGCCAGCATGGGGGCCGCCGCCCTCCGCGCCGGCCGCGCCCTCGGCGACACCAGCGCGTGGACGCCCCAGCTCCTCGAGCAGATGCGCCGCCTCGGCGTCGCGTCGGTGCCGATCGCGCTGTTCATCGCGGTCTTCACCGGCATCGTCCTCGCCCTCCTCGCGTCCTACATCTTCACCGGCTCGGTGCCGCTCTACTTCGTCGGCGCGCTGGTCGGCAAGACGGTGATGATGGAGCTCGGCCCGGTGCTCACCGGCATGGCGCTCGCCGGTCGCGTGGGTGCCAACATCGCCGCCGAGCTCGGCACGATGAAGGTGACCGAGCAGGTCGACGCGCTCGAGACGCTGGCCTGGGATCCCGGCAGCTACCTCGTGGTGCCGCGGGTGCTCGCCGCGACGCTGATGTTCCCGGTGGTCACGGCGTTTGCGATGGGGACCGGCGTCCTCGCCGGCTGGATCACCAGCGTCAACCTGCTCGACCTCACCACGCCCGAGTTCGTCAAGGGACTCCGCAACTTCTACCAGTTCAAGGACATCTGGTTCGGGCTGGTGAAGGCGGCGTCGTTCGGCGGCGCCGTCGCGCTGATCGGGTGCCTGCGCGGCCTCGGCACTACCGGCGGCGCTGCCGGCGTGGGTCGCGAGACCACCCGCGCGGTGGCCGAGGGGTGCATGGCGATCCTGGTGCTCGACGCATTCTGGGCGATGGTGCTGCTGTGATCCGCTTCGACGACCTCCACAAGCGCTTCGACGCGGTCGAGGTCCTCCGCGGCGTGACGCTCGAGGTGCCCGACGGCGCGACGCAGGTGCTGCTCGGCCGCTCGGGCTCGGGCAAGAGCGTGCTGATCAAGCACGTCGTCGGGCTGCTGCGGCCGGATGCCGGCGCGGTGTACGTGGACGACCGCCAGGTCGACCGGCTCGAGCCCGACGACCTCGACGCGCTCCGCCGCGAGATCGGGTACGTCTTCCAGTTCGCCGCGCTGTTCGACTCGCTGACCTGTGCGGGCAACCTGGCCCTCGCGCTGCGGCGCCAGGGCCTCGACGCCGCGACGATCGCCGCGCGGTCCGCCGAGGCACTCGCCATGGTCGGGCTGCCGGAGGTGGGCGACCGGTATCCGGCCGAGCTCTCGGGCGGCATGCGCAAGCGCGTCGGCATCGCGCGCGCCGTGGTGCTCAGGCCGCGTTACATTCTGTGGGACGAGCCGACCACCGGCCTCGATCCCGTCACCACGGCCACGATGGACGAGCTGATGCTCCGCGTGCGCGAGCAGCTCGGGGTGACGAGCATCGTGGTGACCCACGACCTCCAGTCGGCGTTCCGGGTCGGCGACCGGTTCGCGCTGCTCCACGAAGGGCGCATCCGCGCGTCGGGCACGGCGGCGGAGATCCGCGCCAGCCAGGATCCGGTGGTCCGGCAGTTCATCGAGGGGCGTCCCGAATGAGCCGTCGCAACGAATTCACCGTCGGGCTGGTTGTCCTGCTGGCGATCGCCGTCGTGATCGCCGGCGCCGTCTGGCTCGGGCAGCTGAGTGGCGGCGGGCCGCGGACGCTCGCGACCGCCCGGTTCCGCACGACCGGTGGCGTCGGCGTCGGCGACCCGGTCGTGCTCCGCGGCGTCCGGATCGGGCGGGTCGAGGCGATCCGCCTCGCCAGCGACGAGTGGGTCGAGACCGACCTGCGTCTCACCGGTGACGTGGCGCTCCCCTCCGACCCCGTCGCGATCGCCGCGTCGGCGTCGCTGTTCGGCGAGTGGCAGGTCGCGATCTTCAACCGCGACCAGGCGCCGGACGATCCCGAGGTGCGACGGCTGCTCGCCGAGGCCGACTCGGCCGGCGGCGCCTGGCCGGGTGCCACGCTCCCCGACATCGGCCAGCTCACGGCCCAGGCGTCGCGGATCGCCGGCGACGTCGCGACGGTCACCAACCGCATCGGCGGCCTGGTCGACAGCAGCACGATCAACGACCTGCGGCAGAGCGTCGTCGCGCTGCGCCGCTCGGCCCAGCGGCTGGCCGCCTTCACCGACCGCCAGGCCGACCAGCTCGACCGGGTCGTCAGCAACGCGGCCAGTTCCTCGGGGAACATCGCGGCCGCCAGCGGCCACCTCGAGGCGACCCTCTCGCGCATCGACTCCTCCACCGCCGACGGCGAACTCTCGGCCCTGGTGCGCGACGCCCGGGCGGCCGCGGCCGACCTGCGCGCGGCGGGCGGCGACCTCCGCCAGGTCTCGGGCACCGCCGCCGCCGAGCGGGGCCGGCTGGTCGGGATCCTCGCCTCGACGGACTCGGTCCTCGCGCGACTCTCCAGCGGACAGGGGACGCTCGGGATGCTCTCGCGGGACTCGACCCTCTACACCGAGGCGACCCGGACCGTCGTCCAGCTGCGGTCGCTCCTCGCCGACATCCAGGCGAATCCGCGGCGCTATTTTAGATTCTCGGTGTTCTGACCACCGACAGCGTCGGCGAGATTGGAGACTCGCGAGTCGAGATTCGGGAGTGCGGGCGAATCTCGATCCTCCAATCGCGCATCTCCATCGGTCGCAGGGGAATCGATGAGTCCAAAGAAGAAGGCCGAGCGCGAGGTGTCGGCGGGCGGGATCGTGTTCCGTCGCGACGCCGATGGCGCGCCACGGTTCCTGCTCATCCGCGACAGCTACCGGCACTGGGGCTTTCCCAAGGGCCACCTCGAGGACGAGGAGTCCCCGGCCGACGCGGCGTTGCGGGAGACGCGCGAGGAGGCGGGGCTCGACGATCTCATCCTCCACGGCCCGATCCGGCTGATCGACTGGCACTTCCGGTTCCGGGGCCGGTACATCCACAAGTTCTGCCACTTCTTCCTGTTCGAGTCGCCGAGCGGGGAGGCGGTGCCGCAGCAGGACGAGGGGATCACCGCGGTGCGCTGGGAGCATCTCGACAAGGCGCTCGAGGTGCTCAGCTACGACAACGCCCGCGGCGTCCTGCGCCGTGCCGCCGAGATGGCACGCTGTCTCGTCGCGGTCGGCCGGGGGCGCCCCCCGGCGCGTCCCGAGCGGATCCCGGCCGCCCAGGAAGCGGCCGCCGACTGACCGGCTGAGCGATGCCGGTCGTCGCGGCGCTGCTGGAGCGCCGCTCGGCGCTGATCACCCTGCGGCGCGCCCTGCCGGGTCGCCCGACGCGGGTCCTCACCGCCCGTTCGCCTGCCCACCTCGCCACCCTGTTGGGCCAGCACCTCGTCGACGCGGTCGTGATCGGCGCCGAGGCGGCCCGCGGGCCGGCGTTCTCGGCGCTCCGGGCCGAGTACGGCTCGTTGCCCGTGGTGCTGTTCGCCCCGGTCCGTTCCGACGACGCCGGGCTGCTCCGGCGCATCTGGGCCCAGGGGATCGCCGGCGTCCTGGTGGAGGGAATCGACGACCCGGTCGTCGGCCGGATCGTGCGCCGGTCGGGACTCACCGCCCGTCGCGAGGACGCCCTCCTGCCGCTGGCGGGGCGCCTCGACCTCCATGAACCGCTCCAGCTGGCGGCCTGGGGGACGATCATCGCGGAGGCCCCGACCCGGCTGGGCACCGGCGCGCTGGCGAAGCGGCACGGAGTCGCCCGGGAGACGCTCTCGCGGCGTTTTGCCGCCGGCCGGGCCCCGTCGCTCAAGGACGCGATCGACGCGGTCCGCCTGGTCGCGGCCGGCCAGCTCCTCGGCTCGGCCGGCTACCGAGTGACCGATGCCGCCCGCCTGCTCGGCTACTCCTCCGTCTCGCTCCTTCAGCGCAGCAGCCGCCGGCTGGCCGGGGTCCCGGCGGGGGCGCTGGGGGCGCTGCCGCCCGACCGGATCCTGGCCCGGCTGGGCGGGACCGGACGGGGACGCTGGACCTGACCCGGCGGCTTGTCGGGGTCCGGAACTTGTGACTATTTTCACAAGCTTGTGGACGAACTGCCGATCACCCTCAGCGCATGAGTACCATGGCCACTGACTCGATGCTTCGCCCCGGCGAACTGAAGGACGTCCTCCTCAAGGAAATCGCCGCCGCCGATCTCGGTGCGCTCGACGTCGATGATGTCGGGACGGTGCTGGAGGTGAAGGACGGCGTCGCGCTGGTGTACGGCCTGAAGAAGGCGATCGCCGGCGAGATGCTCGAGTTCACCGTCCGCGAGAGCGGCGAGGTGATCACGGGCCTGGTCCTGAACCTGGAGCAGGACTCGGTGGGCGCCGCGATCATGGGCGACTACCTCAAGCTGAAGGAAGGCGACGAGGTGCGCGCCACCGGTCGCCTGCTCGAGGTGCAGGTGGGTCCGAAGATCCTCGGTCGCGTGGTCGACGCCCTCGGCGTGCCGGTCGACGGGCTCGGCCCGGTCGAGGGGACGTCGGGTCGGCCGGTCGAGATGATCGCCCCGGGCATCATCGTGCGCCAGCCGGTGACCGAGCCGCTGCAGACCGGGCTCAAGGCGATCGACGCGATGATCCCGATCGGCCGCGGCCAGCGCGAGCTGATCATCGGCGACCGCGGCACCGGCAAGACCGCGATCGCGGTCGACACCATCGTCAACCAGAAGGGCACCGGCGTCGTCTGCGTCTACGTCGCGATCGGGCAGAAGCGCTCGACCGTGGCGACGCTGGTCGAGCGGCTCAAGGCCGCCGGCGCGATGGAGTACTCGGTGGTGGTCGTGGCCTCGGCCTCCGACCCGGCGCCGCTGCAGTTCATCGCCCCGTACACCGGCTGCGCGATCGCCGAGCACTTCATGTACGAGGAGGGGAAGGCGACCCTCTGCGTGTACGACGACCTCTCGAAGCAGGCGTCGGCGTACCGGCAGATGTCGCTCATCCTGCGCCGCCCGCCGGGCCGCGAGGCCTACCCGGGCGACGTGTTCTACCTGCACTCGCGCCTGCTCGAGCGGGCCGCGAAGATCAGCAACGACCCGGAGACGGTGAAGTTCGACCCGCGCATCAAGGTGCCGGGCGGCTCGCTCACCGCGCTGCCGATCATCGAGACCCAGGCGGGCGACGTCTCGGCGTACATCCCGACCAACGTCATCTCGATCACCGACGGGCAGATCTTCCTGCAGACCGACCTCTTCTACGCCGACGTGCGGCCCGCGGTCGACGTGGGCATCTCGGTGAGCCGGGTGGGCGGCAACGCCCAGATCAAGGCGATGAAGAAGGTGGCCGGCCCGCTGCGGCTGTCGCTGGCGCAGTACCGGGAGCTGGAGGCGTTCGCGCAGTTCGGGTCCGACCTCGACGCGGCGACGCAGCGCCAGCTGGCGCGCGGCGCGCGGACGGTCGAGATCCTGAAGCAGCCGCAGTACCAGCCGGTGCCGGTCGAGGAGCAGGTGGTCGCGATCTACGCGGTGACCAACGGCTACCTGGACGACGTCGACGTGGTGGTGGTGCGGCAGTGGGAGGCGGACTTCCTCGAGTGGCTGCGCGCCTCGCGTCCCGAGGTGCTCGCCGCGATCCGCGAGAAGCGGGAGCTCTCGGACCCGATCGTCGCGGACGTCAAGGCGGCGATCGAGGCGTTCAAGCCGATGTTCCGGCCCGCGGCGTAAGATGGCGAAGGCACGCGCCCTCAAGGGCCGCATCCGCTCGGTCACGAACACGCGCAAGATCACGCGGACGATGGAGCTGGTCGCCACGTCCAAGCTGAAGCGCGCGCAGGACCGGATGATCGCCGCCCGGCCCTACGCCGAGGCGCTGCGCGAGGTGATCGGCGACCTGGTCACCCCGGACCTCGCCGAGCAGTTTCCGCTGCTGCGCCAGCCGCTGCCGCCCGCCGAGGGCGGCCCGGACCGCGCGGTGCTGCTGCTGCTCACGAGCAACCGCGGCTTCGCCGGCGGCTTCAACGCGAACCTCCTGAAGGAGGCGCGCCGCCGGATCGCCGACCTCGAGGGCCAGGGCTACGCGGTCGAGGTGATCGCCGTCGGCCGCAAGGGGATCGGCTTCTTCAAGTACGTCGGGCGGACGCTGCGCGCGGCGCGCACCGACATCGGCGACCGGCCCGGCCCCGACGACGCGGCGTCGCTGATCGACGACGTCCTGGCCGAGTTCGCGGCGGGACGCCTCGGCGTGGTCGAGCTGGTGCGCTCGGTGTTCAACAGCGCGCTGTCGACCCCGCCGACCACCGACCGGCTGCTGCCGATCGCGCCGCCGCCGAGCGGCGGGTCGCGTCCCGACTACATCCTCTCGCCCGACCCCGCCACGCTGCTCGAGGACGTGCTGCCGCGCTACGTGCGCAACGCCGTCTACCGCGGCCTGGTGGAGACCGCCGCGGCCGAGCAGGCGTCGCGGCGGACGGCGATGAAGAGCGCGACCGACAACGCCGGCGACCTGATCGAGCTGCTCAAGCGCACGTACAACCGGCAGCGCCAGGCCAGCATCACGCAGGAGATCGCGGAGCTGGTGGGCGGCGCGGCGGCGCTGCAGGGATGATCGAGATTCGTGACTGGCGAATCGAGCCGCCATCGCCTCGAATCGCGAGTCACGAGTCACCAATCGCGTGAACACGGACACTCAACGCAGGCACTGATTTCATGACTACCGCTACCGCCACCGGCACCATCGTCCAGGTCATCGGCCCGGTGATCGACGTCGAGTTCCCGCCGGAGCACCTGCCGGAGCTCTACAACGCCCTGACCGTGCGCGACGACAGCGGCCCCGTGCCGGTGACGCTCACCGTCGAGGTGCAGCAGCACATCGGCCGGAACCAGGTGCGCACGGTGGCGATGTCGTCCACCGACGGCGTCGCCCGCGGCATGCAGGCGATCGACACCGGCGCGCCGATCGCGGTGCCGGTCGGCCCGGCGGCGCTGGGCCGGATCCTCAACGTGCTGGGCGAGCCGGTCGACGGCGGCGAGGCGATCCCCGCGTCGGTCGAGCGGTGGCCGATCCACCGGGCGTCGCCGGGCTTCACGGCGCTCGAGCCGAAGACCGAGATCCTCGAGACCGGCATCAAGGTCATCGACCTGATCGCGCCCTTCGTGAAGGGCGGCAAGATCGGCCTGTTCGGCGGCGCCGGCGTCGGCAAGACGGTCGTCATCCAGGAGCTGATCAACAACGTCCAGAAGGGCCACGGCGGCAAGTCGGTCTTCTGCGGCGTCGGCGAGCGGACCCGCGAAGGGAACGACCTCTACCTCGAGTTCGCCGAGGCGAAGATCCTCGAGTCGGTCGCGCTGATCTACGGCCAGATGAACGAGCCGCCGGGCGCCCGACTCCGGGTCGGCCTCTCGGGCCTGACGGTCGCGGAGTACTTCCGCGACGTCGAGGGCCAGGACGTGCTCCTGTTCATCGACAACATCTTCCGCTTCACGCAGGCCGGCGCCGAGGTCTCGGCGCTCCTCGGCCGGATGCCGAGCGCCGTGGGCTACCAGCCGACGCTGGCGACCGAGATGGGCGACCTCCAGGAGCGGATCACCTCGACCCGGAACGGCTCGATCACCTCGGTGCAGGCGATCTACGTGCCGGCCGACGACCTCACCGACCCGGCGCCGGCCACCGCGTTCGCGCACCTCGACGCGACCGTGGTGCTCTCGCGCTCGATCGCGGAGCTCGGCATCTACCCCGCCGTCGACCCGCTCGACTCGACCTCGCGGATTCTGGCGCCCCAGTTCCTCGGCCAGCGCCACTACGACGTCGCGATCGGCCTGCAGCGGACCCTCCAGCGCTACAAGGCGCTGCAGGACATCATCGCGATCCTCGGCATGGACGAGCTCTCCGAGGAGGACAAGCTGATCGTCGGCCGCGCGCGGCGGCTGCAGCGCTTCCTCTCGCAGCCGTTCCACGTCGCCGAGCAGTTCACCGGCTTCCCGGGCAAGTACGTCAAGCTCGAGGAGACGATCGAGTCGTTCGAGCGCGTGCTGAGCGGCGAGTTCGACCACCTCCCCGAGCAGGCGTTCTACATGCAGGGCGGCATCGAGGACGTGGTGAAGCGGGCGAAGGAACTCCAGGGCTGATGCGGGTCACCGTCATCTCGCCCGAGGCGTCGGTGTTCGACGGCGAGGCCGACGCGGTCGTCGCGCCGGCCTTCGACGGCGAGCTGGGCATCCTGCCCAACCACGCCGCGCTCATGACCACCCTCGGCTCCGGCACCCTCGTGGTCCGGACCGGGGCGACGGTCCGGCGCTTCCGTGTGCAAGGCGGCTTCCTGCAGGTCGTCAAGAACCGTGTCCGCGTTCTTGCCGAGACCGTCCAGGGAGCCACCGACTGATGCGACGTTTCATCGCTGCAACGACCCTCGTCTGCCTCGCCTCGCCGCTGGCGGCCCAGAGCACCGGGACGCCGGTCTACCAGGCGCCCTACCGGGCCTTCGCGAACAGCGAGGTCGCCGCGTCCCTCTCCGATCCCGGCGCCGGCTTCGCCGTCGAGGGGTCCTACCGCACCGGCCTGTCGGCCAAGTCCGACATCGGCATCCGGGCGGGATTCAACGACGCCGACCACTACACGGCGTTCCTGGTGGGCGGCGACGCCCGCTTCCGCCTCCTCGACCACAACGAGTCGTTCCCGCTGGACGGGTCGCTGACCGTCGGCCTCGGCATTGCGACCGGCGACGGCACCACCGTCGGTTACCTGCCGGTCGGTTTCTCGATGGGACGCCGGATCCTCGTCGAGGGCTCCCAGGTGTCGCTGGTGCCGTACGTCCAGCCGGTTTTCGCGCCGCGCTTCGGCGACGCCGACGGCGCGGACTTCTCGCTCGGCTTCGGCCTCGACGCCCGGATCACGCCGCGCCTCGACGTGCGGTTCAGCGCGGCGATCGGCGACCAGGACGGCGTCGCGTTCACGGTCGCCTGGCTGCGATGAACGGTCGGGGCGTCCCCGCGCTCGTTGGCGTCCTGCTCGTGCTGCCCGCCCTCCTGGGCGCGCAGGTGCGAGGCCTCCCGGTGGTCAACAACGGCTTCACGTCCGGCGTCTCGCTTCGCGCGGACGCCGGCTTCGCGAACGCCTCGGCCGGTGGCGGCACCACCTTCGGCCTCGCCTCGACGATCGGCTCGCCGGTGGTGGCGCTGACCGCGTCGGCGTCGCGCGGCACGCCTGACGGGCAGCGCGCGATCTGGTCGCAGGGGGTCGCCGCGTCGGCGGTCGTGTTCGGCGGGCCGCTGGTGCCGTTCCGGGTCACCGCCCAGGCCGGTGCCGGCTTCTGGGAACTCGGCCCGCGGGTCACCCAGACCCACGTGCCGGTGTCGCTCGGCCTGAGCGCCACGATCCCCAACCCGGCCTTCGCGATCCGGCCGTGGATCGCGCCACGCTACGACTTCGTCCGCACGTCGGCCGACGAGGGATCCACCAACGATTCCGAATTCGCGATGAGCGGCGGGATCGAGCTCGGCTTCATCAACGGCCTCCGGATCCACGCCAGCTACGACCGGATCTTCGCGAGCGGCAATCCCGGCATCCTCGCGTTCGGCCTCGGCTACGCGTTCGGCGGCTGATCCGCGCCACCCGGCAACAGTCCCTCCAGCAACTCGGCACAGCGCAGCGCGGCACCGCGGTCCGGCTCGAGCGCCACGCGGGCCGCACGGCCGCGCGCCATCGCCTCGTCCGGATCCTGGAGCCACGCGGACCAGCGCGCACCCAGGGCGGCGACCGGCGACCGTCGGTCGAGCCGGACCAGGGCCCCGGCGGCGTCGAGCAGTCGGGCGTCGCGCACGCCGCGATCGTTCGGGCCGATGACGACCGACCTCGCCCAGCCCGCCGGTTCAAGCACGGAATGCACACCCCGACGACCGAAGCCGCCGCCCACGTAGGCGGCCAGGCCGGCGGGATACAGCCTCGGCAGCACGCCGAGTCGGTCGACGATCGCCACCGGCGCCTCGACCGCCCCCTCATGCCAGCGCTGGGCGGACAGGCCGAGGCGCCGTATCGCTGCCTCGAGTCGGTAGAGGTGGCCGCTGTCGGGCACGTGGGGCGCGATGACAAGGCGGGCGTCGGGGAACCGGAGCCGCACCTGGTGGAAGGCCTCGAGCAGGACGTCCTCGTCGTCGGGCCAGGTGCTTCCGGCGACAAGGGTCCGCGTCATCGCGTCGTTGTCCGCACCCACCATCCCATCCCGATCGATCGCCTCGAGCACCGAATCCACCCGGGGATCACCGGTCACGGTGATCACCTCGGGACGGACCCCGAGGCGGGCGAGGCGCTCCGCATCCCCACCGTCGATCGCGCCGACGCGGTCGAGGGCGCGATAGCCGCGCTCGGCGAGTCGACGGGCCAGCGCTCCGAGACGGGCGCTGCCAGGGTCCACCGAGCCGGCCACGAGCGCGACCCGGGTCCCGCCTGCGGCGGCGGTCGTGGTGAGCTCCGGCCAGACATCGAGCTTGGCGAAGGCAAGGAGGTCCGGCCGGACCGCGTCGAGCGCCTGCCGGACATCGGCCGCTCGGTCGTAGGGGAGGTAGCCGACGAAGTCGGCCTGGAGCGTCTCGGCCAGTCGCTCGGCGGAAGCGGAGAACCGGGTCGCGATGCGCTGCACGTCGCCGCGCCTGGCGGCGAGCGCGGCCAGGACCGCGCGGGCCTGGAGCCCTTCGCCGACCGAGGCCGCGTGGATCCAGGCGAGCGGCCGCGCGGGATCACGTCCCTCGGCCGCCCACTGCGCCAACGCGGCGGGGGCCCCCAGGCGTCCCGCATGGGCACGCCGTGCCGCCGGGTCGCGCAGCGCGCGAGGCACCAGCGGGACGGCGGCGCGAATCAGCAGTCGGTACGGGAGGGCAGCCGGCACGGAGGGATGATGGTTGCCGCGTTTCAGGGGCGCAACATCAGGCGGCCGCGTCGCCGGCTCGTGTAGCTTTCCCGGCATGACCCTGCGTGAATACCTCGACGCCTCGCGGCGTCCGCGCTATTCCGTGCTGTTCGCGGTCCCGCTGCTTGTCGCCTACGAGGCGCTGGCCTGGCTGCTGGCGGATTCCGCCGGCGGCGTGCGCAACGGCGCCGACGTGCTGCTCAAGTGGCTGTTCCTCGGCATCGGCGGGCGCCGCGGGCTGCTGGTGTTCGACGGGCTCCTCCTGGCGATCGCCGCGGTGCTGGTGGTGCGCGACCTCCGCCGCAGCGGCGGGCGACTCTCGCCCCGCGTCTTCCTCGCGATGCTCGGCGAGAGCGTCGGGCTCGCGCTGCTCGTCGGTGTGGTGGTCGGACAGGCCACGCGCGCCCTGCTGCGATACCTCTCCGTCACCGGGCTCGACGGGCTCGGCCTCGGCACCCAGGTGATGCTGTCGCTCGGCGCCGGGATCTACGAGGAGCTGCTGTTCCGGGTGCTGCTGGTGGGCGCCCTCGCCGCGCTCGCCCGGCGGGGCTTCGGCTGGGGACCCGGCGCCGCCGTCACCTTCGCGACGATCCTCGGTGCCCTCGTCTTCTCGGCGTTCCACTACATCGGCCCCTATGGCGACGCGTTCACGCTGCAGACCTTCACGTTCCGTGCCCTGGCCGGCCTGGTCTTCAGCGCGCTCTACCTGACGCGGGGATTCGGCATCGCCGCCTGGACGCACGCGCTGTACGATGTCTTCGTCACGCTGGCGT
>CAZKYO010000038.1:13691-22282 GCA_964557115.1 uncultured Gemmatimonadaceae bacterium
AGCACCATCCGGAACACGCCGATCGGCTGGGCCCCCTCCATCATCCCTCCCTCGATGTAGAAGGCCGGCGTCGCACCGGCTCCCGCCCGCACGGCCCCCTGCGCGTCCTGCGAGACGGCAGTGCGGGTCGCCGGATCCTGCAGGCAGGCGAGCAGCGGGTCGCGTGCGAGACCGAGCGGCGCGACGAGCGAGAGGAAGTAGGGCGCCGGGTCCTTGAGCGGGGCCCACTTGTCCTGCTCGGCGTAGAGCCGGTCGTGGGTCGGCCAGAACTTCCCCTGCTTCGCGGCGCACAGCCCGAACTCCGCCGCGGCCACGGCGTTGGGGTGCAGCTGCGGCAGCGGGAAGTTGATGAAGATCCAGCGCACCTTGCCGGTCGCGATGTACTCCTTCTCGATCGCCGGGAACGTTTCGGTGGTGAAACGTCGGCAGAAGGGGCACTGGAAGTCGCTCATTTCGTACACCGTCACCGGCGCCGTGGCGCGACCCTTGGTGCGTGCCGCGAGCGGGTCCTGGGCGACCAACGGCGTCGCGAGGAACGCCACGAGCAGGAAGGCAGGCCAGCGGATCGTCACGACGGCTCCGGGGATGAGTATCTTTCGACGTTCCAGTAACGGACGTGGAGGAATGTCGAAAGCTATCCGCCTGCTGGTGGCGCTCCAACTGGCCCTGCTGCCGCCCCTGGCGGCGCAGGAGTCGATCGACACGCTCTTCCCGGCGGCCCCCTCCGGCCTGGTGAACGACCTGGCCGGGATCATCCCGGCGGATGTCGAGGGGCGGGTCACCGCGCGGCTCGAGCACCTTCGCCAGACGACTGGTGGCGAGGTCGCGGTGGTCACGCTGCCCGGGATCGGCGACCAGGCCGCCGGCGACGTCGCGCTGCGGATCGGTCGTCGGTGGGGTGTCGGCGGCCAGTTTCCGGTGGGTGACCCGCGACGGAATGCGGGTGCGGTGCTCCTGCTGGTGCCGCGCACCGATGACCATCGGGGCGCGGTCTACATCTCCACCGGCCAGGGCGTGGAGGGGATCGTCACCGATGCTCTGGCCGGACGGATCGCCGACCAGATGCTGCCGGCGCTGCGCGAGGGCGACTACGGCGGCGCGACCGACCTCGGGACCACGCTGCTCGCCGACGCGATCGCGCGCGGGCTGGGCTCCACCGACTCGACGCTCCTTGTGCCGGACCGTGGCGATGCGGGGCCGCCGCGCTTCGTCTTCGTGATCCTGCTCGTCATCATCGTCGCGATCTTCCTCGCGATCCGGAGCGGCGGACGTGGCGGCCCGCGCGGTGGCGGGCGCGGCGGGGGGATCCACGCCGGCGACGTCCTCTCGGCGATCCTCTGGAGCAGCCTGAGCGGACGGCACGGCGGCGGTGGCGGATTCGGTGGGGGCGGATTCGGCGGTGGCGGATTCGGCGGCGGCGGATTCGGTGGCGGCGGATTCGGTGGCTTCGGTGGCGGGGGCGGCTTCAGTGGCGGCGGCGCCGGAAGGGGGTTCTAGGATGGACAGGACGGCACTCGACGCAGGACTCGCCGAACTGGTGGCGGCACTCGATGGAGGGGCTGCTCCGGGCTGTTCGGCGGTGCTCTATGGCTCGGCGGTTCGCGGCGACTGGGTCGCCGGCCGGTCCGACGTGAACCTGCTGCTGGTGGTGGAGGACGCCTCGCCAGACGCCCTCACGCGACTCACCCCCGCGATCGCGCAGTGGCACGAGCGCGGCTTCACGCCGCCGCTGCTGATCGCGCGCGACGAGTGGCGGCGGGCCACCGACGTCTTTCCGGTCGAGATCACCGACATCCGGCTCGCCTACCGGGTGCTGCTCGGCCCCGATCCGCTCGACGGCCTGGTCGTCGTCGATGCCGACCTTCGCCGCGCCCTCGAGGCGTCGCTGCGCGGCAAGCTGGTGCACCTCCGCCAGGCCTGGGCGCGCTTCAGCACGCTGATGCCGGTGCTCGGCGGCTTCGCGTCCACGTCGCTGTCGGAACTGCTGGTGCTGCTGCGGGCCACCGCCGTGCTGCTCGGGCGTCGCCCCGGCGACACCGCCGCCGAGACGATCTCGGGGCTGGCCGACCTCCTCGGTCCCGCGGCGGACGCGGTGCGACAGGTGGCGGAACACCGGCGTGACCGGGAATGGTCGTGTCCCCCGGAAGTCTTCGCAATGTACCTTGAGGCGGTCCGACGGGCCGTGCTCGTGGTCGATACCCACCAACCCGGAGCTCACTGATGCGTTCGCTTTCCCGGATCCTCGGCCTGCTGCTGGCCGTGCCGCTCCTCGTCTCCGGCTGCGGCTACAACCGGCTCCAGGAGCTCGACGAGTCGGTCAACAAGGCCCAGGCGCAGATCCAGACCCAGCTCCAGCGCCGCAACGACCTGATCGAGAACCTCGTCAACACGGTCAAGGGCGTCGCCGCGCAGGAGACGACGGTCTTCATCCGCATCGCGGAGGAGCGCGGCAAGCTCGCCGGGGCGGTGCAGGGCGGCAACATGCAGGAGATGGCGCGCGCCAACGACCAGCTGTCGGGCGCCCTCGGTCGGCTGCTCGCGATCTCGGAGAACTATCCCGACCTCAAGAGCAGCCAGAACTTCACCCAGCTCCAGGACCAGCTCGAGGGGACGGAGAACCGGATCGCCGTCGCGCGGCAGGACTACAACGCGACGGTCGAGCAGTTCAACGCGATGATCCGCCGCTTCCCGACCAACCTGACGGCCAAGATGTTCGGCCTCGGCAAGCCGCGCGACTATTTCCAGGCGACCGAGGGCGCCGAGACGCCGCCGCAGGTGAAGTTCTAGGACAGGGCACAGAGCACAGAGAACAGGGAACAGAGAACAGAGAACTGCCCCGGAAGCGACGATCTTGGCGCCCGGGGCAGTTCTCTGTTCTCTGTTCTCTGTGCGCTACGCCTACTTGGGAAAGAGGTTCTCCGGCTTCCGCACGGTGAGCCCCGCCATCACCGGCTGCTCGGCCCGGCCCCACGCACCTTCCATCGGGCCGTCCTGGCCGAGCGCATCCCACAGCTGGGCGGCCTTCTCCGGCATGAACGGCCGCGCCATCAGCGCGAGGCGCAGCAGGGTGTGGGCGAGCGCGGCGAGGACGGCGTCGAGTGCCGCGTGGTCGCCCGCCTTGGCCAGCGCCCACGGCGCCGAGGCGGAGACGAATCCGTCGCCCTCGCGCACCAGGCGCTCGATCGCCTCGCCGCCGCCGCGGAGGTCGTTGGCGCTCATTGCCGTGACGTATTCGGCGACCAGCGCCCGCGCGGTGTCCTCGAGCGCGGCCGGCATCGGTGCGGCGGGGACCACCCCGTCGCGGTACTTGACGAGCATGGCCGTCACGCGCGAGGCGAGGTTGCCGAGCCCGTCGGCCAGGTCGGCGGCGTAGCGGGCGTCGAATCGCTCCCAGGTGAAGTCACCGTCGCCCTCGAACCCCACCTCGCGAAGCAGGAACCACCGCAGCGCGTCTGCGCCGTGGCGCTCGACGGCGACCGGCAGCGACACCGCGACGCCCTCGGACTTGCTCACCTTGGCGCCGCCCCACTGGACGTAGCCGTGCGCCCACACCATCCGCGGCAGCTCCAGGTCGGCGGCGAGCAGCATCGCCGGCCAGATGACGCAGTGGAACCGGGTGATCCCCTTGCCGATCACGTGCAGGTCGGCCGGCCAGAGCCGCTGCCAGTCACCGTCGGGATAGCCGGTGGCGCTCAGGTAGTTGATCAGGGCGTCGAACCAGACGTAGACGGTCTCGTCGTCGGTGCCGGGGAAGGGGATGCCCCACGGCAACCGGGCCCGCGAGATCGAGATGTCCTGCAGTCCGCCGCGCAGCACGGCCAGGATCTCGTTCCGGCGGATCGCCGGTTCGACCCGGAAGCGCCCCGACTCGATCGCGGCGAGCACGGCGTCGCGCCAGGACGAGAGGCGGAAGAAGGTGTTGCGCTCTCGGGTGCGCACCAGCTCGCGCGACGGGTGCTCGATGCAGCGGCCGTCGACGATCTGGCTCTCCTGCTTGAACTCCTCGCAGCCGACGCAATAGAGTCCCTCGTACTCCCCGACGAACAGGTGGTCGGGGTGCCGCTCGCGGATGCGCTCGAGCAGGGCGGTCACGCCGCGGTGGTGGCGTGGCTGGGTGGTGCGGATCCAGTCGTCGTGGCTGCAGTGGAGGCCGCGCCAGGTCGCCTCGAAGCGGTCCGAGATGCCGTCGACCCATTCCGACGGGGGCATCCCGCCAGCCTCGGCCGCCTGGAAGACCTTCTGGCCGTGCTCGTCCATCCCCATCACGAAGTGCACCGGCTCGCCGACCAGTCGGTGCCAGCGGGCGATGGCGTCGGCGCCGACCTTTTCGAGCGCGTGGCCGAGGTGGGGTTCGCCGTTGGCGTAGTCGATCGCGGTCGTGAGGTAGAAGGGGCGCGTGGTCATCGGTTGCCGTCCCGGGGGCGGCCGCGCGCCGGCGGGCGCGCAGCGGGCGCGTCGTCCGGCGGCGTGGCGCGGCTGAGTTCGTCCTGCAGGGTCACCAGCGGCACCGTGCGCGGCCCCTCGCTCTCGCTCCGGAGCGTCACGCGCTCGCGGAGGATGTCGACCGCGACCACCTTCTCCGCGCCCCGCAGCGTGTGCAGGGTGCGGCCCTCCTTCGGGAAGCGCTTGCGGGCGGCGAGGTAGAACTCGTGCTCGTACCGGAGGCAGCAGAGCAGGCGGCCGCAGCCCCCGGAGATCTGGGCCGGGTTGAGCGAGAGGCGCTGGTCCTTGGCGAGCGAGAGGTTCACCGGGCCCGGCTGGTCGAGCCAGGTGCTGCAGCAGAACTCGCGGCCGCACCGGCCGATCCCGCCGAGCCGTGCCGTCTCGTCGCGCACGCCGATCTGCCGCAGCTCGATCCGGGCGCGGTAGCGTCCCGCGAGCTCGCGCACCAGCGCCCGGAAGTCGATGCGGCGCTCGGCCGTGAAGTACACGGTGAGTCGGCGGCGATCCCACTGCCATTCCGCGTCGGAGATCCGCATGTCGAGGCCGTGCCGGGTCGCGCGCTCGGCGACGTCGCGCCGCACCGCGTCCTCCTCGCGCCGCAGCTCCTCGTGGGCCCGGCACTCCTCGGTGTCGGCGCGCCGGACGACCGGCGGGTAGGGCTGTGGGGTGCCGTCGGCGCCGGTGGAGCAGCCGTCGCACCCGCCGCACTTCTTGTCGGCGAGGGCCCCGGCGGAGTGCACGTGCCCGAAGTCGAGCCCGCGCTCGGCCTCGACCAGGACCGGCTCGCCGGCCGCCAGCGGCGCCGCGTCGTCCTCCCACGCATGGAAGGCGCGCCGGTTCCCCTTGAACCGGACCTCGACCGTCTGGGGCATCAGGCTTCGGTGAAGGCGCCCATGGCGGCGAACTTGTCGTGCCGCCGCTTGACCAGGCGATCGCCCTTGAGCTTGACCAGCTCGCGGAGGTGGGAGAGCAGCGCACCGCGGAGCGACTCGCCGGCGGCCTCGGGGTCGAAGTGCGCCCCGCCGACGGGTTCGGGGATCACCTCGTCGACGAGGCCGAGGCGCAGCAGGTCGTCGGCGGTGAGCTTGAGGGCCTCGGCGGCGCGCTCGCGGAGCGAGGCGTCCTTCCAGAGGATCGCGGCGCACCCCTCGGGCGAGATCACCGAGTACACGGAGTTCTCGAACATCAGCACGCGATCGGCGACGCCGATCGCCAGCGCCCCGCCGGAACCGCCGGTGCCGATGACGGCCGCGATGATCGGGACCGGGAGGACCGCCATCTCGAGCAGGTTGGTGGCGAGCGCCCCTGACTGGCCGCGCTCCTCGGCGCCGAGGCCGGGGTAGGCGCCGTCGGTGTCGATGAGCGTGATGATCGGCGCCTCGAAGCGCGCGGCGAGCTGCATCAGCCGGAGCGCCTTGCGATAGCCCTCGGGGTGCGGCATCCCGAAGTTCCGCTTGAGGTTGTCCTTGGTGTCGCGCCCCTTCTGGTGGCCGATGACCATCACCGTCTTGCCGCCGAGGCGTGCCCAGCCGCCGACGATCGCGGGGTCGTCGCGGTAGAGTCGGTCGCCGTGCAGCTCGATGAAGTCGGTGAAGATCGAGGAGAGGTAGTCGAGCGTGTACGGGCGCCGCGGATGGCGCGCCACCATGACGCGCTGCATCGGCGAGAGGCCCTTGTAGATCTCGAGTCGCATCGTCGCGAGCTTGGACTGCAGGGCGTCCACCTCGGTGGCCATGTCGATGCCCCGCTCGCTGCCGACGCGTTGGAGCTCGTCGATCTGGCGCTCCAGCTCGACCAGCGGCTTCTCGAACTCGAGGGGATGGGTCAGGGCCATCGGCTCACTCCGCGCGCACGAAGGAGACGGCGTCCGGGCCGAACAGGTCGCGCAGGGCGCGCACCGTGTCCTCCCGGGGCTCGACCCGGAGCCGGCGGGAGACCAGCCGGACCGCGGTGCCATTGCCGTCGGACCAGTCAATATAGAGCGGCGCCGGGCCGGGGTGGGTCGCGGCCACGCGGGCGGCCGCCCGGGCGACGCCGGCCTCGGGCGCCTGGGGGGCACTCCAGCGGATCGCGACGCCGAGCAGGCCGGAGGCCTCGAGCTCGGCCAGCGGCCGGGCGGTCTCGACGATGAACGGGGCGTTGTCCTCGCCCCGGTCGCGATCCGAGTGGCCGCCGCCGAGGAGGAGGGGGGCGTCCACGACGACCACCTGGTTGAGCTTGGCCCACGCGTCGGGGAAGACGATCGCCTCCGCCGTCCCGTGGAAGTCCTCGAGCGTGACCCGGGCGTACTCCTTCCCGGTCTTCTTCGAGATCTGGCGCTTCACCGCCGTCACCACCGCCGCGACGGCGACCGGATGCTCGCTCCAGTTGTTGAGCGTCGCCGTGGTTCGCGTGCCGAACAGCTCGACCAGCGCACGGAAGCGCTCGAGCGGGTGGCCCGAGATGAAGAAGCCGAGGATCTCCTTCTCGCGCGCCAGTCGCTCGCCCTCGCTCCAGGGCGTCACGTCGGGGAGCCCCGGCCGCACCGGCACCGCCTCCTCGGTTGCCTCGCCGAAGAGCGAGGCCTGCCCGGCGGCGAGGTCCTCCTGGGCGAGCTGCGCCTCGCCGAGCGCGTGCTCGAGCGCGGCGATCTGCTGCGCGCGGTGGCCCTCAAGCGTGTCGCAGGCCCCGGCGGCGACGAGCGACTCGAGGACGCGCTTGTTGCAGAGCCGGACGTCGATCCGGCGGACGAAGTCGAAGAGGTCGCGGAACGGGCCGTCGCCGCGGGCGGCGATGATCGACTCGATCGCGCCGGCGCCGACGTGGCGGACCGCGCCGAGCCCGAAGCGGATCCGGCGGTCGCCGACGACGGTGAACTTGAACCCCGACTCGTGCACGTCGGGCGGCAGCACCTCGAGGCCCAGTTCGCGCGCCTCGTTGATGTACTGGACCACCTTGTCGGTGCTGCCGATCTCGCTCGAGAGCAGCGCCGCCATGAACTCGGCCGGGTGGTGCGCCTTGAGCCACGCCGTCTGGTAGGAGAGCAGCGAGTAGGCGACCGAGTGCGACTTGTTGAAGCCGTAGCGGCCGAACGTCTCGATCTGGGCGGCGAGGTCGCGGGCGAGCGCCTCGGCATGCCCCAGCGCGACGGCGCGCTCGACGAAGCGCTCGAGCTCGCGCTTGATCAGGTCGGCGTCCTTCTTCCCCACCGCCTTGCGGAGCACGTCGGCCTCGGCGAGGGAGAACCCGGCGAGGATGTTCGCGATCCGCATCACCTGTTCCTGGTAGGTGATGACGCCGTAGGTCGGCTCGAGCGTCTCCCGGAGCGACTCGTGCGGGTAGGTGACGGCCTCGGTGCCCAGCTTGCGGCGGATGAAGACCGTGTGCATGCCGGCGTCGAGGGGGCCCGGGCGGAGCAGGGCGTTGCTCGCCACGAGGTCGTCGAAGCGGTCGCACTTCATCGCCCGCAGCGTGTCGGTGGCCAGCGCCGACTCGAACTGGAAGACGCCGGCGGTGCGGCCGCGCCGGAGCAGCGCGTACACGTCGGGGTCGTCGAGCGGCAGGGCGTCGATGTCGAGCGACTCGCCGGTGCGCTCCCCGATCATCGCGACGGCATCGTGGATCACCGTCAGCGTCTTGAGCCCGAGCAGGTCCATCTTCAGCATGCCGACCTTCTCGAGGGGCCCCATCTCGTACTGGCAGATGATGGCGTCCTCGCCGTCGGCGCCGGCCTTGGCCGGGGCGGTGCACACGGGCACGTAGTCGGCGAGCGGCCCCGGCGCGATCACCACGCCGGCGGCGTGCACCGACATGTGGCGCGAGAGCCCCTCGATCCGGGAGGCGTAGTCGAAGACCCGGCGGTAGAGCTCGTTCTCGCGGAGCATCGCGCGGAGCTCGTCGATCTTCTGGCCGGCCTCGGCGACCGTCATCGCGAAGTTCGGGGCCGAGGGGATCAGCTTGGTGAGCTTGTCGGCCTCGCCGGGCGGCACCCCGAGGGTCCGCGCCACGTCCTTGACCGCGGCCCGGGCCTTCATCGTCCCGAAGGTCACGATCTGCCCGACCGAGTCGCGGCCGTAGCGCTCGCGCACGTACTCGATCACCTCGCCGCGCCGCTCGAAGCAGAAGTCGACGTCGATGTCGGGCATCGACACGCGCTCGGGATTCAGGAA
>CAZKYO010000039.1:0-2867 GCA_964557115.1 uncultured Gemmatimonadaceae bacterium
GCCCCCGCCGCCCGGCAGGGTGGGATCGGGCTCGAACGGACCGCAGGCGGCCGCGGTGAGCAGGGCGCCGAGGCAGAGCAGCCGAGGGAGTCGGGTCATGGCACCTGAGTATCGGGCAAGGGGTCGGGGGCCGAACATCTGGGGGGCCGAAAAGGCAAAGTCGGGGCCAACCGGATGGATGGCCCCGACCCTGTGGAGCTCCCGAGGAGGGACTCGAACCCCCGACCCGCTGATTAACAGTCAGCTGCTCTACCGACTGAGCTACTCGGGACCGCCCGACACGCCTTTCGGCGCGCGAGAGGCGGCAAGGTAGCGAGCGCACCGTCACGCGGCAAGACGACCCGGGCGACGACGGGCGACAGGCGACTTGAGACGAGCGACAAGCGGCCCGGCGGGACAAGGAATACTCGTGGGCCGTCCTGCAGCCGACGATCGCCATTCGCCTGTCGCCAGTCGCCAGTCGCCCGTCACCTGTCACCTGTCACCCTGTCACCAGAATCGGTAAGCCGTTCCATTCCGGTACATTCCACGATCCCGTTGCAGTACCGAGACTTGCGATCGCCTGTGAGCAATTACTCACAATTGACGATTGAATGTGAGTACTCGCTATTCCACCTGAGCGGACAGGTGCGCCGTTCCGGCGGGCCGCCTGGCTCCGCACATCGCCTTAAGTCGTTCCAGTCCCGCGTTTTACGCCATTTCGTCACTTCCATTCGGCGGTCCGGTCGCTACCTTGCGCCATGCCTCTGACCCCGCTGGTCGGACACCAGGACACCCGGGCCCGCCTCGCCGCGGCGATCGTCGCCAAGCGACTCCCGCAGGTGCTCCTGATCACCGGACCGGAGGGGGTCGGCAAGCAGCGACTGGGGCTCTGGATCGCCCAGCGGCTGCTCTGCGAGGCGCCGACGGACGAACCCTGCGGCCGCTGCACGGGGTGCAAGAGGGTGCTGGAGCTGGCGCACCCCGACGTCCACTGGCTCGTGCCGGTCCCCCGCCCCAAGGCGGGCGAGCCGGACAAGCAGGTGGAAGAGGTGGGCGAGTCGCTCGAGACGGTGCTGGCCGAGCGGCGCGCCAATGGGCAATGGACCGTACCGGACGGGATGTCGAGCCACGGCATCGCGTCGGCGAGGTGGCTGCAGCGTCGTGCAATGCTCACGGCGGCCGAAGGCGGCTGGCGGCTCTTCCTGATCGGCAACGCCGAGCGGCTGGTGCCGCAGGAGTCGAGTCCGGAGGCGGCCAACGCGCTGCTCAAGCTGCTCGAGGAGCCGCCCGAGCGGTCGGTGTTCGTGCTGACGACGGCGGAACCCGGGCTGGTGCTGCCGACGATCCGTTCGCGGGCGGTGCCGCTGCGGCTCGGCCGGATCAGCGACGACGACGTGGCGGCCTTCGCCGAGTCGCAGCGCATCTCGGCGGGGACGGAGTCGGTCAGGACGGCGCACGGATCGATCGGCCGGCTGCTGCAGGGCGGCGATCCGGCGCGCGAGAAGGCGCGGGCCGCGGCCCGCGCGGTGCTCGAGGCGGCGGAAGGATCGCCGACCGATCGCGCCACGCTGGCGCTCCGGCAGGGCCTCTCGGGGGCACGGGGTGACTTCACCCTGATGCTCGACGCCCTGGCCGAGCTGCTGTCGGAGCGGGCGCGCGAGTCGGGCGGCAGCCGCCGGGCGGTGTCGCGCAGCGTGACGGCGATCGCCGCGGTGATGGCGACCCGCGAACGGGCGCAGGGGAACGTCAATCCCCAGCTGGCCGTCGCGGAGCTGGTGGAGGAGCTGGCGGGAGCGGAGGCGGCATGACGCTGTCGCATCTCGATGCGGCGGGCCGCGCCAGGATGGTGGACGTGACCGGCAAGCCGATCTCGGCCCGGCACGCGATCGCCACCGGCGAGGTGCACATGTCGGCCGAGGCGTTCCGCCTGGTGGAGGACGCGACGCGGGCGAAGGGCGACGTGATCGCCGTCGCCGAGCTCGCAGGGGTGATGGCCGCCAAGCGGACCGGCGACCTGATCCCGCTCTGCCATCCGGTGCCGCTCGACCGGGTGGAGGTGGTGGCGGAACCGGTGCCCGAGTGGCCCGGTGTCCGGTTGGTGGCGACGGCACGCGCCGAGGCGCGCACCGGCGTCGAGATGGAGGCCCTCGTGGCCGTGAGCATCGCCTGCTGCACCGTGTACGACATGGTGAAGTCGGCGGATCGGGGAGCGCGGATCACGGGGATCCGCGTCCTCGAGAAGTCCGGCGGCACGCGCGGCGACTGGCGCGCCCCGGACTGGCAGGACCCGAAGAAGGAGAAGGAATGATCAGGAAGCTCGTCATGCAGGCCGCCGTCATCGCGATCGCGGCGCTCGCCCTCACCGGGCTCGGCGCGATCTCGAGCGTGCTGTCGACCCCCGGTGGGGTCGCTGGCGCCGATGACGCGTCGGCCGTGGTGGATTCGGCCTCGGCGCTGGCCGTGGCCCAGGGGCAGCTGGCCGCAACCCAGGGCGAGCTCGATCGCGCCCATCGCATCCTCGAGTTCTCGGGACGCTACCGCATCCCGGCCGACCTGGCCTCGCGGATCTACGACCACGCGACCGATGCGGGGATCCCGCCGGCGCTCGGATTCCAGCTCGTCAAGGTGGAGAGCAACTTCATCAATTCCGCCGAGAGCTACGCCTCGGCGATCGGCCTCACGCAGCTGATGCTGCCGACGGCGCGCGGCTACGACGCCACGATCACGCCGGCCGACCTGATGAACCCCGACGTCAACCTGCGGATCGGCTTCGCGTACCTCAAGGACCTGCTCAAGCAGTTCGACAACGACCTGCCGCTCGCCCTGGAGGCCTACAACAAGGGTCCCGGCGTCGTGAGCGCGCAGATGCAGCAGGGGATCGACGT
>CAZKYO010000039.1:2967-22173 GCA_964557115.1 uncultured Gemmatimonadaceae bacterium
CCATACTTCTCGGCGATCTCGCCGATCGTGTCGCCGCGCTGGACCACGTAGCTCTTCGCGGTCCGCGCCGGGGCGCCGCCGTCAATCTTGAGCTTCTGGCCGGCGCGGATCGCGCCGCTCGCGGGCAGGCGATTGGCCGCCTTGATCGACGCCTGCGTGACGTTGTAGCGCGCCGCGATGCCGGAGAGCGTCTCGCCACTGCGGACGATGTGGGTGCGATTGGTCGCGGCGGCGGGTTCGGGCTCGCGCAGCAGCGACTCGGGCAGCTTGCTGCCGCTCACCGGGACGTAGAGCGTGGTGCCCGACTTGAGCGAGCGCGCCCGGGCGACCCGGTTCGCCGCCATCAGCGTCGCCGTCGAGATGCCGTAGCGCTTCGCGATCCCCGAGACGGTCTCGCCGCGCCGCACCACGTGGGTCATCACCGCGGGCCGCTCGGTCGCCGGGACCTTGGCGTAGGCGGCGCTCACCCGCTCGGCGGTCCCGGCCGGGAGGCGCACGGCGTACCGGGTGCCCGGCGGCGTGATGCCGCGGAGGATGTGGGGATTGAGCTCGCGGATCGCCTCGAGCGAGGTGTCGGCGAGCTCGGCGATCAGGTCGAGGCCGGTGCCGCCCTGCACCACCACGCTGTCGAGCGGGAACGGGTCGACGCCGTCGGGCACGTCGAAGCCGTAGCGCTCGGGCGCCTTCGCCACCAGCGCGGCGGCGATGAGCTTCGGGACGTAGTCCTTGGTTTCCTGGCGCAGCAGCGACGTGCCGGCCAGCTCGAAGAACATGTCGTCGCTGGCCGGGTCGGTCGCCTCGTCGCCGGCGCCCTGCTGCAGCGCGGCGATCTGCACCAGCCCGCGGCCGACGCGGCCCGCGCCGCCGTTGTAGGCGGCCGCGGCGAGGAAGTGCGAGCCGAAGCGGTCGGTCAGGTCGCGCAGGTGGCGCGCCGCGGCGTCGGTCGCCTTGATCGGGTCGCGGCGCTCGTCCACCCAGGGATCGACGCGCAGGCCGTAGCCCTTGCCGGTCGCCGCCATGAACTGCCACATCCCCACCGCCCGCGCCCGGCTGACCGCGATCGGCGAGAAGCCGGACTCGATCAGCGCCAGGTACACCAGGTCGCCGGGCAGCCCCTGCTCCTGCAGCCGCGCCCGCGCGAAGGCCTCGTAGCGCGGCATCCGATCGAGCCACACCTGGAAGCGGTCGTGCGCCTTGCCGCTGAAGTAGTCGACGTAGTACTGGACCCGCGGCTGATCGGCGTACGAGGTGACGTCGAGATCCCACATCGGCTCGTCGTCCGCACCGGGGAGGTCGAGCTCCGGCATCGCATCGGTGGGCGACAGCGAGGAGAGCGAGTCGAGCGCGGCGGCATCGGCGGCGGAGTCGGCGACCGCGCGTGGACGCCGTGCGGGGCGGGCCAGCGGATTCACGGCGCGCGGCGGCGGATCGGCCCGCACGACTTCGGTGGACGGTTCGGGCGCCTGCCGCGGCGCGGCCTCCGGCTCGACCTGCAGTCGACCGCACGCGGCGACAGCGAGAAACAGGGCCGCGGCAAGCGGTCGGGTCATGCGAGGTGCTCCGTCCGGAAGGGGTCGTCTCGCGAGGATCGGCACCGGGGGCCCGGCGCTGTACCGCCGGGGACGTCCGTGAGATGCCCGGGGGCACGCCGGGGTTGCGTCACAGCGTGAGACGCTGCCGGAGGGCGCTCGCGAGGTCGTCCTGGCTGAGGGAATCGGCCCGCGCGAAGAGCGCGGCCTTCGAGGCGGAAGTGATCTGCAGCGGCACCCAGAGACGCCGGGGATCGGGCGTCCGCGAACGGAACGCCGCCACCAGGGTCCAGTCGTCCGAGCCGGGCCGCCGCTCGGCGGCGACCGAGACGGTCCACTCGCGGTCGTCGAGCGCCAGGGTTCGCCAGGCCATGGGCTCCGCAGGGTTGCAGGATGAACGCCGGACCGCGCCCGGGGGAAAACGCGGCGGCCCGCAAGCGGGCCAACCATCAATAGTTAGGGTCGGCAGGCTCATCTGGCAAGTGAAGCGAATCGAGAACCGAGGACGGAGAGCGGAGGACCGAGGACCAGGGACCCAACGCGTCCCCTCGCGCGGATCCCAGAGTCGCGCCCTCGGTTCTCCGCTCTCGGTTCTCCGTTCTCAGTCGTTCCTGACCAGCTCCGCGAACGCCGCCATCAGCTGCCGGGTGATCGGACCCGGCCCGCCGGTGCCGATCGTGCGCGCGTCCACCTCGCGCACCGGGACGATCTCGGTCGCGGTCCCGGTGAGGAACACCTCTTCCGCGGTGTACACGTCGTAGCGATTGAGCAGTTCCTCGCGCACCGGCATGCCGGCCGCGCGCGCGAGCTCGATGACCGCATCGCGCGTGACGCCCTTGAGGATGCCGGCGCTCGGCGGCGGCGTGCGCAGCGTGCCGTCGGTCACGACGAAGAGGTTCTGCCCCGACGCCTCGGCGACGAAGCCGCCGGCATCGAGCATGAGCACCTCGTCCGCCCCCGCGTTCGCCCCCTCGAACTTGGCCATCACGTGCGGTAGGTAGTTGAGCGACTTGATCCGGGGCGACAGCGCCTCGCGGTGCGGCGTCGGCGTCCCGGCCGTGATGACCCGGAGCCCGCGCTCGAAGAGTTCGCGCGGGAACATCATCAGCTCGTCGCAGATGATGATCACCGTCGGCGTCGGGCAGCGCCGCAGGTCGAGCCCCAGCGTGCCTGCCCCGCGGGTGACCAGGTGGCGGAGGTACGCGTCGCCCATCCCCGAGCGCTCGACGACCGCCTCGGTCGTCGCGACGAGCGCGTCGAGCGACAGCGGGACCTCGAGCGCGATCGCCTTGGCGGAGGCGATCAGGCGCTCGAGGTGTGCCCGCAGGCGGAACACCCGGCCGCCGTAGGCGCGCATCCCCTCGAAGACGCCGTCGCCGTACAGCAGGCCGTGGTCGTACACCGAGATCCGCGCGGAGTCCCGATCGTGAAAGGCACCGTTGATCCAGATGGTGGCGGGCATGCGCGTGGTCGATCCGGGTCGGGGAGGGACGAGGGGAGGCGATGGGGGCGGTGGGGCTCGAACCCACGACCTGCCGGTTAAAAGCCGGTTGCTCTGCCAGCTGAGCTACACCCCCGCGACAAAGATAGCCCGCACCCGGGGCCCCGGCGGCCCGCCACGCACCTCGGGCCCTCGCAACCATTCGCCTCCGCGAGGCGTCTCCCGGGAACCTTGCGCGCGGCGCGACGTACGACCCCCTGCGTGGCCGTGGTGACGGAGTCGGCCGCACTCCCCACCACCACTTCTCGTCGCCCGATGCGGCCGGGACTCGCCACACCGAGGGGGCCCGTGGGCAGGATCATCATCATCACCGGAACCGACACCGACGTCGGCAAGACCTGGGTCGCCTGCCGCCTCGCCGAGGCGCTGCGCGACCGCGGCGTCCCGGTGCGCACGGTGAAGCTGGTCGAGACCGGCACCGGGCCGGACCCGTCGCTCGACGAGGACGGCGTCCGCCTCGCGCTCGCCAGCGGCCAGGATGCGCCGTCGATGGCGCTCCGGCGCTATCGCACCGCGGTGGCGCCGGCGGAGGCCGCCGACCTCGAGGACCGGCCGCTCGACCTGAACGTGGTCGAGGCGGAGATGATGGCGTTCGTCGCCAGCGCGCGGGTGACGATCGTCGAGGGCGCCGGCGGACTCTTCGCGCCGCTGACCTGGAAGCGGAACCTGCTCGACGTCGCGCGGAAGCACGCCGCCCCGGTGCTCGTGGTCGCCGCCGATCGGCTCGGCACGATCAACCACACGCTCCTCACGCTCGGCATGCTCGACTTTTCGGGCGCCCGCTACCTCGGTGTCGTGATGAACGCCCCGCCCGATCGCGACGCCCGCGCCCGCGGCCTCAATGCCGCGGCGCTCCGAAAGGTCCAGCCCGGCCTGCGCGTCGCGGAGACGGCGAAGCCGGGCTGGCTCGAGGAGGTCCTCGAGTGGCTCAAGGAGTGAGCACTACGGCGTGGCGCCCGAGTCCGCCGCGGGCCTGAGGGTGTAGAGCAGCCAGTCGCCCGATTTGCGCGCGTCGCCCGAGGGCTTGATCCCGTCGAGCGCCGGCACCGGGATCGCGGTGATCACGACCAGCTTCGCCTTGGGGCTCCGCCGCTGCAGCCGCTCCACCGTCCCCTGGGCGTATTCGGAGTGGAAGCTGCCGTTGAAGTGGACGATCACCGGCGCGGGCCCGAGCGTCGCGCGGGTCCGCGCGATCGACTCCGCCATCGTCTCGTCCTTGACGCACTGCGACTCGTAGTAGCGCTCCATCGCGGCGTCCTTGTCGGCCTGGGTCTCGCCCGGCACGTGCGGCGCCATCGTCACCTGAAATCGCTTGAAGTACTTCGAATGGTCGCAACGGAACTCCGCCGCAGCCCAGGCGCGGTTGGCGCCGAGGGTGTCGACCGCGGCGAGGCCGCCACGCGCCACCGCACTCGCCACCGCGCGCGGCACGTTGGCGGCGACGACCGGCCAGCCGTGCGCCCTGGCCCACTCGACCGCCGGACGGTAGTCGGTGCGGTAGCGCGGCCAGGGGCGTCCCTTGGCCATCAACGAATCCTCGGGAAGGCGACCCGCGAGGTACCCGTCGAGCACCGGCTGCGCGTCGCGCTCGAACATCTCCATCGAGAGGACCACCGGCCGGCGCCGGCCGATCGCCTCGAGCAGCGCGCGCTCCATCGCGTGCGTCCCCGGGTCGTCGTGCTGTTCCCCGAGGAACACGACGTCGGCCTTGGCGGCTTCCGCGGCCAGGTCCTCGAAGCCGATCCAGCGCTTGGCGCGCGAGTCATAGACCCGGTGCGGCGTCCAGCGCGGGATGGTGTCGTGGTTCACCATGGCGGCCATGGCCGCCTGATGATTGGCATCGTTCGGCATCGCGCCGGCCTGGGCCTGCGCGGCGAGGAGAAGGAGGGTAAGCATGGCGCCAAAGATAATCCTTCGGCGCGACACCGGATCGCACCACCCCCGGCGGCGTCCCCGGTCCGCGTGAAGCGAGGATCACGTTCGACAAGGGATCGAACAACGCCGCCGGGGGTGGTGCGATCCGGCCTGCCACCCGTCGCCTGTCGCTGTCGCCTGTCGCCTGTCGCCTGTCGCCGGACGCTACCCCAGGACGCTCGTCGTCACGACGGCCCCGGCCACGCCGATCGCCTGCCCCACGAGGACGTCGGTCACGTAGTGCACCCGCAGGTACACGCGCGAGGTCCCGACGAGCACGGCGAGTGCGAGAACCACGAGCTGGACGATCGGATTGGGGGTCCAGAGCGCGACCGTGAGCGCGACGGTGAGCGAGGCGCACGAATGCCCTGATGGCAGCGAGAACGCATCGGGGTGGGCGACGAGTGCCTCGACGCCGTCCTCGGGGAAGTGCGGTCGGGGTCGGGTGACCGTGCGCTTGACGAGCTGCACCGCGACGTGGGAGACGGCATTGGCGAGCAGGACCGCGGCACCCAACGCCCGGGTGGGCTCCGTGGCAAGGAGCAGGAAGCCGAGCGCGATCGTGAAGATGGCGCCACCGAGGTGGGTGACGAGCCGGAAGGCGCGGTCGAGCCAGGCTGGGGCCCGGCGACGGGCCACCTCGAGCAGCCAGCGGCGGTCGAGGTCGGTGATGCGGGCGGCGAGCGCTCCCACGGCGTCCCTCGCAGAAGGGTCGCCTGCGAGGATCGCCTCGTGGCGTCACGACGGCGCGGGGAATCCGGTCACGATTCGGTGACGCGTGAATGGTGAATGGTGAATGGGGAATGGGATCTTCCCGGTCCACGACACCCATTCACCATTCACCATTCACCCTTCACCCTTCACCCGCCGAGCCCCAGCTCCCCCTGTCCAAGTGCCGTCTGGCAAAACTGCACCCGGTGGTGCGGCGTGAGTCCCTGCGCGCGCAGTGCGGCGATGTGGCCGGCCGAGCCGTAGCCGGCGTTGGACTCCCAGCCGTAGCCGGGACGGCGCAGGGCGAGTCGCTCCATCAGCGCGTCGCGCGTCGCCTTGGCGAGGAGCGCGGCCGCCGCGATGGCGTGGCAGTTCGCGTCGCCCTTGACGAGCGCGCGGTGGGGCGCGCCGAGTTCCGGCACGGCGACGCCGTCCACCAGCACCTCGTACGCGACGCCGCGCGCCAAGCTGGCGGTGCAGCGGCGGAGCGCCCGGCGCATCGCCAGCGCGGTCGCCCGCCGGATGTTGAGCCGGGCGATCTCGGCGACGCTCGCCGCGCCGAGGCCCCACGCGAGCGCCTCGGCGCGCACCCGCCCCGCCAGCCGCTCCCGCTCGGCACGCTTCGCCACCGCCTTGGAGTCGCGCACCCCGTCGATGCCGGGATGCCCGGCGACGAACACCGCCGCGGCCGCCACCACCGGCCCCGCGAGCGGGCCGCGCCCCACCTCGTCGATCCCGATGAGGAGGTGGTCGCGATCCCAGGCGAGCCGTTCGTGGTCGAGGAGTGGAGCGATCATCGCGGTCGCTGTCAGGGGTGGGTGACGCGTCACGGTCCATCGAAGATGCCAGACGCCAACCGGCGGCGCCAGCGCGCCGCCCGGGGGCCCGAAGCGCGCTCTTTGGTTGGCGCAGCCGACCAGGTGCGCGCGAAGCGGTCCCTCGGGCGGTGCGCTGGCGGGCGCGATCAGCCCGTCGTCAACACCGGATCGCCGAGCACGTCCATCCGCGGCCGGACACCGAGCCCGGGATCGTGCGACGCGGCCAGGCGGCCGTGGTTGCGCTGCGGCGCGCCCTCGGCGATCGACACGGTCACGTACGAGTTGAAGTCGGTCGCGGTGAAGAGCAGCGGCGTCGGCGTGCTGTGCGCGAGGTGGGCGATCGCCGCGGTCACGATGTCGCCGCCCCAGGTGTCCTCGATCGTCATCGCGATCCCGGCCGACACGCAGAGGTCGCGGATCTGCCGCGCGCGGGTCAGGCCGCCCACCTTGCTGATCTTCAGGTTGATCACGTCCATCGCGCGGTCGGCCAGGCCGCGGACCACCATGTCCACGCCGTCGACCACCTCGTCGAGCACGAAGGGCCGGTCGGTGTGCTGCCGCACCACGAGGCACTCCTCGTAGCTCCGGCAGGGCTGCTCGATGTACACGTCCACGTCGCGGACCGCGTGCGCCACCCGGATCGCCTCGTGCTGGGTCCAGCCAGTGTTGGCATCGGCGATCAGCTTGTCGCCGGGCTCCAGCTCGGCCGCGGCGGCACGGATCCGGGCGATGTCCACGTCGGGATCGCCGCCGACCTTGAGCTGGAATCGGCGGTAGCCCTCGGCGCGATACTCGGCGACCCGCGCCGCCATCGCCTCGGGCGACTCCTGGGAGATCGCGCGGTACAGCACGAAGTCGTCGCCGACGTGACCGCCGAGCAGCGTGGCGACCGGCAGCCCGGTCGCCTGGCCGAGGAGGTCCCAGCAGGCCACGTCGATCGCCGACTTCACGTAGGGGTGTCCCCGCATCGCCGCGTCCATCCGGCGATTCAGCACGTCGAGCGCGAGCGGGTCGGCGCCGAGGAGCTGCGGCGCGAGTTCGGCGATCCCGATCCGCGCGCCGGCGGCGTAGGCCGGCAGGTACGCGGGACCGAGCGGACAGACCTCGCCCCAGCCGACGAGGCCGCTGTCGGTCTCGACGGCGACCACCGTGCTGTCGAACGTGGTCACGCTGTTGCCGCCCGACCACTTGTAGCTCCCCTCGTGGAGCGGCAGGTCCACCTGCCAGGCCCGGATCGCACGGATCTTCATGCTGTGGCCTCCTCGGCGCGCGAGGCGCGCCACAGCGTCGCCGCGGTGTAGAGCAGCACCGCCACCACCACCCACAGCAGCAGCCGCACGTCGAGTTCCTTCACGATGAACGCGGCGACCAGCACGCCGGGGATTCCGCCGACGGCGAGCCCCAGCGCGGTCCGTCGGTCGAAGCGTCCGCTCCGGTAGAAGCGCCAGGCGGCGAGCGGCAGCATCAGCGACGCCGACGTCGCCATGATCGGGAACACCGCGCGGGGCGACATGCCGAGCAGGTAGGTGACCGCCATCGTCGGGGCGTAGTTGCCGATGCCGAGCGAGATGAGCGCGCCGATGATCCCGCTCGCCACCACGGCGACCACCAGGGCGACTCCGCGCAGCCCGATCGACTCGCCGCCGGACGGGAACACCTGCACCTGGCGCAGCGTGATGAACGCCGCCGTCACCAGCAGGGCGATCGCCATGCCGCGCTGGATGGTGCGGCGCGGCCAGCGCGACACGCGACCGGCGCCGAAGTAGGCGCCGAGGCCGGCGGTCACCACCATCAGCCCCATCGTCAACCAGTCGACCTTGATGATCGAGAGGAAGAGCCCCGCCTCGAGCATCGTCGGGAGTGCGTGGCCGACGTTGAGCGTGCCGGGGATGTCGCCGTCGTCGACCATGCGGCCGAGCCGCAGCGCCGCGGTCGTCGTGGCGAACGAGCCGACGCCGAGGGTGTCGAGGAAGTCGGTGAGGAAGCCGAGGCCGAGGAGGCCCGGGAACGGAAAGCGTCGGGGAGCGTCGGTCACCGGGGGATCCTGTGGCGGGGAGGCGTACGGGATGGCTGAAGATGCGTCGGGCGGGGGGCCGGCGCCACCGCGGCGAGGTCGGCAGGGACGGCCGTATCCCCGGGCCGGGCAACCTCTTCGCGCGCACCTGGTCGGCTGCGCCAACCAAAGAGCGCGCTACGAGGTCGCTCGTGCCCGGGGTCCGGCCGCACGCGAAAGGGGCCCCGCCAACGGCGGAGCCCCTTCGTCACCAGTCTCGCGTCGCGCGGGACTACCGGTCGCGCTTCTCGCGGATCCGGGCCGCCTTGCCGGAGAGGTTCCGGAGGTAGTACAGCTTGGCGCGGCGCACGCGGCCGCGGCGCACCACCTCGAGGGTCGCCCACACCGGCGAGTGCAGCGGGAAGACGCGCTCGACGCCGACGCCGGCCGAGACCTTGCGGACGGTGAAGGTCTCGCCGAGGCCACCGCCGCGGCGGGCGATCACGACGCCCTCGAAGGCCTGGAGGCGGGTCTTCTCGCCCTCCTTCACCCGCACCATCACCTTGACCGTGTCACCGGCGTCGAACTTCGGCACGTCGGTCCTGAGTCCCTCGCGTGACACCTGATCCATCAGTTCCATGCCCATCGGATCCTCCTTCCCGCGCCTCGGCGCGCATGCTGCGTCAGGACTTCGCGCCGCCATCGTGGCGCTCCGTTGCCTCGAACGCCGCCCACAGGTCGGGCCGACGTTCCCTCGTGAGCCGCTCCGCCTCCTGCTGCCGCCACGCGGCGATGGCCGCGTGATTCCCCGAGAGCAGGATCTCCGGCACCCGTGCGCCACGGAACTCCGCGGGCCGGGTGAAGCTTGGCGGGCTGAGCAGCCCCTCGTAGTGCGAGTCGGAACTCGCCGACTCGTGATCGCCGATCGCCCCGGGGAGGAGTCGCACCACCGCGTCGATCACGCAGAGCGCGGCCGGCTCCCCACCCGAGAGCACGAAGTCGCCGATCGAGACCTCCTCGGCCCCCAGGAGCTCGACCACCCGCTGGTCGATGTCCTTGTAGTGGCCGCACACGATGGTGAGCTGCTCCTGCAGCGACCACCGCACCGCATCCTCGTGGCCGAAGCGGCGCCCGCGCGCCGACATCACCACCACCGGCCCGGTCCGGGGCCCCAGCGACTCGACCGCCTCGAGGAGCGGCTCCGGCTTGAGGACCATCCCGGCCCCGCCGCCGAACGGGTAGTCGTCCACCGTCTGGTGCCGGTCGTGCGCGAAGTCGCGCAACTGCACCAGCCGGTAGCTCGCCTTCCCCGCCGCCGCCGCGCGTCCCGGGATGCTCGCGGCCAGGTACGGCGCGATCGCCTCCGGGAACAGCGTGACGACGTTCACCTCGAGCATCGTCGCCTCAGTCCAGCAGCCCGTCGGGCACCCGCACGAGCAGCCGGCGGCCCGTTGTGTCCGTCTCCGTCACGTACTCGCCGCGGAACGGCAGCAGGAACTCGCGCTTCGGCCCCTGCACCTCGATCGTGAGCCCCGCGGGGAGCTCGTACACCGCGGAGACGATCCCGAGCGGCTCGCCCGACTCGTCCCGCACCGCGAAGCCGACCAGCTCCTGCTGGTAGACCTCGCCCTCCTCGAGCGGCGGCAGCACGTCGCGGTCCACCGCGAGGAAGTGCTGCCGGTAGCCCTCCACCGCGTCGCGGCTGGCGTGGTCCCGGAGCAGCAGCAGCCACTCGCGGTGATACCCGCGCGCCGCCGCCAGGGTGACCTCGCCCACCACCTCGCCGCCCAGCGTCACCAGGTGCAGCCGGCGGCCCACCGTGAACACCGCGTCGGGATCGTCGGTGAGCGGGAAGATCGCCAGCTCGCCCTTCAGCCCGTGCGGCTTGCGGACCCGGCCGACCACGATCGGGGCCGCGACGTCGGTCATCGGTGCTAGACGCCGGCCTTCTTGAGCAGCCCGGCGACCGTGTCGGTCGGCGTGGCGCCCTTGGCCAGCCACTCGCGCGCCTTCTCGACGTCGAGCGTCACGTTGTCGGCTGCCGCCTTGGGACGATAGGTCCCGATCGTCTCGATGAACCGGCCGTCACGCGGCGAGTCCTTGTCGGCGATCACGATGCGGTACATCGGCAGCTTCTTGCGCCCTTCGCGGCGCAGGCGGATCCGTACGGCCATGTGCTCTCCTGAGCGGTTCAGCGGGGGGGAAAGGGCATGCCGCCCATCGGGAGACCCATCCCCCGCTTTCCGCCGCCCTTCTTCATCATCTTGCGCATCTGCTCGAACTGGTTGAGCAGCTGGTTGACTTCCTGCACCGGGCGTCCCGACCCGCGGGAGACCCGGGCCCTGCGCGACCCGTTCATCAGCGACGGGTCCTTCCGTTCGTGCTTCGTCATCGACAGCACGATCGCCTCGACGTGCCGGAGGCGGTTGTCGTCGATGTTGGCGTTCTTGAGCATCGCCGAATTGACCCCCGGCAGCATGCCCAGCACGTTCTTCAGCGGCCCGAGCTTCTGCATCTGCCGCATCGCCGCGAGGAAGTCGTCGAGGTCGAGCCCCTTCTTCGTCCCCGCCTTGCGCGCCAGCCGTTCGGCTTCCTGCTCGTCGACCGCGCCCTGCGCCTTCTCGACCAGCGAGAGAATGTCGCCCTGCTGGAGGATCCGTCCCGCCATCCGGTCGGGATGGAACGGCTCCAGCGCGTCGATCCGCTCGCCCACGCCGACGAACTTGATCGGCGCCCCGGTCACCCCGTGGATCGACAGCGCCGCGCCACCGCGGGCGTCGCCGTCCATCTTGGTGAGCACCACGCCGCTGATCCCCAGCGCCTCGTGGAACCCCGCGGCGATCCGCACCGCGTCCTGGCCGGTCATGCCGTCGGCCACCAGCAGGATCTCGTGCGGCTTGATCTCCGCCTTGAGCCGCTTGAGCTCGTCCATCAGCTCGGCGTCGATCTGCAGCCGGCCGGCGGTGTCGACGATCACCGTCCTCGACCGCGCCTTCCCCGCCGCCTCCATCCCGCGCCGCACGATGCCGACCACGTCGGTCGCGCCCGGCTCGCCGTGGAAGCCGACCTGCACCTGCTCCGACAGCGTCCGCAGCTGGTCCACCGCAGCCGGCCGGTACACGTCGGCCGCCACCAGGAACGGCGCCTTCTGCTCCAGCTTGAGCCGCCGCGCCAGCTTGGCCGCGGTCGTCGTCTTGCCGCTGCCCTGCAGCCCGACCACCAGGATCACCGTCGGCGGCACCGACGCGAACGCCAGCGGCGCCTGCTTCTCGCCGAGCAGCAGCACCAGCTCGTCGTAGACGATCTTGACGAGCTGCTGGCCCGGCTTGACCGCCTTCAGCACCTCCTGCCCGACCGCCTTCTCCTGCACCCGCTCCAGGAACTGGCGGGTCAGGTCGAAGGAGACGTCGGCCTCGAGGAGGATCCGCCGGATCTCGCGGAGCCCCTCGCGAACGGCATCCTCCGTGAGCACCCCCCGCCCCGAGAGGCGGCGCAGGGTGTCGGAAAGCTTGGAGGACAGCTCGTCGAACATAGCCCTGAAAGATAGCGCCGGACGGGGGTGGGGTCTACTGCCAAGAGAACAGAGGACCGAGACCGGAGAACCGAGGCGGGGTCGGCGACCGAGGGTGCACCCGGTTCTCCGTTCTCCGCTCTCCATTCTCGTTTCATGGTGAAACCATTCCGCCCCCACGGTCGTAGATTGCTGCGTCTATGGACCCCTCCTCTCCCTGGCTCGCCGCGATCATCACGATCGGCGTCGGCGCCATCTCCGGCGGCGTGACCAACGCGATCGCCGTCTGGATGCTGTTCCACCCCCACGAGGAGAAGGGGATCCTGGGGCTCCGGCTCCAGGGGGCGATCCCCAAGAACAAGTCCCGCCTGGCCACGGCAATCGGCAAGGTGGTCGGCGAGCGGCTCCTCACCTCCGATGACCTGATCAACCGGCTCAGGGCCCCCGAGGTCCGCCGCGCCTTCGACGAGGCGCTCGACCGGATCCTCGACGACCTCCTCGAGGCCGAGCATGGCCCGCTGGGCGACCGGCTCGACCCGGCGGCCCGCGAGGCCGTCGACCGCGCCATCGGCGACCTGGGGGCCCGGCTCTCCGGCTCGCTCGCCGACTATGTCGGCTCCGACCAGTTCCGCGCCGTCGCCGCCCGGTGGTCGGACCGCCTCGACGGCGACGACGGCGAGGCGGTCGACCGCTGGCTGGCGGGTGTGGCGCAGTCGCCCGAGGTGCAAGAGGGGGTGCACCGAATCGTGCACCACCAGCTCGAGAAGTTCTCCGAGGACACCGCGCCCCTGGGCGAGCGGATCCCCGCGGGCCTGGTGCCGGTCGTCGAGCAGGGGATCACCGACGCGATCCCCGGCGCCGTCGAGCAACTCGGCGGGCTGCTCTCCGACGGCACCCTGCGGCAGACCGTCTCGGCCGCGCTGCGGGACACCTTCGACCGCGCGATGCGGCAGATGATGCTGCACGAGCGGGTGATCGCCAAGATCGTCGTCAACGACCGCACCATGGACCGGGTCCTCACCGCGCTCGAGAAGACCGGCGTCGACCGGCTCGTCGAGGCGGTCAAGAGCACCACGATCCGGCAGCGGGTCCAGGCGGCGATCAACAAGGGGATCCACGGCGTCCTCGAGCGGCCGCTTGCGGAGCGGATGGCGGCGCTCGGCCAGGAACGGGTGGCGGAGCTGGAGGAGACGGTCAGCAGCTGGCTCCTCAAGGCGCTCCGCAGCGACTCGCTGCGCGGCTCGATCCTCAAGGGCGCCCGCGGCGCCATCCGCGACAAGGCACCCGAACTGCTGCACCGCGCCCTCGCGAGCGAGACCGGCCGCGAGGCGGTGCGCACCGCGGTGCAGTCCTCCGGGAAGGCACTGCTCGACAAGCCGATCGGACGCCCCGCCGCGTGGCTCGGCGCCGACGCGACCGCCGCGCTCCGGCGCACCGCGCACGAGAAGGCCTGGGACTGGGTGGAAGGCCAGGTCCCGCAGCTCGTCGCCCGGCTCTCGATCCGCGAGATGGTCGAGGAGAAGGTGCTCGGCTTCTCGACGGAGAAGATGGAGGAGATCGTCCGTCGGGTGACCCAGAAGGAGCTCGACCTCATCGTCAAGCTGGGCTACGTCCTGGGCGCCCTGGTCGGCGCGATCGCGTTCGGCCTCAACCAGATGCTGGGCTGACGCCGTGCCGGGTCCGGCAGGGATCCTCTTCCTGGTCGTCTTCCTGGTGCTGGTGCCCTGGGGCGCCTACCGCTCCCGGGCGAGGCTCGCCAGCCTCACCGCGATCCCGCGGGTCACCTATCTCCGCAACGTGGTCTGGCAGCAGGCCGCGTTCCTGCTGCTGGCGCTGCTCACCGCGTGGCGCGAGTACATCCCGCTGCCCGTGGGGCGCGTCGATCCGTTCGCCGTCGCGATCGCCGTGGCGCTCGTCGCGGCCGGCGTCTTCGCGATGCGGCCGGTATGGGAGCGCAAGGTGCGGGAGGGCGACCAGCGCCTGCACCTCTTCGCGCCGCGCACCCGCGCGGAACGCGGTTGGTGGATCGCCGTCTCGATCGCCGCGGGGATCAGCGAGGAGATCGTCTGGCGCGGCGTGGTGCTGGGGCTCGTCTGGTGGATCACCGACAGCTGGCTTGCCGCGGCGCTCGTCTCCAGCGCGGCGTTCGGCGTGGCCCACGCGATCCAGGGGTGGAAGAGCGCGGCGCTGATCGGCCTCATCGCGCTGATCGTCGCGACCTTCGTGCACTGGGCGGGCGGACTGCTGCTGGCAATCGGGATCCACGCCGCGTACGACGTGGTGGCGGGGCTCACGTACGGCAGGCTGGTCGAGAACGGGGCGCCGAGAACCGAGAGCTGAGGATCGGTTCTCGGCGCTCCGTTCTCAGTTCTCTGTTGCCCGCACCGCCGGCAGGTCGCTCCACCGGCTCCAGTGCTCCGGCGCGATCACGATCCGCACGCCGGGCCGGGGGCCGATCGGCACCTCGTCCACGATGGTGCGGTAGCCCGCGCGCACGTTGCGCCCGAGCCGCGAGGCGATGCGGGAGTTGAACTGCGCCGCGGCCGCCGGGGTGTCCCAGGTCGAGTACCACACCAACGCCGGGCCGTCGCCCGTGCGATAGACCCGCATCCGGTCGCCGCCCCAGCCGAGCGGCACGTCGGTCGCGACCTGGTCGATGCCGGCCAGCACGCTCCGCAGCACGAGCATCTCGTACTCGCCGAAGGTGTCCTCCTGGATCACGTCGGTGGTGTCGCCATCGAAGGCGAGACGCACCGGCTGGTCGCCCGACTGGTAGCGGTCGGGGTGGAGGATCTGCTCGGTCGAGTTCGGCATCCTCGTGCCGTAGGGCTGCTGTCCCGGGTGGTTGTTGACGAACCACCGATCGAAGGTCGCCCCCTCGAGGTACGGGAAGATCAGGCCGCTCCGGATCACCAGCGGGGCGTGGTTGAAGATCTCGAGCCCCGCCTGCGGCGTGTTGAGCTGGGTGCGCAGGTTGTTCCACACGCCGTCGTCGGTGAGGAAACCCTGGTCGGGCGCGAGGACCAGCACCATCACCAGCGTCGCCTGCCCCTCGAGGATCGCCTGCGCCGCCGCGAGGCGGTCGGCATCGCTGCGGTCGTGCATGATCGAGTCGAGCGGCAGGTACTGGTGCTGCAGCGCGTGCACCAGCTCGTGCGAGAGGGTGCCGCGGAGCGACAGGCCGTCCGCGCCGGCCACGGCGAAGAGGGTGCTCGAATCCGGCTCGTAGAAGCCGGCGACCTGCTCGGTGTAGAGGTCGACGAACAGCTTGCCGACGTCGAGGGTGTCGGGGATGAGGCCGAGCAGCCGGTAGGCGGCCACGATCCCGTCGAGCCGCTCCGGCGGCAGCTCGTCGGCGAGCTTGGCGAGGAGGTAGGCCCGCACCTGTTCCTTGGTGCGGACGGCGGCCTTCGGCGTCTCCTTGAACTCGAGCCCGGCCGCCTGCGCCACCGCCGGCATCAGCGACGTGACCAGCGAGTCGAGCTCGTGCTGCTCGAGGGTCTCGACCGCCCGGGGCGGCGCGCCGCGGCAGGCGCTGGCGAGAAGCAGGGCGGCGAGGAGCGTCGGGAGTCGGAAAGTCATCGGGGAAAGCTAGCTTGGTAGCGACAGGCGAGGGGCGAGGCGCGAGGGGCGGCCGAAGCCGCGAGCTGTGCTGTAAGGTGTTGCCTGCCGCGAGTCCTTGACCCCCGAGGGAGGACTGGATGACACGACGGATCTGGATGCCATTGCTCGGCGCGCTGGTTGTGATCGGCTGCAGCGGGGATGCACCGGCCCCCCGCCCCGCCCCCCCGCTGGCCGAGGCCGGCGCTGGCATGCCAGGGCTCGAGCGGCGGCCGCTCAAGCTGGCCACGGAAGACCTGCCCGATGGCCGGTTCACGATGTTCGCCGTGAGTGGCGACGGCCGGATCGTGTACGTGCAGAACCATTCGGAAGCGCCACTGCTCCGGGTGATCGACACCACCGGGCGACGGGTGGCCGCGTTCGGGCGCGACGGTGAGGGACCCGGCGAGTGGCGGCTGCCGATCTTTGTCGGGGTAGCGGGCGACACCCTGCGGTCTCTCGACACGGGCCGCGGCAAGCTGATCGAGGTCCACCTCGACGGCAGCCTGGTTCGCGAGCGCCAGGTGCTGGTTGGCGACATCCCCCTGGCGTGGCACGCCGATTCGGTCGACCATTGGCAGCCGCCACTGCCGCCCTACCAGGACACCAAGCCGACGATCATCCGCTCGGTCATCGGCGAGTTTGCCGGTCGCACCTTGCTGACCGCCGACGACAGCGTCTTCGCGGCCGCCATCACCAACCACGGCGACAATGCCGTCCTCGGGTTCCCCTACGCCGCCACGGCCGACCGCTTCTGGATCGGCGATCCGTGGGACTACCGGATCCGCGCCTACGATGCTGAGGGACGCGCGCTCTTCACCGTGGCGCCGGACGTCCCTGCCGCCGCGCGCGGGCCGCTGACACTGGCGCGCGTCCGGGAAGGGCTCGAGAAGCGACCCAAGTACAGCCCCGGCCCCAACGGCGAGGCGATCCGCCTCCCGGACGCCTCCGCCAGGCTGGACACGCTCGAGCGGGAGCGGATCCCGCACTTCGGACGCGCGTCGCTGCAGGTCGATCCCCATGGCCGACTCTGGGTGTTCGGTCGCACCAACGACTCGACCAGCGTCGACCTCTTCCGCGATTCGACCTACATCGGCCGGACGATGCTCCCCTGCATGTTGACGGGGGCGGGCGTGATCGCGTCGATCGCCCGGGATTGGCTGGCGCTGGAGTGTGACGTGCAGGAGGGCGACTGGCCCACGGAGCTGCAGCTGTATCGGGTGATCGAGCAGTAGGGCCTGGCGGCGGCGAGGCAACGCGATCGAATCTCGAATCGCGAGTTGCGAGTCTCGCCTACCCCCCCAGCACCGCCCGCGTATACCACGCAATCAGCGCCGGCCCCGCGATCCACGTGGCCGCGGCGCCCAGCGCCAGGAAGATCCCGAACGGCACCAGCTTCTCCTTCCCCATCAGCTTGATCGGCAGGAAGATCAGCGTGCCGAGCAGCGCGCCGAGGAAGAGCGTCAGCAGCACGCCCTGCCAGCCGAGGAAGGCGCCGATCATCGCCATCATCTTGATGTCGCCGCCGCCCATCGCCTCCTCGCCGAAGGCCTTCTCGCCGACCCACGCGATCACCCAGAGCAGCGCGTAGCCCACCAGCGCGCCGATCAGCGCCGGCTGCCACCCGAGGGCCCCTCCCGTGAACGCGAACAGCAGCCCCAGCACCGCGCCGCCCACGGAGAACTCGTCGGGGATGATGTACTCGCGCGCGTCGGTCGCGGCGATGCCGAGGAGGATCGTGAAGAAGAGCGCCGCGCGCAGCATCTCGACCGACGCGCCGTAGTGCAGCGCCGCCGCGGCCCAGATGATCCCCACCGCCAGCTCCACCGCCGGGTAGAACCACGGGATCGGCAGCGCGCAGTGGCGGCACTTGGCGCCGAGCGCCAGCCAGCTCGCCACCGGGATGTTGTCGTACCAGGCGATCAGGTTGCCGCACTTGGGGCAGCGCGACCGCGGCCGCACCACCGACTGCTCCGCCGGCCAGCGCACGATGCACACGTTGAGGAACGAGCCGATCAGCAGCCCGAACACCGCGGCGAACGGGACCAGGAAGCGGGCATCCGCGACGACCGCGACGTCCATGGCGTTCACGCCGACCCCAGGTGGTGCAGCAGGATCCCCGCCGCGACGGCGACGTTGAGCGACTCGGCCTCCCGGCGGATCGGGATCGCGACGCGCCGGGAGGCGGCGTCGAGCAGGAGCTGGTCGATGCCGGCGCCCTCGTTGCCGAGGACGATCGCCACCTGCGCCTCGGGCGCGTCCTCCTCGAGCGGCTCGCCGTCCATCGCCGTCGCCCAGAGCGCCACCCCGTGGCGATGCAGCCAGTCGAGCAGCGGCGCCGGACCCAGGTGCGCGTGCGGCAGGCGGAAGAGCGCGCCGGCCGACGCGCGCACCGTCTTGGGATTGGTGAGGTCGACCGTCCCCGGCAGTGCCACCAGCCCGGCGGCGCCGAACGCCAGCGCGGTGCGGGCGATGGTGCCGACGTTGCCGGGGTCCTGCACCGCATCGAGCACCACCAACGGCGCGCCGCCGCCGGGGCGCATCTCGTCGAGCGACCAGGCCCGCGGCTCGTAGACCGCGACGATGCCCTGCGGATGCTCGGTGTCGGCCAGCTCGGCGAGGGTGCGGTCGTCCACCGCCTCGACCGCGACGCCGCGCCCGGCCAGCGCGGCGAGCAGTGCCCGGCCGCGCGGCGTGGTCTCCAGCGCCGGCGAGCTGACGGCGCCCTTGCACGGCACCGCGGCCGCGAGCATTTCTTCCACCAGCCGCACGCCCTCGGCCAGCGCGAGGCCGCGACGTTCGCGGGCCTTGCGCCGGTGCAGGTCACGGATCGTGGACGGAAGACTCATTGGCGAAAGGGGTCAGGGTGGCCGACGGGACGCGTCCGATCGCGCTCACCATCGCGGGGTCCGACTCCGGGGGCGGGGCCGGCATCCAGGCCGACCTCAAGACGTTCCAGGCGTTCGGCTGCTTCGGGACGACCGCCATCGTCGCGGTCACGGCGCAAAATACCCTCGGCGTCGACGCCGTTCACCTGATCCCCGTCGAGACGATCACCGCCCAGCTCGACGCCCTGGCTGCCGACCTCCCGCCGGCGGCGATCAAGACCGGCATGCTGCCCAATCGCGAGATCGTCGAACTGGTCGCCGTGCAGCTCGGCGCCCGCGGGTGGTCGGACTACGTGCTCGACCCGGTGATGGTGGCGTCTTCGGGTGACCGCCTGGTCGATGCCAACGCGATCATCGCGATCCGCGACCGGCTGCTGCCGCTCGCCGCCTGCGTCACGCCCAACCTCGACGAGGCGGAACTGATCACCGGGCTCAAGGTCCGCTCGCCCGAGGCGATGGTCGCCGCCGGGCAGGCACTGGTCGATCTCGGCGCCCGTTCCGCGCTGGTCAAGGGCGGGCACCTGGAGAGCGACATCCTCGTGGACGTCTTCGTGACGCGCGACCGGGTCGAGCGCTACACCCGCACTCGCCTCGCGACCCGCGCCACGCACGGCACCGGCTGCACCCTCTCCGCCGCCATCACGGCCGGCCTGGCCCTCGGCGACGAGATGGAGGTCGCGGTCCGGCGCGCGATCGGTTACCTGCAGGCCGCGATCCGCGCGGCACCCGGCCTCGGCGCCG
>CAZKYO010000040.1:0-21751 GCA_964557115.1 uncultured Gemmatimonadaceae bacterium
GAAGAAGCCCGGCCTGCTCCGGATGGACATGAAGCTCGGCGCCCGGCACGTCTTCGCCTCCGACAGTGCCAGCGAGTGCGACGCCTGCGCGACGATCCTCGCCGACTTCCATTACGGCGACCCGCTCAACCAGGCGTACAGCAAGCCGTTCGACGTCTTCAGCGTCCACTTCCAGGTCTCGCCCGGCGGCGGGGGCTTCAACACGCTCGAGGCGGTGGGCCGCCTCTACCAGAAGGACCTGAGCGGACGCGACGCGTCGACGCGCCACGGCATCCTCGTCTCCCAGCGCTACGCCTACAACACCTACACCAGCGTGCTCAGCTACGGGGCGCAGAGCGTCGAGGCGGGATGGATCGCGCGGTTCCCCCTCGGCGCACGCTGGACCTTCAACACCCGCCTCTCGGGCGACGCTGTGTTCATGGGGGCGATCAGCGACGAGAAGTACAACGTGGTCGACCGCACCTACGACTTCGGCCCGGGCGCCGGCGTCGGCTTCAACGTGCAGCTCTGGAAGGAGCGCCAGCGCTACTTCAACCTCAGCAGTCGACTCGAGTGGCTGCACACGGTGAGCGGCGTGGGCACCGATCACTACGTGTCGATCTCGCGCGCCGAGCTGCTGCTCCCGGTCTCCGAGCGGGTCGGCTTCGGCGTCTCGGCCGACTATGCCACCCGGGCCTCCCACCTCCCCGACCTCCCGAGCGAGTCGAGGAAGTTCGGTGACGTCCGGGCCTTCGTCTCGTGGGGGGTGCAGCCATGAGCCGCCGCGCGATCGGTTTCGCCGCGATCGTGGCGTGCCTCGGCGCGGCCGGGTCGCTGGGGGCGCAGGGGCTCGGCGAGATCCGCAAGGGATTCTGGGCCGAGGCCGGCACGGGCGGCGGCAAGATCTTCATCAACTGCACCCAGTGCGAGGAGCCGCTGCTGACCTACGGCCGCGGCAGCTACCTCCGCTTTGGCGGGTCGCTCAACCGCAAGATCAAGATCGGGCTCGAACTGTTCGCGCTCGAGAACACGGACAAGGGCAGCGACGGGGTCGCCCGCATCGAGCAGGTGGCGATCTCGCCGATCATGATGTGGTATCCCTGGCGGAGCGGGGTCTATTTCAAGGGAGGGATCGGGGTCACTCATTTCACCCTCGACCTCTCCGGCAGCACCGAGGTCCCCGACGTGCTCACCACCGCCACGGGATCGGCCCTCACCTTCGGCATCGGCTTCGACTGGCCGCTGCTCAAGTTCGCCGCGATCACGACCAACCTCGGCGTCTACTACACCGCCAATGGCGACCTGCCGATCCGTCCCCTGGGCACCCTCGACGACGTGATCACCACGGTGTACCAGCTCAACTTCGCGATCACCCTCCGGTAGGCCGCGCATGCCCCGACCAGGCGCCAGGGCGCGCCGATGCGGCCTTCTCGTGGCGCTCGCGGTGCCTGGCCTGCTGGCGGCCCAGCGGCTCGACCTGCCGCCCCGCCCCGCCGACGCGCCGGGTGGCGCGGCACTGGTCGACACTCTCGCCCCACTCGACCGCGACGCCCGCGAGGCGCGCATCATCGCCGAGGTGCTCCGCGGCAACGTGCCCGACTGGCTCCGGACGATGGTCACGGTCGAGATGCGACGCACCGTGGGCGGCGTCGCGCACGTCGTGCGCTTCCGGGTGACGCCGGACTACCTCGCGGTCGGCAGCGACACCGACTGGTTCCTCGCCCCGCTCTCGCCGCTCGCAGCGCAGCGCATCGCCGATCGCACCGGCACCTCGCTCCCCACCCCGCCGATGGTCGATGCCATCTGGCGCACCGCCACGGTGCGGCTGCCGCCCGACTCGATCGCCCCGTCGGCGGCGATGATCACCATTCCGGTGATGGCCGAGCACGACCGTCGCGTGCACCTCGCGCGCGCCCGCGATCCCGCACCGCCCGGGGTCCTGGTCGCGGGCCACAAGAAGGACGTGGTCCTCGCCGCCCGGCTCGACACGCTGCCCACCAAGGTCGCGATCTACGGCTGGCAGCGCGCCGACGGCAGCAACATCCAGCCGCTCTACACCGGGCACGTGAACTGGTACGCCGACTACAGCCACGGCATCCGGCTGGTCGACCGCGAGATCACGATCGACGGACAACGCCACGATCTCGTGGCGGCGTTGGAGGACCCGCGGCTCGCCCCGATGCTGCTCGACGACGGCCCGATGCGCCGGGCCCGCTACCGACTGCCCGGCGATCCCCCGTGAGGCGTGCAGGCGCTATCTTCGCCGCACACGGCGGATCGGCGGAGGCGACATGCCGAAGTACCTGATGGAGGCGCGGTACACGGTCGAGGGGGTCGAGGGGCTCGCCCAGGAGGGCGGCACCGCCCGGCGCGAGCGGGTGGCGGCCATGGTCGCGAGCCTCGGCGGCACGCTCGAGGCGTTCCACTACGCGTTCGGCGGCGCCGACATCTACCTGATCGTCGACCTCCCCGATGCCGCGAGCGCCGCGGCGCTCGCGATGGCGGTCAATCGCAGCGGGGCGGCGCGGCTCCGCACCCACGCGCTCCTCTCCCCCGAGGACGTCGACGCGGCCGCGAGGCTGCCGGTCGGCTACCGACCGCCGGGCCGCGGATGACGTTCGACCTCCAACCCGTGCTCGAGGGCGAGCTCGTCACCATCCGGCCGCTGCGACCGGACGACCACGACGCGCTGCGCGACGTCGCCGCCGACCCCGCCATCTGGGCCCAGCATCCGGCCAAGGAGCGCGCGACGCCGGAGGGGTTCCGGGCCTTCTTCGACGAGTCGCTCGGGACCGGCGGGGCGCTTGTCGTGATCGAGCGCGCCACCGGCCGGGTCATCGGGTCGTCACGCTACTTCGGCCTCGACCAGGCCGCGAGCGAGGTGGAGATCGGCTGGACCTTCCTGGCGCCGCGGTTCTGGGGCGGCCGATACAATGGCGAGGTCAAGCGCCTCATGCTCGCGCACGCCTTCCGCTTCGTGCGCCACGTGGTGTTCCTGGTCCATCCCGAGAACATCCGGTCGCAGCGGGCCGTCATCCGGATCGGCGGCCTCCTGGCGGAATCGCGTCCGGACCGGCGCGGCGGGACGAGCCTCGTCTTCCGGATCGATGCGCCCGGCGGATCGGTCCCGGACGCCGACTAGGATATTTCCCAGTCGTGATTGCCGGATGGTCCGGAAGCCGTAGCTTCCGGGTCCTCGACTCCCCCGTCGGAGGCTGGCCCCCGGTGATCCTCTTCGTCCGGCTCCTCATCGCTGCCACGACCGGCGTGCTGGTCTGGGCGTTCCTCGCTTCGCGCGGCGACGAGTATGCGTTCCTCGTGGCGACCGTCTGCTCGCTGCTGGTGCTGGTGGCCTCGCTCCGGCCGGGCGGGCCGAATGATCGGATCGATCTCTCCACTTGAGGGGTGAAGCCCTGCGCCTCCCCGGTTGCGTCGCCGCGCTGCTGTTGATCGCCCCGAGTGCCCTGGGGGCCCAGGGCCAGGCCCAGGCCTCCGTCGCCCTGGCGCTGCAGCGACCCGCGCCGGAGATCTCGCAGGCCGCGTCGGAGGGCTACCTCCCGGCCGTCACCCAGGTGTACGAGCGCCGCGCCTTCCAGCCGATCTGGACCGACGGCACGGCGCTCTCCCCCGCCGGTCGCCGCCTCGTCGCCGCGCTGGTCCGCGCCCCCGAGCACGGACTGATCCGCGGTGACTACCTGCCGCCGGTCATCGACTCGCTGATGCGGGGCATCGATGCCGAGGCGCAGGGACGGCTCGAGGTGGTGCTCGCCGTGGCCGCCCTGCGGTTCGTGCACGACCTGGGCTTCGGCATCGTGCCGCCGAACGCCTCCGACCGCGGCGGCAACTTTCCGGTCCGTCCGTTCGTGCCGGACTCGATCTTCGCCGCGCTTGCCGTCGCCGAGGATCCCGGCGCGATGCTGCTCGCGAACGAACCCGCCTCGCCGGCCTACGCCTACCTGAAGCGGGCGCTCGCCGACCTCCGCGGCCAGGTCGAGCGCGGCGGGTGGCACGCGGCGACCCCCGGCGCGACGCTCCGCCCCGGCGCGCGGGGCTCCCGGGTGGCAGAGTTGCGCGGCCTGCTCGCCGAGCGTGGCGATCTCGCCGCCGACCGGGTCGAGGGCGACACCTTCGACCTGGCGGTCGCCGCCGCCCTGGTGCGGTTCCAGCGACGACATGGCCTGGAGCCGGATACCGCGTATGGCCGCTCCACCGTGCGCGAGATCAACGTCCCGCTCGCGGCCCGGATCCAGCAGGTCTCCCTCGGCATGGAGCGGCTGCGCTGGCTCCCGCCGGTGGGCGGCGCGCGCTCCATCGCGGTGAACCTCGCCGACTTCCGGCTCTACCTGCTCGACTCGGGCACCGTGACGTTCGAGACCGAGGCGGTGATCGGCAAGGAGCTCCACGAGACGCCGATGTTCGTCGACACGATGACCTACGTGGTGATCAACCCGGTCTGGAACGTGCCGGCGAGCATCGTGCACGACGAGATCCTCCCCGCCCTCGCGAAGGATTCGACCTACCTGACGCGCAACCACATGGAGCGCACGGGCAACCAGGTGCGCCAGGCGCCCGGACCCTGGAACTCGCTCGGGCGATTCAAGTTCATGTTCCCGAATCCGTACGACATCTACGTGCACGACACGCCGGAGAAGGCCCTCTTCGGGCGCGCCTCGCGCGCGTTCTCGCACGGCTGCATCCGGATCCGCCAGCCCGCGCGGCTGGCGGAACTGCTGCTCGGCGCCCAGGGCTGGGACCCGCGCCGGATCGCCGCGACCGTCGCCATCGGCGAGCAGACGGTGGTGCCGCTCGAGACGCCGATCCCGGTCCGGATCACCTACATCACGGCCTTCCAGGGCACCGACGGGTCGCTCCAGTTCCGAGACGACATCTACGGGCGCGATCGCGAGCTGCTCGCCGCGATCGAGCGCACCCGCAGCGGCGCCTGGGAGCCCTGAGGCCTCCCGGGGCGTCCGGCCCGCTATATTCCGTCCAGCGAATCTCCCACCTCGAGCCCCTGGTTCCTGGGGCGACGCTCGCCGAAGACACCTGCACCAGCTTCTCGCGCCGGACCTCCCGGCCAGTCTGCCTGGTGCCCTGACACCGGAAGACTGCTTGTCATTCGATACACTGGGACTCCACCCGACCCTGCTCAAGGGGGTCGAGGCGCTCGGCTTCGTGCGCCCATCCCCGATCCAGGCGGAGGCGATCCCGCTGGCCCGCGAGGGCCGTGACCTGCTCGCCTGTGCCGCGACGGGGAGCGGCAAGACCGCCGCGTTCCTGTTGCCGATCCTGCACCGGCTCGTCGACACCCCGAAGGGGACCACGCGCGCGCTGGTGCTTGCCCCGACGCGCGAGCTCGCCCTGCAGATCCTCGACGACTTCAAGGGCCTGGCCCGCTTCACCCGGCTCACCGGCGCCGTCGTCCACGGCGGCGTGGGGATGGGGCCGCAGGAGCAGGCGCTGCGCAAGGGCGTCGACGTGATCATCGCGACGCCCGGCCGGCTGCTGGACCACTTCGGGCAGGCGGCGAAGTACGCGAACCTCGCCGGCCTCGAGTTCCTCGTGCTCGACGAGGCCGACCGGATGCTCGACATGGGCTTCCTCCCCGACATCAAGCGGATCCTGCGCCACATCCCGAGCCGCCGGCAGACGCTGTTCTTCAGCGCGACGATGCCGCCGGAGATCGAGAAGCTGACCCGCGAGATCCTCCGGGATCCCGCACGGATCGCGCTGCAGCGGAAGGCCGCCCCGGCGAGCGGGATCACCCAGGCGCTCTATGCGGTGCCGACGAGCCGCAAGAGCGCGCTGCTGGTCGAGCTGCTCCAGCGCGACCACATGGACGACGCGCTGGTGTTCACCCGCACCAAGCACCGCGCCGACCGGCTCGCCAAGCTGCTCAACCGCGAGGGGATCGCCGCCGACCGGATCCACGGCAACCGCTCGCAGCCGCAGCGCACCCGCGCACTTGAGGCGTTCAAGGCCGGCGAGCTCCGCGTGCTCGTGGCGACCGACATTGCGGCGCGCGGCATCGACATCAACGAGCTCGGTCACGTGGTCAACTTCGACGTGCCGGTGGTGCCGGAGGACTACATCCACCGCGTGGGACGGACGGCGCGCGCCGACAAGGTCGGCGACGCGCTCACGCTGGTGGCGCCCGAGGACGAGGGCGACCTCGCCCGGATCGAGCGCGCGGTCGGCAAGAAGATCCCGCGGATGACGCTCGAGGGCTTCGACTATGCCGCCAAGTCGGTCGAGCCGCCGCTCGAGGTGCCGATCAAGGAGCGGATCGCGGCGATCCGGGCCAAGAAGGCCGAGGATCGCGCCCGCGCGGCGGCCAAGGCGGCACGCCGCGCCGAGGCGGAGGCGTCCGCGGCCGAGCGCGCGTCGCGGCCGCGACCGCCGAAGGCGACGAAGCACGCGCGCCCCGCGCCGCGCGCCGAGGGGAAGCCGGGCGAGGGCGCGGGTCCGTCGAAGCGCCGACCGCGTCGGCGTCCCCGGCGCGGACCGCGCTGAGGCTCAGCGCTTGAGGAACGCCGGCACGCAGGCGTCCGAACGGCAGCCGCCGGCGAAGCGCACGTAGACCTCGTCCGGGCTGAAGCCGGTGACCTCGACGCCGGCCCGCTGCATCCGCTCCACGATCGCGCCGAAGTCGAGGCCGTCGTTCACCGCGTTGAACGCGCGCGTCGCGGCGCCGCCGGTCGCCGCATCCATCCGGGCAAGCAGGCCGGCCTGTGTGTAGGGCTGGTCCGCATGCGCCACCAGGTCGCGCAGCGCCGCCCGGAAGGCGACCGGGTCCTCCGCGTCCATGAGCAACGCCACCATCGCCCCGCCGCCGTAGATCAGCTCCCAGTTGTCGTTCTTGTGCGCACCGGCCTCCACCAGGCCGGTGCCCGGCGAGAGCTTCGCCGCCAGCCGCACCCGCCGGACGACGTTCGCGAGGCGCTGCTCGAGCATCGGCACGTCGGTGATCCCGGCACGATAGCCGAGCGTGATGGCGAGGTAGTCGGTGAAGCCCTCGGTGAACCAGTAGAGTTGCTCCGGATCGGCGCCGTGCACGTGGTTGCCGAGCCAGAGGTGGATCATCTCGTGGGCGAGATAGTGCGACCATACCAGGGCATCGGTCTCCCGCACCGGCGAGCCGAGCGTGAGCGTGAAGCTCTGCCGGAAGGCGCCACCGTCCATGTAGGGACCCTGGAAGGCGATCACCACGTAGCGATCGGCAGGGGTGCTCCCGAAGTAGTCGTTGAACACCCCCGGGAGTCGTGGCAGGATCGCCTCGATCCTCGGTCGGGCGGCGGCGAGGCGGTCGTCGATCAGCCACTCGAGCCGCATCGTCCCGGCGTCGGCGTGGCCGGTCGTGAACCTCCCCATCGCGAAGGCGTTCTTCTCGAACTCGGCCGGCGTCGCCGCGCGATAGGTTCCCTCCCGACCGGGCCAAGGCGAGAGCACCGACCACCCGCTCGGCAGGTCGAAGCGCACCTCGACCGGACAGGCGGGCCACGCGTCGTCGATCGGAAAGAAGGCGTTCGCGACGAAGAAGTAGGCCTGGCCGAAGTGGGAGCCGACCTCGTCGATGCCGCCGCCGGTCCAGCGCACCCGATCGTGGTCGGCGACGAGGCGATAGGTGATCGACGCGAGCGGCTCGGACGCGGTCCACTCGCCCTCGCCGGCGTAGCGAATCGCCACCGCGTGCTCGGCGGCGCGGCCCGACAGGTCGCGCACCGACGCGGCCTGCGCCTCCGGGCGCCCGATCGCCTCGGAGAACCGCACCGCCAGGCGTGAGGTCGGTCGGGTGAACGTCGCGGCCACGGCGAAGGTGTCCGGCGCGACCGACCGGACGGTGTAGCGTGCCACGGGGTCGGGACACGCCTGGGCGAGGAGTGGCTGGACCCAGGGCGACCCAAGAAGGATGGCCGCGAGGGCTGGACCGAACGCGATGTTGGGCATGCCGGGAATACGAGGCGGCACTCGAAATGTTTCAGGATGCACCGCGCAAGGATCACATTCCCTGGCTCGCCCCGCTCCGCGCCCGCATCGCCGCGATGAAGGGGTGATAGTCGGCGTAGTCGCGGTGCTCCACCACCTTCCCGCCGACCACCTTCACGATCACCACGAACGGCGAGTTCGCCGACTCGACGCGGCCGCCGCCCTGCACCGGCGCCGACCACGTCAGGTTGCCCTCGACGATCGCGTGGTGCCCGGTGAAGATCGCGCGCGACTGCACGAAGGACATCTCGAGACCCGCGTAGCCGGTGCGGAACTTCTCCATCATGGCGGTCTTGCCCTGGGCGATCACTCCGCCGAAGACCAGCTCGGCGGTCGGGTCCTGGAACGAGGCACTGTCGCCGAGCATTCGCTCGAGCGCGTCCCAGTCGAGCGAGACGTACGCCTTCACGTAGGCCGTCGCGACATCGCGCGTCGAGTCGGAGGCGGCAAGGTACGCCGCGGCACCCTGGGCCCCGGCCGGGACGGCGATGGCGGCGCTGCCGAGTGCAAGGGCGATGATGCAGCGATGGAACATCACGACTCCGGGTCGACGAGGGGGAGAGGCATGCATGATCGCGAGACCCGCATCGACACGCCGCGGTCACCTGCCGTCGCATCGCGGCGCTAGGGCCGCGGCGTCAGCAGCCTGGCCACCGCCTCCATCCCGGGATCGCGTCCCGCCGCGTACGCCGCCAGCGTCCATGGTGCGACGACGTCCGGCGCGAGCGTCGGCACCGCGATCGGATGCTGGACCACCGGCTGGTGGCAGTCGCTGTAGGCACGACATCCGTTGGCATAGTCGTGCCGCTGCCTGGCCGGCAGGGCGAGTGACCCGGACGGCAGGCTGACCGGCTGCCCCTCGGCCCAGAACTCGAGCCGGTCGCCCACCTCTTCGCCGACGATCGTCACGCGATCGCCACCTGCCTGCTTGAGGTACCCCGTGCTCGAGATCGCCGCCGAGAAGGTGAAGGGTGACGTGAGCACGATGATGCGCCCGCCGGCGGGGAGCCTCGACGGGAGCGCCACGAGCACGTCGCGCGCCAGCTGCAGGTTGCCGCCGCCGTTGAACCGCAGGTCGAGCACGATGTTCCGACGTCCCGCCGCACGACGAGCCGAATCCGCCTCCTCCAGGAAGCTGGCGATCGGGACGTCACCGTCGAGCATCGCCCGCAACTGGACGACGATCGCGTCGATCTCCGGGGCATCGACCCGGCGCAACCGGTCGTGGAACTGCCGCAGCGCCCACGGCGCCTTCGACGACGCGAGCACGCTCCGCCAACCCTCCCCGGCCTCGGGATCCATCGCGCCCAGCGATCCGTGTTCCATCCCGCCGACGGCCTCGGCGGCCAGTTCGGCCTCGCGCGCGGCGCCATCGGGCATCTCGAACCGGTAGCGCGCCCGTGCCGGATCCCGCACGAGGCCGAGCGCGTGCATCTGGCCGGGGGACTCGAGGAACGCCGGCAACCACGTGTCGCGATGCGCCGCCGTCCCACCCGCGAGGGTGGAGCCGCTGTCCCGGAGCCGCGCCAACGGCACGCCGTCCACCGACACGAGGCGACCCCCGAGCAGATCGGCGTGTGACGAAGCGGCCTGCAGCACGTAGAAACCGCCCTCCATCGGCACGACGCGCACCGGGACGCGATTGTCGAGGGCCGCGGTCCCGCGAGGGATCATCAGGGTGTGCCCGTTGTCGGCCAGTGCGGCGATCTGGGCCAGCCGCAGTTCGAATTGCGTGGGATCGAGCGTGCCGGCCCGCTGCTCCAGCGCCGCCAGGCGGCGTTCGGCCGCGGCGCGCGCCTGCGCCGTGTAGGAGCTGTCGCGCGCGAGGAAGTCGCGGCGGAACGCCGCCAGTTCGCGCCGCTGCCCCGCCGCGTCCGTCGGTGCCTGCGCGGTGACCGTCCCCGCGATGCCCAACTGCAACAGCCCGGCGATGACGAGGAGGGGAAGCTTCGACCAGCGGCACATGGGACCTCCGACGCGAACGGAATGGCAGGGGAGAGCGCGGGACCTCCCCGTGCGACGCCCTGACCACCCCGGACGGTTGCATCCGTGATGAAGGGGTGCAGGGAGGCCGGCAATGAAACCGGGACCGCGCCCGCGTCGTCGGCGGGAACGATGCCCCACCCCCGATCGATCCTCGCCGCCCTGCTGCTTGGCGCCGTCCAGACGGTGTCGGCCCAGTACCCGGCGTGGAATCGTGCGCAGCCCTTGCCGGTGCCGAGCGGGCCGTTCGCCGTGGGGACGCGCACCGTCACCCTGGTCGATTCCAGCCGCCCGTCTTCCACCGAACGGTCCTCCCGTCCGCTGACGGTCCAGTTCTGGTACCCGACCGCCGACACCACGGGACCGCGGGCACGCTACGTGACCCCCGTCGCCCTGGTCGACACGATGCTCCGGCGCCAGTACTACGACATCCTGCCGAGCATCCTGAACGGGTGGCGCACGCTTCCGGTGCGCGCATGGAGCGACGCGGCGCCGCTCGCGCCTCGCGGCACGGTCGGCTGGCCGGTGCTGTTCTTCTCGCCGGGTGGTGGCGTCTCGCGCGCCAACTACACCGCGCTCGTCGTGTCCGTGGCAAGCCATGGCTACCTCGTCGTCGCGATCGACCACCCCATGTCGGGATTCGCCCTCGCCCCGGACGGCACGCTGCTGGCACCCGGCGTGGCCGACCTGCCCTACAAGGACCACCCGTACGCGAACCTCACGCACGACATGGCGCTCGACGCGTCGTACGTGCTCGATCGCCTGCCCGGCCTGGCTCCCCTCGCGATCGACGCCACCCGCCTCGGCTACTTCGGACATTCCCTCGGTGGCGCCAGCGCGCTCGACGCCTGCATCCTCGATCGCCGGTTCCGCGCCTGCGCCGACATGGATGGCTCGCCGTTCGGCCAGGCCGCCGTCAAGCCGATCGGCAAGCCGATCCTCGTGCTGCTGAGCGAGCCGGACCATCGCGACCGGCCGCCGCCCGCCGACAGCGCCGAGGCGCGACGCCGCGCGGATTTCGCGCGCATGGGGCGCGAGCGCGACCAGGAATGGGCGGCGATCGGCAAGCGCAAGGGCAACGCGGCCTGGCACGTGGTGAAGATCCTCGGCACCGGGCACTTCTCGTTCAGCGACGGGCCGTTCCAGCTGCCGATGCAACTGCAGGACGTCGGCGCGACGATGGCGCCGCTCGAGATGCATCGCGTGACGGAGTCGCTGCTGCTCGACTTCTTCGGTCACTACCTCGAGGGACGGCCGCTCGCGCAGCTGCGCCCCGGCGCGACGACGCTCCCCTAGCGAACCACGGACCGGGCGGTACACTAGGGAGAGTCTCGACCCGCTCCCTGGAGGTCGCATGCCCGCTCCTCCCGACATCACCACCCGATTCGAGAACGCGACGCCGATCCTGCGCGTGAGCGACATGGCGCGGAGCATCGCGTTTTACACCGACCTCCTCGGCTTCCACCTGGAGCCGTGGAGCGACCCGCAGTTCGGGGCGATCGGGCGGGATGGCGCCGGGATCTATCTCTGCGCCGACGGGCAGGGCCAGGCGGGCACCTGGGTGTGGATCGGCGTCCACGACATCGTCCCGATCCACGAGCGCTGCCTGGCGCTCGGTGCCGAGATCGTGATGGCGCCCAGGAACTTCCCGCACGCGCGGGAATTCCACGTGCGCGACCCCGACGGGCACATCCTCCGCTTCGGCTCCGAGCCGCTGGACGACGCGCCGTGGGACGACTGGCCGATGGGGCATCGGTGACGATGCGGGCGCCACGCACGGTGCGGGAACTGCTCCGCCATCCTGCCGCCTGGCTCTCGCTCGGCCTCGGCGCCGCGGCATTGCTGTGGCTCGTCTCGTGGCTGGTGCTCTTCGGCACGGAGCCGCAGCCGGACGAGGGCCTCGGCGCGCACGTGTTCCAGCTGCTGATGGTGGGACAGCTCGCGGCGATCGTCGTGTTCGCGGCGAGCTGGATCCCGCGCGAGCCGAGGGCGGCGTGGCGACTGCTCGCCCTCGACCTGCTGGTCGCGGTGGCGGCGCTGCTGCCGGTCTGGTACTTCCGGCTCTAGCCGCGTCGCCGCCGTCGGCGCGATTGCCACTTGACCGTTACGTGCGGCGGGGTGGGACGTGATGTGGTCGTGAAGTGACGAGGGGAGAATCGGGCTCCACCGATCCCTTCCCACCCGATGGTGCGCGCGCCACTGGCCGGCGCACCGGGAGTCACCGAACATGAAGCGTCTCGCCGCCATGGTCCTCGCCGTCGCCACCGCAACCGCCTGCGCCGACCGGCCCGATCCCGTCACCGGCCCGTCCGACCTCGCCGCCAGTGCCCGCACGACGATCGACCAGTCCGCCAAGCCGCTCGACATCGCCGTGATCGGCGACACGCCCTATGGCGGCTCGGCGATCGCGCTCTTCCCAGCGCTGGTCCGGTCGATCAACGGCGATGCCAAGGTCCGGGACGTCGTGCACGTCGGCGACCTCAAGTCGGGCAGCGAGCTGTGCAGCGATGCGCGGCTGCAACTCTCGGTCGATCTCTACAACACCTTCAAGGACCCGTTCATCTACGCCGTCGGCGACAACGAGTGGACCGATTGTCACCGCGCGAACAACGGCGGGTACAATCCGCTCGACCGGCTCGCCAAGGTCCGCGCCCTCGTCTATCCGGTCCCCGGGCACCCGCTGGGCGGCCGCGGCAACGGCGAGACGGTCCAGTCCCAGGACGGCTACCCCGAGAACCAGCTCTGGGTCGAGTCGCGGGTCACCTTCGCGACCCTCCACGTGATCGGCTCGAACAACGGCCTGGACCCGTGGTTCGGCGACCGAGCGTCCGGGCCCGAGACCGCCGCCGAGGGCGCCGCGCGCCAGGCCGAAGTGGCCGGACGCCAGGCCGCCAACCTCGCGTGGCTGGATCGCGCGTTCGCCACGGCCCGGGCCGAGGGCGCCCGTGGTGTCGTGCTCTTCTACCAGGCCGACCTGTGGCATCCCGAGGACCGCGCCGGCGGCGCGGACTTCTCGGCGCACCAGGCCTGGGTCGAGCGACTGGCGTGGCAGGCCAATCATTTCGACGGTCAGGTGCTCCTGGTGAGCGGCGACAGCCATGACTACCGCGTCGACGTCGGGGTGCCATGGATGTCGACCTACTACGGCACGCCGGCGACGCCGAACATCACGCAAGTGATCGTCGACCGGACCATCGAGGCGGGCGATGCGGCCGGCGAGATCGAGTGGCTCCGGCTCCATGTCGACCCGAAGTCGGCAAGCGTGTTCAGCTGGGAGCGGGTGATCGTGCAATAGCTGGTTGCCACCGTGGTGGAACGACGACGGGGCCCCGCGAGGGGCCCCGTCTGGCGTCGTGGGCGACGACGCGGTAGCGATGCTGCCCTAGCGGTTGGCTGCCGCCTCCTCTGGCACGTTCCCGGACTGCCGCATCGTGACGCTCCGCGCCAGCAGCGGTGGCGTCGCCCCGATGATGCCGAGGCCGACGGCGATCAGGCCCCACTGGGCACCGGCCAGGTCGATCCCGAGGACGGCGTCGAGCGACAGCGGTCCCGGGCCGGCGAACGCCACGCCGAGCGCGACCGTCGCGAGGAGGAGCGGCAGTTCGAACCCGCCGCCCTGCGCGAAGAACCCGTTGGCGAGGTGCACGCCGAAGATCGCGACAAGCATCGTCGCGAGGATCACCCCGGCGGCGAAGGGGGTCAGCAGCCCCGCCGCGAACGCCAGGCCGCCAAGGGTCTCACCGAGACCGGCGAGGAGGGCCATCGCGCGGCCCGGCTTGAAGCCGATCGACTCGAAGAACCCGCCGGTCCCGGCGATCCCATGGCCACCGAAGGCACCGAACAACTTCTGGGCGCCATGGGCGGCGAGCGTCAGCCCCACCACGGCGCGAATGAGGAACAGTCCCAGCTCCATCTCCAGCTCCCTTGCAGGCCCCCTCCCCGGGGGCGTTCCATCCAGTAACCAACCGATTGCTGGTTACTACTTGTGCCTAACACAAGAAATGGTAGTTTTGTTCCAGCACAAGGAGTTACAGCGATGTCACCAAGGAACATCGAAAGCCCCATCGAGGCCTGCCCCGCCGTTCGGGAGGTCCTCAACCGGGTCGGCGACAAGTGGAGCCTGCAGGTGGTGGAGCACCTCGGCCGCGGGCCGCGACGCTTCAGCGACCTGCGGCGGAGCATCGAGGGGATCTCGCAGCGGATGCTCACGCTGACGCTGCGGGGACTCGAACGCGACGGGCTGGTTCGCCGCACCGTCTTCCCGACGGTGCCGCCGAGCGTGGAGTACGCCCTCACCCCCCTCGGCGAGACGCTGCTCGAGCCGGTGTGCGAACTCGTGAAGTGGGTGATGGCGCACCGACACGAGATGCACGCGGCGCGGGTGGAGTTCGACCAGCGGAAGGGCGAGGTGTCGGCGGGGGTGTAGTCGGCGTTCGGTCTGACGCCCTCCCCCTCCACCCCTTACCCTTAACCCTTCACCCACTCCCCCCGGAGCCCGCCGTGACTCGCCGTGCCCAGCTCGTCCTCACCCTGGCGCTCTCGCTGTTCGCCGTTCGCGGTTCGCTGTTCGCCCAGCAGCCGGCGCCGTTCACTGCCGCCGAGCTCGCCGCGCCGGTCGCGTTCGACCCGCTGGTCACCGTCGGCAAGCTCCCCAACGGGCTGACCTACTACATCCGCGAGAATCGCTACCCGGAGCACCGGGCCGAGTTGCGGCTGGCGGTCAAGGTCGGCTCGGTGGTGGAGGATGACGACCAGCGCGGCCTCGCCCACGTGGCCGAGCACATGGCGTTCAACGGCACCACCTCGTTCCCCAAGAACGACCTGGTGCACTACCTCCAGTCGATCGGCTCGCGTTTCGGCGCCGACGTGAATGCCTACACGTCGTTCGACGAGACGGTGTACATGCTCGAGGTGCCGACCGACACCGGCAAGTTCCTCTCGACCGGGATCCAGATCCTCGGCGAGTGGGCCCACGGCGTGACCTACGACCCCGCCGAGATCGACGCCGAGCGCGGGGTCGTGAGCGAGGAGTGGCGCCTGGGGCGCGGCGCCGGGGCGCGGATGCGCGACATCCAGTTCCCGGTCCTGCTCAAGGGATCGCGCTACGCCGACCGGATGATCATCGGCACCCTGGAGGGACTGCAGGGCTTCAAGCACGAGGCACTGACGCGCTTCTACCACAAGTGGTACCGCCCCGACTTGATGGCGGTCGTCGCCGTCGGCGACTTCGACAAGGATTCGGTCGAGGCGATGATCCGGGCGCGGTTCGCCTCGATCCCGCGCCCCAGCCCGCTCGAGCGGCCGGTCTATCCGATCCCCGCGCACGACAGTGTGTACGTGACGATCGCGACCGATCCCGAGGCGACCAACTCGAGCTTCACCCTCTACCAGGTGATGCCGCAGCGCCGGGTCCGCACCCTCAAGGACTTCCGCGACCGCTACGTGGAGCAGCTCGGCTTCGACATGATGGCCGCGCGGTTCTCCGAGATCACCCAGAAGCCCAACCCGCCGTTCGCCTTCGCCGCGGCGAGTCGCGGCAGCTTCGTCGGGCCGGCCGACGCCTTCTCGCTCTTCGGCGGGGTCAAGGAGGGCGCCATCGCGAGCGGCTTCCAGGCGGCGCTCACCGAGGTGGAGCGGGCCCGTCGCTTCGGCTTCACCCAGGGCGAGCTCACCCGCGAACTGGCGAGCCAGGCCGCGTCACAGGAGCGGCTCTACAACGACCGCGACAAGCAGCCTTCGTCGGCCCGCGCCGACGAACTGCTCCGCAACTTCCTCGAGGCCGAGGACGTCCTCGGCACCGCGGGGGAGTACGAGGCCTACCGACGGATCAACCCAACGATCACGCTCGCCGAGGTCAACGCGGCGGCCAGGGCGCTCTACGGCACCGGCTCGCCGGTGATCACCGCCAACGCACCCGCCAAGCCCGGCGTGCCGGTGCCGACCGAGACGGAGATGCTGGCGGCGTATCGCGCGGCCCGGGGCGCCTCGATCGAGCCCTACCGCGACAGCACGGTCGGGAATGCCTTGCTTGCGAAGATTCCGGAGCCGGTGGCGATCACGGCCGAGCGCCGGCTCCCGGCGGTGGAGGCCACCGAGTGGACGCTGGCCAACGGCGTGCGCGTGGTCCTCAAGCCGACCGACTTCAAGAATGACGAGGTGGTGCTCACCGCCACCTCGCCGGGCGGTACCTCGCTCTACCCCGACTCCGACTTCCCGACGGCGAACTTCGCCGACAACGTCGTCACGCTCGGCGGGGTCGGCAGCCTGAGCGCGGTGGACCTGCGCAAGGCGCTCAGCGGCAAGAACGCCTCGGCGAGCGCCTCGATCAGCGACGACACCGAGGGGATCAGCGGCCGGTCGAGCGCCAAGGACGTCGAGACGATGCTGCAGCTCGTGTACCTGCGCTTCACCGCCCCGCGCGAGGACAGCAGCGCCTTCCTGGCGTTCAAGCAGTCGATGCAGGCGGCGATGGCCAACCTGGCGGCGAGCCCGCAGATGGCGTTCTCCGACACGGTCACCGCCACGATCACCCGCAACTCGCCGCGGGCGCCGGTCATGCGGCCCGACATCTTCGACAAGATCGACCTGCACCGCGCGATGGCGATCTACCGTGATCGCTTCGCCGATGCGAGCGACTTCACCTTCTTCATCGTGGGGAGCTTCTCGCCCGACTCGATCCGGCCGCTGGTGCAGCGCTACCTCGGCAACCTGCCGTCGATCCACCGGACCGAGGCGGCGCGTGACGTGGGCCCGATGCCGCCGGAGGGGCGGATCGAGAAGGAGGTGCTCGCCGGCAAGGAGCCGCAGAGCCAGACGATCATGTTCTTCTCCGCCCCGTTCACCTGGGACGCCGGCGAGGACTACGTGATGGGATCGCTGGGCGAGCTGCTCACCAACCGGCTGCTCGACAACCTGCGCGAGAAGCTGGGCGGCACCTACAGCGTCAACGCGATGCTGCAGGGCAACCGCGAGTACCCCCACGTGTCGATGGGAATGGTGGCGTTCGGCAGCGCGCCCGACCGCGCGGCTGAACTCGAGCAGGCGGTGCTGACGGAGATCAAGGCGGTCGCCGACAGCGGGCCGAGCGAGGCGGAGCTCACCAAGGTGCGCGAGGGGCAGTTGCGGTCGCGGGAGACGGCGCTCCGCACGAACGGCTTCTGGGCGCAGCGGCTGAGCAGCGCGTATGCCTACGGCGACGACCCGGCCCAGATTCTCGAGTACCAGAAGCTGGTGGACGGGCTGACGGCCGAGAAGGTGCGCGACGCGGCGCGGAAGTACCTGAACGGCGAGAACTACATCCGGGTGGTGCTCAAGCCGGTGGCGGTGGTGCCGTGAATCGAGCCTTGATGCTGGTTACCCTCGGTCGCACAGGCGGCACGAAGCGACAATGACGGCACGGCTTCTCCGCCGCCTCGACTCCATCGAATCCAAGCGCGCCCGCCTGCTCGACCGAGTCGCCGCGATGGATCCGGCCGTGCGCACCGCGCACCCTCGGGCCGGCAAGTGGTCGATCCTCGAGATCGTCGAGCACCTGGTCCGCTCCGAGGGAGCCGTGTTCGGCGATCCCGAGGCCCTCGCGGCGCTCCCAGCGCTCCGCCGCAAGCCCGAGCACCGGCTCCGCTTCCCGATCGTGATGGTCGTGCTCCGCTTCGACATCCCGGTCCAGGCACCGTCCCAGGCGCTGCTCCCCTCCGGGAGCACCTCCCTCGATGAGCTGCGATCGCGCTGGGAAGCCAACCACGCCGGGTTCCGGCGCTGGTTGGCCGGTGCCTCCGGCGAACGCCTCGCCCGACCACTCTTCCGCCATCCGATCGCCGGTCCGATGACGACCGCGCAGATGCTCTGGATGCTCGAGGTCCACCTCGATCGGCACACGCGCCAGATCGACACCGTGGAACGACGCATCGAAAGGGCGGGGACCGACGCGCCCAGCACCCTCGCCCAAGGATCTGTCACCTGATGCCCGGCCACATCGTTGGAATCGGCGGCGGCGGCTTCGGCGCCGAGACCGACAACACCCTGCTCGACGACTTCATCCTGGGGCTCGCCGGGAAGAAACTCCCGCGCGTCTGCTTCATCCCGACCGCCACCGGCGACTCGGCCACCTACATCGCGAAGTTCTACCGCGCCTTCGCGGGCCGGGCGATCGCCGCCGACCTCACCACCTTCGACAACCCGGCGCTGCCGCGCCGCCCCGCGACAACCGACGAGCTGTCGGACTACGTCCGCCAGTTCGACATCTTCTACGTCGGCGGCGGCAACACCGCACAATTGCTCGCGACGTGGCGGATCCACGGCCTCGACCGGCTGCTCCGCCGCGAGTGGCGCGACGGCAAGATCCTCTGCGGCGTCAGCGCCGGGATGCTCTGCTGGTTCGAGGGCGGCATCACCGATTCCTTCGGCGACCACCGCTACTACGCCGACGGCCTTGGCTTCCTGAAGGGGAGCGCTTCGCCCCACTATCACGGCGAGGCCGCGCGGATCCCGATCTACCACCGCGCCATCGCCGAGGGCGCCGCCCCCGCCGGTTACGCCGCCGACGACGGCTGCGCCCTGCACTTCGTCGGCACCCGCTTCACGGAGGCGGTCGCCTCCCGCCCGGACGCCCACGCCTACCGGCTCACGCGGCGCGACGGCAAGGCCGTCGAGACGCGGATCGAGGCACGGTACCTCGGCAAGCGATGACGGCGTGACCGCGACGATCCGTCCCTACGTCATGGACGACGCCGACGCGCTCGTCGCCGCCGTTCGCGAGTCGATGGCGGCACTGCGACGATGGATGCCCTGGTGCCACGACGGCTACGACGCCGAAGAGGCCCGCGGCTGGCTTGCGGCGCAGGTGCTCGCCTTCGAGGCGCGCGAGGCCTTCGAGTTCGCGATCGTGTCGGACGACGGCGCGTACCTCGGCGGCTGCGGACTCAACCGGATCGACTGGCTCAATCGCCGCGCCAACCTCGGCTACTGGGTGCGCTCCGGCGCGGCCGGCCGGGGAGTGGCCACCGCGGCCGTCATCGCCCTCCGCGATTGGGCGTTCGCCAACACCGACCTGGTGCGGCTGGAGGTCGTCGTCGCCGTGGGCAACGATGGCAGCCACCGCGTCGCCGAACGGGCCGGCGCCATCCGGGAGGGCGTGCTGCGCAGCCGACTCATCCTGGATGGCCTCCCGCACGACGCCACCAGCTTCGCGTTCATCCGCGGCGCCTGAGCGCCATCTTCACCCCCGAACGGACCTCCGATGGCAATCGAACTCTCGCCCGACGACCGCAAGCAGGCCCTCGCCTCGATGCGCCGCTTCGTCGACGCCGAGCTGGACGTGGAGCTGAGCGACATCCAGCTCCGGATCCTGCTCGACTTCCTGCTCAAGGAGATCGCGCCGTCGGTCCGCAACCAGGCGCTCGAGGAGGCGCAGGTCTTCCTGCGCGAGCGACTGGCCGACATGGACGCCACGCTGCACGAGCCGCCGTTCGCCTACTGGCCCAAGGGGAGCTCGGTCAGGCGAAAGTGATCGGGGCGCGGCCCGTCAGGGTGCGCCGACGGCCGGGAGCAGCGCCGCCAGCTCGTCGTCGCGCGCAATTTCGTCGCGGATCAGCGCGTAGCGCTCGAGCGCCCACCGCACCCACCCGCGCGCCGCGGCGGTGTCGCCGCTCCGGATCGCCGCCCGCGCGGCTGGCAGGCCGATGTCCCGCGCGCCGCCCTGTCCCAGGTCACGCGCCCGGTTGAACGCCTGCAAGGCGGCGGCGTTCTGGCTTACCTCCAGCCGCGCGAGTCCCAGTCGCCAATGCGCGCCGGCATCGGTCGGGCGCTCCGCCGTCACCCGTTCGTAGCCCGCCACCGCATCGGCCCAGCGTCCCGCCGCGAACGCCACGCCGGCGCGCGCCTCCGTCTCGCCGGCCCGGAGCGCTGCCTGGATCGGGTCGCGGGTCACCCGCACCGCGAAGTCGAGCGTCTGCTCGATCGCCGACGCGCTCACGGCGGTCGAGTCGAGCAGGTCGAAGCCGTGCTGGCCGGCGGGGAGGTTGATCAGGGTGAGCGCCACGCCGGCCCGGACCAGCTGCTGCGCGAGGGCATCGAGATTCGCGTTGAGTCGCACGGCGTCGAGCCCGGCCCGGGCGATCAACACCGGGACATCGAGGCGCGGTGCCGCCACCTCGCCCGATCCGTAGTAGAGGATGTAGCCCCGCACGGCGGGACGCGTCGGGTCGAGCGCGGCGGGGGTGCCTGTCGTCGTGTTGGCGGACGCGGCCCAGAGGACGAGGCGATCCGGATCCACGTCGTGGCGGCCCGCCGAGCGCCGGAGTGCCGCAAGCAGCGAATCGAGCGAGGCCATCGCGATGCGGCGGTTGGCGTCGATGTCGAGCGCCGGGTCGAGTCCCGCCATCTCGTAGGTCACCCCGGCCAGGCCGCGCGAGGTGACCAGCCGCCCCCACTCCACGTAGCCGTCCCAGCTGCGCAGCATCGGGCCGACGACGTTGACGAACACCACGACCGGAACGGCGCCGCTCGCGAGTGGACGGTACACGTCGAATTGGCGGCGCACGCCATCGGGGGTCGTGAAGGAGTCCGGGGTGAGCCGCACCTGGGCCGCCGAGGGCACCGGGACGACCACGTGCTGGGCCGCGAGGGAATTCACGCTGGCGAGCAACAGCGTGACGAGGGACGACTGGAGGGTGCACCGGACCATGACGTCTCCACTGGGTTGGTGGCGGCAATCCGTACGGCCATCCCGCATCCCAGGCTTCACTGAGCTCGCGACGCGAACGCGGGGCCACCGACGGGTGTCGAGTGCCCCGCCTCTTACCGAACCCTCACGGGAGAGCTATGGTCTCGGGCCGACCGCCCCCTCGGTGTGGTGACACGACTCCAAGGAGGCATCATGTCCGTGATGTATCTCGCCTGGGCCGGGGCGCTGCTGGTGCTGTGCCTGCTCGCCGCACAGGTCGGCCGGATTGCCCAGCACCGCTGGTCGGGGATCCTGATCGACCATCGTGGCCGCTACAGCCTGACCAACCTCCAGGTGGTGCTCTGGACCCTGCTGGTCCTCTCCCTGATCTCGGGGCTCTTCGTCGCTCGGGTGATCGCGGGCGTGCCCGATGCCCTCGGGTTCGCGATCCCGACCGAACTGCTGGGCGCGATGGGGATCGCCCTGGGCGGCGGCGCGCTCGCGACGGCGATGAATGTCACCAAGGACATCGACCACCCCGACCAGGTCGCCGCGAGCAACGAGGACGACCCTCCCCGGTTCTCGCAGATCTTCCTGCTGGACGAGGGTTCGCTGGCCGACCAGGTCGTCGACGTCTACAAGTTCCAGAACTTCTGGCTGACGATCATCCTTGTCTCCGCATATGCCGTCCTGGCGATCGCCGCGATCAACGGCGCCGGCTCGGTCGCCGCGATCACCCTGCCCGGGTTCGACAGCCGACTGCTGGTCCTCCTCGGCGCGAGCCACGTCGGACATCTCGCCGGCAACCTGCCGAGCCCTGCCGGCACTCCTGATGGGCTGAGCGTGGCCCTTCGCGACGGCAACGCGCAGCCGGTGGCCACGGCACCGACGCCACCACCGGCGACGACCGCCGCACCGGCGACCTACGCACCGCGGAACCCCGCCTAGTCGACCGGATCTCCGGGCGGTCGACGCACCACGCCCCGGGGCACCGGATCAAGTCCGATGCGCCCGGGGACGTGGCGGGGGGATTTCGTGCTCGTCGTCAGTCCCGGATCGCCGGCCCCTGCACGCCGACCTGGACCCTCGTCGACGCCTGGTGCTCGCCGTCGTTGGTCGTCGCGGTGATCACCACCTCGGCGC
>CAZKYO010000041.1:0-2710 GCA_964557115.1 uncultured Gemmatimonadaceae bacterium
GCCAGGGTGTCGGGCATCCCGGAGAGCATCATCTGCTCGTTCTCGCGGGTCACCGCGACGGGCGGCTGGGGGACCGGTTGCTCGGCAGTGGTGGTGAGCAGGTCGACCTGCACGCCCTGCTTGTCGGCCATGTACTTCTCGAGCGCGATGCCGACCGCGTCGGGCACCGAGAGGACCTTGTTGGGGCCGAGGCCGATGGCGCGGTCCGACGAGATGCCGCGCAGCTGGCGGTAGATCGCCTTGGCCGGGATCCCCGAGCGGAGCGCGAGCGAGATCAGCCGGCCGATCGCCTCGACGTCGGCCATCAGTGCGCCGCCGGCCTTGCCGAGCGACATGAAGATCTCGAACGGCTGGCCCTTGTCGTCCTCGGTGATGTTCACGTACAGGTCGCCGAGGGGGGTCTGCAGCCGCCGGGTGCTCCCCTTGAGGAGCTCGGGGCGCGAGCGCTTCTGGCGCCGCTGGAGGTTCTCGCTCTCGAGCTCGTGCACCGCCTGGCGGAGCCGCTCGATCTCGGCACGCGCCTCGGCCAGCTCGCCGGCGGCGTCGGCCGCCACCGCCCGGGCGTCCTCCACCGTCTCGGCCGCCTCGGCGGCGCGCATCACGTCGAGGTCGGCGCGCGCCTCGGCGCGGCCCGACTTGGTCGCGTCCTCGGCCACCTTCTTGGCCGTCGAGCCGGTCGAGAGCACCTGGAAGTCGCGCGAGCCGTCGCGGTACACCGTGACGCCCTTGCAGCCGAGGTCGTAGGCCATCCGGTAGATCTTCTCGACGTCCTGCTCGGTCGCCTCGTTGGCGAAGTTGACCGTCTTGGAGATCGCCGAGTCGTTGAACTCCTGGAAGGCCCCCTGCATGCGGACGTGCCACTCCGGCGCGATCTGGTTGGCGGTCACGAAGACGCGCTGCCACCTGGCCGGCACCTCGTCGAAGCGGATGTGGCCCGCCTCGGCGATCTTGCGCATCAACTCCTCGCCGTACCACCCCTCGGCCTTGGCGATGCGGACGAAGTCCTCGTTCACGTCGGGCATCAGCACGCCGGCCTGGTTGCGCATGAAGGCCACCGCGAAGAGCGGCTCGATGCCGCTGGAGCAGCCGGCGATGATCGAGATCGTGCCGGTCGGCGCGACGGTCGTCACGTTGCAGTTGCGCAGCTTGCGCATCGGCCGGATCCGCTGGCCGTCGGCGTCGCGCGCGCAGGTGGCGTCGGGGCCCCAGATGCTCTTCTCCCACTCCGGGAAGACGCCGCGGATCGAGGCGAGCCGCTCCGACTCGTTCTTGGCCTCGTCGTCGATGAACTCCTGGATCTGCCGGCCGAGCGCGACCGCCTCCTCGGAGTCGTAGGCGATCCCCATCCGCACGAACACGTCGGCCAGCCCCATCACCCCGAGGCCGATCCGCCGGATCCGGTTGGCGAGGTCGGTGATCTCGGGCAGCGGATAGGCGTTCGCGTCGATCACGTTCTCGAGGAAGTGCGTCGTGAGGTGCACGACCCGGCGGAGCCGGTCCCAGTCGATCGCGTTGTCGCGGTCGAGGAACACGCCGAGGTTGATCGACCCGAGGTTGCAGACGTCGTACGGCAGCAGCGGCTGCTCGCCGCACGGGTTGGTCGCCTCGTACGTGCCGAGGTGCGGCACCGGGTTGAAGTGGTTGGCGCGGTCGATGAAGAACACCCCCGGCTCGCCGGTCTTCCAGGCGCCGTGGATGATCTTCTGCCAGACCTCGCGCGCCTCCAGCATCCCCGCCGGCTCCTCGGTCCGGGGATCGTAGAGGGCGTAGCGCTCGCCGTGCTCGAGCGCGTGCATGAACTCGTCGGTCACGCCGACGGAGATGTTGAAGTTGGTGATCCGGGTGATGTCGTCCTTGCAGGCGATGAAGTCGAGGATGTCCGGGTGGTCGACCCGGAGGATCCCCATGTTCGCCCCGCGGCGGGTGCCGCCCTGCTTGACCACGTCGGTCGAGGAGTCGTAGAGCGACATGAACGACACCGGACCGGAGGCGACCCCCATCGTCGAGCGGACGATATCGTTCTTGGGCCGCAGCCGCGAGAACGAGAAGCCGGTGCCGCCGCCCGACTGGTGCACCAGCGCCATCGCGCGCAGGGTGTCGTAGATGCCGTCCCGGCCGTTGGAAAGGGTGTCCTCCACCGGCAGGACGAAGCACGCCGACAGCTGCCCCAGCGGCCGGCCGGCGTTCATCAGGGTCGGCGAGTTCGGCATGAACTGCCGCTTCGCCATCACGTCGTAGAACGCCTCGGCGAGGGTCTCGACCGCGCCGTCGGACGCGCCGTAGCGGGCGTCAGGCGCCGCCACCGTGCGCGCCACCCGCCAGAACAGGTCCTCCGCCTTCTCGACCGGCTTCCCCGTCTCGTCCTTGAGCAGGTACCGCTTCTCGAGGACCGTGATGGCGTTGGGGGACAGGTCGACCGCCCCCCGAGACGGAGACGTTTCCATTTGACCTCACCGACTTGTTTGCAGGTAGTTGCCTGGAGGTGTCGCCGGGGCCGCCGGCGGTACCGCGAATTCCCTACAGTCCCGCTGGCGACGCCGCAGACCGGGGACCCGTGGTGGCCGGGCGCCGGGTGGCGTTGCGGACTGTCAAAGTAGGGTTCGCGACGGAGGGGCACAACGGCGAGAATGGCCAGCGGGGATGCCGCCCAAAAGAATCCACATCACAAATCGACCATGATCGATTGTTTTCCACAACACCGGTGCATTGG
>CAZKYO010000041.1:2810-19658 GCA_964557115.1 uncultured Gemmatimonadaceae bacterium
TAGGTCCCGGGCTGGAGGCGGCTGAGGGCGAGGTCGCGACGGAGGGAGAGGGTCGGGCCGCTGGCCGTGACGGTCTCGCTCACCGCGATCGCCGTGCTCCGGGCCCCGAGCAGCCGGGCGACCCCGGTCCGCTGACGGGTGACGCGAATCTCGACGTCCGCGCGATCACCGGCGCGCACGCCGTACGCCTCGGCGTACAGCGACAGGACGTCATCGGGGGCGTAGACGCCGCCGGCGTCCAGCCACGCCGTGTCGGACGGGGTCACCTCCCACGGCAGCGAGACGCCGGCCCGGCCGAGGAGGACCGCCGAGAGCTGCAGCGCGGGCGCATCCGGGCGGGGCGCGACGATGGAGTCCACCGGGAAGACGACCCCGTGCTCGGGGCCGAGTTCGACGCCGAGCTTGACCCGGAGCGCGCCTGGCCGGACGGGAACCTCAGCCCGGGCGGCCACCAGCTTGGCCTCCGGACTCGGCACGTCGAACTGCTGAATGGTGTCGAGCGTCGCCACCGGTCGCCCGGCGCGGTCGAAGAAGGACGCCCGCACGTGGACCGGGACGCTCCCGTGCGCGGGATCGGCCGCGGCGCGCAGCGTCGCCGCGTCGATCGCGTACACGATGTGGACCAGCGGCCGGCCGTCGCGCACGCCGGCGGCGAGCCACTGGGCGCGACCGGCGAGGATGTCGCGGTACTGGCGCTGCCACGAGTCGGTCTGGGTGGCGATTGCCATCGAGGCGCGACCGTTGCGCCGGACCTCCTCGCTCACCCAGGTCATCGACTGCTCGCCGGCGCGGATGAGGCGATCAAGGCCGGGCAGCTCGTGGGCGTGACGCTCGAGCTGGTCGAGTGCCACGTCGAGTTCAAGCGGCGTCTCGACCAGCCGGTAGTCATCCGGATCGTCGCGGGCCACGAAGTGCAGCGTGATCGTGCCGTCGGGGCGGTCGTAGCGCCACGACTCGTTGCCGTAGTTGTGCGTCAGCGGATCGACCCGGTTGGCGGTGCGACCCTTGGGCCACTCGATCCGCAGGCTCGGCTCGCCCTGGCGCAGGTAGACGATGCCCCGGTCGTCGAGCTCCGCGTCGCGACTCTGGAAGGTCTCGATGCCCCAGCGATAGCGTCGCCGGAACGGCGGCAGCCGGAACTCGCGTCGCGCGACGTCCCACCGCCGGAAATGCTCGGCGAGGCGGCTGCCGTCGGGGCGCAGGTCGACCGCGTCGCGACGGGCCCAGAACTGGTCGAGCCACGCGACGCGCGCGGCGCCGTTCCGCAGGTCGAACGCGCCCAGCTCGGCCTCGGTCGCGATCGGCTCGAGGTCGCGCCGCATGAGCTGGACCGCGGCCGGCGAGTCCTCGCGCGCGGCCGCGCGGTAGGCCCGGACGGTCGCCTCGCGCACGGCCGGACCGGGCTCGCCGTCGATCGGCGTGACGAGCGGAATCGTCCGCGCCAGCTCGACCTCCGCCTCCGACGGGTCGAGGGCCACGAGCACCGCCCGCTGGAAGGCGAGGCGTGCGGAGTCGGGATGGCCGGCGAGCCGCTCGAGTCGGCCGCGCGTGAGGAGCAGCGCCCCGTCGAACCCGACCGGCGTGGCGGTCGCGGCGCGGAATGCCTCGAGCGCGGGCAGGAGCGGCGCGTCGATCCGCTGGTCGAGGGCGACGCGCCCGAACTCCAGCAGGCCGGCGGTGAAGCTCGGGTCCACCGCGATGGCGTGCGCGAACGCGTTGCCGGAGAGCCGGTCCCGATCGATGCCGAGCATGGTGAAGAGTCCGCCACCGAAGCCGGCGGCGCGGTCGCTGCCGCGCGCCTCCGCGAGACCGAGGCCGTACCATGGCCACGGCCAGTCGGGCCGCAGGTCGGCCGCCCACTCGAACTCGCTGAGGGCGTGGTCGAGGTGGGGCTCGGTCGGCTGCAGCTCGGCGAGCCGCAGCGCGAGGATGCCGAGGCGCAGGTGGTGCATCGCCTCGAGCCGTTCGCTGCGGGCGACCTCGATCAGGGCGCGCTCCTGCGTGAGCAGGCCGGTCGTGTCGGTCGAGTAGCGGATCGAGTCGCGCAGCCGGTCGAGCGCCTCGCGCTCGTGCACCGCCTGGGCCCCGGCTCGGGGGGCGAGCGTGAGCAGCGCCAGTGCCAGCGCCGCGGCCCGCCCGCGCGTCACGGCCGCGCCACCGTGAACTGCCGGCAGCGCTGGGCACGCCCGCCGGCCGGGGTCGTGACGGTCACGGCGATCTGGTAGTCGCCGGGGTCGAGGCGGCTGAGGGAGACCTCGCGGGTCACCCGCTGGACGCCGCCGTCGGCGGTCCGGTCGAAGCCGATGCTGAGCACGCCCCCCTCGCCGCCGCACGCGTTGGCCGCGAGCGGGACCTTGGCGACGCGGTCGATCGCGATTGCGGTGTTGTAGTGCGCCTCGGCCGCGAGCCCGGTGACCTCGAAGTAGAGCTGCATCGGTTCGCCGGGCGGGAACCGCCGCAGCGGGTTGGCCCACGCCGTGTCGCTGCTCGGCGCGCGCCACGGCAGCCGCACGCTGCGCACGCCGATCGACAGGTCGCTCAACCCCAGCGCCTCGCCGTGCGGCGCCGGCACCTGCACCAGCGTCGGCCGCGACAGGAAGCCGCGTCGCTCCGACTCGAGCGAGGCACGGACCCGGTAGGTCCCGGGCGCCACGCGGAGCGGCAACTGGCCCAGCAGGTATTCGTTGTTCCGGAGGCGGCGCGGCGCGACGAAGCCGCGCACCGTGTCCACCTGCACCACGGTGCGGCCGCTGCCATCGACCACCGCGACCCGCATCCGCAGCGGGTACGCCATCTGCCCGGTCCGGAGCTGCTGCGGCAGCACGTCGCCGCCGGGGACCGCGAAGGCGACCTGGATCAACGAGCCGCCGGCGTCGGACCCCAGGGCCACGATGTCCATCGCGCCGTCGAGCGGCAGCTCGAAGCCGAGTTCATAGCTGTAGGGCTTGGCGAGCGCCATGGTGCCGATCTCGCGCTCGAGCTGCTGCAGGGAGTCGGCCCCGCGCATGCCGCGATTGATCATCTGGGTGTAGAGCGGGCTCAGCTCCTGGCGCGAGCGCAGCAGGTCCTGGGCGACCATCGAGACGAGCTCGGCGCCCCAGGTCTTGGTGACCTCGCCGGTCGGATCGTCGTTCGGGCGGAAGCGTCGGAACTGTGACGATTGCGCCAGGACGTCGAGAATGCTCGGCACGGCGACGAAGTCGCTGTCGTCCGCGGCCGCCACGAAGTGATAGAAGCGGTCGCCGTCGTGGGTGTCGTGGTAGACCCAGGACTCGTTGGGCGGCATGCCGATGATGTGGAGCGAGACGCGCACGTCGGGTCCGTCGGTCCGCCCGATCGAGGTGCGCTCGTCGGGGGACCCGTGCCGCAGCAGCATCAGGCCGCGATCATCGAACGTGCCGGCGCCGAGGGTGTCCAGCTCGTAGATCGGCGTCTCGCGATCGACGGTGTGCCGCACGTACCAGTGACGCGCGAACTCGAGGCGGCGATAGTGCTCGGCCAGGCGATCGTCCGCGGTCGGCAGGCCGTCGGGGTCCTGGGAGGCCCAGTAGTCGCGGATCAGCGTCGGCCGCGCGGCGGCGCGGACGGTGTCGAAGGTCGCCAGCACCGAATCGGGCACCGCCACCTGGAGGTCGCGGCGGTACCGGAGCAGCGCGTCGCCGTCGGCGAGTCCGAGGCCGTGGTACCAGGCGCGGGCGCCGTCGCTCCGGCCGACGACGAATCGCATGATGCCGAGGGTGCGCTGCACGGCGGGATCGTCGGGATAGAGCCGCGCGGCACGCTCGATGACCGCGATCGCCGAGTCCTTCTCGCCGGCCTCGCGCTCCAGCCGGGCGCGCACCAGGGCGTACTCGGCGTCGGTCGCCAGCGCGCGCGCCGGGAGCAGCCGCATGGCCCGGATCGACACTTCCTCGTCCACGGGGCGGCGGGCGCGGAGCGCCTGGTGCGCGATGACGACAATGCCGTGGACCGCCACCGAGTCCTTCCCCGTGGACCGGACCAGGTCGCGGACGATCGCGCGGGCGGGATCCATGCCGAGCATCTTGGCCATGCCGAAGCTGATCGACCCGTCGGTGCCGATCATCTCGGTGCGGGCCACGCCGAACCAGGCCATCCGCCACTCCGGATGCGACTCGGCGACGCCCTCGAAGGCCTGGGCGGCGAGGTTGCGCGCGTGGCGGTTGCCGGTGATCTCGTGGAGGCGCAGGGCGACGAGCCCCAGGCGGAGCTCGGCCATCGGGTCGCCGCGGAGCGAATCCGCCCGGCGATGCACCCGGGCGAGCAGGACGTCGACGGAGGCCGAATCGTCGGTTGTCGCGAGCGAATCCTGCAGCCGCTCGAGCGCGGCCTGGTCGGCCGGGGACTGCCCGCGCGCCGCCGCGGGTGCCGCCGCAAGCACGGCGGCGAGCAGCCACGGCGCACTCCGCCCCCTCACTCGATGACCTCGATGCGACGCTGGCGTTCCACCTCGCGGCCGCCCTCCGTCTTGACCTTCACGTGCAATTCATACTCGCCGGGCTGGACCCGGTCGAGTGCCAGCTCGCGGAGCTGGCGGTCGATCCCGCCAGGATGGACCTGTTCCGACTCGACCTTCACGGCGGTGCCGCCGCCGAAGACGCGACGGAACAACCCGCCTCCGCCGGCCCGGCGGAGCGCGAGCTCCAGTCGATACGACTCCCCGGGCCGCAGTCCGGTCACCTCGAAGTAGAGCTGCAGCGACTCGTTGCGGTGGAACCGCCCGAGCGGGTTCACCCAGGCGGTGTCCCCCGGCGCGACCTCCCACGGGAGCCGCACCGACCGGGCGCCGACGGCGAGGTCGCTCAGCCCGGGCTCCGGCCCGAGGGGCGAGGGGACGCGCACCGTGTCGCGGGTCGTGACCGTGCCGCCGGCGTCAGTCTGCACCGCCGCCCGGACCGTGAAGATCCCCGGCGGCACGTGCAGCGAGAGGAGGCCGAGCAGCAGCTGGTCATCCCGCAGCGCCTGGGCGGTGCGAAAGGTGCGCGTGGTGTCGAGCGTCGCGACCGTGGTGCCGTCGAGCGAGATCGCCGACGCGCGCAGGCGGACCGGGTAGGCCAGCCCCTGTTCCAGCTCGCGCGGCGCGAGCCCCTTCCCCGGAACGGCGAAGGCGAGCTGCAGCTCCGGCCCGCCGACGTCGCTGCCGACCGCGAGCAGCTGCACGCGTGCCTCGATCCGGTCGCCGAGATCGAGCGGCCACGAATCGGTCGTCGTGCCGATCCGGATCGCCTCGCGGCCGGCGGCACGTTCCTCGGTGAGCAGCTGCTGGCTGCCATTGCGACCCGCGCCGAGGAGCCGCGAGTAGATCGGGTCGAAGCGCTCCCGCGAGAGCAGCAGCCCGTCGATGTGCTTGCGGAGGTCCTCGGCGGCGGCATCGCCGGGCTCGACCCGGTCGAGGTCGCGCATCGCCACCGTGGAGGCATAGTCCAGGACGTCGAACAGCGACTCCACCAGCCGGAAGTCCTGCACGTCCTGGCGGGCGACGAAGTGGAAGATCAGGTCGCCGCCCTCGCGCCGGTAGAGCCACGACTCGTTCGGCTCGATCCCCGGGGCGTTGTACTGCGCGCGGTCGTCAGGTTCGCCGTGCCGGATGTAGATGACGCCGCGGTCGTCGTACTCGGCCTGCCGCGACCGATAGCGCTCGGAGATGCCGTATTGTCGGTTCTCGCTGACGAGCCGGTAGTTGCGGCGGGCCACGTCGAGGCGACGGTAGTGCTCGGCGACGCGGTCGCCGCGCGGGTGGAGTTCGTCGTCGTCGCGTTGCTCCCACAGCGCGTGCACCAGGCGGACACGGTCGTCCGGGGCGGCTGCGTCGAGGCGCTCCAGGGTGGAGTCGGCGAAGATCGTGGCGAGGTCGTCGCGGATCAGCCCCAGCGTGGCGCTGTCGGCCTCCCCGAGCGCCCGATACCAGAGCGCGGGGGCGGCCGCGTCGCCGGTGAGGAAGCGGGTGCGCGCCAGTTCGTAGTTCGCCATCGCGCTGCTCGAGTCGCGCGCGAGCAGCCGGGTGAGGACGGCGTTCGAGGAGTCGAGGCTCCCGGCGAGTCGCTCGATCCGGCCGCGGGCGAGGAGCACCGCGGGCGAGCCTGCCGAGGAGGTCCGGGAGGCGCGCCGCAGCGCCGCCAGCGCCACGTCCATCCGGGCGTTGATCCGCTGCTTGAGCGCCGTGTTGCTCAGTTCAACCAGCCCCGCCACGAAGCCGGGATCGACCTCGGCGCTCTTCGCGAAGGCGGTCGCCGAACGGCTCAACGCATCGCGACCGAGCATCGTCTGGAGGCCCTCCACGAGGGAGACCTCCGAGTCGCCGAGCCCCAGCTCCGCGATCCCGAGCCCGTACCAGCCGTAGGGCCAGTCGGGCTTCACCTGGGTCGCCCACTCGAACTCGCCGCCCGCCTCGTCGTAGTGGCGACGGGAGGCCCCCTCATCGGTCGCGGCGGTGAGCTCCCCCAGGCGCACCGCGAGGAACCCGAGCCGGAGGTGGAGCATCGGATTGTCGCGATCCTGCTTCGCCTCGCCGATCAGGTCGGCCTCCAGGCGCTGCAGCGGCGGCACCTCGCGGATCGCCTCGAGGGAATCCCTGAACCGTTCGAGTCCCACGCGCTGCGCGCTGGACTGGCCGCTCGCCCCGCGCGGGACGAGCAGCACCATCGGCACGAGGAGGAGGGTCCGCAGTTGGGGCATGGTCGAAATCTACCGGGGCATCGGGAGGGTCCTGCGTAAAGGACGAGTGAGGCACCGATCGGGTGACATCGGCCGCCCGACTCGAGCGGCCGGAACGGGGGTGGCCCGGGCGAGGGCGTCTAACATCGCTAATAATCGCAAGTTAGGGCCATTTCGCGTTGACGGTCTCCGTCGGGGGTCCTATCTTCCCCGACGTGCCGCCGGCACGGGCGTGGCGGTCATCGATCGCCAACTATGGCCACCCCATCGGGATGATGACGACGCCGCCTATTCGCGCCACGCTGTACGCGCTCACCGACCGGGGCCGCACCCGCGACCACAACGAGGACACCTTCCTCGTCGCCGATCTCGCCCGTCGCGAGCCGATCCGGGATTCCGAGCGGCGCGAACAGGAGATCGCCGAGCAGGGGATGATCTTCCTGGTGGCCGACGGGATGGGCGGGGCCGCCGCCGGCGAGATCGCCAGCGAGATGGCCGCGGTCTCGATCCACCAGCACATGGTCGACGGCAGCACCGACGACCAGGTGACCACCGAGGAGTCGTTCGCGGACAACCTGCGCCGCGCGGTGGAAGGGGCCAATGGCGAGCTGCACGACTATGCCGCGACCCATCCCGAGGTGCGCGGGATGGGGACCACCGCCACGGTGGTCGGCCTCTGGCGGGACCGGCTCTACCTGGCCCAGATCGGCGACTCGCGGGCCTACCTCATCCGGGATGGCGCCGCCTGGCAGCTCACCCGAGACCAGTCCCTCACCCAGCGCCTGGTCGAGGTCGGCGAGTTGACCGAGGAAGAGGCCGAGGCCAGCCAGCGCCGCAACATCATCCTGCAGGCCCTCGGCCCCGACGCCGACGTGAAGGTCGACCTCAGCTGGCAGATGCTCCAACAGGACGACCTGCTGATCCTCTGTTCCGACGGGCTCTCGACGGTCGTCCGGCGCGATGACATCGCGGCCGTGGTGCGCGACGCCGGGGATGTCCGGACGATCTGCGAGCGACTGGTCGCCATGGCCAACGAGCGCGGCGGTCCCGACAACATCACCGTCGTGGCGGTGCGCTTCGACGGCGAGGGCCTGCCGGGCCGGGCACCAAGCGACCCCGGCTACCACGAGTTCCCGCCGCGGGCCCAGGTGCCGTCGCTGCAGCCGACGGCGGCCTTCCCGGCCGCCACCCCGCCGACCCCGATCCCCGCCGTCGCCCGCCCTCGCCGCTCGCGGACCCCGCTCATCGTGGCGGGCGTCGTCGTGATGCTCGGGCTGCTCGCGCTCGCCCTCTTCCTGATCTGAGCCGTCCCGGCCTCAGGCCGGGACGATCGAGCCAAGCACTCGCGGCCCCGCGGCCCCGGTGACCTCGGACAGGTTGCCGGGCTGACCGTGCACCGTGAGCCAGCCGAGCAGCGCGAAGGCGACCGCCTCCTTTGCATCCGCCGGAAAGAACACGTCGTCGAAGCGACGCAGCCGCGTGCCGCCCTCGGCGAACGCGCGGTCGAGCTCGCGCATCAGCACCGGGTGGTGGGTCCCTCCGCCCGCCACGACCACCTCGGAGGCGGGCGGCAGGTACTCCCGGCAGAAGGCGGTCACGCTTCGAACGGTGAGTGCCACGGCGGTGCGGACCCCGTCCGGCCCTGGCACCCGGCGATGCAGGCGGGCGGCGTAGTCGGTGCCGAAATGCTCGCGGCCGGTGCTCCTGGGCGGCGGCCGACGGAAGAAGGGATCGTCGAGCAGCTCGCGCAGGACCTCCTCGTCCACGGCACCGCGTTCGGCGAGCGCGCCGCCGGCATCGTACGGCAGCGCCGGATCGACCAGTCGCGCCACCGCGTCGATCACGGCGACACCCGGGCCGCTGTCGCCGGCGCGGACCGACTCGAGCCGGGTGCGCCGCTCCACCCAGGTGGCGTTGGCCATGCCGCCGAGGTTGAGCAGCAACCGCGCGTGTGCCTCGGCCCCGAAGCAGAGCGCGTCCACCAGGGGGACCAGCGGGGCACCCTGGCCGCCGGCCGCGAGGTCGCGCGAGCGGAGGTCGTGCACCACGCGCACGCCGAATCGCTCGGCCAGGTGGGCGGCGGCGCCGAGCTGAAGGGTGACGACCGGTGGCTCGTGCCACACCGTCTGGCCGGGAAAGACGATGCACCCGAGGCCGTCGGCGCGCTGGTGCGCCGCGGCAAGCACCTGGTCCACCGCCTCGGCCGCCCACTCCGCCAGCGCGGCGTGGAGTCGCGCCACCTCGGCGATCGGGCCCCCGGCGAGCACCCGCTCGATCTGCGCCCGCTCGACTTCGGCATACGGACGGTGGGCGAAGGCAACCAGTTCGATGGCGGTCGGGCCGGCGATCCGCACCAGCGCGGCATCCATGCCGTCGAGCGACGTGCCGGACATCAATCCGACGACAAGCATCGCGGATTCGCTCACGGCGCCTCCAGGCGAGGTGGCGGCCCGAGCAACGGCCGCAGGTGACGATCGACGGCCGCGAGGCGCCGCTCGGCCTCGTCGCGCGCGACGCCCAGGTGCAGCATCGCGATCGCGGTGCGGACCTGCCCGTCGGCCGCGGCGATCGCCCCGCGCGCCCGCGCACGATCGACGCCGAGCACTTCCATCACGATCCGCTCGCCGCGATCGCGGAGCTTCGCGTTCCGGGCCTGCAGATCGACCATGAGGTTGCCGTACGTCTTGCCGATCCGGATCAACGCGCCGGTCGTCAACATGTTGAGCACCAGCTTGGTGGCCGTGCCGGCCTTCAGTCGGGTGCTCCCGGTGACCAGTTCCGGTCCGACGTCGACGTGGACCAGCACGTCGGCCGCGGCGCGTGCACGCGCGTTGGGTGTGGCGCAGGTGAGCAGGATGGTCGCCGCACCGACCGATCGCGCCGTCTCGAGGGCCCCGACGACGAACGGGGTCGAGCCGCTCGCGGCGATTCCCGTGACGACGTCACCGGCGGCGACACCACGATCCGCGACCGCGGCTCCACCGGCCTGATCGTCGTCCTCGGCGCCCTCCACGGCCGTGGTGAGGGCCGCCGGGCCGCCGGCGATGATCCCCTGCACCATCGCGGGGTCGGTCCCGAACGTGGGCGGACATTCGGAGGCGTCGAGGACGCCCAGCCGCCCCGACGTTCCGGCGCCGACGTAGAAGAGGCGGCCCCCGCCACGGAAGGCGGACTCGACGAGGGCGATCGCCCTGCCGATCGGTTCCGCCGCGCGACCGACCGCGGCCGGGACCGTCGCGTCCTCGGCAAGGAAGAGCGCCACCAACTCGTCGGCCGACATCCGGTCGATGTCGACCGACCGCGGATTGCGGCGTTCAGTGTCCCTCGGGGGCAGCGGTGCGGTCATCGGGCGGGGCCGGGTTCGGGTAGCATCGAGGAACCTCAGGCTTAACTTAGGGGTCCTCCGCATGCCGGACCACGGATGGTCCGGCTCCCACCCTTGCTCCGGGTCGCTCCATGCTCGCTCGTCCAGGCCGTGCCGCCGTCCGCCTCGCCGCCGCGCTCCTCGCGCTGCCCGCCCTCCTCGCGGCGCAGGCCGCCAGCGTCCTCCCGCCCGACTGGCGGTTCACCGGCAAGGCGCCAGTCGCCGAGGGACGGCACGCGATGGTCGTCTCCTCCTCCCCGATCGCGAGCGAGGTCGGCCGCGACGTGATGCAGGCCGGCGGGAACGCGGTCGACGCGGCGGTGGCGGTGGGCTTCGCCCTGGCGGTCACCCACCCCGCCGCCGGCAACATCGGTGGCGGCGGCTTCATGGTGATCCGGATGAAGAACGGCGAGGTCCGGGCGCTCGACTATCGCGAGACCGCGCCGGGCGGCGCGTCGCGCGACATGTACCTCGACGCGGAGGGCAACGTCTCCAACGCGTCGCGCATCGGCCACCTCGCCTCGGGCGTGCCCGGCGCCGTGGCGGGGATGCTCGAGGCGCACAAGCGCTACGGCAAGCTGCCGCTGGCCAGGGTGCTCGAGCCGGCGATCCGGCTCGCGCGCGACGGCCACGTCCTCGACCACAACCATGCCGCCTCGCTGCGGAGCTCGGCGCGGCGCCTGGCGCAGTTCCCCGCCTCGGCCCGGCAATTCCTCATCAACGGCACCGAGGGCCCGCCGGACGGCTACCTGCTCCGCCAGCCGGATCTCGCCCGCACGCTGGAGGCGATCAAGGCCAAGGGACGCGACGGCTTCTACAAGGGCTGGGTGGCCGACTCGATCGTCGCCGAGATGGAGCGCGGTGGCGGCCTGATCAGCCACGCCGACCTCGCGGGCTACCAGGCCAAGTGGCGGACCCCGATCACGACCACCTATCGGGGCTGGACGATCTACTCGATGCCGCCGGCCTCGTCCGGCGGCGTGACCCTGGCGCTGATCCTCAACATCCTCGAGGGCTTCGACCCGCTGCCCGCCTGGGGCAGCCCGGAGCTGATGCACCTGGAAGCCGAGGCGATGCGTTGGTCGTTCACCGACCGCAACCGCTACCTCGGCGATCCGGACTTCGAGAAGGTGCCGATGGAGAATCTGCTGTCGAAGCAGTATGCCGCGACGCTCCGCGCCAAGATCGAGAAGGACAAGGCGACCCCGACGCCACCGTTCGACCCGTCGATCGTCGACGGCAACAACACCACCCACTACTCCGTGGTCGACGCCGACGGGAACGCCGTCTCGACCACCACGACGCTCAACTTCTCCTACGGCTCGATGGTCACCGTGTCGGGCGCCGGCTTCCTCCTCAACGACGAGATGGACGACTTCGCCTCGGCCCCCGGCAAGCCGAACGGCTTCGGCCTGGTGCAGGGCGAGGTCAACGCGATCGAGCCGGGCAAGCGGATGCTCTCCGCCATGACGCCGAGCATCGTGCTCGACCCGACGAAGACGCTGCGGATGGTGGTCGGCTCCCCGGGCGGCCCGACGATCATCACCCAGGTCTTCCACGTGATCAGCAACGTGATCGACCACAAGATGTCGCTGGCCGACGCCGTCGCGGCGCCGCGCACCCACCATCAGGCCCTCCCGGACGAGTTGCGGCTGGAGGGGCCCAACGGCTTCTCGGTGACGACGATCGACGCGCTCAAGGCGATGGGCTACACGCTCGACATCGGCGGCACGTGGGGCGACTTCGAGGCGATCATGCGCACCGCGAGCGGATGGGTCGGCGTGAGCGACCCGCGCAGCGGCGGGGGCGGCTCAGGATACTGAGAGGACGGAGAACCGAGGGCGGAGAACGGAGAACTGCCCCGGGCGCGACAATGATCGCTCCGGGGCAGTTCTCCGTTCTTCGTTCTCCGTTCTCTGTTCTCGGTGCTCTCTCAGCCGTCGAACGCGCCACTCAGTTCCAGCGTGACGCTGTTGCCGGTCGCGACGACGATGTCGCGATCCTGGGTCTGGTCCGCGACGGCGGCGCCGGCGGCCGCGCCGCCGATCGCCCCGACCACCGCACCGCCCTTCTTGTCGACCTGGTCGCCGATGATCGCGCCGGCGACGGCGCCGACCGCGGTCTTGCCGATCTCGCGCTCCGTGATGCCGCGACCCTTCAGCGCGTGGTCGAAGGCCACGACCTCCGCGTCGAGGCCGTGCGTCGCGCCGGCGATCGTCACGTCGCCCACGTCGAAGGTGAGGGTTCCCTCGGCGCTCTTGTTGGGGGCGGCCGCGATCGCGGCGATGGTGAGGTCGATCGTCGCGCCGGCCGGGATGACGACGTGGCCGGCCGAATCGCTGACGTCCGCGGTGACCCGCACCGTCACCTGGTCGCCGGCCTTGTTCCCCTGCGAGGACACCGGCTCGGTGAACACGGCGGCGATGCGGGTGCCCTTCGGCAGTTCCCGCTGCGCCATGCCGCCGCCGGCGGTGTCGCACGCCGCCAGGATCGCCGCGAGGGCGATCCCGGTCACGCGCCGCGCCGCCATCACTCGCCGCTCCGGCTGAACTCGTCGCGCAGCGTGATGACCATCGGCTTGCCGGCGGCCACGATGATGTCGCGATCCTGGGTCTGGTCGGCGACCGCCGCGCCCGCGGCCGCGCCGCCGATCGCGCCGACCACCGTGCCGCTCTTGCCGCCGATCACCCGACCGATGATCGCACCGGCAGCGGCGCCCGCCGCGGTCTTGCCGACCTCGCGCCCGGTGACGCCGCGTCCCTTGAGCTCGTACTCGTAGTCGGTGGCGCGGGCGGTGATCGGGTAGTCGGCGCCGTTGATGCTCACGCTGCGCGCGGCAAGCACCAGGGTGGGCGCGCCACCCTTGCTGGGCGCCGCGGCGATCTCGACGATGCCCAGCGCGACGATCGAGCCCGCCGGGATGACGGTGCGCCCATCCGAGCCGAGGACGTCACGGCTCACCCGCACCCGGATCACGTCGCCGACCTTGTTGGTCCGCGAGTTGATGGAGTCGAGGGTCGTGGTCTGGATCGCGCTGCCGCTTGCCACGGCGAGTGCCGGGGCGGCCGGCGGCGGCGCGGGCGGCGTGGCCGGTGGCGGGGCCGGACGCTCGGTCACGGGCGCCGGGCGCGAGGTGGTGGGCCGCTTGGTCGGTGCCGGCGCCGGGCGATCGACGTAGACCGTCTCGGGCGGGGCCGGCGTGGTGGTGTCCGGCAGCAGCGGCTGGTCGGCGATCGGGACCAGCGAATCGGCCGCCATCGCGGTCGTGTCGCCGGCATCGAGTGCCTTCTCGCCGCCGCACGCGGCCAGCGACATCATCATCCCAACGGTGAACAGCGCTCGTCCTCGCGGCATATCCTCTCCAGGATCGGGAAGCAGCGCCTGCCGAGTGCTCCAAGCGGCCCGGGCGCCACGCTGGCGCCGGGCGGCCCGATCGGCCGGCCTGCGATTGTCTCTGTGCAATTGGCGGGGCCCGCTGGCCGCCCGCTCGGCGGCCCGCAGCCTCCGGATGATATGACGCCCGGTCAGGGGTCGCCAGCACACCCGGCTAGAGCCGGTCCCGCAGCCACGCCGGCGTGATGCCGTTCAGCAGGGCCGCGAGCCGGGTGAACTCTCCCGTCACCAACAACAACCCCACCAGGATCAGGAGGATCCCGCTGGCCCGCTGCACCCAGGGCAGCCACCGGCGGAAGCGCAGGAACCAGCCGCGGAACCGGTCGACCGCGAACGCCGCGACGAGGAACGGGATCGCCAGCCCGAGGGAGTAGGCCCCCAGCAGGAGCATCCCCCGGCTCAGGTCGCCCCCGACCCCGGCCAGCGCGAGGATGCCGGCGAGGATCGGCCCGATACAGGGCGTCCACCCGAACGCGAACGCCATCCCGACGAGCAGCGAGCCGAGGAAGCCCATCGGCTTGCGATCGAGGTGCACCTTTCGCTCGCGCTCCATGAAGCCGAAGCGCACCAGGCCGGTCGCGTAGATCCCGAACAGGATGATCACGCCGCCGCCGATGCGCGCGAGGGTCAGCTTGTGGAACTTGAGCGTCGCGCCGAGCACGGTGGCGCCGGCGCCGAGGCCGATGAAGACCAGCGTGAAGCCGAGCACGAAGCAGAGCGAGTGCCACACCGCCCAGGATCGGCGATCCTCCATCTCCTCCAGCGTCATCCCGGTGAGGAAGCCGAGGTACGACGGGACGAGCGGCAGCACGCACGGCGACAGGAAGGAGAGCAGGCCGCCGACGAACGCGACCAGCGGACCGAGGGACGGGGCGTCACTCATGGACGGGCTCCGGCACGGGCGATGGCGCCGATGCCGCTGCGCCGACAGGCGGGACAGAGGCCATGGACCTCGACCCGGTAGCGCTCGGCGACGAACTCGTGCTCGTCGGCGAGCAGGGCGAGGGCGCGCTCGAGCCGGTCGAGCGGGAACTCGGTCACGCCGGCGCAGCGGGTGCAGATCAGGTGGCCGTGGCGCCGGCCCGGGCGGAGCGGCTCGTAGCGGCGGAATCCCTCGCCGAAGTCGTGTGCGCGGGCGAAGCCGGCCTCGACGAGGGTGTCCAGCGCGCGATAGACCGTGGCGGTCCCGATCGGGGTGCCGTCGGCGCGGAGGCGGTCGACCACCTCGTCGGCGGCGAGATGCCGCTCGCTGCCGAAGACGACCTGCGCGACGAGGTCGCGGGGCCGGGTCACCGGCTGGTGCCGGTCGCGCAGCCAGCGCCGGAAGCGCTGCAGCAGCTCGCGGTCGTCGTCAGGCGCCGTCGTCATCGGTGGCAATCGCGGTGGCTTCCCCGTCGGGCCGGGAGTCCCCGGCGTCAACCGGCTCGGGCGGCAACGGCGGGAACCACCGCATGACCTCGACCGGCACCGGCGGATCCTCGTCGTCGGCCCGGATCGGGACGAGCGCGAGCAGCTCGTGGAGCGCCTCGAGCGGCCCGCTGCCGACCTCCACCAGCGAAGTCTCGAAGCCGCCGCGCTCGCGGCCCTTGATCGTCGCGACGTATCGCGCGGTCAGGATCCGTCGGCGGTCGCCGCTCACGAGGGAGAGCACCGCCGCGCCGAACTCGCGCAGGTCGCGGCGGACGACCCGGAACACCCAGATGCCGTCGACCTCGTCGACCGGGACCTGGCCGCGGAGCCAGTCGGCGAGCCGCTCCCAGCGCTCGCCCTCGCCGGGGCCGGCGCTCAGTTCCGGGAGCATCGTTCCACGAAGTGTCGCAGCACGTGCATGAAGTCCTGCGCGTTGGTCACCACGCCGAAGGCCTGGTGGGTCCCGCGGTCCTTGAGCTTGGTCACGACGAACTCCGTCTGGTCCACGCAGATGGTGAGCAGCGGCTCGGGGTGGCCGTCGCCGGTGTGGGTGTGGAAGGAGGGGAGCATGTTGCCGACCGCGATCGCGTGCAGGGCGGTCGCCACGAACACCGCCCCGGTGGCGCGCACGGTGTGGTCCCGCATCGCGTCCTGCGCCGCGCCGGCATCGACGATCACGCCCGGGAGCGGGCCGTCGTCGCGGATCGAGCCCGCCAGGACGTAGGGCGTGCCGGTCGTGACCAGGGCGTGCATGATGCCGCTGCCGATGGTGCCGTCCGCCACCGCGGCCTCGATGCTCCCGGCCGCGCGCACCGCGTTGATCGCCCGCATGTGGAGGCCGTGCCCGCCGGTGGTGGGACGGCCCTCGCTGTTCATGCCGAGCGTCGTGCCGAAGATCGCCGCCTCGATGTCGTGCACGGCGACGGCGTTGCCAGCGAGCATCGCCTGCACGTACCCCTCGCGGATGAACCACTCGAAGTCGCTGCGCGCGCGCGAGTGCACCAGCGCCGGGCCTGCGACCCAGACCACGTAGCCACCCGCGGCGCGCTGGGCGACCAGCTTCGCCGCGATGTCCTCGTAGTTCACCGGCCGCTCGCGCGAGACGTCGGTGCTCATGAAGCTGAACTCGTTGGCCGAGTGGGTCTCGCCGAGGAAGCCGGCGGCATGGACCACGACCCCGTCCTCGCCCTGCTCGCGCAGTCCCAGCAGCACCAGGTCCCCTGCCCTCACCTTGCGGGGCTCGAGCGTCTCGAGCATCCCGCCGCGTCGGACGATGACGCAGTCCATCCGCGGCCTGGTGGGTGCGACCCACCCGTCCTCGAGATGCACGTAGGTCGGGAGGTTCGAGGTCGAGAAGAAGCCGTCGGGCAGCACCCCCGCCGCCGGCGCCGGCCCGAAGTGCGCCACTGGCGCGCCACGGAAGGGCGGAACGGAGGTGTCGGGGAGCCACGTCATGGCGGGGAAAACTCGCCCCCCCGAGGGGCCGGGACAAGCACCGCGATTGTCGCCGGGGCCGGATGTCGGCAGCTTCCGCGCCTGATGCCTCGCCAGCCGCCGCTGCTCCTCCCGTGGGCCCTCATGGGGCTCGCGACTCCACTCGCCGCCCAGGAGGTCGATTCGGCAGTGGCGCTTCCACCGCTCGCCGTCACGGCGGTCGGCGGACGCCTCGGCATCGGGCAGTCGGGACTGGCGATCACCGTCCTGGACCCCGCATCGACCCATCGCGCCGTGGCCTCGCCCTCCCTCGGCGCGATGCTCGCGTTCGTCCCGGGCCTGACCCTCCGCGACCGCGGCGATCCCTCCCAGGACCCACGGCTGGCCATTCGCGGAGCGGGTGCCCGGGCGAACTTCGGCGTGCGCGGCATCCGGGTGCTGGTCGATGGCGTGCCGGCCACCCTCCCCGATGGGCAGACCCCGTTGACGCTGCCGCCCGGGCTCCTCGTCAACCGGATCGAGGTCGCGCGCGGACCTCTCGCGGCGCTGCACGGCAACGGCGCGGAAGGAGTCGT
>CAZKYO010000041.1:19758-20829 GCA_964557115.1 uncultured Gemmatimonadaceae bacterium
CGGGACCCGACCGCGGCGGCACCCAACAGCGTGCTCCGGAACGCCGGCAAGCAGGTCCGGCAATCGCAGGTCGCGGTGGGACTCGACCAACCGGTGGGCAATGGGCGCCTCGAATGGCATGCGTGGGTGTCGGGCCGCGCGCTCCAGAATCCGATCGCTGCCCCGCCGCCACAGCCGACGAAGTCGTCGCAGGGCACCTGGATCGGGATCGACCGGGTGGTCGCGGGTACGCGCACCGGCGGAAGCTGGGCGATCGGGAGCGCGTGGGTCATCGGTGTCGGCGGGGAATGGCAACGGCAGGCGGACGACCGGGTCAACCGGGTCCATGATGCGGGGGTTCCGTCCGGGCCAGCGTTCGTCGACCAACGCGAAGTGACTGACGCGCTGGGCGCCTACCTGCAGGTCACCCACTTCATCGGGTCGGCGTGGACGGTGCGCGGCGGATTCCGTCGTGACGCGGTCAGCTTTCGGGTGGACGACCACCTGGTGCCTTCGCGCGGTGGCCGACGCCGGATGGGGGCGTGGAGTGGCAGCGCCGCGCTGGCCTGGAGCGATCGCGGACTCGATGGCTGGATCGGGATCGCCACGGCGTTCGCGACGCCGACCACGACCGAGCTCGCCAACCGGGCCGACGGCGACGCGGGGCTCAACCAGCAACTCGATCCATCACGCACGACCGGCGCGGAACTCGGCGTCCGGTGGCGCACGGCGGTCGCCTCGCTCGAGGTCGTCGCGTTTCGCGCCCGCACGACCCGGGCGATCACGCCGCTCGCGGCCTCGGATGGGCGCACCATCTACGGCAACGTCGGGAGCACCGTCACGCCGGGGCTCGAAATGGCGGTCGTGGCGACGCCGGCGTCGCGCCTCGCCCTCCGCGGCGCGCTGACATGGCTGCACGCACGGTTCGGCGACGACGCCGTCGGACAGGATGACCTCGCGCTGGACGGGAATCGCCTCCCGGGGATCGCCGACGTCACCGCGCGCCTTGGCGTAACCTGTCGTTGCGGCGCGCTCACCCTGCAGGTCGAGCAGGGCTGGTCCTCGGGGCTGCGCGCCGACGACGCGGGCAGC
>CAZKYO010000042.1:0-7327 GCA_964557115.1 uncultured Gemmatimonadaceae bacterium
AGAGTGCCACTATCGAGGCAGCGAGACGGCGAGGATCTTGCCCTCGCTTGCCTGAGCACCAATCAATCGGCCAGTTACTGAGTCGAATGCCAGAGTTGTCAGTCCTTGATCTAATGCGATTCTCTGCCTTGCCGTTCCATCTAGGCCAAAAACATGGATCACCGCGGCATCGAGCGTTGCACTGGCAGCCGAATCGCTCTTGGTATTCTTACCGAGATAGAGTGCGTACACTTCATTGTTCGTCATGACGCAGTCGCGATAATAGATAGTGCTATCGTTGAGCTGAAGTCGACTATTGACCTGAAACCACTGAGCATCGGTCGGCGCATACCCCGTAGTCGGCGTAAGCACCGTGGTGGAAAGGTTTACGATGTCCATCCGCTTCGCATACCCGTATGCGACAGCCATGTGAGCCCCATCAGGTGACACGCAAAAGGCTGACTGAGCCGAAGCCATCGCCCGGTCATTGGTTGGGATGCCCTCCGTGCCGAGGAGTGGAATGGCGATACTCCGCGCCATCTTCCCATCGCCATCGATGATCTGATACTGCACCGTGTCGGACAGTGTTTTCAGAAGCCACTGGCCGTTGGGCAATGGCAACGCCGCGAGTACGATCCCGCCCGAGATCCCTCCCAGCGGCAACACTGTCGCCGATGACCAGTCAGTGGATGTCAATGATAGGCGTGAGAGTCTCTGAAGTCCCTCGTCAAAGATCCCCAATGAGTCTCCGTCAATGACACCGAAACTGCCAACTCTGCCGAACTCACCCGGGCCCTCGCCACGTCGGCCTCTCGATGCGAGTAGAGCACCTGTGCGGGAATCTAAGAAGTGGAAGTACGGATCGCCCTTTCTGTCGAGTACAATGATGCGATCACCAGCGACGGCTATGCGAGCCAAGCGACCGAAGATGGCATCACTGCTCATCAGCGTAGTAGTGGCGTGCGTCGACGGCAATTCGTCGAGATCAGCAGTGACGTGGTGGATGTCGCGTTGACCGCAGCCCATACTTGACAACAGCAACCAACACATGACGAAGCTGCGACGCGACACCCCAAGGAGTCTCTGCTGGTGCAGCCGGACCTGGGGCGCAGTGTGCTGAGCGTGAATCTCCACGCCCATATGAGCATGTGATGGCGCTTTCACTGTTGGGCACTCCGGTAGCCTGAGAGCGACTTACCAAAGTGAATGCAGAAGTTCCCTTCAGCAACCTCGCATGAATAGCAGGCGGGATCATTCGCGGGCAGGCAAGTGCTGTCTTCGTACGCTGCGCTGCCACCGCCGGCGAGCTGAGTGATGCATCCCGAATCGGCGGTCGGGTGGCATGTGCCTGCCTCGTCAGTGGCATGAGCCACACGGAGAGGGGAAACAGAGACTTGAAGCACTGCTGTAGCCAACACGAGGCGAAGTATGTATCTCATGCGAAGGCACCTCTCGCTCTGTGAAAAGTGTCTCGGGGTTGTCCCCAGCGGGTGGGCGGAAAATTCCAGTGGTGAGTGCGGGGGCCCACATCATCAAGAAGTCATGGCATGCAAGAACTGCGGCGCCACGACGTCAGAATGTTAGAAGCCGTTGTAGGCGCGATAACCTGACACAGACTTGCCGAAATGAATGCAGTACAGGCCCTCCGCGGCAGCGCAGGTGTAGCAATCGTTTTCGCCCGCCACTTGCGTGCACGAATAGTCTTCGTACACGGTCGCATCTGGAGTGGTGTTGGCGATACAGGCGAAATTCGGTGTCGGACCACAAGTGCCCTCATCAGTAGCGGATGAGGTCGACACCAATCCTGTACGTGGCAGGAATGTTCCAACAAGGGTGAGTGCGACGACCACCCGAAGGGTGACGCGCAGTAGGTGCAACGACTGTGGCATGGTGTGAACTCCGGAGTGAAGGGAAGGTGATGGGGGCACCCCGCGCTAGGTACCTTGTCGACAGGGAAACGTCTCGTCAAGTCCGCGCGCCGAGCTGAACCGTCACGGCACTGACCGCACTAGTACTTGTGATAGGTCACACTGATGACGGGGAACACGTTGGTCAGACGTCGTCTGGCACACGTGGCAGCGTCTCGCAGAACGCGAACCTAGTCAATGTCCTAGTGTCAGCGTGGTGTGGTAAACAACCCTATCCTCCCAAGCAATGTTCATGGAATGCCGCTTGGCGTCGGGGGACCGCATGTGTCGGCGTGAGCGCCGCAATGCTGGATATGTCCCGAGCGGAATGGGGCACGGTCTTGCACGGCCGTCGTCCGTTGTGCCAACAGACGTGAGGCAGACCGATTCAAGGCAATTGGGTAATCACACTCATGTCGGGCCTGACCTGAAGTGGTGAACAGGGTGTCCCTCAACCTGAGCACTTCTTCTGAGGCTGAGACGGTGACAGAGACCACCCTGCGTGCTAATCGCGCATCGAAAGGCAGGAGCTGTCGAAAGGTGGACTGGAGCAACAACAAGCCAGGCGGATCGGTTCTACGCAGTCTCAAGTCGCGCCCTGCTGGATCTGGAAGGATGGTCGGACTCTGCAACCTGCTGAGTACCTCGTCCGTCATGACCCGGGTCCCCCCGACGCCCCTCCATCGGAGCACCCTCGCCGCATGAAGCCCCTCATCGCCTGTGCCGCCCTGGCGGCCCTCTCGGCGCCGCCGATCCAGGCCCAGCGGACCGTGCACGGCGTGGTCTTCAACGACGCCAACGGCAACGGCAGCCTCGATGCCGGCGAACGCCCCGTCCCTGGCGTCGTCGTCTCCAACCAGGCCGACGTGGTCACCACCGACGCCGCCGGCAGGTACACGCTCTTGGCCGATGACCGGACGATCGTCTTCGTCTCGGTGCCGACCGACTGGCAATCCTCCGGAGCATGGTATCAGGCCGCAACCGGCGACTCGATCTCCTTCGGCCTGCGCGCCGAACGACAGCCCCGATCGTTCCGGTTCATCCACGCCTCGGACACCCACATCGACACCAGCGTCGTCGGCCGGATCCGCAGGTTCCGCGAGCTCGACGACTCGATCGGGCCGGCCTTCACGATCCTCACCGGCGACCTGATCCGCGACGCGGCGAGCCAGCAGGAGCCGCGGGCCACCGGCTACTTCGAACTGTTCATGGCGGAGATGCGGCTCAAGGCGCCCTACCACGCGATCCCCGGCAACCACGACCACTTCGGCATCATCCCGAGCCGGTCGCACGTCCCGGCCACCCACCCGCTCTACAACCGCGGCATGTACCGCAAGTACCTGGGGCCGGACTACTACTCCTTCAACTACGGCGGGGTGCACTTCATCGGGCTCAACACCATCCAGCCCGACGATTCGGCGTACTACGGCGGGGTCGACTCGCTGCAGCTCGCGTGGCTCCGCAAGGACGTCGAGGCACTGCCGGTGGCAACGCCGATCGTGATGTTCTCCCACATCCCGCTGACGTCGGCGGTGGAGGCGACCACCGGCTACATCGACATGGCGCTGGTGAGCAGCGTGGCGCACCTACCGACGGGCCCCACGTTCCGTCACACGGGAGCCAACACCCTCGCCGTGCTCGACGTCTTCCGCGGCCGCCCGTGGCCGCTGATCCTCGGCGGCCACACCCACGTCGCCGAGAAGCTGAAATACCAGACCGACCGCGGCACGCTCCGATTCGAGCAGACCGCGGCGATCGTCGGCCCCAACGACTACGGGCCGGTCGTGATGTCGTCGGGGTTCTCGCTGTACTCCGTGACCAACGGGGTGATCGACGCGGGGACGTTCGTGCCGCTCACGATGCCGGGGCGGTAGCGCTCAGGCGCCGCAGCGATCCGAGGGGTCGACGGCGCCCGAGTGCACCGGCGCGGCCGGAAACCCGACTCGCCAGCCGTCGGCGTCGGCGGGGATGAAGGTCACGCTCTCCCCGATGCTGGGGCCCAGGCCATCGTAGGGATAGATCCCCTGGTTGATGCTGTCGGCCTGGACCTGCGTGGCCGGCCCTCCGTGCAGGGCGGCGCTGTCCACGGCGATCAGGTGGATGCCCGCGGGATCATCCTGGCGCCAGACGGTGATCGTGGTGTCGGGATGGGGTCCGTCGACCGGGCCGATCACCGTGAGCACGAGAGAGTCGGGCAGGGCCACGCAGTGTCGACCCGGAGGAACGAACGCGATCGACCGTCCGCCGAGCGGGTTCTGGGGGTAGCGAAAGCCCCAGACGAAGGCGCGCAACTCGATCGTCATGCAGCGGCCGGCCGCGCAGCTGTCGTTGTCGATCAGCAGCGTCGCCGGCGGGGACGCCGGAGTCCCGTCGGCCGGGCCGCCGGAACCGCAGGCGGTACCCACGGCGAGCAGGGCCAGGAGTGCGGTGGTGCGGGTGGACGCTTGCAATGCGGACATCGGCTCCATCCTTCGACTCCTTGCAAGCTCGCGCGGGGAGGTGGGGGTGTCCAGCGGACGGGGCGATGGCCCGCTCGTCTCGCCGGGGTGAAGCCGGTGTCGGCCTACCCGATGACCTTGGCGATCTGTTGAGCTCGCGGCTCAAGCCGCGGCTCGGCTGATCCTTCGGCTTCGCTCAGGACAAGTGTCGCTGAAGCGACCTCCACCACGTCCGAGGAGCGAGACACTTTGTAAGCGGCTGACGTCCCTTTAGGGACACCGCCGAGCCGCGGCCCGCCGTCCTGAGCGTAGTCGAAGGATTGGCCGCGAGCTCTCCGGAGGCCCCCCCCCTCCACACTCGCGCGATCGGGCTTCAGAGATTCTCTTATCGAGGATCCAAGGCACCAGGCGCCTAGGGCAACGCATCCCCCGACCCACCGCAGGCCAACCATGGAGCATCCATGACGCGACCCGTTCCCGCGGCACTCCACCACACCGGCTTCGTGGTTCGTGACCTCGAGGAGACCGCCCAGCGACTCGCCGATGCGTTCGGGATCGGACCCTGGCACGTCTGGACCATCCAGCCCGCGGAGTCGCGGCAGGGCGGCAAACCGATCGAGTTCTCCTTCCGGGTGGCGCTCGCCACCGTCGGCGGCGGCACCTTCGAGTTGCTGGCGCCCCACGGCGGTACGGTGTTCGACGAGTGGCTCAACGCCAACGGCCCGGGGTTCCATCACACCTGCCTCGTCTACCCGACCCTCGAGGCGGTGCAGGCCGCCAAGGCCGACCTGCAGCGGCAGGGCAGGGAGATGGTGCTCGAGTGCCTCGGCGGCGACGCGTTCGAGTTCGGCTACTTCCGCTTCCCGGAGATCGGCTCGCTCGTCGAGGTGCTCTACCTCAATCCGGAGGCGCTGTCGGCGCCCGAGGCGGTGATCGAGGCGGGCGGGGCTTAGGGCTCGCGGCTCGATCGAGCTCGCGGCTCAAGCCGCGGCTCGGCGGTGTCGCTGAAGCGACCTCCACCACGTCCGAGGAGCGAGACGCCTTGTAGGCGGCCGACGTCCCTCTAGGGACACCGCCGAGCCGTCGCATTAGCGACGAGCTCCAGTGCCGCCCCCTCACGGCACGATCAACCCGTCCAGCACATACCACAGGGGCCGCGGCGCGAGCGGGCGGGTGCAGGGTGCCTCCACCTCGCGGCCGTCGGTCGTGCCGAGGCGCACCGTGCCTGCTTTCGCGCACACCTCGCGGACCTGGTCGTAGATCCGGGCCCCCTCCTCCGCGATCGCCAGCCCCTCGATCCGGTCCACCGCCATCGCCTCGGCGAACGGCGCGCACCCGGTGATCGCGTCGGTGCGGATCGGGACGCCGGAGTAGAACGAGACGCGCTTGCATGCACTCGCCATCACGTTGGCGAAGGCGTCGCGGGCGTAGCCGACCTGGTCGGCGGCGTCGGACGGCGCGTTCATCCCGCGGATGCGGGCGCCGAGCCGCTGGAACGAGGCGACGGCGGCCTCGACATCGGGCGTCTCGCCCACGAAGTCCTTCATCGTGGCGATCGTGGTCGAATCCACGCCCATCGTGCCCAACACGTTGAAATAGCGGGCCTGGTCGTATCGCCGACCGTTGGCAACGGCGTCCTGCAGCAGCCGGCGCCAGAAGGTGATCAGCGTGCCGGCCCCGTTGGCGCGGCGCACCGCGAGCCCGGTCCAGAGCGCCATCACGGCGCCACAGTCGTACACCTGGCGCACGTGGCCGCGCGCCAGCGCGGTGGACACGGGGCCCCTGGCCACCGCGCCGACGCAGCGGTTGAGCAGCGACTGCTCGGCACCCCTGGCGCGGACCGAGTCGACGATGCCGTACTTGAGTGCCATGAGTGCGGCCATCGCGTCGGCGCTCCCCTCGTGGATCCAGGCACCGGCCGGGGACGGGTCGTTCTCCACCACCTGGCCATTCCAGAAGTGGAACGACTCGTGGGCGAGCAGGGCGAACGCCTGCTCGCGTGCGTCGGGGGTCGCCTCCTTCCAGGCCTCGCCGGTGAGGGTCAGTGTCACCAGGCCGTCGAGGGTGCCCCCGCCGCTGCTCAGCCCCGGCGTGGTCGTGTCGCGGAAGGCGTAGAGGACGGTGGGCTTCCACGGCAGCGTGAGGCCGAAGCTGCGGGTGTAGTCGTCGAAGAGCTCCGGCAACCGGTTGGACGCCATCGTCTCGAGCCAGGGCGGCATCCCAGGGTCGACGATCGCCAGGACGCTGCTCGTCTCGATCGGCGCGGCGGGGCCGAGGTAGATGTAGGTACCGTCGCCGGTCGAGTCGGACCAGCTCACCGCGCCGTCCATCACCCGGCCCTTCACCAGCGCATGCTGTCCCGCACCGGGGTCGACGGTGAGTCGCGAGGCGAAGCCGGTCGCGTCGGCCGCACCATCGGTGGGGACGCGGGCGTTGAAGTGGCCGGTGTAAAGGGCCGTGCCGCCGTCGGAGAAGGCGATGAAGAGCTCGTATTCCTTGGGGAGCGGCTCGGCGAAGGCGGCGAAGGTGAAGTCGACCCGGCGTGCCGACGACGCGGTGCTGTCGGCCGTCGCGAACTGTCGGTCGCCCCGCCGCTCCCACCGAAAGCCGGGGGTGGCGATCGTCCAGACCCGCTCGCGATAGAAGGCGGCGGGGCGCTCGAACTCGATCGCGCGGGCCTGGGCGGAGAGGAAATAGCTCGCCTGCCAGCGGTCGGCGGCCGGATGGGTGATCCGGACGCTGTCGATTCCCTGGGCCCTCACCGGGCCCGCCGCGGCGAGCAGCAGGGCGATGGCGCCGGGGAGAAGCGAGAAGTGGCGGCGCGCGATCGGCATGCGGGCTCCGGCGGGGGTTGGCTGACAGGTTGCGAACGTTCGTCGATGCAACCTGCGGGGATGCACGATCGTCCAATACCGTGTCAGTCCATCCAATTCCGCCACGACGAGCAGGGTCAATGACCGGTTTCCCGTCCGCTCCCCGCGACCACGTCCGCACCGCCCTCCC
>CAZKYO010000042.1:7427-19237 GCA_964557115.1 uncultured Gemmatimonadaceae bacterium
GTGGCCGACAGCTCCCGGGGTGCCCTCGCCTCCACCGACCGCCGCCGGCGGCTCGACGCCGCGGCGCGGCTGCTCCGGAGCGGCGAGGCGCCGATCGCCGAGGTGGCCTGCCTCACCGGCTTCTACGACCAGCCCCACCTCACCCGCGCCTTCCGCCAGGCGTTCGGGGTGACGCCGGCGCGCTACCGCCGCCTGCAGCGCTAGCCCTCGTACAAATCGCAGGCCGGCCGTGCAAGACGTCGCGCGGCCGGGCGGCTATCGTCATCGGTTCTGACTGATCTCCTCCGGAGCCGATCCGATGCGTCGCCTGATCCTGCCGTTCCTCCTCCTCGTCGCGGCCCCCCTGCCGGCCCAGCAGCCCGGCGAGATCCCGTCGCTCGACCTCTACAACTACGTGCAGGCGCGACGCGAGCGGGCCGACACGTTGGCACAGGCGGGGAAGACCGGCGAGGCACTGGCGCTGCTCCGCGCCACGATCGACTCGCTCAAGTCGCCCGGCGTGCTGCTGATGGGGCAGGGGTGGACGCCGCTGCAGTCGCGGACCGCCAACGTCGAGTATGACGTGATGCTGATCCAGCTGCAGCAGGGCGACACGGCGGCCGCGGTGGCGACCTTCCGCCGGGTGGTGCGCGCGGGTGGCGGACCGGTCTACCTCGACTTCCTGAAGCAGGATTCCACCCGGATCCCGGCGCTGCGTCGCTGGCCGGCATTCCGCCAGCTCGAGCTGGAGCTCACCCGCACCCGCGACCGCTGGAACAACACCGCCTTCACGGCACCCTGGACCGCGCAGCTCTCGCAGGCCGAGCGGGTGGCGGGACTCAGCGTGGTGTGGGCGGAGGCGCGGCACGGCTACATCGACTTCCGGCGGATCCCCGAACTCAACTGGGACTCGCTCTATCTCGCCACGATCGACGAGGTGATCCGCACCCCCGACACCTGGAACTACTACAAGGTGATCCGGCGCTTCATCGCCCAGCTGCGCGACTCGCACACCAACCTCGGCTTCCCGTCGGCGGTGGGCGACTCGCTCTGGACCCGGCCGGCGATCGAGACCCGCAGGGTCGAGGACCAGGTCGTGGTGATCGAAGTCGCCGATCCCGCCGTCACGGCGCTCGGCGTCAAGCGTGGCGACCGGATCACCGCGATCGACGGGATTCCGGTCGAGCGCTACGTGGCCGACTCCGTGGATCCGTACGTGGCGTGGGCATCGCCGCAGGACCGGGCGGTGCGTGACTACTTCTACGAGCTGCTGCGCGGGCCGCGCGACCGGCCGGTGCGGCTCACGCTGGTGACGGGCAACGCGGCGCCCCGCACGGTGAGCGTGCCGCGGCGGCGGAGTGCCGGAATCAAGCCGGTGCCGATGGTGGAGGCGCGGCGGATCGATGGGGATCTCGCGTTCGTGTCGCTCCGCAGCATGGACGACGAGCGCTACGTCGCGCAGTTCGACTCGGCGCTTGCCTCGCTCGGGGCGGTCAAGGGCGTGATCATCGACGTGCGCGACAACGGCGGCGGCAACTCGTCGATCGGCTGGAACATCCTGGCCCGCTTCCTCAAGGCGCCGGTGCCGCTGTCGATGTCGGAGGGAATGACCTACTCGGCGCTGGAGCGCGCCCGGGGCCGCAATGCGACGGCGCCGCTCTTCTCGACACTCGACTCGCTGCCGCCCGACAGCGCGCGGCACCTCGACCTGCCGCTTGTCGTGCTGATCGGCCCCAAGAGTTTCTCGGCGGCCGAGGACTTCGCGGTGGTGGTGGACCAGGCGGGGGTGCCGCTGATCGGGATGCCGACCGGCGGCAGCACCGGGCAGCCGATGAGCTTCCGGCTGCCGGGCGGAGTGTGGGCGCGGGTGCGCGCCAAGCACGACACCTATGCGGATGGCAGGGAGTTCATCGGCGTCGGCATCCAGCCGACGATCCCGGTGCCCGAGACGCTGGCGGCGCTCCGCGCCGGCAGGGACGAGGAGCTTGAGCGGGCGGTGGCGTACCTCAGGGGGCGCTGACCCCTTCTTGACACGAACTTCACCCCCCGGGCGTATCGTCATCCGCACCAAGTCGGTTGCGGACCCTGAACGCCCGGAGGAATCGTGTCGCTCCTTGCCCGCCTCGCCCCCGCGGGGGTTGCCCTCGTCCTGCTGCTTCCCGCCCAGCCGCTCGTCGCCCAGATGCAGGGCGACGCCGAGTCGGCGGCGATCGTCGCCACGGCACGCAACTACATCGACGGCTTCCTCACCGGTGACACCACCCGGATGCGGAGCGCGCTGCGGCCCGAGCTGGCGAAGCGGCAGATGATGGGTGGCGATCGGGCGCCGGTCAACATGACCGACGACATCCTGGTCCAGAACACCTCGCGGATGCCGTTCAACAAGTCGGCCGCCAAGACGCCGGCGGATTCGATCACGATCTACCGCCACGAGGGCGACATGGCGCTGGTCCGGATCGGCGCGCCGACCTGGATCGACTATCTCCAGCTCGGCAAGTTCGGCTCGGAGTGGAAGATCGTGAACGTCCTCTGGCAGATGCGGCCGCGGGGATAGGCCCCGGGCCGCGAGCTCCCGTCCCGCACGCTCGGTACCACGAGGGTACCATTGGGGGGAGGGAGGCGCGATGCACACCTTCGAGACGGCCCTCGTCGCGGGCCGCAAGCCGCCGTATCATATCTGGACCTTCGTGGTGTTCCCGATCGCGGTCGCCAAGGCATGGGGGCCGGGTGCCCACCCGATCCGCGGCACGCTGGCGGGGACGCCGTTCCGCGGCACCGCGAGCCGGGGCGAGGGGGCACTGCGGATGCCGGTGCCGCACCAGCTCCGAGAGGCCGCGGGGGTAAAGCGCGGCGACCGCGTGACGATCGCGGTCGAGATCGATCCCGAGCCGCGTCCAGTGGAGGTCCCCGACGAGCTCCGGTCGGTGTTCCGGGAGCATCCCGGGCTGGAGGCGGAGTTCGCGAGACTGCCGCCGGCGCATCGACGGGCCTGGGCACGCTATGTTGGGGAAGCCAAGCGACCGGAGACCCGCGAGCGCCGAGCCGATGCAGCACTCGCCGGAATCCGTGAGCGGAGCTTCCCGAAGTAGATCCCCCAACCCCCGGGGTCGCCTGCCGATGCGTCGTTCCCCGTTGCTCGCCGCCCTGATCTGCTTCCTCCTCGGCTCGGCCGCGCCGCTCCACGCCCAATCGCCGCGCGTCCTGATCGGCGGCGGGCTCCTCTCGGCGTATGGCTCCACCGGCGCCGCCGGCACGCTCGGCTTCCGGGTGCCGATGGGCGGCAAGTGGATCGCCGGCGGCACGCTGCTCGTGGCGCGCACGACGCTCGACGTCACCGACATCCTGCACCGCACGGTGCTGTCGTTCGGCCCGACGGCTGGGTATGAGGCGGCGCTGATTCCGGACGCGCTGTCGTTCGCGCTCGAGGGGACGGTGCAGTACACCCATCTCTCGGTCGAGAACTGGCTGGGAACAGGCGAAGGCGGGCCACCACCCGACGATCGCGTCAGTGGCGGGAGATCGGGCATCTCGTTCGGCGGCCGCGCCCGGCTCGACGTGGACCTCTCGCCGCGCATCGACGCCGACCTGGGGCTTGGCTACCTGCACCACGCGATCTACGACAACCGCGCCGGCGACCTGGTGCTTGTGACATTCGGGTTCACCATCGCGCTGCGGTAGGATGTTCACGCCATCGGCGAATCCCGGCGGAGTCGGCATGCCACGGATGGTCGGTACTCTCCTGCTCGGGCTATCGCTCGCGTGCAATGCGAGCACCCCACCCGTCGAGCCGACGCCGATTCCGGCGGGGATCAACCTGAACGCTCCGCCCTCCTACATGCTGCTCGGCGGCTATCTGGCGCTTCGGCAGAGAATCTTCAAGCGGACGCCCTGGGTGATCGTCTGCCCACCGGTTCAGGTCACCCAGCTCAAGTTCCTGCGGAAGCACCTTGTCGATGACACCGGTCTGGTCCGCTCCTTGGCGGAGAGTGCCGATTGCACCCTTCCGGCCGAAGCGCTGGCTGACACGGTCAATGGCGGGCTCTCGATCACCAACATCACCCAGGATGGACATCGGGGCACGGTGGAGGCGCGCTACCACCGCCCGGGATGCGGCCCCTGCGGCTGGAGCGAGATCTACCAGTGGTACGAGTGGGACACCCGCATCACGATCTGGAATTTCCCTTCGCCCGATTGAGGGCCCGCGCTACCTGAGCCCGGCCGGCCATGCGTAGCGCTCCAGGAACTGCAGGCCGTCGTCGTCCTCCCGCGCCAGGTAGATCCCGCCCCGATCGAGTCCCACCAGGCGACGCCCCTCAGGCAGGGTGATCTCGCGGATCCGCTTCCCCGCGGCGTCGAGCACATCGACCTGGCCACTCTGGATCGCGGCGGTCGCGGGCGAGCGGATCACCCAGAGCTGACCGCCCGGTGAGCGGAGCAGGCCGTCCGCGACGAACGGCGGCTTGGTGCGCGGGAACATCTCGTCGGGGTACGCCTCGCGCATTTCCTTCATCCGTTCGGGCGTTACCGCGCCGTCCGCCGGCGTGCCCCGGCCGCCGAAGCTCATCCCGTTTGGATTCTTGGCGCGGTCGAGGCGATAGGCCTCGCGGTCGGCGTTGGTGACCGCGATCGGCTGGAAGGGCACCGGCGCCGAGGAGGAGGCAACGGTCTCGCCGCGGAGCGCGTCGATCGTGTAGCTGCGGGCGCGCGCCACGCGGATGGTGCCGTCGGGCTCGAGGATCCACGCGTCGCGCTGCGCGAACGGGTGGTACTTGTTGCCGTGCAGTTCCGGGGCGTGGTCGCCGGCGGTCGCGACGACCTCGACCTTGTCGCTGCCGGGCTTGAAGCGGACGATCTCGTACTGCTGCTGCCGCTTGATCTCGCCGGTGTCGGGGTCGCGGATCACGACCCGGTCCCAGTACACCCAGCCGGCGCGATCGACGCCGCGCGGCGGGCCGACGTTGCCGCCGAGCGCCGCCGGGGTGAACGGGATGGTGCCGACGAGCTTGCCCGAGGGCGCCAGCCGGATCAGCCGGTTCTGGGAGTAGATGAGGATCGTGTCGCTCGGGGCGCGCACCAGCGAGAACGGCCGACGGTACTCCTCGGGGCCGTCGCCGGTGCGGCCGAGCTGCGCCGAGCCGCCGCCCTGGGCGTTGCCGATGTAGACCAGCGCGTCGCGGCTGTCGACGATCACCACCCGGCCATCGGCCAGCTCGGCGACGCCGCCGATCCGGGAGAAGTCGCGGTCCCAGCGGGCGGCGGGCGGGCCCAGTCCCTGGGCGGCGAGGGGCTGGGCGAGGACCGCGGCGAGCGCGGCCATCCGGAACGTGGGGCGCAGAGGTGAGGTCGGCATGCGCAAATGGATGCCGGGGCGGTTACGAGAGTTGCCGGGTCTCGAAGCTTCTTACATTCGGCCCGCCGCAGAGAGCTGCACTGGCCTGAGTCCTCTGCCTGCTCAATGACCCAGTGAGTGAGGTAGGCGAGCGGCCAGAGTGCGAGCACAAAGCCGGTTGCGAAGACTCCATAGAGGGCGACGATCACCCCGATCCTTGCGCTGTCGCCGAGGCCTCTCCCGTCGAGGATCGCCATGGCAATCCCGACGACGATTCCGAACAGGAGGGTGCCAAGAACGAGTGTGGCGAGTGCGACGGCGGCACGGGGGAACCCGTGGCGTGATTCAAAGAGCGGCTGCATCGGCCAACCGATCGCCACGCCGAGGGTCGGGGCAAGCATGAAACCGATGTAGATCTCGTCGCCGAAACCGTCATATCCGAGGAGGAGCGCGACGACCCCCCAGACGAGGCCGGCGAGGCTGAGATGCACGACGCGCCGGAATCCCATCGCCCCTCCACTCAGTGGGTGAGCGCCATCGCGAAGTACACCAGCGGCACGCCGCGATAGGGGCGGCGACCGACCTCGACGAAGCCGGCTCGGGCGTAGAACTCGCCCGCACCGGCGGGGGCGTCGTAGGCGTCGAGCCAGATCGCGTCGGCACCGCCGTCGCGGGCGAGCCGCGCCGCCTCCGCCAGGCAGGCGCGGCCGATCCCGATCCGTTGGCGATCGGGATGCACCGCCATGTCGACCAGGTAGCGCGGGGCTCGCGCCGGCCGGAAGAGGTCGCGGTCGATCGCCCACGGCTTCTTGCGCGAGAGGCAGAGGGTGCCGACCGGATCGGCGCCGTCGTGGGCGAGGAGCACCTGGCCGTGCTGCATCGCGCGGATCACGCCGCGCTCGCTGCACTGCGAGCTCCAGTGGCCGATGCCGTGCCGCGCCGTGAGTGCGTCGGCGGCGGCATTGCGGATCGCGGCGATGACGCCGGCATCGGTCGCGTCGGCGACCCGGAAGGCGAGCGCCAGCGTCACGACTTCTTTCGGCTCGCCCAGCGCATCCCGGCCATCCACTGCTCCGCGGCGCAGTCCTCGATCAGCTGCGCCAGCCGCCGCTCGCGGGTCTCCTCGCGCTTGGCGCTCATCACCCAGTGGTTGACCGCGCGGCGATAGTGCGGCGGCTGCGCCTCGTAGTACTTCCACGCCTTCCGGTTCCGCTTGAAGACCTTCTCGTACTCCGGCGCCATCCGGTCGGGGCGCTTCGTGTAGGTGTAGCCGGAATTCTTCCCCTCGTGATGCTTCTCGAACGCCGCCTCGCCCCTGGGATGCATCCGTCCCTCGGCGCGCAGCTCGGGGACGCGGCGGATGTTGACCGCACTCCAGTTGCTTCCGGGGCGACGCGGCGTGAAGCGGATCACGTAGCGATCGTCGTCGATGCGGCGACGGATCCCGTCGATCCATCCCACGCAGAGCGCCTCGTCCACCGACTCCGGCCAGGTCAGCGAGGGCTTGTCGGTGTGCCGCTTGTGGAAGCCGACCCACAGCTCCGCGGCGGTGGCGTGGTTGGCCTTGAGCCACTTCCGGAACGCGGCGGGGGAGGGGAAGTACTGGATGTCGGTGGGGGTGAGGGGCATGGGGGAAGATACGGCGTGGTCGAGATCGGGGTGAGGGCGGGGGGGCTGTGCGTTCTGCTCGTTGCTAAAGCAACGGCTCGGCTGATGTCGCTAAAGCGACAGGAGCCCCGATGCCTTGCGTCGCTTCAGCGACATCAGCCGAGCCGCGGCCTTGGCCGCGAGCAAACTCGCAACGAGCCGATTGCGCCGAACCATCCCCGTTCGCGTTGACGGGTGCCACGGCCTCCGCCAGGTGGGCACAGGCTCCGATCATGCACCACCGCCTATTTCTGCACGTGGTCTGGACCACTCGGGATCGGGCGCCGACGATCGACGCTCGGCGGGCCGAATACCTCGGCGAGAATCTCCCGATCGTTGCCCGACAGGAGCGGGGGCATGTCCTGGCGCTCGGCATCGTGACGACCCATCTCCACCTGCTCCTCCGGGTGCACCCCACGACCCAGATCCCCAGGCTCCTCCAGCGGATGAAGGGTGGCACCGCCCACGGGGTCAATCGCGGGATCCCGCCGGGCCCGCGGCAGCTGCGATGGGCCAGAGGGTACAGCGTCACCTCGGTGCATCCCAAGGCGCTCGAGGCGGTTCGGGAGTACGTCCTGTCACAGAACGTGCGGCATCCGGGGGAGGTGGTGGTGGGGTGGGGGGGGAGGGGTATCGAGCGCGGTCGAGTCGAGCTCGCGGCCAAGGCCGCGGCTCGGCTGATGTCGCTAAAGCGACGGTGTGCAAAGGACGCCGCCTCGCTTTAGCGAGATCAGCCGAGCCGTTGCTTCAGCAACGAGCTATAATCGCAGAGCTCCTACCCCCAGCCGCCCCAGCGGAGTCCGCCATGCCGCGCCGCCTGACCCTGTCTGCTCTCCTCGCATTCGCCGCCCCCCTCGCGGCCCAGACGCAGCCCGCACCGACGATCACGCCGCCCTCGGCGACGTCGCCACGCCCGCTGCCGGGGCCGGTCTACGAGTCGACGGGCTTCACGCAGGCGGTGGCCACGGGGACGAGGACGCGCACCGGCCAGCCCGGCACCCGCAACTGGGTGCAGCACGCGCGGTACGTGATCGCCGCACGCCTCGATCCGGTGGCGGGGCGGGTGAGTGGCACGGAGCAGGTGACCTACCTCAACAAGTCACCCGACACGCTCACGACGGTGTTCGTGTACCTACGCCAGAACATCTTCGCGCCCGGTGCCTCGCGGATCGGCGACGCGCCGGTGACCGGCGGGGTGACGCTCTCCGAGGTGTCGGTGGGCGGCCAGGCGTACTCGCCGCCCGACACGACGGCGGGGCGGCGTCGCGGTCGCGCCGGCGCCGGGACGTACCTGGTGCAGGGGACGGTGATGCGGCTGCCGCTTGGCGCACCGCTCCTGCCGGGCGACAGCGTGTCAATGAGCTTCGCGTGGTCGTACGCGCCGGCCCCACCGCCGTCGGACGGTCGCGAGGGGCGCGAGGGGAACGTCTTCTTCATGGGCTACTGGTATCCGCAGGTGGCCGTCTACGACGATGTCGACGGCTGGGTGACCGATCCCTACCTCGGCCAGGCCGAGTTCTACATGGACCCGGCCGACTACGACGTGCAGCTCACGGTGCCCTACGGCTGGACCGTCGGTGCTACGGGGAAGCTGGTGAACGACGCGGTCGTCTTCACGCCGGCGGCGCTCGATTCACTCCGCGCCGCGCGCCGGAGCGGGCGGGTGATCCGGATGTACGCGCCGGGCGGCGACGCCGCGGCGGTGTTCCGCCGGATCGGGCCGGAGTCGAACTGGCACTACCGCGCCACCGACGTGCGCGACTTCGCCTGGGGCGCCAGCAACGAGCAGGCATGGGACGCGACGCGGGCGCTTGTCAAGCGACCGGGCGCCGCACCTGACACGGTCGACATCTATTCCTTCTTCCGGCTCACCAACCGCGCGGCGGCGTGGAACGTGGGCGGCGCGCGTTTCACCCGCGACGCGATCGAGAAGTTGAGCGACGGGCTCTGGCCCTATCCCTGGCCCACGATGAGCTCGATGGAGGGGATCCTCACCGGCGGCGGGATGGAGTATCCGATGATGACGGTGATGCAGCCGTGGTCGGACACGCTGTCCCTGGCCGGCGACCTGATGCACGAGACCGGCCACATGTGGTTCCCGATGATGGCCGGCTCCAACGAGAACCACTTCCCGTGGATGGACGAGGGGTTCACGCAGTACGACGTGGCCCAGGCGATGAAGGTGATCTATGGCGCGCCGCGCACCGGCGGGCGACCCAACGACTCGGAGGAGGGACAGCGGCAGCAGTACCTGCTCTTCGCCAGGGCGGGTCGCGACTACTCGCTGATGATCCCGGGCGACGAGTATCCGTCGGATCGCTTCATGCTCCACTACAACAAGACCGCCCAGGTGCTCGTGGCGCTCAGGAGCATCATCGGGCCGGAGCGGTTCCACGAGGCGCTGGTGCGCTACGGCACGGCGTGGACCGGGCGCCATCCCCAGCCGTACGACTTCTTCAATGCGATGAACGCGGCGGCGGGGAAGGACCTGTCGTGGTTCTGGCAGACGTGGTTCTACCACGGCTGGCCGCTCGACCAGGCGATCGCCGGGGTGAGCGTGCGGGGCGACTCGACCACCGTCACGGTTGAGGATCGCGGCCTGGCGCCGATGCCGGTGCGGCTCAAGTTCACGCACGCCGACGGGTCGGTGCACGACGTCGAGCTCGGGGTGAACGTCTGGCTGGATGGCTCGCGGCGCGCCACGGCGACAATCGTCACGCCCTCGCCGGTGGTACGGGTGGAGATCGATGCCGCGAAGGACTTTCCCGACATGGACCGCACCAACCAGGTGTGGCGGCCGTAGGTCTGGCGCTCACGGCTCCGGGAGGATGTGCTCCCGCAGGATCAGCCGCATCCCGCCGGATGCCGTCGAGGAGAGGAGGCGCCGCATCAGCAGCAGCCCGGTGCCGTCCGGCGCCAGGGCGTACTGCCTGGTGTCATCGTTGTCCCAGTATTCGAGCACCGGAGACTGGAACACCACCCTGCGACCTCCAGCCGAGAACGGGACCGTGGCGGCGATGACCTGGCCCCGCCCGGGGTCGCGGTAGTAGAGCGTCTGGCCGTCGCGGCTCCAGAGCGGTTCCGAGCCGCCACCATTCGAGACCTGGACCCGGCCGCCATCGACGTCCGGGAACGGCCGGACGATCACCTCCTTGGCGAAGCCGATGCGTTCGGCATAGGCGATCCAGCGGCCGTCCGGCGAGACGGCGGGCGAAGTCTCCTCCGCGTCGCTCGTGGCCACCGCGATCGAGGTCGTGTCCCCACGGATTCGGCGGGCGTAGATGTCGCCGTTGCCGTCGGCCACATCGTCGGTGCGGTACAGCACCCACTCCCCGTTCGGACTGAAGTTGACCTCGAACACGCCGCGTGGCTCATCCACCAGCAGCGTCGGTACCCCCGACCCATCGGCGGCCTGCTGCCAGATCTGGGCCTTGCCGTCGTCGCCGACCATCACCCAGGCGATCCGCTGTCCGTCGGGGGACCAGACGGCCCGGGCACTCTGTGTTCCCATCGCGCTGAACCGCGTCGCTGGTCCGGTGGGGTACGGCTTCACGTAGAGCGAGGCTTCGATCCCGTCGGGATCGATCTCGGAGAAGAGCAGCCGCCGACCGTCCGGGGAGACCTCGATCCGACTGTTGTTGGCGAAGACCGGTGACCACGCCGAATCGATCACCCGTATCGTCCCGTCCCAGCCCACCAGCTCCAGTCGTGTCCGGCTCGAGAAACTCCCGACTCCGCCAACGCCCGTCACCGTCACTCCACCCACCCCGACCGAGAGTTCGGGTCCGTGACCGCCCACGGTGATGCCAGCCGCGACCTGCTCGCCCTCGCCGACCGTGCCCGATTCGGGATCGAAGCTCGCCAGGAACACGGTGCCGTCAGGCAGGACGTTGAGGATGCGATCACCCCGCAACGGCCAGGCCCCGGCCGACCCCGGCAGGATCCGTTCAACGGATTCGGCGCCGACGCGCACCAGGTTCAGGATGGGTGAGGTGCAGGTGCCGTAGTCGCAGGCGACGACCACGACCGCGTCGTGACCGGGCACCGCGGCGATCGTTGCGGGAAAGCCGAACAACTGATCGGTGGTCGCGATCCGTCGCAGCGCCCCCCCGGTGTCCGGCACCGCATAGAGGAACCTGCTGAACCCCCCGAGGAAGACGATCGTGCCATTGTCGAGCCATGCGCCACGAACCGACCGGGACTCGACGCCCACCTCGAGCATCGCCGAGTCGGAGATCATCCGTGGTGCGCCGCCCGCGAGCGGAATCCGGAGCAGCTGGGCATCGACCCGATAGGCCACCGACCGACCATCGGGTGACAGGAACGGCGCCCGGCCACCCACCGTGCCGGGTATCGGTCTGGGATCGGCCACGCCACGGTCCTTGATCCAGAGCTGGCGCGTGCCACCAACGGTGTCGCTGTAGACGATGACGCCACCGTCGGCGCTTACCGACAGCTGCGACGCGACGAAGCCGGCATCGGATTCGGTCGGAGTGAGGTGAATTTGGTAGGCCAGCGGCGCGTCGTCGCCGCCCCTTTGCGTCCCGCGCATCCACCCAAGGACCGCGAGGACACCGAGCACCGCGGCCAGCGCACCGAGCGCCAGGAGCGCCCGACGATCCGTGGCAGGCACGCGCCGGGCCGCCGTCGCGTACCGCGTTCCGGTCCCGCCACCCGCGAGTGCCGAGGCAAACTCCGCCGCGCTCGCGAATCGGTCGGCCGGCAGCTTGGCGAGCGCGGTGAGCACCGTGTCTTCGACGGCTTCCGGGATGGTATCGCGGATCCTGGACGGCGCCGTCGGCTTCTCGGTCATCACCTTGGCGACGATCGCCTGCGCCGAGGAGCCGGTGAACGG
>CAZKYO010000043.1:0-18465 GCA_964557115.1 uncultured Gemmatimonadaceae bacterium
CGCCTACCTCGAGCTCACCCGGCGTTCCCGCCTCCGCGGCGCCATCGCGCTGGCGGCGATCGCGATCCCGTTGGTACTGCAGATCGTGTCGGAAGGGATCAGCTAGCGCCGCGTGATCCGCAGCTCGCCGAAGTAGGCATCGGTCTGCACGTGCCCCCACAACGCCACCTGACCCGGACCATTGCCGTGCTTGAGGTCGGTGACGACGAGCGCTGGCTGGGTCGCGCCATTCACGAACAGTCGCGCCTCGTGTCCCCGCACCTCGATCCGGATCCGCGTCCACGCACCGGTTTCGAGGTCGGCGTACGACTCGTACTTGCCCGGGCTCTCCTCGCGGAGTCGGTACCAGGGCCACTCCGGGTCGGACACGTACTGGACCGAGCGATTGCGCCGCACCTGGTCGTCCACCCGGGCATTGGTCGGCCGCAGGTAGAAGATTTCCGACCACGAGGCGTCCGGTCCGGTGCGGAACGCGATCCCGACGAAGCCGCGCGAGTCGGCGGGGGCATCGGGCCGGGGTGCACCGGCGAGCTCGGCCTCGATCACGCCATCCGTGAACGGCGTTCCCGTCACGATCGCGAAGATCCCCTCGTCCGACCGAACCTTGTCCGGCGCCGGCACCAGATGCAGCGCCGGGCGACCACGATAGGCGACCCGCTCGACGCTGCCGTTGATCGTCCCCGTGATCGACGGGACGGCGTCGCTGGATGCCTGGGCCGCGAGCGGCATCGCTAGGATGGCGGCGGCGAAGGTTGCCCGGATGAGGACGCTCACGGGGCCTCGATGCGCAGGTTGGAGAAGTAGGCGTCGCTGCTGATCCTGGTCCACAGCGCGATGCCGCCGCCGCGGACGCCGTTGCGGAGCCGGTCGACGACAAGCGCCGGTTCCGTCGCGCGATTCACGAACAGGCGCGCGGTCTCGCCCATCACTTCGATCCGCAAGTGGGTCCATCGTCCAGCTTCCATCTCGGCAGCTGATTCATACCGGCCGGGCGCCTCGGCGCGCAGCCGGTTCCAGGGCCAGTCCGGGCTCGCCTCGTACTGGGTGGCCCGATTCCGGAACACTTCGCTCTCGTGGTGCGCGTTCTCCGGCCGGACGTAGAATCGCTCGGCAGTGTCGCCGCGCACCCGGAAGCTCACTCCGATGAATCCCTTGAACGCGCTGGCGTCGTCGGTGGCGTAGCCCTGGCGTCGGGCGCCCGAGACGTCCACCTCGATCACGCCGTTGGTGAACGCCACGCCGACCAGGTCTGCGCTCAGCTCCTCATCAGTGTCGTGCTCGTGGCCGGCGAGCGGCACCAGGTGAAGCGCCCGCCGGCCATCGTGCTCGATCCACTCGGCACGGCCGTTGTGGAGGGCGAGCGAGGTGGTTCCATCGAGCGGGATCGCCCGGGCGGCGGTGGCCTGCGCCGACGATCGTGCGGCGAGGAGACAGAGGCCCGCGCAGGCGATGGCGGTGGGGAAGTGTCGGTGCGGCATGGGACTCCACGGGTCGCGGTGGCCTAGCTGACGCGGGCTGCGGCCGGCCGGATTCGGCGGCGATGTTCGGGATGGGTCAAGCGGCAACGGGCCGGGGATCGGCGCTTTCTCGCTTTCTCGCCTGCCCGCCTTAGTATTCAGGATCCCTCTCCACAGCGGACCTCGCGCATGCTCTCCCTCTTCTCCCGACGCGATCCCTACGACGTCGTGATCGTCGGCTCCGGTGCCGGTGGCGGCATGGCGGCGTACGAACTCACCAAGGCAGGCGCCAAGGTCTGCCTCCTCGAGGCCGGCGGTCCCTGGGACAACACCAAGGACAGCGACATGCTGGTGTGGCCCTGGGAGACCGACCGCCGGGGCGGCTCGACCAAGGAGAAGCCGTTCGGCGAGCACGACGGCTGCATCGGCGGCTGGAACATCGAGGGCGAGCCGTACACCAAGGCGCCCGGCACCCGATTCGACTGGTGGCGCGCCCGGATGGTCGGCGGCCGCACCAACCACTGGGGCCGCATTTCGCTCCGCTTCGGCCCCGACGACTTCAAGGGGAAGAGCAAGGACGGCCTCGGCGACGACTGGCCGATCTCCTACGACGACATGAAGCCCTACTACGACGACCTCGACCGGCTGGTCGGGATCTTCGGCAGCAACGAGGGGCTCCGGAACCATCCCGACGGGATCTTCCTGCCGCCCCCGACGCCCCGCTGCTGGGAGCACGTCGTCAAGCGCTCGGCCGACCGGCTCAACGTCACCTGCATCCCCTCGCGCCTGTCGATCCTCACCAGGCCGCACAACGGCCGGCCCGAGTGCCACTACTGCGGCCAGTGCGGCCGCGGCTGCGGCGTGAACGCCAACTTCTCCAGCACCAACGTGCTGATCGCCCCGGCGCTGAGGACCGGCAACCTCGAGCTCCGCACCAACGCGATGGCGCGCGAGGTGACCGTCGGCCGCGACGGCCTCGCCAACGGCGTGATCTACATCAACACGCTCACCGGCGAGGAGCAGCGGGTCGACGCCAAGGTGGTCGTGGTCGCCGCGTCGGCCTGCGAGAGCGCGCGGCTGTTGCTCAACTCGAGCTCGAGCCGCTTCCCGCAGGGGCTCGCCAACGCCAGCGGCGTGCTCGGCAAGTACATCACCGACACCACCGGCACCGACGTCGGCGGCTTCATCCCGTCGCTCGTGGACCAGCCCCGGCACAACTGCGACGGCGTCGGGGGCGCCCACCTCTACATGCCGTGGTGGATCGACAACAGCAAGCTCGACTTCCCGCGCGGCTACCACATCGAGATCTGGGGCGGGATGGGGATGCCGGGTTACGGCTTCATGGGCGGCATCCAGCGCTACGGCCAGGGCGGCGGCTACGGCCCGTCGCTCAAGAACGAGTACCGCCGCTACTACGGCACCTCGATCGGCTTCTCGGGCCGCGGCGAGATGATCCCCAACGAGAACTCGTACTGCGAGATCGACCCCAACACGGTCGACCGCTACGGGATCCCGGTGCTCCGCTTCCACTGGGAGTGGACCGACCACGAGCTCAACCAGGTCAAGCACATGCAGGAGACCTTCCGCGCCCTGCTCGCCGACATGGGCGCCGAGGTGCGCGGTTCGATGCCGACCAAGGAGCAGGGCTACGGCATCTCCAGCGGCGGCTCGATCATCCACGAGGTCGGCGGCGTGCGGATGGGGAGCGACCCCAAGAGCTCCGCGCTCAACGCCAACTGCCAGGCGTGGGACTGCCGAAACCTCTTCGTCACTGACGGCGGGCCGTTCGTCACCCAGGCCGACAAGAACCCGACCTGGACGATCCTCGCCCTCTCGATGCGGACCTCGCGCTACATCGCGGATCAACGAAAGGCGGGCCGGCTGTGAGCGACGCACACGACACCCCGACCGGGCTCTCGCGCCGCGAGGTCGTCGCGGCCATGGCGGCGATCGCCGCCGGCGGCATGCTCCGTCCCACCGATGCGCAGGCGGCCCAGGCGATGAAGGTCTCGAAGGCCCGCACCGCGACGGGCGCGTACGATCCGAAGGTCTATACGGAACACGAATGGCAGACGGTGCGCTCGCTGGTGGACTGGCTCTTCCCCAAGGACGACCGCTCCGGCTCGGCGACCGATGCCATGGTGCCCGAGTTCATGGACACGATGCTCGACCTCGAGCCCGGGATGCGCACCGCGCACCGCGGCGGCCTCGGCTGGCTCGACCACGAATGCCGCGAGCGCTTCGGCAACGCGTTCATCGCCTGCACCGAGGCGCAGCAGCGCGAGATGCTCGACGCGATCGCGTGGCCGGCCAAGGCGTCGAAGGACGTCGCGGCGGGGGTGCAGTGGTTCAACTCGTTCCGCGACCTCGCGGCGACCGGCTTCTGGACCTCCGAGATCGGCGTCACCGACATCGGCTACATGGGGAACACCCCGCAGCCGCACTGGACGGGCTGCCCGCAGCCGAACCTGACGCGGCTGGGGTTCTAGCCCCGCCCCGTGGCCTCCGGCCGCGGCGGCGGGGCCTCCGAGCCGACCACGCCCCGACGCTGGAGAGCAACTAGTTTCGGAGCGAGTGCCACCTCGGAGACCCCGCCGCTCGATCGCGAGGCGATCGAGGGCGGGGTGGATCCCTCAACCCTGACCTCCCGACCATGACCAAGCTCCCCTCCCGCCTCGGCGTCGGCTTCGTCGGCTCCGGCTTCAACACCCGGTTCCACATCCAGTCCTGGCAGCAGGTGCGCGAGGGCGACGTCCTCGGCGTCTGGAGCCCGAACGCGAAGAATGCCGCCAGCGCCGCGAAGCTCTCGCGCGACCTCGGCACCGGGGCGGCGCGGGCGCACAAGAGCATCACCGAGATGGTCGCCGACCCGGCGATCGACGCGATCTGGCTCTGCGGCCCCAACCAGGCCCGGCTCGACAACGTCGAGGAGATCTGCGAGGCGATCCGCACCGGCAAGGGGACGCTGCGGGGGATCGCCTGCGAGAAGCCGCTGGCGCGCAACGTCGCCGAGGCGAAGGCGGTCAAGGCGATGGTCGAGAAGGTCGGCCTGGCGCACGGCTACCTCGAGAACCAGCTCTTCTCGCCCGGGATCGTCCGCGGCCGCGAGCTGATCTGGGGCCGCGGCGCCTCGGCCAGCGGCCGGCCCTACCTCGCCCGTGCCGCCGAGGAGCACTCGGGGCCGCACGCGGCGTGGTTCTGGGACGGGCGCCAGCAGGGCGGCGGTGTCCTCAACGACATGATGTGCCACTCGATCGAGGTGGTCCGCTTCCTCCTCACCGAGCCCGGCAAGCCGCGGTCCACGCTCACGCCGATCAGCGTCAACGGTCGGATCGCGTCGCTCAAGTGGAGCCGGCCGGAGTACGCGAGGCAGCTCAAGGCGCGCTACGGCAGCACGGTGGACTATCGCAGGCGGCCGAGCGAGGACTTCGCCTCGGTGACCGCGCGCTACCGCACGCCGAACGGCCTCGAGGTGATCGGCGAGGCGACAACCAGCTGGAGCTTCGTCGGCCCCGGCCTGCGGCTCTCGGGCGAGCTGCTCGGGCCCGAGTACTCGATGAACTGGAACACCCTCAACAGCGAGCTCAACTGCTTCTTCTCGCGCGAGGTGGTCGGCAAGCAGGGCGAGGACCTGGTCGAGAAGCAGAACGCCGAGATGGGGCTGATGCCGGTGGTGCCGGACGAGGCCTCCACCTACGGCTACTCGGCCGAGAACCGTCACTTCTGCCGCGTCTTCCTGGGGATGGAGGAGCCGCTGCTCACCTTCCAGGACGGCGTCGAGGTGATGCAGATGCTGATGGCGGCCTACATGAGCGCCGAGCAGGGGAAGACGATCACCTTCCCGGCCCGCGGGCTCGACCGCTTCACGCCGCTGGTGGCGCAGGGGAAGTGGAAGCCGTAGGACGAGATCGGCGAATCGAGACTTGAGATGCGCGCCTGTCCCTCCAATCGCAATTCTCGATTCGCGAATCTCGAACAGCGATCCCTGAATTGATCGGAGTGCAGCATGCGCAGTGACATCGTCCGCTCGCAGGTTCGCGAGCTGCCGCACGAGATGACGACGACCACGTTCGAGCTCACCGGCTACCGCATCGTCGAGTCGCTCGGCGTCGTGCGCGGGGTGACGGTCCGCTCGCGCAACCTCTTCGGCACCCTCGGCGGGATGCTGCAGACGATCCGGGGCGGCAACATCGGCGCCTTCATCTCGCTCGCCGAGCGGGCGCGGGCGCAGGCGTTCGACACGATGCTCCACCAGGCGCACGAGGCCGGCGCCAATGCGGTGATCGGGATCCGCTACGACGCCAACGAGATGATGCAGGGCGTGACCGAGGTGCTGTGCTACGGCACCGCGGTGGTGGTGGAACCGGAGAGCTGAGGACCGAGAACGGAGAACCGAGTGACTGTCCGCGCCGTCCTCCTCGTCGCCCTGGGGGTCGCCCCCCTCGCCGCGCAGCAGCCCGCCCTGATCCCCGAGCCGGTGTCGGCCACGTTCGCCGACGCCGGCTTCGTCCTTCCGGACACCGTGCCGATCGCGATCGCCCCCGCCAGCCCCCGGATGCGGGAGATCGCCGGCGTGCTCCAGGTGGCCCTCGGCGAGCATGGCATCGCCTCGCGGGTGATCGACGGCGCGGTGGTCGACAAGGGGATCCTGCTCAGGATCAGCAACCCCGCCGCCGGCGACGAGTCGTACGAGCTGGTGTCCACCCCGCACGCCGTGCTGGTCGAGGGCCGCGCCGAGGCCGGCGTGCTCTGGGGCGTGCAGACGCTGGGGCAGCTGATCGATTCGACGGCAGGCGGACTCGAGGTCCAGGGCGCCGAGATCGTCGACCGGCCGCGGTACGCGTGGCGCGGGTCGATGCTCGACGTCGGCCGCCACCTCTTCCCGGTGGATTACATCCTGTCGCACCTCGACTGGATGTCGCGCCACAAGCTCAACGTCTTCCACTGGCACCTGACCGAGGACCAGGGCTGGCGGCTCCAGGTCGATGCGCTGCCGCGGCTGACGGAGATCGGGGCGTGGCGGATCGAGCCGGACGGCGGTCGTTACGGCGGCTTCTACACCAAGTCCGAGGTGCGTCGGGTGGTCGAGCGCGCCCGGGTGCTCGGCATCACGGTGGTGCCGGAGATCGAGATGCCGGGGCACTCGCGCGCAGCGCTCGCCGCCTACCCCGACCTCGGCTGCAGCGGCGACACGCTGCCGGTGCCGAACGGCTGGGGCGTCTTCACCGACGTCCTCTGTCCCGGAAAGGAATCGACGTTCCGCTTCCTCGAGACCGTGCTGACCGAGGTGCTCGAGCTCTTCCCCTCGCGCTACATCCACATCGGTGGCGACGAGGTGCCGAAGCAGAGCTGGCAGGCGTGCGCCTCCTGCCAGGAGATCATCCGGCGCGAGAAGCTCGGCGACGAGCACGGGCTGCAGCGCTGGATGATCGCCCGGATCGGGCGGTGGCTCGCGGCCCACGGTCGCAAGCTGATCGGCTGGGACGAGATCATCGAGGGTGGCGTCCCCGAGGGTGCCACGGTGCAGGCGTGGCGCGGCGGCGCCAAGATCGCCGAGGCGCTGGCCGCCGGTGCGGACGTGATCGCATCGCCCAACGAGTGGGTGTACCTGAACTCGCCGGCCAGCGCGCTGCCGCTCGCGCGCGTGGCGATGTTCCAGCCAATGCCGCAGGCTGCAACTGGTTCCGGTCGACTCCTCGGCGTCGAGGCGCCGCTCTGGACCGAGCACGTGACCTCGCCCGCCAACGCCGAGCTGATGTGGTGGCCGCGATTGCTGGTGGTCGCGGAGATCGGCTGGCGTGGTCGGGCCGACACCGCGACGATCGGTTCGCGCGTCGCCACGGTCGCCGGGGCGATGCGCGATGCAGGCGTGGCGATCGGGCCGGACGATCAGTCGCTCGTGTCGCTTCGGTTCCGGTACGACAGCGCGACGGGCGGGGTCCGGGTCGCGCGCGACCAGGGGATCGCCGGCCTCCGGCTCGTCCTGGCATCCGCCGGGGAGGCGACGCGCGAGGTGCGCGACGGCGACCGGCTCCCGACCACCGGCACCTGGACGCTGAGCGCGCAGTGGCAGGGCGAGCCGGTCGGCGAGTCGCGGGTGATCACCGCGGTCGAGCACCTCGCCGTCGGCAAGCCGATCCGGCTCGCCACGCCGACGGACGCGCGCTATCCCGGCACCGGCGCGGGCACGCTCGTGGACGGCGTCCGCGGCACCGCCTTCAACGACGGCTTCTGGAATGGGTGGCAGGGCCCCGACCTCGACGCCGCGATCGACCTCCAGCGCAGCCAGCCGGTGCGCGAGGTCGTCCTCTCGCTGCTCGAGGCAGTCAACTCCTGGATCCTCTATCCGCCAAGTGTCGACCTTCTCGTGTCGGAGTACGGGGCGCAGTGGCGGTTGCTCGAGCACCGCGACCTGGACCTCCCGGTGGTGGCCGGCGCGAGCTCCCGACGCGAGATCCGGTTCGACCTCCCGGCGGGGACGAGGGCGCGCTGGGTGCGTGTCGTCGCGAAGGGCGGCCAGCGGCTGCCCGCCTGGCACCTTGGCGCCGGCGGGGAGGCGTGGATCTTCGCCGACGAGATCGAGGTGCGCTGACCGAGAGTCGAGAACGGCGAACGGAGAACCGAGGCGACCTCGCTCAGTCCTCCGCTCTCTGTTCTCGGTTCGCCGTTCTCGGTTCAAGGCACGATCCCTGCATTCCGATACTCGCGGGTCATCGCCTGTCTCTCTCGGGAGGCTCCAACAGGCGATGGCCCGTTGTCTTTTCCCCTCCCTGGAGGTCGGCGTGACGAGGACGATCCGAGAGCGGCTGGTGCACTCGGCGGCGGTGGGCACGGTGGCGGCGGGGATCGCCGCGGCGCTGCAGTACTTCGTGGCGATCCCCGTCGGCGACCAGCCGCGCTGGCTCTCGACGCTGGCGCTGGGAAGCGGCGTTCCCTCGGCCTACGTGACGCTGCCCCTGGAGGGATGGATCACCGCGCTCTTCCGGGTCCCGCTCGGTTCGCCGCGCCTGGTCGAGGTCGCGACGCCGTTCGGTCCGGCCTTCCGGGCCGCGCCGGAGCAGATCGCCCTCGTCGCCCTCGGCACGATCGTGATCGTGGGCCTGGCGGACTACCTGGGCGCCGGGGTCAGCGAGATGGTGGAGGCCAGGCACGCCTAGTCGGCGGCGGGATCGGTGGTAGAATTGCGGGCGACCCGATCGGGTCGCCCGCATCGCATTCACCCACCCGGAGGTCCTCGCCGTGAGCGCCCTGCTGATCTTCCGCCTGATCCACGTGGTGACCGGCATCCTCTGGGGCGGCACCGTGGTGTTCCTCGTCCTGTTCGTCTTCCCGGCGATCCGCGAGGCCGGTCCGGCTGGCGGCCAGGTGATGTCGGGAATGGTCCGGCGCAAGTTCATGGTCTGGCTGCCGGTCACGGCACTGCTCACCGTGCTCTCGGGGCTCTGGCTGCTCTGGACCGTGAGCAACGGCGACGTCATGGAGTACGCCCACACGCGCTCGGGCCACGTCTTCACCGTGGCCGGGGGCTTCGCGATCATTGCCTGGCTGATCGGCTTCTTCGTCTCGCGGCCGGCCGGGGTGGAAGCCGGGAAGATCCTCGCGGCGCTCGAGGCGGGCCCCGAGCCGGCGGAGCGCGAGCGCCTTGCCGCGCGCCTCAAGGTGCTCAACGACCGCAACTTCGCGATGGGGAAGATCATCGCCACGCTGGTGATGATCGCGGCGATCGGGATGGCGGTGGCGCGGTACGTCTGAAGAGAGAAGAGAGAAGAGAGAAGTGGGGGGTGTTCACCTTCTCTCTCTTCAGGCCACCTCGAAGTTCATCATCATCCCCATGTCCTCGTGCATCAGGTTGTGGCAGTGCATGAGGTAGCGACCGCGGTGGTGGTCGAAGGACGCGATCACCGCCACGGTCTCGCCAGGGTGGACCAGCACGGTATCCTTCCAGCCGCCCTCCCACGGGAAGAGCCGCCCTCGGCCACCCTCTCGCGCGACGACCTGGAACCGGACCTCGTGCATGTGCACCGGGTGGGGGAACGGTCCCTCGTTGACGAACCGCCAGATCTCGGTGCTCCCGAACGGCACCTCGACGTCGATCCGGTCCATCTCGAACTCCCGACCGTTGATCGTGTGCCGCATCATCGCGCTCTGGAAGCGGAACTCGCGCGTCCGGGCGCCCGCGGGATCGATCGGAAGGATCGTCGGGAAGGGACGTGCGGCCCACGCGCGCTCGCGCACGGCGCGAGTCACGCGGAACTCGAGCAGGTCGAGCTCGGCGCCCTGCGGCGAACCGCCGGCCATCATCCGACCCATGCCCATCCCCCCCGGCGCGGTGAACGGCTGCGACTTGAGCATCACGCGCTGCCCCACCGGCAGGGTGGAGAAGTCGACGAGCAGGTCGGCGCGCTCGCCGGTGCCGAGATCGATGCTGTCGAGACGAACCGGTGCCGGAAGGAGTCCCCCGTCGGTGCCGATCAGCGTCATCGGCGTCCCGGTGGACAGGGCGAGGCGGAGGATCCGGGCACCGGTCGCGTTGACGACACGGAGGCGGTACAACGCGGTGTCCACCTCGACCATCGGCTCCGGGGTGCCGTTGCCGAACGGGGTGTCGCCGAAGAACCCCTCCATGCGCTCGTGCATCACCGGCTCGAACGGGAACGTCTCGCCCTCCACGCGCCGGTCCTGGACCAGCAGCGGAATCTCCCGCGAGCCGTCCGGCAAACCGAGCGCGTCTTCGGCCTCGTCGCCGACGAGCAGCATCCCCGCCATGCCGAGGTACACCTGCGCACCGGTCCGCATGTGCGGGTGGGCGTGGTACCAGTAGGTGCCGGCGCGGTTGAGGACCGGGAAGTCGTAGCGGTAGCTGCCGCCCGGCGCGATGGCGAGGCGCGGATGTCCGTCGGCGTCCTCCGGCACGTGGAGGCCGTGCCAGTGGAGGATCGTCGGCTCGTCGAGCCGGTTCTCGAGCGTGATGCCGGCGAATTCGCCGGTGCGGGTCCGGAGGATCGGGGCGACCGCGGCGTGGTCGCCGGCGGCGGGCGTCCAGGTGACGGCCCGGCGCCCCGGGGCGATCCCGGCGCGCCCGGATCGCGCGACGAGGGTGAGGTCGCTCGCGGTGCGTTCGTCGGGCCGGATGAGGGGCGCGCGGTGGGGCAGGCGGGAGTGGTTCGGTCGGGATTGGAGGCGAGTGGCGAGTGGTGTGGTGGCGGCGCACTTCACGAACTCGCGGCGATGCATCGCATCCTCCCGATGGCTTCGCTGAATTCTACTCCGGTCCGCGATCGATCGCGCGGCGCAACGCCGCGAGCCGATCCGGGTCGGTCACCCAGCGGGCGGTCTCGTCGGCGGGGAGCGGCTTGCGGAACGGCACCGCGGGGGCGATCCAGTCGGGCGTCTCATGGCGCAGTGTGGTGCAGCGGACGTGCAGCTCCTGCACGCCGGTGTGCGCCGCCAGTGCCGCGGCGTGATCCTCGCGCACGCCGCCGCCGGCCATGATGATGCAGTCGGCGCCGGCGCGGCGCACCAGCTCCGCAATCAGGTCGCGGCCCTCCCACGCCGACGGCGCCTGACCCGACGTCAGGATCCGGTCGACACCGAGCTCGATCAGCGTGTCCAGCGCGGCGATCGGGTCGCGGCAGACGTCGAAGGCACGGTGGAACGTCACCTCGACGTCGGCGTCGTGGAGCACGATCTCCTCCAGCGCCTCGCGATCGACGTCACCGGCGGGCGTCAGCGCGCCGACCACGACGCCGCGGGCGCCGAGGGCGCGGGCATGGGCCACGTCGCGCGCCATCACCCGGCGCTCCTCGCGCGAGTACACGAAGCTCCCGCCGCGGACGCGGACGATCGGGAAGACGGGGATGTCGAGCGTGTCGAGCAGGAAGGAGAGGATCCCGTGCGACGGCGTGGTGCCGCCGTCGCCGAGGTTGTCGCAGAGCTCGAGACGGTCGACGCCGCCCTGCTGGGCGATCAGGGCGGAGTCGAGGTCGTCGACGCAGCATTCGATCAGCATCGCGGTGGCGGCATCGCTCAGTCAGCGAGACTCGCGAATCGAGATTGGAGGCTCGAGGACCGGCACCGGCAATTCCTCAAGTCTCCAATCTCGATTCGCGAGTCTCGTCACATCGTCCAGCCGGAGCGGTACTCGGGCGTGATCCACTCGGCCGGCAGCCTGGTCTTGATGGTGCCGTCGCTGGCGAGGTCGAGGGCCTGGCCGGCGCGGACCGCGAGGCAGCCGTAGAGCACCATCTCGGTGAGCGGGCCGGCGTGGCCGGGGAAGTTGCTCATCGGCGCGGGCCCCTTGCCGGTGATGGCGTTGATCCACTCGTCGTACACGCCCGGCGAGCGCTCGTACTTGATCTTCGGCGGGTTCTTCGTGAACTGGGCGTTCCGCCTGGCGTCGAGGATGCGGCACGAGTCGCCGTAGGCGTCGGCGACCAGGGCGCCCTCGGTGCCGACCCACATCTGGCCGCCGACGTCGCCGACCGGCCAGTCGTCGTACTCGCCGAGCTGGGGCGGCTTGGCCGGCCACAGCGAGCCGTCGCGCCAGACCACCTTGACCGGCGGCCGCGAACCGCGGGACGGGAAGCTGTACTCGATCCGCGACATCTTGGGTGCCGTCTCCTCGAACATCTGGGTCATCTCCGGCTCGATCCGCGACGGGTTGCGGAGGTCGAAGGTCCAGAACGCCGCGTCCATCGCGTGGCAGGCGATGTCGCCGAGGGCGCCGGTGCCGTAGTCCCACCAGCCACGCCAGCGGAACGGCGCGTAGGCGGGGTTGTACGGCCGCTCCGGGGCGGGGCCGAGCCAGAGGTTCCAGTCGAAGGTCGGCAGCGGGTTGTGGGCCTCGGTCGGCCGGTCGATTCCCTGCGGCCAGATCGGCCGGTTGGTCCAGTAGTGGATCTCGCGGATCTCGCCGATGGCGCCGGCCTCGTACCACTCGCGGATGATCCGGGTCCCCTCGCCGGCGTGGCCCTGGTTCCCCATCTGGGTCGCGAGGCCGCTCTGGCGCGCGACGTCCATCACCGTGCGCACCTCGCCGAGGGTGCGGGTGAGCGGCTTCTGGCAGAAGACCGCCTTGCCGTGCCGGAGCGCCATCAGGGTCGCCGGGGTGTGCGAGTGGTCGGGCGTGGAGACCGACACGGCGTCGATCTGGTCGCCCATCACGTCGAACATCTCGCGATAGTCCTTGAAGCGGCGGGCGTCGGGGAAGCGGCCGAAGTTGCGGCGCGCGGCGCGCCAGTCGACGTCGGCGATCGCCGCGACCGAGGCGCCGGCCTTGGCGATGCCCTGCACGTCGCTGTCACCCTTGCCGCCGGCGCCGATCGCGGCGTAGCGGACCATGTCGCTCGGCGCGGTGAAGCCGCGACCGAGGACGTGGCGCGGGACGATGTGGAACGCCGCCGCGCTGGCGGCCGCGGACTTGACGAACTCTCGACGATCGGGCATGAGGACTCCGGAGCGAGAAAGCGAGGAGGCGAGAAAGCGACCAGGAACCTGTCACCCCGAGCGAAGCGAGGGGGCGGAGTCGAGGGATCCCTCGACGGTGGCGGCTACGCCGCCTCCGCCCGGGATGGCGACGCGGTGCTCCGTGCCGAGAAGGAGACCGCAAACAGCACCGCGATGACCGCGGCGCCCACGGCCGGCACCAGCCAGATCGCGTGCCAGTCGTGCTGGGTGGGCGAGGTGGCGTAGCGGTCCACCACCCGGCCCGAGACGAACGCGCCGATGAAGTAGCCGACGCCGTTGGTCAGGAAGTTGAGGAAACCCTGCGCCGCGCCGCGGATCCGCGCCCCGGCGCGCTCGTCGGTGTAGATCTGGCCGGCGACGAAGAAGAAGTCGTAGCAGACGCCGTGCAGGATGATCCCGGCCAGGATCAGCCACATCCCGGCGCCGGCGTCGCCGTAGCCGAAGGCGAGGTAGCGCGCCGCCCAGGCGACCATGCCCACCAGCAGCACCCACTTGATCCCGAACCGCGAGAGCAGAACCGGCAGGGCCAGGATGAACAGCATCTCCGACATCTGGCCGAAGGTCTGGATGAACGCGGCGTCCTTCACCCCGATCTCGTTGAGGAAGGGGTTGGCGAAGGTGTAGTAGAACTGGAGCGGGATGCAGAGCAGGAAGGAGCCGAGTGCGAAGACCAGGAACGAGCGGTCCTTGAGCAGGCCGAGGGCGTCGAGGCCGAGCGCGTCGCGGATCGAGAACGGCGCCCCGGCGCTCCGGGGCGGCGTGTGCGGCAGCGAGAAGGCGAAGAGGCCGAGGACCACCGAGGCGCCGGCGGCGAGCTGCATCGGCACCACCTGCGCGTCGGCATGGAGCAGCTTGCCGACCAGGATTCCCGCCACGATCCAGCCGATGGTGCCGAGCACCCGGATCACCGGGAAGTCGCGCTCGGGGTTGCCGACGTGGTGGAACGCGATCGCGTTGGTCACCGACAGCGTCGGCATGTAGGCCAGCGCGTAGAGGATCAGCGCGGGGTAGAAGGTGCCGAACGTGGTCCGGGTGCTGGCGTACCACATCAGCCCCGCGCCGATGAGGTGCAGTCCGGCCAGCAGTCGCTCGGAGGCGAAGAAGCGGTCGGCCACCATCCCGATGAAGAACGGCGAGACCAGCGCGGCGATCGCCGTCGCGCCGTAGGCGAGTCCCACCTGCTCGCCGCTGAAGCCCAGCGTCTGCGACAGGTAGGTCCCCATCGTGACGAACCACACGCCCCAGATGAAGTACTGGAGGAACATCATCGCCTGCAGCCGATTGCGGACGCTCATCAGCGCTCCCGGATCATGATGTTGCGGAACCAGACCGTGTCCCCGTGGTCCTGCAGGCCGATGTAGCCGCGGCGCGTCTTCCCGAAGGTCGGCCACTCGGCGAACTTGCTCGCGGCGACCTTGGCCTTCATCGCCTTCGAGTCGAAGTCGGCCTCGACCACCTTCACCCCATTGAGCCAGTGCTCGACCTTGCTGCCCTTCGTGACGATCCGCGAGTGGTTCCACTCGCCGATCGGCTTGACGAGGTCGAGCGGGGCGGGATAGAGCGCGTAGAGCGAGCCGGCCGCGGTGAGCGGCGTGAGGCCGTTGGCGAACGCGACGTTGTCGAGGATCTGGTACTCGGGCGCGTTCTGGTAGACCTGCTCCGACGCCTCGTGGGCCCAGTAGAAGATGCCGCTGTTGCCGCCGGTGCGGAGCTTCCAGTCGAGCTCCAGTTCGAACGAATCAAACTGGCGGTTGGTCATCAGGTCGCCGCTGCCCTGGGTCCCGACCAGGGCGCCGTCGATGGCCGTCCAACCCTCGACCGTGCCCGGCTTGCCGTAATTGTGCCAGCCACTGGTGGTGGTACCGTCGAACAGCAGCTGCCAGCCGCTGCGGACCTCGGCGTCGGTGAGCCGGTTGGGGCCGGGCGGCTGGGGGGTGCCGGGCGGAGGGGACGACGCGCACCCGGCGGCCAGGAGGCCGGCGGCGAGCGCGGCGACGCGATGGGCGCGTCGGAACATGGAGGAGCCTCGCGGTGAGGAGAGCGACGGCGGGACGAACCCGAGAAGGGTACGGCCAGCCGGGGCGCGGCGGAAGGGGAAGACCGGGAACGGAGAACAGCGAACGGAGCACCGAGCCCCGTGGCGGCAGGGCCATGCTCCGTCCTCAGCGCAGCCCGTCGACCAGCCGCTTGACTGCCTGGACCCCGACCGGCCGGAACAACCCGAACGTCTTGCCGTCGGTGCGCGCGATCACCGAGTCCGCACCCCGGAACCACGCGGCGTCGGGGCGGCGGCCGCTGCGGCTCCAGCCGATCGCCTCCGCGCCGAGCCGGCCGAGGTCGGCGAGCGCGGCCGCCACCGGAAGGCCGTCGGCGGCGAGCGGTGCGTCGGGGAGGATCTCGCGCAGCGCCCCGCCGAAGAGCTGCATGCGGCGGAAATGGGCCTCGAGCGCGGGAAAGCCGGCCGGTGCGGCCGCGAGATCGAGCATCTCCCACTCCGTGAACGGATCCGGCTCCGCGGCGTCGATCAGCCGGGTGAGCGGCGAGAGTTGGTTGGTGCCGCGACCGCCGAAGCCACGCGTCCTGGCGTAGCGCAGGAACTCGAGCAGCGTCGCCTGGTCCGCCGCCGGCGCGATCCGCGCCAGCATCCGCGGTGCCTGGGTGTAGTGCTGCAGCCCGAGTTCGGCGAGCCGGCGCGACACCTCGGGCAGCCGGCGATAGAGGTCGCCCACGTCGCGCGCCGACGCCGGCGACCAGAACCGCTCGGCCACCGCCGCCATCCGCGGCCAGATGCGCGAGTCGATCGTCTCCATCGTGATGTACTCGCCCCACATGCACGCCTCGCCGCCCAGCACCAGCGCCTGCTGCGCCGTGGTGAGGCCCTCCGGGAGCGGATCGACCAGGTACATCTCCGCGGCGGTCTTCATGTGATCGAGGTAGTACGGCGCCGAGAGGATCGCGGCGCGGCCCTGCTGGGTCGCCTGGGTGAGACCCTGCATCCCGCGCCACGACTGGATCACGGCCGCCTTCGGCAGGTCGGGGTGGAGGATCTCGTCCCAGCCGACGGGCTGGCGCTGGTGCCGGGCCAGGATCTCGAAGAGGCGCGTGTTGAAGCGGGCCTGCAGTGCGTGCGCGTCGGCGACGCCGTTCGCCTGCATCCACGCCTGGATCGCGGGCAAGGTGTTCCACTGCTTCGGGTCCACTTCGTCGCCGCCGACGTGCCAGTAGCGGTCGGGGAAGAGCGTCGTCATCTCGTCGACGAAGCCGTCGAGGAAGGCGTAGACCTCGTCGCGGGTCGGGTCCATCGCCGGCGGGAAGACGCCCCAGCGTCGCTGGATCTCGTAGGGTCCCGGCGCGCTGGCGAGCTCGGGGTGACCGACGAACCAGGACGTGGTGTGGCCCGGCATGTCGAACTCCGGGACCACGCGGATGCCGCGGTCGGTGGCGTACGCCACGATGTCGCGGATCTCGTCCTGGGTGTAGTAGTCGCCGTCGGAGCCCAGCCGCTGCAGCGTCGGCTGGCGCTTCGATTCGACGCGGAATCCCTGGTCGTCGCTCAGGTGCCAGTGCAGCACGTTCAGCTTGACCGCCGCCATGCCGTCGAGCGTGCGCCGGATGACCGCCGGAGGCTGCCAGTGGCGCGAGGCATCGACCAGCAGCCCGCGCCAGCGGAAGCGCGGCGCATCGTCGATGATCGCGCCGGCCAGGTAGAACCCCTGCGCATCGGACGACTGCAGCTGCAGGACCGTCTCGAGGCCGCGGATCGCGCCGACCGCCGTCCGCGCAATCAGCATGGCGGCGTCGGTCCCCACCATCAGGCGGTAGGACTCGTCCTCGTCGAGGTCCGGCACGGCGAAGCCGGGTCCCGCCACCCGGACCTCGAGGCGCGCGCCGGCGACCTTGCCGACGTTCCCCGGCAGCACGATCCCGACGCGGCCCTCGAGCCGGTGGACCATCCGGCCGACCGCCCGTTCGAGGCGCGGGTCGGCATAGCCGGTGATCGACACGGTGAAGGTGGAGTCGATCGCGAGGCGCGCGCCGGTCCATTCGACGGTGCTCGGGACGGGCATCAGGGCGGGAATGGCCGACCGAACAGGACCCTGACCGGCCAGGAGCGCGAGGACTGCAAGGAGTGGGGTCATGGCGAGTAATACTATAGCGAGACTCGCGAATGGCGATTCGAGAATCGAGGCCACGAGGCCCAGGTTCTCGGATCTCGAATCGCCATCCGCGAGTCTCGCTCGCCAGTCAATTCCCCCTCACGCTCGGAGCCGCCTGCATGCCCAACCGTCCCGTCCACTTCGAGATCCACGCCGGCGATCCCGAGCGTGCCGTCACCTTCTACGCCGCCGTGTTCGGCTGGACGTTCACCAAGTGGGAAGGCCCGATGCCCTACTGGCTGATCGACACCGGCACCGGCGACGGGATCAACGGCGGCCTGATGCCGCGACAGGGCGCCGCGCCGGCGGAGGGACAGGCGGTGAACGCCTACGTCGTCACCATGGACGTGGCGAGCGTTGATGCGTCGGTCGCCGCGGTGACCGGCCACGGCGGGGCGATCGCGCTGCCCAAGATGCCGGTCCCCGGCGTGGGCTGGCTCGCGTACGGCAAGGATCCCGAGGGCAACATCTTCGGGATGATGCAGCGGGACGAGGGGGCGCAGTAGCGTATCTTCCGGCATGCACGTCTCCGCCCTCCACGTCTATCCGATCAAGGGCTGCCGCGGCACGGTGCTGTCGGTGGCCGAGGTCGGCGCCCTGGGGATCGAGGGGGACCGGCGCTTCATGGTGGTGGGGAGCGACGATCGCTTCCTCTCGCAGCGGGAGGCGCCGGCGCTCGCCACCATCGCGCCGGCGCTCGACGGGCCGATGCTCACGGTGCGTCGCGACGGGATGGCGCCGCTCTCGCTTGAAGTCGATCCCTCGGGGACGCCGCGGCGCGTCGGCATCTGGCGGTCCGAGGTGCTCGCCACCGACCAGGGCGACGCGGCGGCGCAGTGGTTCAGCGCGGCGCTCGGGCGTCCCGTGCGCCTGGTGCACTTCGGCGCGCAGGCGCGCCGCCCGATCGATCCCGCCTTCTCGCCCCGCCCGGACGCGGAGACGTCGTTCACCGACGGGTATCCGCTGCTCGTCGTGCTGGAGGAGTCGCTCGCGGCGCTCAATCGCGAGCTGGAGCAGCCGGTGCCGATGGGCCGGTTCCGTCCGTCGCTGGTGGTCCACGGCGGCGAGGCGTGGGCCGAGGCCGAATGGGGCGCGCTCCGGGTCGGCGACGTGGTGCTCGACCTGGTCAAGCCGTGCGCGCGCTGCGTCGTGACGACGACCGACCAGCTCTCCGGTGCGCGGCACCCCGCGCAGGAGCCACTGCGCACGCTGGCGCGGCTCCGGACCATCCCGCGCTTCGGCGCGATCTTCGGCCAGAATGCGGTGCCGCGCGGGCCCGGCCGGGTGGCGGTGGGGGACGGAGTCGCGGTCGACGCGATGTGACCTGGAAGGTCCCCGCCCCCCGCTGACCGGACGGCGATGCAGATTGGAGGGATGACCCTCCG
>CAZKYO010000044.1:0-17784 GCA_964557115.1 uncultured Gemmatimonadaceae bacterium
ACGGCGTCGATCTCGTCGATGAAGATGATGCACGGCGCGTGCGCCTTGCCCTGCTCGAACAGGTCACGGACCCGGGACGCGCCGACGCCGACGAACATCTCCACGAAGTCGGAACCCGACATCGAGAAGAACGGCCGGCCCGCCTCGCCCGCGACCGCCTTGGCGAGCAGCGTCTTGCCGGTCCCCGGCGGGCCCACCAGCAGCGCGCCCTTCGGCAGGCGGCCGCCCAGCCGGGTGAACTTCTGCGGGTCCTTGAGGAACTCGATCACCTCCTGCAGCTCGACCTTGGCCTCGTCGGCCCCCGCCACGTCGGCGAAGGTGACCTTCGGCGTGTCGCCGCTCAGGAGCTTCGCCTTCGACTTGCCGAACGCGAACGCGCGGTTCCCGCCGGCCTGCAGCTGGCGGAACAGGAACCACCACAGTCCGATGATCACGATCCACGGCAGCGCCATCACGAGGAACGCCGCGAGCGAGCTCTTCGACTCCTTCGCGTCGATCGTGACGCCGGCCGCCTCGAGGCGCTGGACGACCTCCATCGAGTTCGACACCGGCAGCAGCGTGGTGAACAGGTCCACCTGCTGGTTGTCCTTCGGCACCGGCGTGCGGAACTCGCCGCGCAGCGACTTGCCGTCGATCACCTCGACGGCCTTGACGTTCCCGCCCTCGAGCTGGCGCGAGAACTCGGTGTAGGTCAGCTCCGTCGGCCCCCGCTTCGGCATCAGCTGGAACAGCGCGATGACGATGAGGGCCCCGACGGCCCACAGCGCGAGGGTCTTGCTCGTGTTGCCCCAGCCGGAGCCCGGCGGGCGGGATGCATTGCGGTCAGCCATCAATCAGGTCACCGATGAACGGGAGATGTCGAAAGTCCTCCGCGTGGTCGAGGCCGTAGCCCACGAGGAACGCGGGAGGCGCCGCGAAACCGGTCCACCGCAACTCGGGGATCGGCTCCGGCAGCAGCTTCTTGTCGAGGAGCGCGCAGATCGCCAGTGAGGCGGGCCGCCGCTCCCCGAGGAGCGACACCAGGCGCCGCATCGTGCGCCCGCTGTCGATGATGTCCTCCACCAGGAGGATGTGCTTCCCCTCGAGCGGCGTCTCCGGGTCGTACAGCAGCCGGACGGTGCCGCTCGAGACCTTCCCGCTGCCGTACGAACTGGCAACCAGGAAGTCGAGCTTGAGCGGCCGGTCGATCTGCCGGACCAGGTCGCTCAGGAAGATGACGCTGCCCTTGAGCAGCCCGAGCACCAGCAGCTCGCCCTCGGGATAGGCCGCCGTGATCTCGGCGCCGAGCTCGGCGACGCGACGGGCGATCGTCTCCTCGTCGAAGACGATGTGCAGCTGGTGGCCGCCGGCCCGGCGACGCATCTCAGGCGAGATCACACTCGACATGCAGCGCCTCCTTTCCCTCCGGCGGCAGCCGATCCCCTGATCGGCAGATGCCCGGTACCCACACGATGGTTGCGTCGCCGCTGGCCGTCACCACCGGCCACCCGGCCCGTCGGCCGGCCGTCACGCGCGCCTCCCGAAGGAGAACGGCAACGGGGCGGCTTCCCGTTCCCCCGAGGGGACGCACGCGATCGCCCGCCTGCCACGGCCGCACCGCGTAGCGCCCCGGTGCCAGCGCGGTCCGTGTCCCGTCGCGCTCGACGGCCCCCGCCTGGCTGCCCAGGTGCGCCCGGAACCGGTGCGGACCCGCGGTGACGCTGCCTTCCTCCGGCAGCTCGACGGCCGGGAATGCCCCAGCGACCGGCCGGCGGATTTCCAGCCGGTCGAACGCAAGTTCGGCCTCGATGCCGGACGGCAGCCGCACCAGGCGGCCGCTCTTCCCCCCGCCAACGACCTGCATCACGCGGGCCACGGAACGCTGCCCGAACGGCACCCCGAGCCGGCGCCCAAGCGCCGCCAGCACGGCATGTTGCACCTCCGAACGATACCCCAGCAGGGGGGGCGCGGCAACGGAAACACACCCCTCTGACACCCGCGGGTCGAGGCCTGCCAGCAGGCCCGGAATCGCGTTCCAGCCCCGCCGGTCGCGGGCGGCGTGGCGTGCCAGGTCCCCCAACCGGCCCCGGATGTCCCCGAACCTCGCCTCGAGGAGCGGCAGCAACTCCGTCCGGACCCACGAGCGGTCGTGCCGAGGGTCACGATTGGCAGGATCCTGCCACGCCGACAGCCCCGCCGAGGCCAGGAACGTCGCGAGATCGCTCGCCGACCATTCGAGTAGCGGTCGGATCCAGGGGCCGCGACGCGGCGCCATCGCCGCCAGGCCCGCCGCTCCGGTGCCGCGGAGCACCCGGAGGAGCACCGTCTCGATCTGGTCGTCGGCATGGTGGGCGAGGGCGATCCGGGCCGCCCCGACCTCCGCCGCAAGCTCGCGAAGCGCGGCGCGTCGGGCCCTCCGGGCGCTCGTTTCGCTCGCCGCAGCGCCGAGGTGGAGCCGTCGCGTGAGACAGGCGAGCCCGAAGCGCGCCGACAGTGCCTCGACGGCGGCGGCAACGTCGCCGCTGTCTGGATGGATCCCGTGATCGACATGACCGACCGTGAGGGCACGACCATGGACCGCGCGTCCCTCGGCGAGGAGCGCGAGGAGGGCGATCGAGTCCGGGCCGCCGGAGACCGCCACCAGCACCCGCTCCCCGGGCTTCGCGAGCCGCGCCAGGCGACCGGCGACGGCGGCAACGTCGATCGGGCTCACCCGGCGGACGCCTCCCCGCCCCGCTCCTCGTACGGCTCCATGTGCACCAGGACGTTTTCGACGGCGGGTACGGCGCGGCGGATCGCGGTCTTCACCATTCCGCTCAGGATGTGGGCCTCGTGCAGCGACATCGCGGGATCGGCCTGGGCATGCAGGTCGACGTAGTACCTGGCGCCCACCTTGCGGGCCATCACCTTCTCGACGTGGCAGATCCCCGCGACCCCGCGCGCGGCCCCGTCGACCTGGCGCATCAACGTCGCCTCGGGGGCGCCGTCCATCAGCTCGTGCGCCGCCGGACCGAGGATCCGCCAGGCGGCCATCGCGATCAGCGCGCCGGCAACGATTGCCGCCGCTTCGTCCGCCCAGTAGAGCGGCGCGCCGCCCAGGACCGCGATCCCGACGCCGACGAACGCGGCCGCGGAGGAGATGGCGTCGCTGCGATGGTGCCAGGCATCGGCCGCGACGACGCCGCTGCCGATCGACTCCGCGGTGCGATTGACGCGGCGGAAGAGGGTCTCCTTCACGACGACCACGATCGCGATCACGGCCAGGGTCCACGCCTCGGGCACCGGGTGCGGCACCATGATCCCCTGGATCGCGCGGAGCACGATCCCGGTCGCCGCCCCGACCAGCAGGAGCCCGACCACGCCGGCCGCGAGCGGCTCCGCCTTGCCGTGCCCCCACGGGTGGTCGTGGTCGGGGTCGCGCGCGGCGACGCGCAGCCCGCTCCACACCACCAGCGAACCGAGGATGTCCGACAGCGACTCGGCGGCGTCGGCGACGAGCGCGAAGGAGTGGCCGACGATGCCGGCCGCTCCCTTGACCAGCGCCAGCAGGACGTTGGCAACGATCCCCGTGCCCACGGCACGGAGCCCGGCGCCCTGCCGACCGCCGGCCTCACTCATGCGTGCGCTGCCGATCCGGGAGCCAGCGGTCGAAGAGGCCGAGGATCCGCCGGTACTCGTCGGTCCACGAATCGGGACGCTCGAAGCCGTGGTCCTCGACCGGGTACACCGCGAGCTCCCAGTTGGTCTTGCCGAGCTCGATGAGTCGCTGGGTGAGCCGCACGATGTCCTGGAAGTGGACGTTCGTGTCGACCATCCCGTGCGCCATCAGCAGCGGGTCCTCGAGCCCCTCGGCGAAGTAGATCGGCGAGGACTGCTTGTACGCGGTCGAGTCGCCCTGCGGGTCGTTGAGGATCCGCGCCGTGTATCCGTCGTTGTAATGCGCCCAGTCGGTGACCGACCGCAGCGCTGCGCCGGCGCCGAAGTACTGGCCGCGCGTGAACAGCGCCATGAGCGTGAGGAAGCCGCCGTAGCTGCCGCCGTACGTCCCGATCCGCTCCGGAGGGATCCCCATCGTGGCAGTGAGCCACTTGCTGGCGTCGACGTAGTCCTCGAGGTCGCGGCCGCCCATGTGGCGGTAGATCGCCGTGCGCCAGTCGCGCCCGTAGCCCGCGGACCCGCGATAGTCGACGTCGAGCACGACGTAGCCCTTGGTGGCGAGCAGCTGGTTGAACTGGTACTCGCGGAAGTAGTCCGACCAGTAGTGGTGCACGTTGTGGAGGTAGCCCGCGCCATGGATGAAGAGCACCGCGGCGCCGTTGGGCCGCGCCCCCACCTGCTCGGGGCGATAGATCCTGGCCGGCACCTGCACGCCATCGCTGGCGGGAATCGTGATGATCTCCGGGTCGATCCAGGCGTAGGCTTCCCACTCCGCCGTCGGCGAGGTGGTCAGCCGCGCCATCGACGCCCCGGGCTTCGCCTCCGCGAGGTACAGCTCGGGCGGGTGGTTGCCGGTGGAGAAGACGTCGGCGAGCCAGCGCCGGTCCGGCGACGGCGTCACCTGGTGGCCGCCGCGGTTCGTCGTCAGGCGGACCTTGCCGCTCCCGTCGAGTCCCATCGTCCAGTAGTGCGACTCGTATGGTGAGCCTTCGCTGGTGGTCATCTCGAAGCGGGTGCGGTCGGGCGAGATCGCGACGCCGGTGACCTCCCAGTCGCCGCTGGTGAGCGCGCGGCGCGCGCCGTCGGGGGCCACCACGTAGAGGTGCGCGTAGCCGGTAGACTCGTCCACCAGCCAGGTGCCGCCGTCGCCCGGCAGCCAGCCGGCACAGAAGCCGCACGGCCCGCCGACCCACGCGCTGTCGCGCAGCTCCGAGACGATCGTGGTCGTCGCGGCGCTGTCCGCGGCGACGCGGGTGAGGACCCGCCGCTCGTGGTCTGCCGACTCGGCCATCACCAGGGCGGCGGTGCCCGCGTCATTCCAGCCGCGGCCGTTCATCGAGCCGTTGGCCTCGGCGGAGTCACCCGGCAACGGATGGATCCACTGCACCGCGCCGGTCCGGAAGCGCAGGATCCCGATCCGCGAACGACCGTCGCTGTCGCCGACCTTGCTGCGCGAATTGATGTCCTCGGTGTAGCCCGAGGCGGTGACGAAGCGCGGGACGATCGTGTTCTTCGCCTCGGGCGTGGCCGCCTGGCTCACGCTGATCAGGGCGACCTCGCCGTTGGGCGACGGGTCGAGCGACCGGAGCCGCCAGTCGCGCCCCAGCCACGTCACCGGCAGCGCCGTCGAGTCGCGACGGGTCCGTTCGGCGCGGCGCACCGAGTCGCGGGCGGCCTGCTCGCGGATCACGTCGAACAGCTCGAGCTGGTCGCGCTCGAGGGCCTTCCGCTGCGCGGGCGTCCGCCGACCCGCGCTGTCGGGCGCGGCCCCGGTGCGGACATCGGTGAGCTGCTCGACGAAGCCGTCGGCCACCGTCAGTGCGAAGAGGTTGCCGCCGTCGCGATAGAAGAGCCGCCGCTCGTCGGCCGACATCCCGGCGAGCTGCTCGCTCGCGGCCGTCCGGGTGAGCTGCCGGAGCCGACCACTCGGCAGCTCCACGGCATAAAGATCGCCGCCGCTCGAGACGTAGCGGCGCTTGCCGTCGCGCGTCGTGAGGCCGCCGGCCAGCAGCGGGGCGAGCGAGTCGGCGGCCGCGTCCGAGAGCCGTTCCGGCACCGCCCCCGCCCGCGCCCGGACCCGGTAGGGCTCCAGCGATGCGTTCCACGGGCTCCCGGGCGGGAGCCAGTTGAACACGATCCACTGGCCATCCGGCGTCCAGCGCACCTGGCTCGGCTCGCGGCCGACCGTCTCCGGCCCGCGCATGATCGAGGGGATGTCGAGGGTGAAGCGGCCCTGCGCGCCGAGCGCGGCCGGCAGGGCCGCGCAGGCGATCAGGGCGACAAGCGGACGCGACGCCATCCGTGCTCCGGGGTGCGGGTGAAGAGGAAGCGATCGTGCAGGCGGTCGGTCCGCCCCTGCCAGAATTCGAAGCGGTCCGGGGTGACCCGGAAACCGCCCCAATGGGGAGGCAGCGGGATCGCGCCGTCCCGGTAGCGCGCCGTCACCTCGGCCAGCTGTCGCTCCAACGCGGCGCGGTCCGGCAGCTCGGCGCTCTGGTGCGATGCCCAGGCCCCGAGCCTGGAACCCTCGGGGCGCGAGTGATAGTACGCCGCCGAGCGTTCGCGATCGAGCCGGTGGACGGTGCCGGTGATCCGCACCTGCCGCTCGAGCACCGGCCAGTAGAACAGCAGCGCGGCGCGCGGGTTCTCCGCCAGCTCCTCGCCCTTCGCCGAGCGGTAGTCCGTGAAGAAGGTGAAGTCGCCCTCGTGGATCCCCTTGAGCAGGACGATCCGCGCGTCGGGCCGGCCGGTTGCATCGGCCGTGGCCAGCGTCATCGCGTTCGCCTCGGGTCCGAGCGCGGACTCGGCGTCGGCGAACCAGCGCGCGAATTGCTCGTGGGGATCGGCGGCGACGGCCGCCTCGTCCAGGGCGCCCCGGTCGTAGTCGCGCCGCATGTCGCCCAGGTCCATCAGGCCACCTCCCGGGTGCGGATCTCCTCGCGCACCACCGTGAAGCCGCGCGCCAGGTAGTTCGGCAGCGCGGCGGGACCGTCGAGCGTGCAGGTGTTGAGCACCACGCGCACCGGCCGCTGCGCCCAGGCCTGCTCCACCGCGCGGGTCAGCAGCCACCCGCCGAGCCCCCGCCCGATGTGCGATGGCGCGAGGCCGAAGTAGCGGAGTTCCATCTCGCCGTCGTGCGGCACCAGCAGGAAGTAGCCGGCGATCGCCTCGTCCTCGCGTGCGACGAAGAGCATCCCCTGCTCGCGCTCGAGGAGCGCCAGCCACTCGGCGTCGTCGAGGGCAGCCAGGTCGGTCCAGTGCCAGGCGCCGCCGACGAGCGCGTAGCACTCGCGTGCCACGCCGCCCGCCGCCACGCCGTCCACCCGTTCCAACCGCACCCGACCCGGCTCGCCCTGCGACCGTCGCAACTGGTCGGGCGAGGTCATCGCGAGATGGCGGATCGTCACCTCGACAAGCGGGGTCACGCGGGCTCCACCACGCCGGTGCAGAGGCCGAACCCGATCGCGGGGCGTCCCGTGGCGTGCGCGCGTCCCCGGAAGCGGACCTCGTCGCCATCCTCCAGAAACTTGCGCGTCGTGCCATCCGGCAGCGCCAACGGCTCGGCCCCGCGCCAGGTGCGTTCCAGCAGGCATCCGCGCGAGCCGGGCTCGGGGCCCGAGATCGTGCCGGTCCCGAGGAGGTCGCCGGGCATCAAGGCGCAGCCGTTGGAGGCATGGTGCGTCACCAGCTGCGCCGGCGACCAGTACATCGCCTCGGCGAACTCGCCGTGCGAGACGTGGAAGGGCGCGTCGCCGCGCTCGCGCATCGCCGCGGTGGCGAGCTCCACGTCGAGCGCGATCGCCCAAGTGGCGTCGCCCGGCACCTCGAGGTACCCGAGCGGCGCGGGATCGCCCGGCGGGCGCGGCGGCATCGCGACGCGATACGGACGCAGCGCGTCGGCGGTCACGACCCACGGCGAGAGGGTCGTCGCGAAGTTCTTGGCGAGGAATGGGCCCAGCGGCTGGTACTCCCAGGCCTGCACGTCGCGCGCCGACCAGTCATTCAGCAGCACCGCGCCGAAGATCCGGTCGGCAGCGCGGGCGGCGGGAACCGGCTCGCCGCGCGCGTTGCCACCGCCGAGCACGAGCCCGAGCTCAAGTTCGTAGTCGAGCAGCCGCGACGGACCGACGCTCGGTCGCTCGGCATCCGGAGCCTTGGTCTGCCCGGTCGGGCGGCGGATCGGCGTGCCGCTCGGCACCAGCGTCGAGGCACGGCCGTGGTAGCCGATCGGGACCCACTTGTAGTTGGGAAGCAGCGGATTGTCGGGGCGGAACATCGACCCGACGTTCGTCGCGTGGTGCACCGACGCGTAGAAGTCGGTGTAGTCGCCGCAGTGAAATGGCAGCTCGAGGGCGAGCGAGGCGATGGGCACGAGGAGCGGTTCGAGCGTCGGCCGCCACGCCGGATCGGCCAGCGCGTCGCTCAAGGCCAGGCGCACCGCCCGCCAGACGCCGGGGTCCTCGAGGAGGAACATGTTGAGGAACGGCAGCCCGAAGTCGGTGACGGTGAGCGGCAGGTCGGTGCCCCACCCTGCCTCCTGCGCAGCGGCGAGCGGCAGCGCCCAGTCACCGATGGCGACGACGATGCCGGCATCGGTCGCGCCGTACGGCAGGTTCTGGATCGGGAACTCGGCATGGCCATCGGCCCCGGCGACCCAGGAGCGTCGCGCCGGATCGTGACTGCGATCGAGATCGGTCATGCGTCCACTCCGAGCGCAAGCTCGTCGACCGGTTCACGGAAGGAGCACGAACCGAAGCCGCGGAACCCCTCGAGCCGCGTCGCCTCGAGCGCCTCGGGTGAGAACGAGAGGTCGCGCCAGCGGATGCCACCGTCGGTGAGGGCGAAGGCGGTCGGCTCGCCTTCCTCGAGGATCGCCTGCGCGACCTCGCCGTCGGCCCCGTCGCGCAGTGCGGCGGTGGCCACCAGCAGGTTCACGAAGCCGTACATGACATGCTGCGCTGCGTCGGGCGCGTAGGTGAGCCGATACGTCCCGCGCCAGGGATGATGCAGGCCGGCGGTCGCCTTGAACGGGAGGCGGGCCCGCACGTCCGCGAGGAGGAACCGGGTGAGCTCGAGCGGCGTCGGGAAGGCGTCCGGCGTGGTGCCGCCGGTGCGAATCTTCGCGAACGCCCCGGCGTGCTGGATCGCCTGCACCAGGTCACCGTAGCTCGACAGGTGCGGCACCTCGAGGAATCGCTCCCCCCAGCCGTCGAGCTGCGCCGCGACCACCTCGGCCTCGCCGGCGGAGCCGACACGGGTCTCGACCGCCTCGATCACGAGACCGTGCTCGGCATGGGCGTCCCGAAAGGCCGCGAGCCGACCGACCTCCTGCGGGAGGTGGGCGCCGAGGACAACCGACAGGCCCCACGGCCGCGCCGCGTCCGGCACCAGCTCCTCCGCGATCACCGCGGTGCCCAACTCCTCGAGGCGTCCCGCCGCGACGACGAAGCGGCCGAGCATCCAGCGATCGGGACCGTCGCGATAGGCCGCGTACTGGCGGACTGCTTCGGCCATCCCACTCGAGGCGGGAGGGAAGAGTCCGGCAAAATCGACGATCGTGGCGAAGACGGGCTGCATCGGCGGCTCCCCAAGGGCGGCGGGAAGGGACGCCGGAGAATCTAACGGCGGGCGATCACCGCAGCCTCAACAGCTGCGGTGCCAACGTGTTGCGGGGTGGGTCAGGACGCTGCGGCGACCGCCGCGAGACCGGAATTCTTGCGCAACCGGGCCAGCGCCTGGGCCCGGAGCTGGCAGACCCTCGACTCGGTGACGCCCAGCTCGCTGGCGATCTGCCGGAGCGGCCGCTCCTCGAAGTACGAGCGAGCCAGGATCAGCCGTTCCCGGGCGGGCAGCGCGTCGAGCGCCGAGCGCAGCGCGCCAGCCCGTTCGGAGGCCTCGAGTTCGGAGTGGATCACGGCATCGCCATCATCGCCGATCCGGTCGGCGAGCGTGCGGCCGCCCGGCTCCCCTTCCAGCGACACCGAGCCCACGACGGCCGTGCGCTGGCGCAGCCGCGCGACGGTCTCGTGGTCGACACCGAGGTGGCCGGCGATCTCCTGGCTCGAGGGCGCGCGACCGAGTCGCTGCTCGAGTTCGGCCACGGCCGACTCCAGACGGCGCACCTGGCTCCGGTCGGACCGCGACAGCGGATCGCGCGAACGGAGCTCGTCGAGGATCGCGCCGCGGATGCGCCGCATGGCAAAGGTCGAGAAGGCCAGTCCGCGCTCGGGGTCAAACCCCTCCATCGCCTGCAGCAGTCCGAGGGACCCGGCGGAGAAGAGCTCGTCGAGCGAGACGGCGTCGCGGACCCGCGGGGCGACCTCGCGCGCCGCGTGGTGCACCAGCCCGATGTAGCGGCCGAGCAGCTCGCGGCGGGCGTCGAGGTCGCGCCCGTCCTTCCAACGGCGCCAGAGGGCGTCGGTCGTGGTGGTGGTCGTCTTCATCGGCTCGTCTCGTCGGGGGATGGCGAGCCTACGCAAGAAGCCGTCCATCGCAGGGCCGGCGATCGTGGCGCATGCGCCACGTCGACCACGCGATTTGGGCTGTGCCGATCGCACCACAGGAGGGCATGACCGGGCGGTGTGGCATCGATGACACGGCGCCCCGCGTCGTGCGCAAACCCTTGTGGCAAGCGGGATCGCGCGCGACGCCCGGCTCCGCGCCGGGGCGCGCCGAGGGCGGCCGTTGCGGCGCGGACTCCCGCGCGCGCACCGCGCGCGAGCCCCACGTGGTCCGCCGCCGCGCCCGTCGACCCGCAACGCGTCGCCGGTCGGTGTCAAGAAACGCGACCGCGTGGGGCGATCACGCCCCACGCGGTCTGCAAGAGCCGAACGACTCAGGGGCGGTCGCGCGCGATCGCCTTGTAGTACTCCTCGACCATCTGGCGATACCGGGGCGGGACGCGAGAGGCATCCCCCACGGCAGGTCGGCCACCCTCGCCGCCCCCGACCCGGAGCCAGAGATCGAATTCGGCGCGCTTGAGTGCCTCGAGCGCCGCGTCCTGAAGGGCGACGAGGTTCTTGGGATCGCCCGTCACCCGATCCTGCTGCAGCTGCTCGAGATATCGGATCCCCTGGTCGAGGTCCGTGGTGGGCAGCCCCTGCTCGCGCACGGCGTCGCGCAGGGCCCGGGCATCGCGCAGGCGCACCTGGACCTCGCCCCGGAGCTGACGCGCGTCGCCGCCGCCAGTGTACTCGCCGCCGGGCGCTCCGCCCGGAGCCCCCTGGGGGTCGCCGGCGCGGTTGCCGCCGCCCTGTCCGCCGCGTTCCCCCTGGCCACCGGCCTGGCCCTGCCCGTTGCGGTCGCCCTGGCCCTGGCCCTGACCCTCGCCGCCGGCCTGCCCAGGCTGACCCTGACCCTGTCCGGGTTGCTGCCCGCGACCCTGGGCCTGCCCCTGCCCCTCACCCTGCCCGGGTTGCTGACCGCGCCCCGGCTGCTGCCCCTGACCGGGCTGACCCTCACCGTTGCCGGCGGCCCGGGCAGAATCCCCCGCGAGGCCGGCCGCGGTCCGGTCGCGCAGCGACTCGAGGCCGCGCACCAGTTCGCGGGCGCGCTCCATCGCCTGCTGCTGCTGTCGTTCCGGGGAGGCGCCGACGCCGCCGGCGGCGACGGCGAGGCGGTTGCGGACGTCGTTGAGGATCGCCTCGGTCTCGGTGTTGAACTGCCGGAGCATCTGTGCGTTGATGCGCTGGTCGCCCGCGATCCGTCCCGCGTACCCGATGCGCTCGGGCACCTGCGCCTCGCGCATCCGCGCGGCCGCCTCGCGGATCGCGCTCGCCGCGCGCGGATCGGTCGGGTTCACGTCGCGCGAGGCGCGATCGAGGTCGTCGACGAGTCCGCGCGCATCACGCTCCATCTGCTGGCTGCGCTGCTCGAGCGCCTGAGTCGCCGCGTTCCGGCGCGCGTCGCCACTCGGCGGCAAGTTCCCCGCGTCGCGGGTGAACTCCTGCTGGTCGCGCGCGAGCTCCCCGGCACGGCCGGCGAGTCGCTCGGTCGCCTCGCGGGCGGCGGACTCCTGCCCCGACGCGACGCCCGCCGCGGCGTTGCGCAGCGATTCGGCGGCCGACCCGGCCTGGCCGGCCTGGCCATTCGCGGCACGCCGGAGCTGGTCGGCGGCCTGCCGCGCCATCTGCGCGGCCTGGGCGAGTTCCGGCGTGCGCTGCTCGCGGGCCAGTCGCTCGAGCCGCCGCGCCTCCGCCTCCGCCTCCTCGGCGAGTCGTCGCGCGGCCGCATTGCCCGCCGCCCCCTGATTGCCGGCCGAGGATTGGCCGCCACCCTGCGCACCCCCCGTTGCACCACCGCCACCGCCGCCACCCCCGGCCTGCTGTGCGCCGGATTGCTGTGCGAGCTTCCGTTGCAGGTCGTCGGCCATCCGCTGCTGGCGCTCGTTCTCCTGTTCGGCGCGGCGGGCGAGGTCACGCAACCGTTCCCGGGCCGAATCGACCTGCTGGGCGACCTGGCTCTCCGCGGCCCCCTGGCGCTGCACCGCCTCGTACTGGTTGCGGAGCTTGTCGGTCTCCAGCTCGAAGAGGTCGGCGAGGTCCTCCGGCGCCGCCCCGCCGCCGCCCCCGCCACCACCGCCGCCGCCCTGGTTGATCTGCAGCTCCACGTCGCGGTAGAGCGCCTCGCTGCGCTGTACCTGCTGCAGCGCACGGGCCTGGCTCGAGACCGCCTCGCCGAGTCGCGCGCCGCGGAGCTGGGTGAGGACCGTGTCCATCTTCGCGGCCGCGGAATCGAGCGACGCCTTGATCGCCACGAAGTCGGAGTCGACCTGGGCCGCGCCGCGCTGCTCGAGCTGGCCGGCGATGCGCTGGACCTCGTCGCGCAGGTTCTCCTGGCCGACGGCGACCGTGGCGAGGTCCTCGCGGAATCGCTCGGGTGGCGTCGTCGCACTGTCGCGCTGGATGTTGTACGCCGCGACCATCAGCTCCTTCTGCTCGCGGGAGAACTGCGGATTGTCCTGGTTGCCGCCGCCCCCGCCGCCGCCACCGCCACCGCCCTGCTCCGACTGGCGGTAGTTGCGCGAGAACGGCCGGATCTCGATGAAGTAGAGGTCGCTCTTGGCGCGATTGCCCGCGCCGTCGATCCCCGTGGCGTAGTAGCTCACGAGGTCGCCGGCCTTGAGGTTGTACTCCTCGAGATAGAGCGTGTGGACGCCGCGAGGCGTCAGCGTCCCCGCGGCGTAGTCCTGGCCGACGATCACCGACTGCTCGGCCCCGCCGTTCACGCTGAAGTGCAGCTCGAGCGCGCGCATGCCGTAGTCGTCGTCGGCACCGATCGCGAGCGGCACCTCCTCGACGTTGGTCGCACGGGTGTCCCGGCCCGGGTCGAGCACCCGCACCACCGGCGGGCGATCGGGGAGGGCGTCGATCGCCCAGCGCACGGACCCGGGCACCTCGGTGCCGTCGGGCGCCACGAGGTCGATCGTGTAGAACCCGCTCTTGCCGATCCGGAACCGGCCCGTCGGACGACCGGTGGCGTCGAGCGTCAGCGGGATCCGGCGGCCGTCGTCGAAGCGCAGCATCGCGCCGCGCACCGGCATCGTCACCGTCGCGTGCACCTCCACCACGGTGCCGATCACCGCCGCGACGTCGCCGCCGGCGTCGAGCGAATCGTCCGGCAGTCCGGTGTACGTCGGATAGTCGAGCGCCAGCGCGAGCTGCGACACCGCGGGAAGGTCGGTGACCGTGATCACGTACGACGGCGAGCGCAGCTCCCCCGCCTCGACGCGATAGGTGGTCGTCGAGTCGAGGTCGAACAGCCGCAAGGTGAAGTGGCCGGTGGAGTCGGCCGGCATCGGCACCGACGTCCATTCGGCTTCGCCCTGTCGCTGCAGGTAGAGCAGCGCATCGGGTGGCGCGAAGCCGAGCGTGGCGACGTGGATGTCGAGGGTCGCCCCGCGCGGCACGGTGATGTTGCCGGGCTCCACCGCGACGCTGCGGGGTGCGACGATCGCCTCGGCCGGGCGCCATGGCGCGAGCAGGCCGCGCATCGTGGTGCGCCACGACTCGGGACCGACCAACAGGGCGATCGCCGCGAGGGCCGCGAGCCCGGCGAGGAGCATCCCCGCGCGCCGCACCCGGGGCCGTTCGAGGGCGCGACCGTCCTCCAGCGAGCCGAGCGCCCCGACCGCCTGCGCGGCGAGTCGCCGGGCGAGGCCGGGCGACGGTCGCTCGGCCACCGGGACGCCGATCGCCTGCACCGCGCTCATCAGCGCCTGGCCGAGGCCCGGATCGCGTTCCTCGAGGTACAGGGCGAGCCGTGCGTCGTCGACGCGACGGAGCGCCGGACGCACGATCCACCAACCGAGCGCGACGAGCAGCAGGACGTAGAAGACCAGCCGGAGGATGACGAGTCGTTCGGGCGTGAGGCCGATCGCCGCGCCGACCAGCGCGAGGACCACGAGCAGGACGAGCAGTGCCGCCACCGTCCACGCCGCCCCCTCGAGCAGGACGCGACGGCGCCAGGCGCCGCGCGCCCGGCCGATCGCATCGTGCAGGGAGCCATCGGCCGCGGCCCAGTCGGTCGCGTTCACCGGGATTCCGCTCATTGCGCCACCTCCTCGCCGCCCGTTGCCGCTCGTCGCACCGGCACCGCCCGCCAGCCCCACGACGCGAGGATCACCTCGACGCCGAGGACGACCAGGAGCGCCAGCAGCAGGAATCGCCAACCCATCTGGCGCGCCTCGCGCGCCGTGCTCGCCTCGACCTCAGACATCGCCGCGGCCGGCGGGGCCTCGCCCACGCCGAGCAGCAGCTCGTCGGTCGGCATCGCCTCGAGATCGGCCTCGGTCGCGGGAGCGTTCACCGCCACGACCGTCGCCGGGATGCCGCTGGCCCGACCGTCGTACACCTGATGAAAGCCGGTCTCGCGGAGCGGGACCAGCCTGCTGCCGGCGGACGGCCGGACCAGGTCGCCCTCGGGGCCTCGCACCACCGGAGTCCGGACCCCGGCGGGTGCCAGCCACGGCTCTCCGCTCGACAGGGCCATCGGCGGATGCTGTCCCCCCGCCGCCCACGCCATGACCCCGCGCACGAACGGCAGGAAGGCCGGCTGCAGCGGGAAATCGCCGCGCCGCGTGTCGAGCGGGATCCCGACCAGCAGCGCGCGCCCCGCGCCATCGGCGCCGGCCACGATCGCCGGGGTGCCGTCGTCGTAGCGGAGCAGCACCGCAGCGGACGGCTCGGCCGCGATCACCGGATGGCGTCGGATGCGCACCGACGCGAAGCCGTCCACCGCCGCGCCCTGGAAGGCCGCCAGCGCGGGGTGCGACGTCTCGGCGTCGCCCAGGAGCGCCCCGCGATCGCGTGCCGTGGCGCCGCGCAGCGACGCCGGCACCGCCAGCATCTCGCCGCGACTCGTCGCCAACCGCTCCCCGGGCGCGATCACCAGCCCGCCGCCGGCCCGGACCCAATCACCGAGGGCGGTGGCGAGGTCTCCCGTGGGCACCGGCGTGTCGAGAAGGAGGATGGCGTCGCTGCGCTCGATGGCGGCGCGATCGAGCCGCGACACGCGATTCACCTGGAAGGCGGGATCGCTGCCGATCGCCAGCGCCTGCTGCACGTAGCGCAGCTCGTCGGGCCGCGCGTCGGGTGGCGCCACCAGCGTCACCCGCGTCTCGTTCTCGGCCGGGACGACGGCCTGGTACGCGTCATCGGTCGGCAGCGCATCGCCGTCGATCCTCACGACGACCTGCGAGGCGGCCCGCGCGAGAGCGACGGTGTCGAAGGTGATGCGCGCGCTGCCTGCTGGGGGCAACGTCACTGGCCGACGTCCGGCCTCGCGGCCATCGACCTCGAGCACGGCCGTGACCTGACGCGCCGATTCGCCTCCCCGCCGGTCGAGCCGCGCCGCGATCACCGCGCGCCGGCCGTTGTCGGCGGGTTGCTGGTCGACCTCGAGCGCCGTGACGGCACTGTTGTCGCGCGTCGCCGGCTCCACCACCACCGTCCGCACGGTCGTCCCGGCCGGCAACGCCGGGGCCGCGGAGGCGGCAAGTCCGCTGCGCTGGAAGTCGCTGACCATCACGATCTCGCCTGGAATCCGCTCGTGGGCGAGCAGCTGGGCCGCGGCGCGGAGCCCCGCCCCGAATCGGGTCCCCCCTGCCGCCGATGGGGCGCTGGCGACGGCGGCCCGTGCCGCCGCATGATCCGGGGTGGGCGCCTGCAGCACGCTCGCGGTGGCGTCGAACGCGACCACGGCGACCCGGCGCCCCGCCGACAGTCCGTCGATGACCGCGCGGGCGGAGTCGGCCCAGTGGTCGCTCACGCCCGCTGTCCCCATCGACGCCGACCGATCGAGCAGCAGGACGGTCAGTCCGCCCGCGCCATCGCCGGTCACCGCGCTGTCACGCAGGAACGGCCGCGCGAACGCCAGCACGAGCAGCAGCACCGCCAGCGCGCGCAGCAGCAACAACGGCAGGTCGGTGATGCGCCGCTGGCGGTCGGTCCGGATCGGCAGTCGCTCGAGGAACATCAGCGACGGGAACGGTCGCGGCTTGCGCCGCTCGCGATGCCGGAGGTGCAGCACCAGCGGCACCGCCAGCGCGGCGAGGCCGGCGAGGAACGCGGGCACGAGGAACGCGAACGGCATCAGCGCGCCACGCCGGGACGGTTGCGGTGCTCGAGCCAGGTGCGGAGCGCCCGGTCCAGCGGCTCGTCGCCGTACACGGGGACATAGTCGGCGCCGTCGGCCCCGGCCAGCCGCCGCAGCTCGCGCCCGTGTCGGGCGAAGGCCTCGCGGTAGGCGGGTCCCACCTCGTCGGGCCGGAGCGCGAGCCGCGCCTCGGTCTCGAGGTCGGCGAAGGTCTCGGCCGCCTCGTACGGGAAGTCGCGCTCGGCGGCGTCGATCACGTGGAACAGCATCACGTCGTGGCCGCGGCCCCGCAGCGCCGCGAGGCCGCGCTGGATGTGGACCGGCTCGTCGTAGCAGTCGGAGGCGATCACGATCATCCCGGCCCGCCCCTGCATCTCGGCCATCCGCTCGAGTGCGGCGCCGAGCGGCAGCTTCCCCGTGGGCGTCGTGCGTGACATCGACTGGAGCACCAGCTGGAGGTGTCGGGTGGACGGCGGCACCACGCCGGACAGGTCGCCGCCGAGCGGGACGTAGCCGACCCGATCGCCCTGGCGCTGGGCGAGCCAGGCGAGCGACGCGAGCAGCGCCCGGGCCCAGCCGAACTTGGAGAGCGGACCCGAGGCGAAGTCCATCGACGCCGAGACGTCGAGCGCGAGGCGCAGGTCGGCGTTGGTCTCCGCCTCGTAGGTCTTGAGGTAGAACCGATCCGTGCGCGCGTACACCCGCCAGTCGATCCGGCGCAGGTCGTCGCCGGGCTGATACTGCCGGTGTTCGGCGAAGTCGAGCGACAGCCCGGTGCGCGACGAGCGATGCGCGCCATGCAGGAAGCCGTCCACCACCGTCCGGGCGAGCAGCTCGAGGTCCCCGATCCCCGCGAGGAGGGTCGGGTCGAGGAGCGCGGTCGGCGCGATCCCGGTCACCGGCTCAGAGCCCCGACCGCGGCGGCTTCACGCGCTCCAGCACCCGGGCGACCAGCTCGTCGGTCGTCACCCGGTCCGACTGCGCCTGGAAGGTGCGCAGCAGCCGGTGACGCATCACCGGACGGGCCAGCGCGTGGATGTCCTCGAACGCCACGTGACTCCGTCCCTGCAGCAGCGCCCGCGCCTTGCCGCCCAGGATCAGCGCCTGGGCGGCGCGGACCGAGGCGCCGTAGGCGAGGTAGCTGCGGACCCAGTCGGGAGCGTCGGGGCCGGGGCGCGTGGCGCGGACGACCTGCACCGCATGGCGCACGACCTCGTCGGCCACCGGGACGCGACGCACCAGCCGCTGGTAGGCGAGGATCTCGTCGCGCGAGACGACCGGGCGGATCGGCGCCGGCGGCGCGGCGGTCGTCGCCTGCACCACGGCGACCTCGTCGTCCTCGGGCGAGTACTCCAGGAGGATCTCGAAGAGGAAGCGGTCGAGCTGCGCCTCGGGGAGCGGATAGGTCCCCTCCAGCTCGATCGGGTTCTGGGTCGCGAAGACGAAGAACGGCGGCTCCAGCTCGTAGGTCCGGCCCTGCACCGTCACCCGGTGCTCCTGCATCGCCTCGAGCAGCGCCGACTGGGTCTTGGGCGGGGTGCGGTTGATCTCGTC
>CAZKYO010000045.1:0-9631 GCA_964557115.1 uncultured Gemmatimonadaceae bacterium
CCGGGGCGGAGCGGCTTGCGGAACGGATGCGGGGGGTGATCGCCACGGTCGATGCCGCGATCACCCCCCGCATCCGCCTGGTCAACGCCAGTCCGGCCGACTCGCCCGAGTCCCTGCTCGCGGCGGCTTCCGCGGCCCTCGCGGCCTGATCCTGCCGTCCCTGCCGCGGCGGAATCCCGTCGCGGCACTCCCGATCATTCCTGATCCTGGCCGATGACCGGCGCCGAGAGCGTCGGCGGCTGGCGGTCGGATTCGCTCTCCTCGGTTTCATCATTGCTGCCATAGCCGTACGAGTACGAGTAGTAGCGGTACTCGCGCATCGAGGTGCGGACGTCGTTCAGGACCGCTCCCACGACCCGGACGGGCAGCTGGTCGAGGACCTGGAGCTTCGCCTCCGTGAATTCGCGCTCGGTCTCCCCGACCCGGACCACCATGAGCAGGTTGCCCGTGAGGGTGCCGAGGAGGAACGGGTCGATCCCGGCGCCGAACGGCGGCGAGTCGAAGATCACCACGTCATAGCGTTCGCGGAGCGACGCCATCGTCGTGCGCATCCGGTTCGATCCCAGCAGCTCGGGCCCGTTGCGGTGGCGCGAGCCGCCGGTGATGAGGGTCAGCCGCGGGTGCGATGTCGGGCGGAGCGTCTGCTCGATCGGCACGTCGTCGGCGAGGTGGTCGAGCAGCCCGGGACGGCGGTCGAGGCCGAACATCCGGTGGAGCTCGCCGCGCCGGGTGTCGCCGTCCACGAGGATCACGTTGAACCCCGCCTCGGCGAACGAGAGCGCCAGGTTGGAGGAGACCAGCGACTTGCCGTCGCCGGGCATCGGCGAGGAGACCGTGAAGCAGATCGGGCCGTCGCCACCCACCACGTGCATCATGTTGAGTCGGATCGACCGGAACGCCTCGATCACCTGCGAGGCCTCCTCCGAGGCGGCGGTGCCACCCTTCGCGCCGCGGATCTCCGGGACGGCACCGAGGATCGACAGGCCGAGCTCGGACGTCACCTGATCGGAGTACCGGAATCGCCGGTCCGTCATGTCCATCAGGAAGGCGAGGCCGAGCGCCAGGGCAAGGGAGCCCAGGGTGCCGGCGATGAGGATCAGGTTCTTGCGGCTCTTCAGCGGCTCCACCGGGGGCACCGCGCGGTCGAGGATGTCCACGTCCTTGAGCGACACGGCCACCTGCATCCGCGACAGTTCGGCACGGTTGTTGACGTCGGTGTACTGCTGGGTGGCGATGGCCAGCTCGCGCTTCAGCTCCTCCTCGCGGATCGTCCGCTGGGGAATCTGCTGCAGCTCGCGAGTCCCGGTCTGGATCCGGTTCTCCATGTTCTCCTGCTCGTGGCGCAGCCGACCCAGCACGGCGTCGACGTACTGCGGCAGGACGTTGTTGCGAATCTCCGCGATCCGGGCGTCGACCTTCTGCACCGTGTCATGGGTCGGGTAGAACCGCACCAGCAGCTGGCGGCGGTCGTTCTCGGCCTTCGACAGGTCGGCGAGGACCGACTGCAGCTCGGGGGCGCGCGAGACGGCGCCGATGCCAAGGAAGCGGTCGACGGCGAGGGCGCCGCTCTGGGCGTTGGCCAGTGCACTGCGGAGCTCGTTCTGCTCGCGGATCAGCGAATCCACGACCTTGCGCTGCTGCAGGTAGTCGGCCTGGACCGAGGGCTGGGTCTGCTGCGAGCCGGCGCCGATCGGCACCCCCTCGCTCGGCAGCGTGATCGCCTGGACCCGGAAGGTCTGGAGGGCGACCTGCGCGGCGTCCATCCGGCTGCGCGACTGCACCAGCTGGCTGTCGAGGATCCGCGATTCCTCGGAGAGGTTCGCCCGCTTGATCGTCGCCGCAGTCTCCACGAACCGCTCGGCCACGGTGTTCAGAGTCTTGGCAATGCCGGCGGGATCGCGACCGTCGAGCGTGATTCGCATGAATCGCGCACCGAGGGGTGCCATGGTCACCGTCAGGTTGCCCGCGAGGCTGGCCGCGACTTCCGTCGGCGTCAGGACCTCGAACTCGAGGGACTGCCCGGCCAGCGACGCGACCTTCGGCGTCCAGGTGAAGCCGAACACGCTGCCGACGTTGAGCTCCGCGCCCCCCCGTTCGACGCCCCCGGTGCGCAGGTTGGTCAACGTCCAGGTCCGGCCGTCGTCCGCCACGGCCAGCTTGTAGCGGCCGGGGATCGTGTTCTCGCCGATCTGGAACGTCTCGAAGACCTGCGACTGCGGACCGATCGGCCCCTCCAGCGGCGGCGGCATCACCCCGCGGCCGCCGAACGGCCCCCGGATATAGAGCTTCCGCTCGATCACGACCGGACGGAGGACCTTGTCGGTGTTCAGCAGCTCGATCCACTGCCGGGAGGAGAGGAGCTGCGGGGCCTGAATGGGGGTGGTGCCGTCATCGCCGCGATTGAAGAGGTTGAGGGTCACCCCGACCCGATAGTTGTTCGGCATCACGCGAGTGACGAGTACTGAAGCGGCCGTTCCAACAAGGAACACGCCGAGGACGAGCCACTTGAACCGCCTCAGGGCGCCGAGGAATCGGGCCACCGGCGAGAGCGCCGGACCGCCGCCGTAGGTCGACGGCATTGCCGGGCCCATCCCGAAGGATTCCGCCGCGGGAGCCAGCGGGTTCTGGGGCGATCGGTTGGTGAGCGAGGAGCCAGTCATCGTCGTCCGCTGCCGTGAGTAAGGGAATCGACCTCCACGGTTGTCGGCTATCCGCAACAACGATACCACTCGGGTCCGGGCCAGGATCCGGCGGGATCCGCGTCCCCACGGGGCTCGGGCCGAACCGGGGCCTCCAGGGGGCCCCAAGGCGCCGTTGCCGGACCGCCACAGCCCGGACCATCCGTGTTGGCCGGCCACTACAATATTTGGCCAGTTCGCTGGACGGGCGCCACAGTTTCGGCATGGATTCTGCAACTTCGGACGTTGCGATGGCGCATCGACGCCAGCGGTCGATCACCCAGAGGGGAGCGGGGGATATGAGTGGTGCGGTGACGAGCAGCGAATCGGCCGGCCCGGCCGGCGGCGAGCGCGACTACCTCGCGATCGCGCCCGAGATCGCCGAGACGATCAGGATCCTGATCGCCGACGACGAGCGGACGCTGCGGGAGAGCTGCGCCACGGTGCTCCGGAGCGATGGGTATCACGTGACCCTGGCGGGGCGGGGCGAGGAGGCCCTCGACTTGATCCGCCGGCGCCCGTTCAACCTGATCCTCGTCGACCTCTTCATGCCGCAGGTCTCCGGGCTGGAGCTGCTGGACGCCGCCCTCAAGGTGAACAAGGACGCCCTGGTCGTCGTGATGACCGGCAATCCGAGCGTGACCTCCAGCATCGAGGCACTGCGCCGGGGGGCATGGGACTACCTCCCCAAGCCGTTCTCGGCGACCCACCTGCAGGTCCTCATCGGCCGGGCGTCCCACGCGATCCTCAAGGCGCGCGAGGCGGCGGAGCTGCGCGAGCAGGTCATGCGCCAGAACGCCCAGGGGGGCGGCGGCGACGGCCTGGCCATCATCGGCATCTCGCCCGCGTTTCGGCGGGCCGTCGAGCTGGCGCGCAAGGTGGCACCGACCGACGCCTCCGTCTTCATCAGCGGCGAGAGCGGCACCGGCAAGGAAGTGATCGCGCAGTTCATCCACCAGCATTCCCGTCGCGCGAAGAAGACCCTCGTCCCGATCAACTGCGCCGCCTTGCCCGAGCCGCTCCTCGAGAGCGAGATGTTCGGGCACAAGAAGGGCGCGTTCACCGGGGCCGACCGCGACAAGCCGGGGCTGCTGGAGACCGCCGACGGCGGCACCCTGTTCCTCGACGAGCTGACCGAGATGTCGATGCCGCTGCAGGCCAAGCTGCTCCGGGTGGTGCAGGACGGCGTGGTCCGGCGGGTGGGCGCGGAGACCGCCGGCGATCCGGTGGACGTCCGGTTCATCTCGGCCACCAACCGGGATCCACTCGACGCGGTGGAGCGGGGGGTGTTGCGCGGCGACCTCTTCTATCGCCTGCGGGTGGTCCCGATCACGCTCCCGCCGCTTCGCCAGCGGCCCGAGGACATCCCGCTGCTCGCCAATCACTTCCTCGGCGTCTTCTGGCACCGGCACCAGCAGGCCGGGGAGCGGCCGCCACGCCTGACCGAGGACACCATCGAGTTCCTCCGTTCGCGCGCCTGGCGCGGCAATGTGCGGGAACTGCAGAACGTGATCGAGCATGTCGCGGTGCTCGCCGAGCCGGAGGCGGCGATCCGCCCCGAGGACGTGCCGCTCTACGACGACGCCGAGCCGGCGCCGGACCGTCCGGTGCTCCCGTCGACCGACGGCCCGTTCCACGAGGTGAAGGAGCGGGTGATCGGCGCGTTCGAGCACGACTACCTGACCCGCCTCCTGGCGCGGGCCGGCGGCAACATGTCGAAGGCCGCCCGGCAGGCGCACATCGACCGCACGACGCTGTACCGGCTGATGGAGAAGCACGGGATCCAGCGCGACGACGCCGCGGAGTAGGCGACCATGTCGCTTCCGACGGCGTCACGACGCCGACTCGATGCCGGTGCCGCCGGGCTCGCCGAGCGCTGGGCGGAACTGACGGCCGACGCGGTCTCCGAGCTCGAGGTGCAGCGTGCCCTCGACGACCTGGTCGCCTGGACCGACGCGGCCACGGAGGCGGCGCCGCTCGACGTGGCGAGCGCCACGCCGCTCCACCTGCGGTTGCTGCAGCTGCTCCGGCAGGCCCTCCTCGTCGAGGGTGCCACCGACGACCCCGCCCTGACCGTGGCGCTGGTCGTCGCACTCGAGCGGGTGGCGATGGCGCTCCCGTCGCGGTGGTCCGATCATTTCCGCGACCGGCTCGAGGGGCCGAGCGGCGTGGAGCTGGTCGTCGAGATCGCGCATGACCTCCGGTCGCCGCTCACCTCGATCCTCTTCCTCGCCGAGACGATGCTCCAGGGCCGCAGTGGCCCGGTGACGCCGCTCCAGGAGCGGCAGATCGGCCTGATCTACGCCGCGGCGCTCGGGCTCAGCACGGTCGCCTCGGACATGGTCGAGCTGGTTCGCGGCGGCGAGCGCCTCACCGACGCCGAGCGCAAGCCGTTCTCGTTCGCCGAGGTGCTGTCCTCGGTCGAGGACATCGTCCGGCCGATCGCGGAGGAGAAGGGGCTCACCCTGACGCTGGCGATGCCCGAGCGCGACATCCGGCTCGGCCATCCCGCCGCGATCAATCGCGTGCTGCTCAACCTCACGACCAACGCCCTCAAGTTCACCGCATCGGGCGGGGTCGAGATCCGCATCGCGGAGGAGGGCGGCGACGCCGTCACCTGCACCGTGAGCGACACCGGCCGGGGGATTCCTCCCGAGGCGATGGCGACGCTGTTCGAGCCGTTCCGTCGCCGGCAGCAGGCCGGCGACTACGCGTTCTCGGGCTCGGGCCTTGGCCTCTCGATCTGCCGCAAGCTGGTCGAGGCGATGGGGTCCGAGCTGCAAGTCCACACCGTGCTCGGCACGGGCACGCGGTTCGCGTTCCGGCTCGCCCTCCCGGTGTGCGAGGAGGAAGTCTACTTTGGCTGACCGCAAGGCCGGCGCGCGTGCGGTGGTGGCGTTCGCCAACGACTGGGGCACCGATCCGACGAGCAAGCACCACGTGATGCGGCTGCTCTCGGAGCACACCGACGTGCTCTGGGTCGAGAGCAGCGGGATGCGCGCGCCGAGCGTCGCGCGGGCCGGCGACCTGCGCCGCGTCGTGGCCAAGCTTCGCAAGATGTCCGGCGGGGTCCGACAGGCGCTGCCGCACCTCTCCGTGCTGTCCCCTCCGTCGCTGCCGCTCCCGACGCTTCCGCTCGCGCGGTCGCTGAACGCCCGGCTCTACGCCTCCAGCATCACCGCGGCCCTGGCCGGCATGGGGCATCGCGAGGCGCCGCTGCTCTGGGTGTACACGCCGACCGTCGCGCGCTACCTGCCGCGGCTGCGTCGCTCGGGACTCGTCTATCACTGCGTCGATCGCTGGTGGGCCTTCGGGGAGTATGACGCCGAGGAGATGCGCGCCTGCCACGAGATCCTCTGCCGCGAGGCCGACCACGTCTTCGCCTCGGCGAAGGCGCTGGAGGACGATTGTCGGCAGTTCACCGATCGGGTCAGCTACCTGCCCCACGGCGTGCAATGGGAGCACTTCCGCGGCGCGGTCACCGATCCGGCGCCGCGACCGGCCGACCTGCCGCGCGACGGTCGCATCGCCGGCTTCATCGGGCTCATCGACTCGTGGGTCGACCAGGAGCTGCTGCGGGACGTCGCCCGCCGGATCGCGCCGGACCATCTGGTGCTGATCGGGCATGCGCGGGTGCCGGTCGATCGCCTCGCGGCGGAGCCGAACGTGCACCTGCTCGGCCGCAAGGGTTTCGCCGACCTGCCGGCCTACTCCGCGGCCTTCGATGTCGCGCTCATCCCGTTCGTGGTCAACGAACTGACGATCGCGGTCAATCCGATCAAGCTGCGCGAGTACCTGTCGGCCGGGCTGCCGGTCGTGACCACGCCGCTGCCCGAGATCCTGCCGTTCGCCGACCGCGCCGGCACCGAGGTGGTCGCCGATCCCGCCGCGTTCGTCGAGGCGGTGGCCCGCCACGTCGCCACGCCATCCGACGCCGCGACGCGCCGGACGCTCAGCGACGGGATGCGCAGCGAATCGTGGGAGGGTCGGATCGCCGCGATCCTGGACACCGTGGGGCCGCTGCTGGCGGCCGAAAGCGAGGCAGCGTGAAGGCGCTCGTCGTGGCCGGGGCCCGGCCGAACTTCATGAAGGTGGCGCCGATCCTGGCCGAACTCGCGCGGCGGGGGCACGAGGCGCTGCTGGTGCACACCGGGCAGCACTACGACCCCGGGATGTCGGACACCTTCTTCGCGGACCTCGGGATGGCCGCGCCCGACCACCATCTCGAGGTCGGGTCGGGAAGCCAGGCCGAGCAGACGGCCCGCGTGATGGAGCGGTTCGATCCGGTCCTCATGGCCGAACGGCCCGACTGGGTGGTCGTGGTGGGCGACGTCAACTCGACCCTCGCGGCCGCGCTGGTCACCGCCAAGCGGCGCAGCGAGATCGGCACCCGGCTGGTGCACGTCGAGGCGGGACTCCGGAGCGGCGACTGGGCGATGCCGGAGGAGGTCAACCGGGTCGTGACCGACCAGCTGGCCGACCTGCTCCTGGTGCACTCGCCCGAGGCGTTCGGCCACCTCGAGCGCGAGGGCATCGACGCCGGCCGCGTCATCAATGTCGGCAACGTCATGATGGACGCCCTGTTCGACGTGCAGGCCCGGGCCAGAGGAGACGCCCCCTGGACCGCGCTCGGCCTGCCGCGCGAGGGATACGGGCTGGTCACGCTCCACCGGCCGTCGAACGTGGATGACGCCGAACGGTTGGGAAGCCTCCTCGAGGGACTCGGCCGGGTTGCCGCGGCGCTGCCGCTGGTATGGCCACGGCATCCCCGGACGCGTCATGCGATGGAGCGGTTCGGCCTTTCGGCTCCGGACGGCCTGCAGATCATCGACCCGGTCGGTTACCGGCAGATGACGGCCTGGCTCGACGGCGCGGCGATCGTGATCACCGACAGCGGCGGGTTGCAGGAGGAGAGCACCGCGCTCGGCGTCCCCTGCGTGACGCTGCGCGAGTCGACCGAGCGCCCGGTGACCGTCACCGAGGGGACCAATCGCCTGATCCCCTGGCCGCCGACGGTCGAGGGGCTGCTCCGGTCGGTGGCCGCCTCCCGCGCCGCCGGACGGGGGGCCGGCAGTCGCGGCTCCGGGCGTCCGGCGGGGTGGGATGGCCGGGCCGCAGAGCGGATCGTCGAGGCGATGGAAGCGGCACCGGTGGAGGCGGCCCGTTCCCGGCTGCCCGCCGTGACGCCGGCCGCCTGAGGACCAACCACGGTCGCCCTTCCATTGGAGGGGAGGCGCGGCGTAGACTTAAGGCTGTCCGGGAGCCATTGGGGCTCCGGGACGTACGCGCCGTCTCGATCGTCGGCGCCCCCGAGCGGAGCCAGCGCACGGCGCGGCACGTGGCGGGGACGCCGAGACCGGGGACGGCCCTGACCACAGGACTGTCGTGAACACCATTCCCGCCCATCGGGGCGGCCGGAGCACGCCTGCACCGGCTCCCCACGCGCCCCACGCGGCGCTCCTCATCGATTTCGACAATGTCACCCTCGGCATCCGGTCGGACCTGACCAAGGAACTGCGTCACCTCCTCGACAGCGACATCATCAAGGGGAAGGTCTCGGTCCAGCGCGCCTACGCCGACTGGCGCCGCTATCCGCAGTACATCGTGCCGCTGTCGGAGTCGTCGATCGACCTGATCTTCGCCCCCGCCTTCGGGACCAACAAGAAGAACGCGACCGACATCCGCCTGGCGATCGACGCCACGGAGCTGGTCTTCACGCGGCCCGAGATCGGCACGTTCATCCTGCTGTCCGGCGACAGCGACTTCTCGTCGCTGGTGATCAAGCTCAAGGAATACGGCAAGTACGTCATCGGCGTGGGGATCCGCGAGTCGGCCTCCGACATCCTGATCCAGAACTGCGACGAGTACTTCTCCTACAGCGACCTCGCCGGCCTGACGCGCGAGGTGGACACGCCGTCGACCCAGCGCGATCCGTGGGAGCTCGTCGGCGAGGCCGTCCAGCAGATGGTGGCGAACCGCGACGTCATGCGCGCCGACCGCCTCAAGCAGGTGATGCAGCAGCTCGACCCGAACTTCGACGAGCGCAACGCCGGCTACAACCGCTTCTCGAAGTTCGTGCAGGAAGCCGGCGGTCGCGGGTTGATCACCGTCTCGAAGCTCGAGAACGGGCAGTTCGAGGTGGCGCCGGCGCGCGGCGGCGGGGCCCCCTCGGGCAGCGCCGCGAAGGCCGGCCGCGATGGGGCGGGAGCCCGTCAGGGCGACAAGCGCGACGGCGGTGAGCATCGCAAGGGCCGCGGCGAGCAGAAGGCCGCCCCGAGGCCCGAGCCGAAGCCCGAGCCGAAGGCCGAGTCGGCCGACGCGGAGAAGGATCGTGACCGCCGACGCCGTCGCCGCGGCGGTCGGGGCCGGGGTCGGGGAGGCGAGGAGAAGGAGACGGCCGCGGCCGCGCCGGCGCCGCGACGCGAGGACCAGGAACTGACGCTGGCCGAGGCCTTCCACCTGATGTCGCGCGCCTTGGGGGAGCTGCCCGCCCCGGTGCCGCACGAGACGCTGCGGGCCCGAATGGCGGCGCTGCACGGCCGGGAGGACGCGATGCTCGAGCCGGCGACCTTCGGCCGGCTGTTGCGGCAGGCGAACGACGCCGAGGTGGCCGACGTCCGCATGATCGACGCGGACCACTTCGAGGTATCGCCGCACAAGGCCGACCTGGCGCTGCAGCTCCGCCCGGCCGTGGCCGCGAACGGCGAAGGAGGCGCCCCGGCGTCGCGCGCGGCCACGATGGTGCGTTATCGGTCCGGCTCGATGTCGGCAAAGCGCAGCGGCGACGTCCCGATGGTCGGCGTGATCAAGCTGGGCGGCGAGCCGGCAACGGAAGCGGCTGCCCCGACGGAAGCGCCTGCCGTCACCGAGGACTCCGTCAAGGCCGAGGCGCCGACGGCCTCCAGCGCGAAGAAGAAGCGCTCGCGCAAGAAGTCGGCGGCGAAGGCCGCGGC
>CAZKYO010000045.1:9731-17398 GCA_964557115.1 uncultured Gemmatimonadaceae bacterium
GAAGGCGAAGAAGCGTCCGGCGCGGCGACGCACCAAGAAGGCCGCCGACTGAGTCCGCCGGCCGTCCTCCTCGCCCGCGACCTGCTCGGCCGCGTCCTCGCCTCCGATCTCGGGGGCGAGCGCGTTTCCGGCGTGATCGTCGAGACGGAGGCCTATCTGGGTCGCGGCGATCCGGCGTCGCATGCGTGGCAGGGGAAGCGTCGTGCCATGCACGCCGGCATCTGGGCCCCGCCGGGCCACTGGTACGTCTACCGGTCGTACGGGCTTCACTGGTGCCTCAACCTCACCTGCGGGCCCGAGGGCGAGGGCGCTGCGGTCCTGATCCGCGCCTTGGTGCCTCACGGAGGGATCGAGGTGATGCGTCGTCGTCGGGGCAGTGTGCCCGATCGCCGACTCCTGGACGGGCCCGGCAAGCTCGCCCAGGCACTCGCGGTCACCGGGGCCGAGGACGGCATGCGGGCCACCACGCGATCCCCGCTCCGGATCATCGGGCGGCGAAGACTCGGCGGCGCGCCGATCGTCACCACGCCGCGGATCGGCATCAGCCGCGCGGTGGAGTGGCCGCTGCGGTTCGTGCTGCGCTAGCCGTCGCGGCTCGTGTCCCGCCCCAGCATCCGCGCGATCTCATAGGCCGCCGCCCGGAACCAGTATCCGGCGGAGGGTAGGGACGATTGCCCGAGCTCCCGGCAACGACCGACGGTCCGGCGCAGCTCGCCGAGGCCACGGCGTGCCCCCGACGCCAGCGCGACTCGGTGCCACTTGTGCTCCGCGGCGACCAGCGCGCCGGCGATCCCGTGTTCGGCCACCAGCTCCGGAAACCGCGCCCGAAACGCGGCGAGGATCTGGAGGGAGATGAGGGCCCATCGGCGATTGTCGCGGGTGGCCATCACGCTCGAGGGATGCAGCCGGTGCCGCCCGGTGGTGACGCCCACCTCGACGAACGGCCCCAACACGCTGAGGCGAAGGTAGAGGTCCCGATCCTCGCCGATCTGGAAGACGGGATCGAATGCTCCCGAGCGCGACAGCGCCTCCCGCCGGATGACCGTGGTCGAATTGGGGATGTAGTTCCCCTCCAGCAGGCTGGCCGTCAGTCCGTTGGTGAGGAGACGGCTGTCCGGGCAGGCCGCCGGGATCGCCGTGATCGCGGTGCGCCGGTCACGGCTCTTCACGAACACGCTCTCGGGACGGTCGCCGTCGGCATCGAACTCCAGCGTGTCGGCGAACGCCATCACCGCCTCGGGGTGGGCGGCGAGACAACCGACGATCAGGCGGAAGTGGTCCGGCAGGATGAGGTCGTCGGCATCGAGGAACGTGACGAGCTCCCCGCTGCTGTGCAGCAGTCCCGTATTCCGGGCCACCGGCACGCCACCGTTGGCCTGGCGGATGACCAGGGTCCGGGTCGTTGCCGGTGCCCGCTCGAGTGCCGTGGCGGCGACCGCGGCCGTGTCATCGGTCGAACCGTCATCGACGACCACGATTTCGGTGGCCGGCACGGTTTGCGTCAGCACCGAGGCGATCGCCTCGGCGACGAACGGCGCCGAGTTGTAGGCCGGGATCACGACGCTGATCGTGGGGCGCAACGGTCGACTCCGTGGCTGGATGACGGCACGCGGTGAAGGCCGGTCGGGTCGTGCAGGGGGCCGGACGGATCCGTTCCGGTGCAAGGCGAGTGCCCGGACAGCAAGGAGCCCCCGACCGGGGTACCGGTCGGGGGCCCTCGAACCGCTACCCCGCAGTGCGGGGATCGGTTCAGTAGCCGCCTTCGCGGACGCCCTCGCGCGAGCTGCCGAGGGCGATCCGGATCCCGCCGTGGAGGGAGTGGCCGGCACCCTTGAGCAGCTTGTCGCGGCCCGGGGCGGTGATCAGCTGGTACTGGCCGAACACCGACAGGCGACCAGCGCGTCCCTGGACCCCCGCCAGGAAGGTCGCGTACGCGGAGGCGCTGGCATCCTCGGCATCGGTCAGCAGCGATTCGCGCTCGAAAGGATCGGTCACCACCGGATCGATCCGGGGCGAGACGACCTGCATGATCCCGCCACCGGCGCCGAAGTAGGGCTCGAGCGGCAGCGCGACCGGGAAGGCCATCAGCACCGCCTGATACCGACGAAGGTCGTTGAAGAGGACCAGGCCGGAGCGTTCGTCGGAGCCGAAGCCCTCGTCGATGCCGACCATCAGTCCGCCCCGGCGCGCCATGATGAGGAAGTGCGCCCCGGCCGACGGGATGAAAGTGTTGTCCTGGGTGCGGGTCTGGAACACCATCGACCCGCCCTGGATGCCAAGCTTCCAGGTGAAGGAATCACCCCGCTGGGCCGCCACGACCGCTGGGACCGAGGCGAGGGTGAACGCGAGGGCGAACACGCCGACGGCCCGCCGGAAGAGCGTCATCGAAAGGCCTCCTCAAAGGGAAAACGACTTCGCATCGCAGCAAGGAACAGGCCGGGAGCCGTCAGATCAGCCCCAGCCCCCGGCCGACACGGGCAAAGGCAGCGAGCGCCTGATCGAGGTCCTCGCGGGTGTGGGCCGCCGAGAGCTGGCAGCGTACCCGCGCCTCGCCCTGGGGCACCACCGGGAACCCGAAGCCGGTCACGAAGACCCCCTCCTCGAGGAGGAGTTCGCTCATCCGGATCGCGGCCGCGGTCTCCCCGAGGATCACCGGCACGATTGGAGTATCGCCCGGGAGGGGGCGAAACCCGAGGGTCTGGAGTCCCGCCCGGAAATAGCCGGTATTGGCGGCCAGCCGGGCCACCCGTTCCGGCTGTGCCTCCAGCACCTCCACGGCCCGCAGCGCCGAGGCCGCCACCGTGGCCGGGAGGGCGTTGCTGAACAGTCCCGGCCGTGCGCGTTGCGTCAGGTAGTCGCAGAGCGCTGCGGAGCCGGCGACGAACCCTCCCGCCGCCCCCCCGAGCGCCTTGCCGAGGGTCGAGGTGATGATGTCCACCTCGCCGAGGAGGCCGAAGTGCTCGGCCGTCCCGCGGCCGTGCTTGCCGAGCACCCCGGTCGCATGGGAGTCGTCGAGCCAGAGCACCGCGTCGTGGCGTCGGCAGGTCTCGATGAGGCCCGGCAGGTCGCAGATCGAGCCCTCCATCGAGAAGACCCCGTCGCTCACGACGAGCTTCACCTGCCGATCGCCTGCCGCGGCGAGCTTGCGGTCGAGGTCGGCGAGGTCGCCGTGGGTGTAGACCCCGGTCTGGCACTTCGTGATCGCCTTGCCCAGCCGGATGCCGTCGATGATCGAGGCGTGGTTGAGCTGGTCGGAGAGGATCAGGTCGTCGGCCGTGAGGACCGTGGCGGGCAGGGCCTCGTTCGCATTCCAGCACGACACGAAGGACAGCGCCGCCGGCGTGCCGACCAGCCGGGCCAGGGCCGCCTCGAGCTCGCGGTGGATCGTGAACGTCCCGCAGATGAACCGCACCGACGCCGTGCCGGCGCCGAACCGATCGAGTCCGTCCTTGCCGGCGGCGACCACGGCGGGATCGTTCGAGAGGCCGAGATAGTTGTTGGACGAGAGGACGATGATCTCGCCGCGTCCCTCCATCTCGACCCGAGCGGCCTGCGGCGACGCGATGTGGTTGAGCTGCTTGTAGACCTTGTCGCGGCGGAAGCCCTCGAGGCCGTCCTGCAGGCGGGCCTCGAGTGGATTGACGGAGCTCACGGGTTGACCTCCAGGATGACCTTGCCGGCGCTGCCGTCCTTGATGACGCCGATCGCGTCGGCGATCCGCTCGAGCGGGAACCGGTGGGTGATCACCGGCCGGGGGTCGAGGGCGCCACTGCCGATCAGTCGTCGCATCTGGATCCAGGTCTCGTACATCCGCCGCCCGGTGACGCCGTACAGCGTGAGGCCCTTGAAGATGACGTCCCGGGCGAAGTCCACCTCGGTCGTGCGGCTGGGGGTGCCGAGCAGGTTCACCCGCCCACCCGCCCTGGCGGCGGCGAAGGCCGTGGCGTGCCCGGCCGGATGCCCGCTCATCTCGCACACGCGGTCGACGCCGAGCCCGCCGGTGAGGTCCCGCACCCGCTCCACGACGTCGGCGCTGCCCGGGTCGATCACGTGGTGCGCCCCCATCCGCGCCGCCAGGTCACGACGGAGCGGATTGAAGTCGGAGGCGATCACGAGTGAGGCGCCGGCGGCGCGCAGGACGCCCACGGCGAAGCAGCCGATCGGTCCGCAGCCGATCACCAGGGTGGTCGCCCCGGCGAGCTCGCCCCCCTCGAGGGCGGTGTGCACCGCGTTGCCGACCGGGTCCATGATCGCCCCGATGTCCGTCGGGATGCCGTCGAGCTTCATGACGTTGGTGGCCGGCATGGCGATGAAGTCGGCGAAGGCCCCGTCACGGTCCACGCCGATGATCGAGGTGCGGATGCAGAGGTGGGCGTTGCCGGTCCGGCACGGCACGCAGTCGCCGCAGACCACGTGACCCTCGGCGGTGACCAGGTCGCCGGGGGCGAAGAGACCCAGCGCCTCGACCTCCGCTCCGACCTCGACCACCGTTCCGGCGAACTCGTGCCCGACGATCACCGGGGGGCGCAACCGACCCGCCGCCCAGGCATCCCACTCCCAGATGTGGAGGTCGGTGCCGCACACGCCGGCGTTGTGCACCCGGACCAGGACGTCGCGCACGCCGACGGCGGGTCGTGGGGCCTCGATCAGCTCCAATCCCGCGCCCGGCGCGGGTTTGACGATGGCACGCATTGCTGGTCCGGTTAGGGGACGGCCTGCAATATCGCCGCGCGGATCGACCTTTCCAACTCCGCGTCGCGCTCCCCGGGAGCGCCCGCGGCGATGTGGACGACGGGCACAACCCGATGCCCGGCTGGAAGTTCGGTCGCCCCGGGGTATTGCGCGGGCGGGGAAAATTTCGATCTTGTATATGCCGACGCTACTCCGTGCCCGGCACGGGGCGTCGCCGCGACGTCCGCGCGTACGACGGATGGTCGCTGAACACTCACTCCTCAGGGAGGCTCCATGGCAACCAAGAAGGCTGCGAAGCGCAAGACCGCGAAGCGCGGGAAGAAGCGCGCCGCCAAGAAGACCGCGAAGAAGCGGACGGCGAAGCGCAAGACCGCGAAGCGGAAGACCGCCAAGCGGAAGACCGCGAAGCGGAAGACCGCCAAGCGGAAGACCGCCAAGCGGAAGACGGCGAAGCGGAAGACCGCCAAGCGGAAGACCGCCAAGCGGAAGACCGCCAAGCGCGGCAAGAAGCGCACGGCGAAGAAGGCCGCCAAGAAGGCGACCAAGAAGCGCCGGCGCCGGGCCACGAAGAAGGCCGCGGCTCCGGCCGCCATGCCGGCGTAAGTAGCCTGCAGGTGCCACAAACGCGCGGGGCCGGCGATTCGCCGGCCCCGCGTCGTCTTGTGGTCAGGCGCTGCTCGCCTGGGGCCGCGCGGCCTCGCCGGGCGGCGGCGACTCGCGACGGACGAAGAGTGCGCCGCGCGACGGAGCGTTGCGCGGGCGGCGCCCCGCCGGGGGAAGCGTCTCGCGGGGCCAGGTCGCGTAGTGGCCGGCGAACCCCTCCGGCGCGGTGCCGGTCAGGGTGTCCGGGACCAGCGCGTGCAGCCCGCCGGGTGCCGTGAGCTCCTGCAGCGCGCCGATCAGCTCGCGACGCTCTCCCGGGGAGAGTGCCCCGATCGTCCCGGCGTCGACCACGACGAGCACGAAGCCGCCGGCGAGGCACGGCAGCCAGGCCCCGAACTGGACGCAGAACGCGTCGAAGGTGCTCGAGAGCGCCTCGGAGGCGACCCGGTGCTCGGCCCGCTCGATCGAGGCGAACTCGCGATCGAGGTAGGTGACGTCGGCATCGTGGGCCGCGAGGAGATACGCGCAGCTCTCGGCGCCGGCCCCGACGACCAGGACGGGATCGTCGGGCTCGACCCTCGGGGCGAGCCCGGCCACCAGGTGGGCGGGGTCGATGTTCCAGTAGATCGGGTCCCGCTGAGTGGCCCGGAGCTTCGGGTACTGCTTGCGCCAGACCTCGAACGACCGGATCCCGAGTCGCCGCTTGATGAGGTCGTCCACGGCGGTCTGGGCGAGGACCTCGGTGAGCAGGAACTGCTGGTCCTCGTCGCGGAGCTCGACCATCGCCGCGTCGGCGATGCGGAGCAGCTCGTCGCGGGAGAGCGAGTTCTTGTAGTGCTCGATCCGGTCCATGATGTACAGGTCATACTGCTGTCGCAGGGAACGAAGCGACCGCCGCCGGGGGGCGGAGACAAGCAGTTGCTGGACCGAGAGCATGCGTCGAAAGTCGTGAAACCGGGTCCGCGCGTCAATCCGCCCGGAGCAGCGCGCCCTTCAGGTAGCCGGTTTCCGGGATGGTGATCACCTCCGGATGGTCCACCGACTGTCCGAGGACCCGTTCGAGGGTGAACCGCCGCCCGCTCCGCGCCGCGGCCCCCGCCAGCATCTCGAGGAAGGCGGGCAGCCTCACGTGGAACGAGCACGAGGCGCTGAGCAGGTACCCCCCATCCGCGACCAGCGCCATCGCCCGCCGGTTGAGCTCGTGGTACCCTCGCAGGGCGGCTGGCAGGTGCGACTTCCCCTTGGCGAATGCGGGGGGGTCGACCACGACCACGTCGAACCGGCGCCCCTCCTTCCCCCACCGGGGGAGGGCCTCGAAGGCGTCCCCGGCCACGAACTCGATGTTGTCGCGCCGGTTCATCGAGGCATGCTCGCGACCGCGGGCGAGGGCCTCGTCACTGACATCGAGGGCGGTGACCGCGGCCGCTCGCCCGGCGAGGTGGAGGGCGAACGAGCCGTGATAGCTGAAGCAATCGAGCGCCGTCCCGCCGACAGGAACCAGTCCTCCCGCCAGGATCCGGTGCTCGCGCTGGTCGAGGAACGCGCCAGTCTTCTGGCCGGTCCAGGGGGCCGCGAGCCATCGCACGGCACCCTCGCGGACCTCGACGCGTTCGGGCACGTCGCCACGGGCGAGCTCGATGCGCTGGTCGAGCCCCTCGAGGCGCCGGGTCGGGACGTCGTGCCGAAGGAGGATCCCCTCCGGGGCGTGCACCGCCTCCAACGCGTCGAGGATCGTCTCGCGCGAGGGCTCGAGGCCGGCCGACAGGAGCTGGACCACGAGCCAGCGATCGTACCGGTCCACGACGAGCGCTGGCAGGCCGTCCCCCTCGGCATGCACGGCGCGCCAGGCGTTGGCGTCGATGCCGGCGCGGCGATCGGCGGCCTGTCCCAGTCGTTCGCGCCACCATTCGGCATCGACGGGGCGCTCCGTGGTCTCGAGCAGGCGGAGCCGGATCTCCGACCGGGGTGAGCAGAGCGCCTGCCCGAGGAATCGTCCACGCTCGTCGACGACCGCGACGAGGCCCGCCTCGCCCGGCGCGTCGAGCACGTCGCTGCGATAGATCCACGGGTGCCCGGCCCCCCATCGCCGGGCGCCGCGCTGGCTGACGACCGCGCGGATCGTCATGGCCGACTGGCGTCGCGGCGGAAGCCACCGCTGATTGCATCGATCATGGCTGGAAATCTAGCGGCGGAACTTCGCCTCCTCCTCGTCACCGACGACCGATTCCTGGACGGCGACGCCGCCCTGGCGCGCTGCCTGGCCGCCGTCGCCGGCGGCGTCACCGCTGTGCAGCTTCGGCGCAAGCAGACGGGCGACCGGGAGTTCCTGGCCCTGGCACGCGCCTGGCGCGCCCGCCTGCCGGTGCCGCTCT
>CAZKYO010000046.1:0-16193 GCA_964557115.1 uncultured Gemmatimonadaceae bacterium
TGCTTCCCGCTCGCGCCGTCGGTGTGGTGGCTCGCGGCGATCATCCCCATGGTCCCCGTGGGCACCGCGCTCCTCTTCCCGTCCACCACCTCGCTCCTCTCCTCGGCGGCGGAACCCAGTGAACTGGGGACGACGATGGGGGTCGCCCAGACCTTCGCCGGGGTCGCCCGCGTCCTCGCCCCGATCCTCGGCACGATCGCCTTCCAGCGGATCGGGGTGAACGCGCCATTCCTCTGTGGCGGGGTGGTCGTGCTGGGGGTGGCGTTCGTGGCCTGGCGATTCGTGGCGCCCCGGGAAGCAGCCGAGCCGGCCGCGGCATGAGGCGTGCAGCCCCTCCGGCCGTTCCACGGCGTCATGCGCGCCCCTGCGTGCCCTGACGGGACCCCGGCCGAGGTTATGATATCCGGATGCTGAGCACCCCCCTGCCCAACGACAGTGCCGGCCTCGCCGATGCCGACTGGGAGCGCATCGCGGCGTGGTACGACGACCTCGCCGGCGCGCCCCTCGATGCCGCGACGCTCGAACCGTGGCTGGCGACCTGGTCGCGGCTCGACGAACTGGTGACCGAGGCCGCCTCCCTCGCGATGATCGCCTACACCTGCGACACCGCCGACCGGACCAAGGAGCAGGCGCACCTCCGCTTCTCAACCGACATCCTGCCGCGGCTCGAGGAGAAGGAGGTCGCGCTCGCGCGTCGGCTCGTCGCCCTCGGCTCGCCCCGCGAGGACCTCGCGCTGGTGATCCGCCGATTCCGGACCGCCATCGAGATCTTCCGCGAGGCCAACGTCCCGCTGGTGGCGGAATCCGAGGGTCTCTCGGCGCGGTACCAGCAGATCACCGGCGGCATGACGGCGGAGTGGGGCGGCGAGCGGGTGCCGCTGCCGCGACTCGCGCCGTTCCTGAAGGGACGCGACCGGGACGTGCGCGAGGCGGCCTGGCGTGCCTCGGTCGGCCCCTATGTCGCCGCGCGCGACGAGCTCGCGACCCTGTTCGACCGCATGGTCGTCCTGCGCCAGCAGATGGCGCGCAACGCCGGGTTCGCGGACTATCGCGCCTACACCTTCGCGGCCAAGTGCCGCTTCGACTACACGCCCGCCGACACCGAGCGACTCCACGACGCGATCCAGGCCACGGTCGTGCCGGCGGTCGGCCGCGCGATGGAGGCGCGGCGCGACATGCTCGGTCTCCCCGCGCTCCGGCCGTGGGACACCGCCGTCGACCCGTGGCGCCAGTCGGCGCCGCTCCCCTATCGCGACGTCACCGAGCTGCAGGAGACGTCGGCGCGGATCTTCACGGCGATCGAGCCCGAACTGGGCCGCCAGTTCCGCACCATGATGCACGAGGGCCTCCTCGACCTCGAGTCCCGGGAAGGGAAGGCGCCCGGGGGCTACTGCGACACGCTCCATGCGCGCGGCCGCCCGTTCGTGTTCATGAACGCGGCGGGGGTCCCGGAGGATGTCACCACGCTGCTGCACGAGGCGGGGCACTGCTTCCACGCCTTCGCGTCGCACGCGCGGCCCTTCATCTGGCAGCGCCATCCCGGCGCGGAGTCGGCCGAGCTGGCGTCGATGTCGATGGAGCTGCTCGCCGCACCGCACCTCGAGCAGCCGGTCGGGTTCTACGGCGAGGCCGACGCGCTCTCGGCGCGGCTCGAGCACCTCGAGGACCTGCTGCTGTCGCTGGCGCACATCGCCTCGGTCGATGCCTTCCAGTCGTGGATCTACACCGCGCCGGAAGGCGGCGACGCCGCGGCCCGCGACGCCGCCTGGTTGCGCCTGCGGGATCGCTTCGAGGCCGGGGTGTCGTGGCAGGGACTCTCCGCCGAGCGGGTCGCGCGCTGGTACCGCCAGCTCCACATCTTCCTGTACCCGTTCTACTACATCGAATACGGCATCGCGCAGATCGGTGCGCTGCAGGTGTGGCGGAACGCCCGGCACGACCCGGCCGGGGCGGTCGCCGCCTACCGGCGCTTCCTCGCCCTCGGCGCGACCCGCCCCCTCCCCGAGCTCTACCGCGAGGCCGGGGTCCAGTTGCGGTTCGACGCGACGATGCTGGGCGAGTTGGTGGGCCTGGTCGAGGAGGAGATGGCGCTGCTCCGGGGAGCGCTCGCGCGCGCGGCGTGACCGGCGGCCGCGCCGGCGGATCGGCCCGGTCGAGTTGCGCTCCCCGCCGGCCGGGCACAGATTGCCCCCCGTCCGCCGGGCCCGCCGGGGCCCGGCACTGACTCGCAATCGGAGCGTGGATGGCGAAGGAAGAGGGAATCGAGATGGAGGGCGTGGTCCAGGAGGTGCTCCCGGACCGCAACTATCGCGTCCTCCTCGACAACGGGCACACCATCCTGGCCTACGCGGCGGGCAAGATGTCCAAGTTCAAGATCCGGGTGCTCGAGGGCGACCGGGTCAGCGTGGTCCTCTCGCCGTACGACCTGACGCGCGGCCGCGTCGTCTACCGCCACAAGTAGGCGTCACCGCCAGGCGACGCGTTCACGGCGGCTCCATGGGGTCCCGGACGCAAAGCGGCCCCGCCGATCGACTCGGCGGGGCCGCTTGGGTGTTGCCGTCCCGGAATCAGGAGGCCTTGGTGACGTTCTCCGCCGCGGGGCCCTTGGCACCCTGCACGATGTCGAACTCGACGCGATCACCCTCGGCGAGGGTCCGGAAGCCATCCATCTTGATCGCACTGTGGTGGACGAAGCAGTCCTTGTCGCCGCCCTCGGGGGTGATGAACCCGAATCCCTTGGCGTCATTGAACCACTTCACGGTGCCGGTGCTACGAGACATTGCCGCTACTCCTGATTGGTTTGACCCCGTCCCGTCGGGCAGGCGTGCCCGGCGAGGATCGGCGCGCCGCCGGGAAGGTCCGGACGGACACGCGCGACGCCGTGGGCGGATCTGCCGATCCGCCATCGCGATGCATTCACCTGTCAAAGGGGGAGTGCGAAGCGTCCCACGGCGAGCGAAAAGATCGGGGCGGGGCGCCGCGGTGTCAAGCAGTCCGGACGGGCCTAGCCGCCGAGGATCCGGGCCGCGAGGCGGGCCAGTTCGCCGCCGCGACGCTTGAGCCCCTGCTGCGCTGCTTCCTCGAGCGCGCTGCGGAATTCGCCGGCCGAATGCCATCGCGCCTCGACGTCGTTGCGCAGCGCGCGCGCCAGCACGGCGGCGAGCGCGTCGCCGAGATCGGGGCGCTCGCGGACGAGGTCGGGCAGCAGGTCGGCGGTCTGGCGCGCCAGCACCTGCTCGGGCGTGCTGCCCGCGAAGGGCACCCGTCCCAGCAGCGCGAAGCACGCGACCGCGGCGAGCGAGTAGAGGTCGGTGCGCTGGTCGACCCGCTCGCCGAGCAGCTGCTCGGGCGAGGCGAACTGCGGCGTGCCGCTCTGCGAGGTCGCCCCGCCGAAGCGGCCCTGCCCGCGCAGCGCCAGCGCCAGGCCGAAGTCGGTGATCCGGAGCGAACCGTCCTGCTCGATCAGCATGTTCTCCGGCTTGATGTCGCGGTGGACGAGGCCGAGCGCATGCGCGTGGCCGAGGGCCGAGAGTGCCTCGCGCAGCAGGCGGAGGACCTGGTCCACCGGCATCGGGCCCTCGCGCTGCACCAGCTGCGCGATGTTCGGTCCGTCGACGATCTCCATCGTGTACCAGAGCAGCCCGGAGCGCCCCGCGATGTCGTAGATGTCGACGATGTTCAGGTGGTTCAGTCGCGCCGCGAGCTGCGCCTCGCGACGGAACTTCTCGACCACGCCGGGATCCGCCGTGAGGTGGGGATGCAGCACCTTGAGGGCGACCTCGCGCTCGAGGTGCAGGTCGCGCACCCGGTAGACGCGGCCGAAGCCGCCCTGGCCGAGCTTGCCGAGCAACTCGTAGTCGTCGCCGAGCGCCCGCCGCAGGCGCGCCTCCCAGAGGGCCCCCTCGGCCTGGACCGCCGGGATCTGGGGCAGCGAGACCTGCGTCCCCATGAACTCCCCGGCGTCGGACGCGAAGTCCTCGAGCATCTCGGCCGCGGTGAAGTAGCGTGACCGCGGCTCCGGGTCCATCGCGCGAGCGATCACCCGCTCGAGCGCCTTCGGCACGACGGGGCGGATCCGTGACGGCGGGACCAGGCCAGCGGGGTCGAGCGGCGGCGCCGTCGCGGTGATCGCGTAGTACAGGATCGCGCCGGCGGTGTAGACGTCGCTGGTCGGGTCGCCCGCGGCGCCGTCCCGCACCTCGGGCGCCAGGAACTCGAGGCCGCCAGGACCCTCGCCCGCGGGGATCTCGGGCAGCGTGAGGTTGCAGTAGCGCAGGTCGGTGACGGTGCCGCTCCCGGTGGCCCCGAGCATCAGCGATGCCGGCACGATCCGTCGCACCATGACCCCGTGGGCGTGGGCGTGCTCGAGCGCCGTGAGGAGGTCGCGCGCCAGGGCATGGACGGTGGGGATCGGGCGCGGGCCGCGGCCAACCGCCTCCTCCAGGGACTCGCCCTCGATCCAGTTGCCGACCCGGAAGGCGATGTCCCCCACCACGCCGGCCTCGTAGATGTGCCGGATGGCGGGATGGTCGAGCAGGCCGAGCGCCTCGCACTCCTTCAGGAACCAGCCGCGCAGCCGCGCGCCGTGTTCGGTGTTCACCCGCAGCGACACGGGGCGACGGAGGAGGCGATCCTCGGCGCGGTAGAGGATCCGCTCCTGGGAGGCCGCGACGACGTCCTCGATGTGGAACCGGTGGCCGAGCAGCGCCTCGATGCGGGCGTGGTCGCGAGGGGAGGGGTCGCCGGCGGGCATGCGAGAAGATACCCTCAGCGCGACCCGGTGAGCAGCGCGAGTTCGCGGGTCAGGTGCCGGAGTTCCTCGCGCAGCGTGTGGGCCGGCCAGTCGATGCGGCGGCCGAGCGCCGCGGCGAGGTCGTCGTACCACGCGATCAGCTCGCGGCCGTGGCCGTGGCCGTGCGGCTCGAGGTACTCGTCGCCCAGTCGCTGTACGAGCGCGATCGCCGACCCGCACTCGTGGACCTCGGCGGCGCAGCGGATGTCGAGTGCGCGGGGCTCCATCGTCGCGAGCATCCGCATTACCTCGCGCTTGCGCATCCGCCAGGGCAGCGCCTCGCCGTTGTCGTCCACCCGGGGTGCCGCCGCGTCGCGGCAGATCCCGAGCACGACCGGTCCGAACTTGTCGCAGACCTTGTGCTCCATGTCGGCGCGCTCGGCCGGTCCCACGATCTCGAGCAGGTGGTGCAGGATCGAGGCGACGGTGGTCACCTCGTCGGCGCCGTGGCGGAGCAGCACGACCGCGACGTTCGCGGGATGGGCGAGGAAGGCGTACGGGGCGTGCCGGGGCGCGCGCGGCGCATAGTGCTTCGCGGCGAAGGTGAAGGCGTGGTTGATCCGGTCGCTGTAGCCGCGCATCGCCGCCTCAGGGAATCCCCAGTTGCTTGTGGAGCTGGATCGAGAGGCCCCAGCCGGGGTGCGCCAGGCAATACTCCACGGCGGCCCGGGTGTTCGCCGCGACCGCCGGCCCGTCCATCGGCTGGAGCAGGAAGTGGTCGAACGTCATCCCCGCGAAGGCGTCGGGCATCGCCCCGGGCTGGGGGTAGACGAGCTTCAGCTCGTTGCCGCGGCGCTGCGTCAGCGGCGCCCCGGCCTTCGGGGAGACGCAGATCCAGTCCACTCCCGGCACCACTTCCGCCGTGCCGTTGGTCTCGATCGCCACCTCGAACCCCTCGGCGTGCAGCGCGTCGACCAGCGCCGCATCGAGCTGCAGCGTCGGCTCCCCGCCGGTGCAGACCACGTATCGACCGTCCGGCGCCCCCGCCGGCCATCGCGCGGCGACGTGCGCCGCGAGCGCTCCGGCTTCCCGGAACCGGCCGCCGCCCTCGCCGTCGATGCCGACGAAGTCCGTGTCGCAGAACCGGCAGGTCGCGGTGGCGCGATCGACCTCCCGCCCGGTCCACAGGTTGCACCCGGCGAAGCGGAGGAACACTGCCGGGCGCCCGGCCTGCCTTCCCTCGCCCTGCAGCGTGTAGAAGCACGACTTCACCTGATACATGCCGAAAGGTAGGCGCCCGGGGAGTCTGTCCCTAGGCGCCGCGCGCCGGCCCCCGGTGGGCACCCCTCCACCGGCGCTCGCCGCCCCCGCCGGCACGCGGCACCGTCCCGCACGGCCGGGGTAGATTCGGGACGGTTCGCTACTCGTCGCCATCCCCGGAGGGTCGATGCGCTGGCAAGACAGCAGGCGGAGCAGCAACGTCGAGGATCGTCGCGGCATCGGGGTCTCGCGCGGCGCAGGGATCGGAGGCATCGGCCTGATCATCGTCCTCGTCGTGTGGGTCCTGGGCGGCAACCCGGCGCAGCTCCTCCAGCTCCTGAATGGTGGTGGCGATGGCGGCGTGGCCACGGCACCGGCCCCGACGGGCGTGCCCGACGCGAACGACCAGACCGGCCAGTTCCTCAGCGCCATCCTCGGCATGACCGAGGACGTATGGGGCGAGATCTTCAAGAATGCCGGCGAGACCTATCGCCCGCCGACGCTGGTGCTCTTCACCGACCAGGTCCAGTCCGCCTGCGGCCTCTCGTCCTCCGCGACCGGTCCGTTCTACTGCCCGGGCGACGAGAAGCTCTACCTCGACGCCGGCTTCTTCGACGAGCTTGCCCGGCTCGGCGGCCCCGGCGATTTCGCCCAGGCCTACGTGATCGGGCACGAGGTCGGGCACCACGTCCAGAAGCTCCTCGGCACCGAGGCCCAGGTGCGGCAACTGCAGTCGCGCGCCAGGAGCCAGGCCGAGGCGAACCGGGTCCAGGTCGCGATGGAATTGCAGGCCGATTGTTACGCGGGGGTCTGGGCGTACCACGCCAACCGCCGGGACCGCGTGCTCGAACCCGGCGATGTCGAGGAGGGACTGCAGGCCGCCGCCTCGATCGGTGACGACCGCCTCCAGCGCGGTGCCGGACAGGTGGTCTCGCCCGAGTCGTTCACCCATGGTTCGGCGGCCCAGCGCCAGCAGTGGCTCAGGACCGGTCTCCAGACCGGTGACCCGAACGCCTGCAACACCTTCGGGAACTGAAGGGCGCGGGACGGGGGACCCGTCCCGCGTCACGCGGCGCCCGTGAGCCGTGAGCGCCGGGGTGGTCGAACGTCTCGCGCACCTTGCGCGTATCGAAGGTCTGGAGGCGTCGGCCGCGGCGCCCCGTCCCCCTGATTCCCCCCGCGCAGGAAGCGCCATGTCCCCGTCCCGCCTGTTGCCCATCCTCGCCCTGGCCACCGTGGCCGGGGCGTCTCCGCTGGCTGCCCAGTCCTTTCCGACGAACGATCCGGTGATCCGGCGGATCTATGCCATCGGGATGGACAGCACCGACCTCTATCGGCAGGCCCACGTGCTGTTCGACTCGATCGGGCCGCGCCTCATGGGCACCCCGAACCTGAGCCGGGCCCAGGATTGGCTCGTCAGCACCTACAAGGCCTTCGGGATCACTGCCCGCAAGGAGGAGTACGGGACCTGGCGCGGCTGGATCCGCGGTCCGTCGCACATCGACCTGGTCGAGCCGCGGGTCCGGTCGCTCGAGGGCCAGATGGTCGGCTACTCGCCTGGGACCAACGGGCGGGCGCAGACGATGGAGGTCGTGATCCTGCCGCAGTTCAAGGACAGCACGGCGTTCGTCCGCTGGCTGCCGCAGGCCCGCGGCAAGCTGGTGATGATCTCTGCCGCGCTGCCGACCTGCCGGTCGCAGGCGCAGTACAACGCGCTCGGCACGCCGGAGCAGGCGGCCGAGATGGCGAAGGCCGTCGCCGCGGCGCGGGCGGCCTGGGCGCCGGTGCGCGCCACGGACGGGAACGGTGCGAGCGCCGGCGTGCGGGGGACCGGCTACTTCACGGCGCTCGGCGGCGGCGAGCTCGGCGTGCGGCTGGAGCAGGGTGGCGCAGGTGGCATCATCACCTCGCGCCCCAAGCTGACATGGTCGGCCGGGGGCGGTGCCGGTGGTCGCGGCTTCGGCGGCTTCGGCGGCGGGGCGGGGAACCGCGAGCTGCCGATGTCGCTCAACCTCGCCAACGGCACGGTGTCGATCGACAGCGCCGCGTGGCAGGCCGCGATCAGCGCCGAGGCGGCGCGCCGCACTGGCGGCGGCTCCCAGGGGGGCGTCGAGGCGATGGAGGTGTTCGAGACCTACAACACGAAGACCCCCGCGATCGCCCTCAATTGCGAGGACTACGGCCTCGTCTACCGGCTCGCGGAAGCCGGCGACGCGCCGAGGCTCCGGCTCGACCTCGACGGACGGCTGCTCGGCGAGCAGCCGGTGTTCAACGTCGTCGCCACGATCCCGGGAACCGAGAAGCCGAACGAGTACGTGGTGCTCTCGGCCCATTTCGATTCGTGGGACGGATCCTCCGGCGCGACCGACAACGGCACCGGGACGCTGACGATGCTCGAGGCGATGCGGATCCTCCAGAAGGCGTACCCGCATCCGAAGCGCACCATCCTCGTGGGGCACTGGAGCGGCGAGGAAGAGGGCGAGGTCGGCTCGAAGGCGTTCACCGAGGACCACCCCGAGGTGATCCGCGGGCTGCAGGCGGTGTTCAACCAGGACAACGGCACCGGCCCGATCCAGAGCATCAACGGCGGGGGCATGAAGGAATCGACCGAGCACGTGACGCGGTGGCTCTCGCTGCTGCCGACCGAGTGGAAGGACGGCCTGCGGGCGTCGCTCCCCGGGCGTCCCGCCGGCGCCGGCAGCGACGGCTATGCCTTCACCTGCTACGGCGTGCCGACCAACGACCTCGGCTCGGCGAGCTGGGACTACAGCGCGCTCACGTGGCACACCGAGCGGGACACCTATGACAAGGTCGTCTTCCCCGCGCTCCAGTACAACGCGACGCTGACGGCGATGCTCGCCTACGCCGCGTCCGAGGATCCCACGATGATCCCGCACGAGAAGATCGATCTCGCACAGCAGCAGCCGGCGGCCGGCGGCAACGCCCGGTTCGGCGGGGCCCGCACGTGGCCGGAGTGCGAGAAGGCGCCGCGCAAGACCAATCCGCGCCTGAAGTAGTCCGCCTGCGGGTGCACAACGACCGGGGACGCGGCACAGGCCGCGTTCCCGGTCGTTGCCTTTCGTGCGTCCGGGATGCTCGCCAGTGGCGTGACCGGCGGCGATTCGGCAGATTGGGTCCGGTCCCTCGCGTGGATCGGTGGCCGGCAGCGTCCGCTCCGGCCAGCGCGCCCGCGATCGATCTCGCGTTCGCCGTCCCCCAGGTCACCGGCCCCCTCCTGCCCGGGAACGCCTGCCCGTGTCTGACTCCTCCTCGCTCGTCCTCTGGACATTCGCCGTGAGCGCCGGTTCCGTCGCGCTGCTCCTCGGCGTGACGGCGGGCGTGTTTGCCTGGTACCAGCGACGCGTCGCCGATGATGCGCGCCGGTGGGGGCGTCACCTGCTCGAGGCCCAGGACGCCGAACGGCAGCGGATCGCGCGCGAGCTCCACGACGACATGGTGCCGCGGCTCTATGCGGCCCGCCTCGCCGTCGAGCGGAGCGACGGCGGCGCCGCGACGGCGGACCTCGTCGGGGTGATGGGAGACCTGCGGTCGATGGCGCACGAGCTCCACCCGCCGGCCCTCAAGCACCTCGACATCTGCCAGGCCCTCTCCGACCTCCTCGAGCGCCACGCCTCGCCCGACGGGCCGGCACTGTCGCTGGAGACCGCGTGCCGCAATCCCCTGCCACCGCCGCTGGCCACCGCCCTGTACCGGGTGGCGCAGGAGGGGGTGACCAATGCGCGACGCCATGCCGCGGCGCGCCAGGTGGCGATCGCGCTGACCGACACCGGCGAGGCGGTGCGGCTCAGCGTGCGCGACGACGGCATCGGCATTGCCCCCGAGCGCCTGGCCCGGGCGTCGTTCGGGTTGCGGAGCATGCGCGAGCGGATCGAGGCACTGGGCGGGACGCTGCAGGTCGAGGGACGGCCGGGACAGGGGACGGAGGTTCGCGCCGTGGTGCCGCACCGATGAGCGGCCGCCGCTCCCGCCCGAGCGTGCTGATCGCCGACGATCACACCGTCGTGGCCGAGGGCCTCGCCGTCGCGCTCAGTGCCCACTTCAGGGTCGCGGGACAGGTCACGGTGCTCGACGACCTGCTCGGGTCGATCCTCGAACGCCAGCCGGAGGTGGTGGTGCTCGACCTCTCGTTCGGTGGCGTCTCCTCGCTGCCCAAGATGCAGGAGGCGATCGCCGACGATCGGATCCGCGCGCGGTTCGTCATCCTCACTGCCCACGAATCCCGGGCCCTCGCGGCCGCCGCGCACAAGGCCGGCGCGCTCGCGTTCCTCCTCAAGGGCGCCAGCGCCGAGGATCTGCGACTCGCGATCGAGGCCGCGGCCCGCGGCGAGCGGTACTCGGTGGAGCTGCCGCCGGACGAGCGGGCCCGGCAGGCCGACGTGCGCCCGGGCGAGTTCGTGACGGTCGCGGGGCTGCAGTTCTCGACGCGCCAGGTGCAGGTCCTCGACCTGCTGGCGCAGGGACTCGACCGCGAGGAGATCGCCGACGCAGTCGGCCTCAGCGTGAAGGGGGTGGACTACCATTTCGCCGAGCTGCGCGAGCTGGTGGGGACCTCCAACACGCGACTGCTCGCGATCTGGGCCGTCGAGCACGCCGAGGCGCTCCAGATGGCGCTCGACGGAAAGGGCGACAGTGCCCGCTTGCTCCCGTCGAGGGGCCGCGCCCCGTGAGCCGGCGGCCCCGGGCTCAGGTGCGGTAGGGCGCCGGGTCGGTGAGGCCGAGCTCCTCGAACGCCCGAAGTCGCAGCAGGCAGGCATCGCAGCGGCCGCACGCGGCGCCGCCGGGCGTTGGGTCGTAGCAGGTCCGCGTCAGGCCGAAGTCCACGTCCAGCGCACGGCCGCGCCGGATGATGTCCGCCTTCGACAGCATGGCCAGCGGCGCATGGATCACGAGGTCCGCGAGGCGAGTGCCGAGGCGGGCGGCCTCCTGGAACGCGGCGATGAACTCCGGCCGGCAGTCGGGATAGCCGGAGTAGTCAATTGCGTTGACCCCCAGGAAGATGTCCCGACTGCCGAGCGCCTCGGCATGCGCGAGCGCGAAGGCAAGGAAGATCGGGTTCCGGGCCGGCACGTAGGTGACGGGCACGCCCGCGCCGATCGCCTCGGCACTGCGGTCCTTCGGCACCTCGATCGATCCCGTCAGTGCCGAGCCCCCGAACTGCGCAAGGTCGATCGCCACGATCCGATGCGTCGCCACGCCGATCGCCGCGGCGACGCGCGCCGCGGCCTCGAGCTCGACGGTGTGGCGCTGGCCGTAGCGGAACGACAGCGCATGGCAGGTGAATCCCTCCGCCCGAGCGATGGCGAGCGTGGTCGCGGAGTCCATCCCGCCGGAGAGCAGCACGATGGCGTGGCGCTCCGGGGTCATGCGGTGTCGCCCGCCCGGCCCAGCACGTGTCGCAGCGCCTGCTCCAGCGCGGGAAAGAGGAAGCGATGGCCGCGATCCTCGAGGCGCCGCGGACGGACGCGCTGGCTGGCCAGGATCGTGGCCGTCGCCATCTCGCCGAAGATCGTCTCCAGCGCGAAGGCCGGCACCGGCACGATGGCCGGCCGACCGAGCACGCCGGCGAGCACCCGCGTGAACTCGCGATTGGTCACCGGCGCCGGGGCGACGACGTTCACGAGGCCCGCGAGCCCCGGGTCCGCGAGGGCGCGCCAGCACGCCGCCAGCACGTCGTCGATCGCGACCCAGCTCATCCATTGCTCGCCGCTGCCGAGCACGCCGCCGGCCCCGAGCTTGAATGGCGTGAGCAACTTGGCGAGCGCCCCGCCGCGCGGCGTGAGCACGACACCGAGGCGCGGGTGCACCACGCGGATGCCGGCGTCCGCCGCCGGTCGGGCCGCGGCCTCCCAGGCGGTCGCGAGGCGGCCGAGGAAGTCGTCCGCCGTCGCGGCGTCCTCGTCGAGCACGGCGTCGGCGCGGTCGCCGTAGATCCCGATCGCCGACACCGAGACGAGCACGCGCGGCTTCCGGGCGAGTCCCGCGAGCGTGCGCGCGAGCAGCGCGGTCGGTTCGGTGCGGCTCTCCTCGAGTTCGCGCTTGCGCTCCGCGGTCCAGCGGCCCTCGGCGAGGGGGGCACCCGCGAGATGGATCACCGCGTCGATCCCCTCGAGGCGCGCCGGGTCGAGCTGCCCACGCGACGGATCCCACGTGATCCCGCCCGGCTGGTCCCGCCGGGAGATCGGCAGGACCTCGTGCCCCGCGGTGGTGAGCATCGGTGCGAGCGCGGTGCCGATCATCCCGGTCGCTCCGGTGATCGCGATCCGCATCGGGGCGAGCGGCTCGCGCATGAGGCGCGCGAGGTCATCGGCCAGCACCCGGTGGCGCCAGGCGAGCATTCGCGCGAGGTCGTCCTCGATTGTTCCCGACAACAGCCCGCCCAGCGCCCCGAGCGGCGGCTCGGCCCGGATCGTGTCGGTCACCCTGGTGCCGCCCTCGGCCGCCTCGAATCGCCGGGCATGGTGCCAGGCCCCAAACGGTCCCCGCACCTGGACATCGTCGAAGCCGTACGGCGCCCGGACATCGCGATGCTCCGCGACCCAGTGAAGCGTTGCCGGCCCGTGGCGGAGTTCGAGCGTCACCCGGGCGCCCTCGGCGATCCCTCTCGGGTCGCGCTCGAGGATCGTGACCTCCTCCCAGGGCGGCACCAGGCGCTCGAAGGCGCCGGGACGGAGGTGCCACTGCCACACCTCCTCCGGCGCGGCCGGCACGACCGACGACCGGGTCACCGTGAAGGCGCTCATCCGGCGTCGCGCGCCGCCAGCTGCTGCCGGAGGCCCTGCACGAGGAGCACGTCAGTCACGTTGTCGCGGGTCATCAGGCCGACGAACCTCCCCTCGCTGTCGACGACCGGGAGGGCGTCGCGCCGGCTCTGCCAAAGCTGCTGCACCGCCGCCTCGAACCCCTCGTGCAATCCGATCGTGCCGGTCACGGACGGGATCGCCATCGCCACGGTCACCGGTGCGGCCAGGCCGTGGGCGTCCACGCCATGGAGGATCTCGTCGCGCGCCAGGACCCCGAGGAGGTGGCCGCTTTCGTCGAGGACGGGGAAGGCGCGCTGGTCGGAGCGGGTGAGCAGGCGGATCGCCTCGTCGAGGCGCGTCGCCGGTGGCAGGACGCGGACATCGGTGACGGTCAGGCGCTCGGCGGTGAGCGAACCCGCGAGCTGGCGGGTGCGGACCGCATCGAATTCCGCCTCGGCGCCGAGGAAGACGAAGGCCGCGATCAGCACCAGGAAGATGTTGTACTGGAATCCGACGATCGCGAGGCCGACCGCGAGGGCCTGGCCGATCCGCACCGCCACGCGGGTGCCGCGGACCATGCCCATCCTGGAGGCCAGCGTCGCCCGGAGCACCCGGCCGCCGTCCATCGGGAAGGCCGGGAGGAGGTTGAACCCGAGGAGCAGGACGTTGGTCCAGGCCAGCGCGGTCCAGAGCGGCACATCGGCGAAGGAGGATGGCGTCAGCGCGGCGGGGCCCGACACCAGGGCCACGAGGCCGCCCAGGAGCAGCGCGATCAGCAGGGTGACCAGCGGTCCCGCCAGGGCGATGACGAGCTCCTCACGGGGGCGCTCCGGCATCCGGGCGATCCGGGCCACCCCGCCGATCGGGGTCAGGATCACGTCCGGCGTCGGGATCCCGTAGCGCCGCGCGGCCCGGATGTGGCCGAACTCGTGGAGCAGGACCGAGAGGAAGACGAGCGCCACGAAGGCAACCTGGTCGATCGCCCCGCGCACGCCCGCCATCCGCCAGCCGCCCCAGGCGTACCAGCCCAGCAGCGCCACCAGCGTGACGTGGATCTTGATGACGGTCTCCCCGACCCGCCCCACCGCAAATGACCAGCGCATCTGTCCTCCTCCCCCCGCGAACATTAAACTTGACCCCTTCCCAGCCGCCGGAAGTCGAGGAGCCCCGATGGCCCAGAGCGTCCCCGTCCAGCAGCCGCCGATCGCCGATCCGGCCGCGTGGACCCATGCCGACTCCGAGCAGCTGTACAACATGGCCGGCTGGGGGCTGGGCTACTTCCGCATCAACGCGCAGGGCCACGTCGAGGTGCATCCCGAGCGCGGGGACGCCCCCGGGGTCGACCTCTTCCAGCTGGCGATGGACTTGAGCGAGCAGGGGGTCGGGTTGCCGCTGCTGCTCCGGTTCAGCGACATCCTGCGCTCGCGGATCACCGAGCTGGCCGAGCGCTTCCGGGACGCGATCACCGAGTCGGGTTACGAGGGCCGATACACCACGGTCTACCCGATCAAGGTGAACCAGCAGCGCCACGTGGTGCAGGAGATCGTCGAGTTCGGCTCGCCGCACGGCGTCGGGCTGGAATGCGGCTCCAAGCCCGAACTGATGGCGGTGCTGGGGCTCAACGAGTCGACCCACCACATGATCATCTGCAACGGCTACAAGGACGAGGAGTTCATGCGCCTCGCCCTGATCGGCCAGCAGCTCGGCCACCGCGTCATCATCGTGATCGAGCAGCTCAACGAGATCGACGTGCTGCTCAAGGTCGCGGGGGAGATGGGCGTCGAGCCGACGATCGGCGTGCGGATCAAGCTGGCCACCGAAGGGTCGGGGCGGTGGGCCAAGAGCGGTGGCGAGAAGTCGAAGTTCGGCCTCTCGGCGGTCGAGCTGGTGCAGCTGCTCGACACCCTCACGGCGCGGGGCAAGGAGGACATCCTCCGCCTGGTGCACTTCCACCTCGGCAGCCAGATCACCGACATCCGCTACGTGAAGGCGGGGCTCGAGGAAGTGGGCCGCTACTACGTCGAGCTGCGCAAGATGGGCTTCGACGTCGAGCTGGTGGACGTGGGCGGCGGCCTCGGCGTGGACTACGACGGGTCCCGGACCACCCGGCCCGCCTCGATGAACTACTCGATGCGGGAGTACGCCAACGACGTGGTGTACACCATCGGGGGCATCTGCCGGGCGAGCGAGGTCCCGATGCCCGACCTGATCTCGGAGTCGGGCCGGGCGATCACCGCGCACCACGCGCTGCTGCTGCTCAACGTGATCGACTGCGAGACGCACCACGCGCCCCGTCGGGTCACGATCGGGCCGGATGCCCATCCGCTGTTGCTCGAGATGCAGGAGAACCTCGAGGCGCTCACGCCCAATCGCGTCGAGGAGGTCTTCCACGACGCGCTCTTCGCCAAGGAGAAGGCCCAGGAGTACTTCGCCAACGGCGTGTACACCCTGCGCGACCGGGCCTCGGCCGAGCAGCTCTACCTGATGACGCTGAACGCGCTGGCCGGCATGATCGGCGACGACCGCGCCGCCTATCCCGAGGTGGTCGCCCACCTCGAGACGGCGCTGGTGGACCGCTACTTCTGCAACTTCTCGCTGTTCCAGTCGCTGCCCGACAACTGGGCGATCGACCAGCTCTTCCCGATCATGCCGATCCACCGCCTCGGCGAGATGCCGTCGCGGCGCGGGACGATCCAGGACGTCACCTGCGACAGCGACGGGGTGATCGACCGGTTCACCGGCGGCCGGCGCGGCAAGCCGTCGCTGGAGCTCCATCCCTGGCGCGAGGAGGAGCCGTACATCGTCGGGATCTTCCTGACGGGCGCCTACCAGGAGATCCTCGGCGACCTCCACAACCTCTTCGGCGACACCAACGCCGTCCACGTGCGGATCCGCAACGGCGGCTACGAGATCACCGACCTGGTCCACGGCGACACCGTGACCGAGGTGCTGACCTACGTGCAGTTCCAGGCCTCCGACCTGCTGGCGACCTTCCGCCGCAAGGTGGCCCGCGCCGCCGGGATCACCCGACAGGAGGCCAACGGCTTCATCGCCGACTACGTGGCGGGGCTGGAGGGGTACACGTACCTGGAAGGCGAGTCGTGAGGCGACAGGCGACAGGCGACAGGCGATAGGCGATAGGCGATAGACGCCTGAAGGGCCGGCTCCCATTTGCGGAGGCCGGCCCTTCAACCTGATCGTCGCCTGCGATCGTCGATCGTCTACCGCTGTTCCATCGGCACGAAGTCCCGCTCGGCCGCGCCGACATAGATCTGGCGGGGCCGCGCGATCTTCTGTTCCTTGTCGCCGAGCATCTCCTCCCACTGCGCCAGCCAGCCGGGCAGCCGGCCGAGGGCGAACAGCACCGTGAAGTAGTCGGTGGGGTAGCCCATCGCCTGGTAGATCAGGCCGGAGTAGAAGTCGACGTTCGGGTAGAGCTT
>CAZKYO010000047.1:0-4059 GCA_964557115.1 uncultured Gemmatimonadaceae bacterium
CCGGTCGAGGTACGCCCGCGCCGCCGGCGGCAGGTCGGCAAGCGTCCGCGCCCCGGCCGTGCTCGCCTGCCAGCCGGGCAGCACCTCGTAGATCGGCTCCACGCGATCGAGCGACTCGACGTCGCTCGGCATGCCGACGCAGGTCTCGCCGTCGAGCCGGTAGCCGACCCCGACCGGGATCTCGGCGAAGGTGTCGAGGACGTCGAGCTTGGTCACCGCGAGGCCGGTGAGGCCGTTCACGCGCACCGAGTAGCGCACCACCTCGGCGTCGAACCAGCCGCAGCGCCGCGGGCGTCCCGTGGTGGCGCCGAACTCGCCGCCCAGCTCGCGGAGGCGCTCCTCCATCCCCTCGCGCGCCTCGGTCGGCAGCGGCCCGTTGCCGACGCGGGTCGTGTAGGCCTTGACCACACCGAGGACGCCGTCGATCTCCGTGGGGCCGATCCCGGCGCCGATCGTGGCGCCGCCGGCGGTGGTCGATGACGACGTCACGAATGGGTAGGTGCCGTGGTCGACGTCGAGCATCGCGCCCTGCGCACCCTCGAGCAGCACCCGGCGCCCATCGCGGATCGCGCGCCAGGTGAGCAGGCCGGTGTCGGTCGCCAGCGGGCGGAGCCGGGCTCCGACGCGCGCGGCGAGTTCGAGGTGCTCGCCGAGGTCGGCACGCGCCGCCGAGCCCATCATCGCGAGCAGTTCGTTGGCGCGCGCGATCCGCGGCCCGAGCAGCGACGCGCCGGCATCGGCGCGGCAGAGGTCCGCGACCCGGATGCCGCGGCGGCCGATCTTGTCCTCGTAGGTCGGCCCGATGCCGCGCCCCGTGGTGCCGATCTGCTGCTGGCGCTCGCTGGCCTGGTCGAGGAGCTTGTGGTACGGGAGCACCAGGTGGGCCCGCTCGGACACGAAGAGCCGGTCGGTGATGTCGATCCCCTGCGACGCCAGCTGGTCGAGCTCGGCGAAGAAGGTCTCGGGGTCGAGGACGACCCCGTTGCCGACGACGCAGCGCACCCCGTCGTGCAGGATTCCCGAGGGGATCTGGTGCAGCACGAACTGGCGGTCGTCGACAACCACCGTGTGGCCGGCGTTGGCACCGCCCTGGTAGCGCACGACAAGGTCGGCCCGCTCGGCGAGGACATCGACGAGCTTCCCCTTCCCCTCGTCGCCCCACTGGGCGCCCACGACGACGATGCAGCCATGCTTCCGGTCGAACACGCGCCACCCCGCTCACGGACAAGAAAAAGGCCCCGGACGGGGCCAGTGGGTCGACTCCCCCACAATCTACCAGCCGGGGCGGAGCGCGGTCAATTCGCCGCCGCCTGGGCGAATGTCTCGGCGTGCCCATCCTTGGCGGCCTTGTCGATGACCTTCTTGAGCTGGGCCTGATCGGCCCCGCCCGCCACCGCCGTCCGGACGGCCTCGGTGGCCTCCAGCCATTCCACCAGGGGTCGCCGCCCCTCCCCCGCCTCGCGGGGCACCAGGCGCTGGGCAAGCACCCCATGGAGCACCGCCGCGAGGCGCATCCGGCCGACGTCCCCCTCCTCGTGCGTCAGGGTCGCCACCGCCTGGAAGAGCACGGCGATCGCGTCCGGCGCCGCGATCGAGGCGATCACCAGCAGGGCCGACTCGGCCGCCCGAACCGCCCGGCCGAGGGCCGCGGCGTCGCGGATCTCGCCGATCACCAGCACGTCGGGGTCCTGACGGAGGGCGGCCTGGATCCCGGAGGCCATGTCCGCGGTGTCCGTCCCGACCTCGCGCTGCGTGATCGCGCCGGTGAGGTCGCGGTGCAGGTACTCGATCGGGTCCTCGAGCGTGATCACGTGGCGCGCCGTCGAGCGATTGATGTGGTGGACCATCGCCGCGATCGTGGACGTCTTCCCCGCCCCGTTCGGCCCGGCGACGAAGACCAGCCCCTGCGTCGCCTCGGCGAAGCGGAGCACGGCAGGCGGCAGCTCGAGACCCTCGGGCGTCGGGACCGAGAACGGGATCACCCGCAGCACCACCATGAACGAGGAGCGCTGCCGGAGCACGTTGACCCGGAACCGGCCGACCCCCTGGATCCCCCACGAGCAGTCGAAGTCGCGCAGGGTGTCGAGGCGCGGGTCGTCGAGCGCGAGGCCGGCGAAGGTCGCCGCGAGCGCCCGGGTCTGCGCCGGCGTGAGGCGCTGCTTGGTGAGCGGCACGAGCACGCCGTCGACCCTCGCGCGGAAGACGTCACCCGCCTTGGCGTGGACGTCGGAGGCGCCCCGCTGGATCGCCGACTTGAGCACCCGGGTCAGCATCGACGTCTCGGCCATCAGTCCTCCGGGAGGAAGCCCATCCGGTCCTGCACCGCCGCCATCGTCTCCGCGGCGCGGCGGCGCGCGGTCGCGGCCCCGTCGCCGAGGATCGCCCGCACCTCGTCCGGCCGCGCCTCGAGCTCGGCGGTCCGCTCGCGGATCGGGGCAAGCGCCGCGGTCATGTTCGCCGCCAGCACCTTCTTGCAGTCGATGCAGCCCCAGCCCGCCGTCCGGCAGTTGACCGCCACGTCCTCGACCACGGCCGGCGGCGAGAAGTGCCGGTGCAGCGCGTAGATGTTGCAGACCTCCGGCGTGCCGGGATCCTGCCGGGTCTTGCGGGCCGGGTCGGTCATCGCGGGCCGGAGTTTCTGCCAGATCGCCTCGGGCGACTCCGCCACGCCGATCGTGTTGCCGAGGGACTTCGACATCTTCGCCTGGCCGTCGAGTCCGAGGATCCGCCGGGCGCCGGTGAGGATCGGCTGCGGCTCAGGGAAGAACGCCTCGCCGCCGCCGAACTCCGCGTTCCAGCGACGCGCGAGCTCCCGGGCCAGCTCGAGATGCTGGATCTGGTCCTCGCCGACCGGGACGCCGTCGGCCCGGTACAGCAGGATGTCCGCCGCCATCAGCACCGGGTAGCTCAGCAACCCGGCCGGGATCGATTCGAATCGCTGCGCCTTATCCTTGTACTGCGTCATCCGCTCGAGTTCGCCCAGCGGGGCGATCGTGGTGAGCAGCCAGGCGAGCGTGGCGTGCGCGGGAACGTGGCTCTGGACGAAGAGGACGGCCCGCGCCGGATCGAGTCCCGCCGCGAGGAGCGAGATCGCCATCTCCCGCGTCCGGAGGGCCAGCGCGCCGGTGTCGTACTTGCCGGTGATCGCGTGCTGGTCCACGATGCAGTACAGGCAGTCATTCCCGTCCTGGAGGGCGATCCAGTTGCGGATCGCGCCGAGCCAGTTGCCGATGTGCATTTCGCCGGAGGGCTGGATGCCCGAGAAGACCGTGGCCATGGCGGCAAGCTACCCGACCACCGAGGGGGCGGCAACATGAATGACGCCGAGGGGCTCGCCCGCATTGCGGAGCGGGCGGCGGACGCGGCAGCGGCCTATCTCCGGCGCGTCGTGCCGCCGGATCCCGCCGCATGGCAGGCGAAGGGTCACCAGGACTTCGTGACCGAGGTGGACCGGACGGCCGAGGCGCTGATCGTGGAGGCCCTCCATCGGGCGTTGCCCGACAGCCGGGTGATCGGTGAGGAAGGCACCCCGGACCTCCAGGCCGCGCGCGGGGTGAGCTGGATCGTCGACCCGCTCGACGGCACCACCAACTTCCTGCACCGGTATCCCGTCTGGGCCGTGTCGATCGGCGCGGCGGTCGACGGCGACCTCGTCGCCGGGACGATCTTCGACGTCCCGGGGATGCGGCGGGCCAGCGCCTGGCGGGGCGGCGGCGCGTGGTCCGGCGGGCGACGGCTGCGGGTCTCGACGATCACCGAGCCGTCCAGGGCGCTGGTGGCGACTGGATTCCCGTTCAAGGCCCCCGACGGGTTGCCGGGCTACCTCCGGCAGCTCGAGCGCATCCTCCGCACGACCAGCGGCGTGCGGCGGGCGGGAGCCGCCGCCCTCGACCTCCTGGCTGTCGCCGACGGTCAGTGCGACGGCTACTGGGAGCTGGTGCTGGCGCCGTGGGACACCGCGGCCGGCATCGTCCTGGTCCGCGAGGCGGGCGGCGTGGTGACGCGGCTCGACGGCAGCGCGATCGGCGTGGAACACGGCGGGGTGGTCGCGGGGAACCC
>CAZKYO010000047.1:4159-16176 GCA_964557115.1 uncultured Gemmatimonadaceae bacterium
GTGATCGCGACGGTGTGCTCGAAGTGGGCCGAGCGCGAACCGTCCTGGGTCACGACGGTCCACTTGTCGGGCAGCGTCCGGGTCACCGGCGAGCCGATCGTGATCATCGGCTCGATGGCGAGCGTCATCCCGGCGCGGAGCGCGGCGCCGCGCCGCGGCGTCCCGAAGTTGGGCACCTGGGGGTCCTCGTGGAAGCGCGCCCCGATGCCGTGGCCGACCAGCTCGCGGACCACGCCGTAGCCCGCCGCCTCCGCCACCGTCTGCACGGCGTGGCCGATGTCGCCGACGTGGTTGCCGACGGTGGCCGCGGCGATCCCGGCCGCGAGCGACGCCTGCGTCACCTCGAGGAGCCGTGCCACCTCGTCGTCGATCGCGCCCACCGCCAGGGTCGTCGCGCTGTCGGCGTGCAGGCCGTCCAGGCAGACCCCGACATCGACGGAGACGATCGACCCCTCGCGCAACACCTTCTTCGCCGAGGGGATGCCGTGGACGATCTCGGTGTCCACCGACGTGCAGAGGGTGCGCGGGAAGCCGTAGAGCCCCTTGAAGGACGGGGTGGCGCCGGTGTGGCTGCGGATGAAGCGCTCGGCCTCGGTGTCGAGGTCGAGGGTGGTCATCCCGGGCTCGAGGATCTCGCGCATCCGCGCGAGGGTGTCGTGCACGATCCGGCCGGCGCGGCGCATCGTGTCGAGCTCGCGGGGCGACTTGAGCGTGATCACGGCGTCCCGAGGGCCTCGCGGACCCGCGCGGCCACGGCCTCGACGGTGCCGACGGCATCGATCCGGGTCACCCCGCCCCGCTCGGCGTACCAGTCGAGCACCGGAGCGGTCTGCTCGCGGTAGGCGCGCAGGCGCCGGGCGACGGCCGCAGGGTCGTCGTCGGCGCGCCCCTCGATGCCGCGCCGCCGGTCGAGGCGAGCGAGGAGCTCCTGGTCGGCGACGTCGAAGAACAGCACGTGGTCGACGCGCCGGCCGCGCTCGGCGAGCATCGCCGCCATCCCCTCGGCCTGCGGGATGGTGCGGACCACCCCGTCGAAGATCACGCCGTCCGCGGCGCGGGGCGCCGCCAGCTCGTCCCGGATCACGCCGAGAATGATCTCGTCGCTCACCAGCTCGCCGGCCTCCATCACCGCGCGGGCTCGGAGCCCCAGCGGGGTGCCGCGGGCGACCGCGTCGCGGAGCAGGTCGCCGGTGGCGAACTTCGGGAGGCCGAGCGCGTCGGCGAGGCGGGCGCCCTGGGTGCCCTTGCCGGCGCCGGGCGGGCCGAGGAGGAGGATGTCCATCTGTCGCGTCCGCTCCTTGTGCGGGGGGAGAGAAGCGAGAAGAGAGAAGAGAGGTCCCTTCGGGGAGCCCGCTTCTCTCTTCTCTCGCCTCTCGTCTCTCTCGTTACATCCCGAACCGGCTCTGCCGACCCCGGTACTTGACCCGGCCGGACTTCATGAAGCCGTCGTACTTGCGCAGCGTGCGGTGCTGCTCGATCTGGGCCAGCGTGTCGAGCAGGACGCCGACGACGATGAGGATCGAGGTGCCGCCGAACTGGAAGTTCTGCACGTTCAGCATCCGGGCGACGAGGATCGGGATGATCGCCACGACCGCCAGGAAGATCGAGCCGGGCAGGGTGATCCGGCCGAGGACGCCGTCGATGTAGTCGGCGGTGGCCGCGCCCGGCTTCACGCCCGGGATGAAGGCGCCCTGCTTCTTCAGGTTCTCGGCCAGGTCGACCGAGTTGAAGATGATCGACGTGTAGAAGTAGCTGAACACGATGATCAGGAGGGCGAACAGCACGTTGTACGGCGTCGACCCGGGCACCAGGAAGTTGGCGACCTCGCGGAGGATGCCGTTCTGGGTGAACGAGGCCAGCGTCGACGGCACGATGATGACCGTCTGGGCGAAGATGATCGGCATCACGCCGGCGGTGATCAGCCGGACCGGGATGAAGGTCTTCTGGCCCTCGCGGATGCGGCCGCGGCCCATCACCTTGCGGGGGATCTGGATCGGGATCCGTCGCGCGGCGATCGTCATGGCGACGACGGCCGCCACCATCCCGACCAGCACCGCCAGGAACAGCACCGCCGCCGGGAAGGAGACCACCCCGTCGCGCAGGAAGCCGATCAGGTGGAACGTCCCGGGCCACAGCCGCTCGAGGATCGAGACGGTGATCAGCAGCGACATGCCGTTGCCGATGCCCCGCTCGGTGATCTGCTCGCCCAGCCACATCACGAAGATGGCGCCGGTGGTGAGGATCACCACCATCAGCATCCGGTTGATGAAGCCGGGGTTGGGCACCGCGCCGAGGCCCTCGACGAACAGGGCGAAGGTGTAGGCCTGGGAGAAGGAGATCAGGACCGTGAGGTAGCGGGTCCACTGGGTGATCTTCTTCCGGCCCTCCTCGTCCTTCTGCATCTTGCCGACGGTCGGCACGACGCCGGCCGCCAGCTGGAAGACGATCGACGCCGAGATGTACGGCATGATCCCGAGGGCCAGGATGGTGGCCCGCGAGAGACCGCCGCCCAGCGCGTCGTAGAGCTGGAAGAGGGTGCCGGTGGTCGAGTTGGCGATCTGCTGCTGGAGCAGCTGCACGTCCACCGTCGGCGACACGATGTGGGCGCCGACGCGGTAGATGAAGATCGCGAGCAGGGTGAAGAGGAGCTTGTTCTTGAGCTCCTCGTCGATGCTCAGGCCCGGCATGCGCGGCGCGGTCATCAGCCCTCGACCTTGCCGCCGGCCGCCTCGATCTTGGCGCGCGCCGCGGCGGAGACCGCCACGTCGCGCACCGTCAGCGCCCGCGCCAGCTCGCCGGTGGCGAGCAGCTTGACCGGGTCCCCGGCCTTGTCGAGCAGGCCGGCCGCCACGAGCGTCTCCGGGGAGACGGTGTCGCCGCCGAGCTGCTCGAGGTCGCGCAGGTTGATCGCGCGGACCTCTTCCTTGAACGGGTTGGTGAACCCGCGCTTGGGCAGCCGCCGGTAGAGCGGCATCTGGCCGCCCTCGAAGCCGGGGTTGGTGCTGCCGCCCGCGCGGGCCTTGTGGCCCTTGTGGCCCTTGCCCGAGGTCTTGCCGAGGCCGCTGCCGGGACCGCGGCCGACCCGCTTGCGGGCCTGGCGCGAACCGGGGGCCGGGGCGAGCGACGACAGCGTCACCCGCTCGACCGTCTCCTCGACCTTCTTCTTCGCCATCTCAGTTCCCCTTGACCGGCGACACCTCGACGAGGTGCCGCACCTTGGTCAGCATGCCGCGCATGGTGGCGGTGTTGTCCACCTCGACCACCGCCTGGTGGTGCCGGAGGCCGATCGCCTTGAGCGTCCGGCGCATCGTCTCCGCGTGGCCGATGCCGGAGCGGATCTGCTTGACGACCAGCCGCTTCGCCTCGGACTCGGCGGGAATGACCGCCGCGTGGTGCGCCGGCCCCTGCCGGCCGACCACTGGATTGCGTCCCATCGTTCAGCTCTCCTGCTGGCGCGGCCGGTAGCCGACCTGGTCGACCTCGATGCCGCGCTCGCGGGCGATCCGCTCCACCGACACGAGGTCGTAGAGGCCGGCCATCGTGGCCCGCACCATGTTGTGCGGATTGTTCGAGCCGAGGCTCTTGGTGAGGATGTCGGTGATGCCGGCGCACTCGAGCACCGCGCGCACCGGGCCGCCGGCGATGACGCCGGTGCCGCTCGCCGCGGGCTTGAGGAGCACCCGGCCGGCGCCGTGCTCGCCGATCACCTCGTGGGGGATCGTGGAGCCGGTGCGCGGGACGGGGCGCATGGCGCGCTTGGCCGCCTCGACCGCCTTGCGGACCGCCTCGGCCACCTCGTTCGCCTTGCCGGTCGCGATGCCGACGCGGCCCTTGCCGTCGCCGACCGCCACGAGGGCGTTGAACGAGAAGCGCCGGCCGCCCTTGACGACCTTGGCCACGCGGTTGATCGCCACCACGTTCTCGGTGAACTCCTTCTCGCCCGCGTCGCGGTCGTCGCGCCGGTCGCGGCCGCGACCCGGGCCGCGTCCCCCGCGCCCGCCGCGGCCCTGGCCGCCACCCTGGCCCCCGCGGCCGCCGCGCCCGCGCGGGGCTCCGGAGGTCGCGGCGCCGCCCTGCTCGCCGCCGGTCGGCGTCGTCTCGTCGCTCATCAGAACTCCAGTCCGCCCTCGCGGGCGCCCTCGGCGACCGCCTTCACGCGGCCATGGTACTGGTAACCGGCGCGGTCGAAGACCACCCGGGTGATGCCGGCCGCCTTCGCCTTCTCGGCGAGCAGCTTCCCGACCGCGGTCGCGCGGGCGATCTTGCCCTCGCCGTCGACCTGGATTCCCTCGCTGCCGTCGGCGACGCCGAGCAGCGCCACGCCGCGGTCGTCATCGACCAGCTGCGCGTAGATGTGCTTGAGCGAGCGGTACACCACCAGCCGCGGCCGCTCGGCCGTGCCGGCGACCCGCTGGCGCACGCGGAGGTGGCGGCGGTAGCGCCGCTCGGCCCCCGACTTCGGTGCGTGGATCGGCCGCATCACTTCGCTCCCGTCTTGCCCGCCTTGCGGCGGACCTGTTCACCCTGATAGCGGATGCCCTTGCCCTTGTAGGGCTCGGGCGGCCGGACGCTGCGGATCTCCGCGGCGACCTGCCCCACCAGTTCCTTGTCGATCCCCTCGACCTTGAGCAGCGTCGGCGTCTCGACCTTGAAGGTGATCCCCTCGGGGGCCTTCACCGCGACCTGGTGCGAGAGGCCGACCACGAGGTTCACGCCGAACGGCTTCGCCTCGGCCTTGTAGCCGACGCCCTGCAGCTCGAGCGCCTTCATGTAGCCCTGCGAGACGCCCTGCACCATGTTGGCGACCAGGGTCCGCGACAGGCCGTGCAGCGCCTTGTGGCGGGTCTCGTCGCTGGGCCGCGCGACGGTCACGACGTTGCCCTCGGCCGTGATCGTCATCTCCGCCGGGAGCGTCCGGGTCAGGGTCCCCTTGGGGCCCTTCACCGTGACGGTGTTCCCGGCGATCGTGACCGACACGCCGCTCGGCAGCTCGATCGGCTTCTTGCCAATGCGCGACATCGCCGCCCCCTTACCAGACGACGGCGAGGAGCTCGCCGCCCAGGTTGGCCGTGCGCGCCTCGCGGTCGGTCATCAGCCCCTTCGGGGTCGAGACGATCGCGATGCCGAGGCCGTTCTTGACCCGCGGGATCTCGCGGCACTTCACGTAGCGCCGCAGCCCGGGCGTCGACACCCGCTGCAGCTCGCGGATCACCGGCAGCTCGTTGTGGTACTTGAGGTACAGGCGGAGCGTCCCCGCCGGCCCGTCCTCGAGGACCCGGAAGTCGGCGATGTAGTGGTTGTCCCGCAGCAACCGCGCGAACTCGGCCTTGAGCTTCGACGCGGGGATGTCCACGCGCTTGTGCCCGGCCGAACAGGCGTTGCGGATGCGGGTCAGCATATCCGCGACGGGATCAGTCATGCTCATGCGTCTCTCCTCACGCCACCTGGAGCGACAACGGCGTCTCGCCCCGGAACGGCCAGCCGAACTCGCGAAGCAGCGCCATCGCGAGGTCATCGCGGCCTGCCGTGGTCACCAGGGTGATGTCCATCCCGTGCACCGACTCGACCTTGTCGAAGTCGATCTCGGGGAAGATCATCTGTTCCTTCACGCCGAACGTGTAGTTGCCGCGCCCGTCGAACGAGCGGGACGGCAGGCCGCGGAAGTCGCGGATCCGCGGGATCGACAGGTTGATGAACCGGTCGAGGAACTCGTACATGCGGGCGCCGCGCAGGGTGACCCGCGCGCCGACCGGCATCCCGGCCCGGAGGCCGAAGTTGGCGATCGCCTTCTTGGCCCGGGTCACGACCGCGCGCTGCCCGGTGACCTGGGCCAGCTCCTCGATCGCGACGTCGACGAGCCGCGGCGTCTTGGCCGCCTCGCCGAGGCCGACGTTGAGCACGATCTTGTCGAGCCGCGGGACCTCGTTCGGGTTGGTCAGGCCGAACTGCTTGGCCAGCCGCGCCCGGATGGTCTCCTCGTAGTAGCGCTGCAGCCGCGGCTTGCCGATCGAGGCCTTCGGGGCCTCGTCGACCGGCAGCGTGGCCAGCGCCTGGCCCTTGCCGCCGGACCCGCCGGCGGCCTTCCCCTTGGGGGCGGCCGCGCCGCCCTTGGTCGTCTTCGTCGCCATCGTCAGCGGTTCCTCGGGATCGACTCGCCCGACTTGACCGCGATCCGCTCCACCGTGCCGTCGGCGTCCTTGCGGCGCCGGACGCGGGTGGGCGCGTCGGTCTTCGGGTCGATCAGCATCACCTTCGAATGGTCCAGCGGCGCCGGGAACGTCACGATCCCGGCCTCGGTCGTCTGGGTCGCCTTGCGGTGGCGCTTGGCGAGGTTGATCCCCTCCACCACCACGCGGCCCGTCTTCGGGAAGACGCGCAGCACGGTGCCGCGCTTCCCCTTGTCCTCGCCCCGGATCACCTGCACCAGGTCACCCTTGGTGACGTGGAGCTTCTTCCGGGCCGGGCGCGGCTGGGTGCGGACGCGGGCCGCCTTCTTGTGCACGAGCGGCTTCATGTCAGAGCACCTCCGGCGCGAGCGACACGATCTTCATGTACCGCTTCTCGCGCAGCTCGCGCGCCACGGGCCCGAAGATGCGGGTCGCCCGGGGCTCGCCCTGGTCGTTGATCAGGACCGCCGCGTTCTCGTCGAAGCGGATGTAGGAGCCGTCCTTGCGGCGGACCTCCTTCGCGGTCCGGACGATCACGGCCTTGGCCACGTCGCCCTTCTTCACCTGGCCGGTCGGGATCGCGTCCTTGATCGCCACCACCACCTTGTCGCCAAGGGAGGCGTAGCGTCGGCGCGACCCGCCGAGCACGCGGATGACCAGCGCCTTCCGGGCGCCGGAATTGTCCGCGATCTTGAGCATGCTCTCCTGCTGCACCATCGCCTGTTCCCCCGGGGCCTTACTTGGCCCGCTCGACGACCGCGACGGTGCGCCAGCGAACGGTCTTCGCCAGCGGTCGGGTCTCCATGATGCGCACCGTGTCGCCCGCCCGAGCCTCGTGGTCGTTGCGGGCCTTCACCTTCGTGCTGCGCGTGATCTGCTTGCCGTACTTCGGGTGCGTGAAGCGCCGGGTCAGGAGGACGGTGACCGTCTTCTCCATCTTGTCGCCCACCACCACGCCCTGCCGGGTCTTCCGGGCGGCGCGCGCGCCGGCCGTCGTCGTCGTCTCGTCGCTCATCGTCCTCAGCCCTCGCGCGCCTTCTCGCCCAGGATCGTCTGCACCCGCGCGATGTCGCGGCGCAGCGTCCGGAACTCCATGGGATTCTCGATCGACTCGGTCGCCGAGCGGAAGCCGAGCCGCAGCCGCGCCGCCTTCAGCTCGGCGAGCTTGGCCTCGAGCTCCGCGGTCGACAGGTCGCGCAGTTCGGTCGTGTCCAGCATCGTCAGATCTCCTCCCGCTTCACCAGCCGGGTCCGCACCGGCAGCTTGGCCATCGCCAGCGCCATCGCCTTCGCGGCGATCTCGTCGGTCACCCCGTCGACCTCGAAGAGCATCCGGCCCGGCTTGACCACGGCCACCCAGCCCTCCGGGTTGCCCTTGCCCTTCCCCATCCGCGTCTCGGCCGGCTTCTTGGTGATCGGCTTGTCCGGGAAGATCCGGATCCACACCTTGCCGCCGCGCTTCATCTCGCGGGTCATCGCCACGCGGGCCGCCTCGATCTGCCGGTTGGTGATCCAGCCCGGCTCGAGCGACATCACGCCCCACTGGCCGAACGCGACCGTGTTGCCACGGGTCGCGACGCCCTTGGTGCGTCCCTTGAACGTCTTGCGGAACTTGATCCGCTTCGGTGCCAGCATGGCCGTCAGCTCCCCGTGCTGTAGGTGCGGCCGCCGAGGTCCTCGACGACCTCGCCGCGGAAGATCCAGACCTTGATCCCGATCGTCCCGTAGGTGGTCTTCGCGGTGCCCGTGGCGTAGTCGATGTCGGCGCGCAGCGTGTGGAGCGGCACCCGGCCCTCGCGGTACCCCTCGGTCCGGGCGATCTCGGCGCCGCCCAGGCGGCCCGACGCGCGGACCCGGATCCCCTGGGCCCCCATCCGCATCGCGCTCTGCACCGCGCGCTTCATCGCCCGGCGGAACGAGATCCGCTGGACCAGCTGGGCGGCGATGTTGTCGGCGACCAGCTTGGCCGAGAGCTCCGGCCGCTTGATCTCCTCGACGTTCACCGCGACCTCGCGGGAGGCGCCGCTGTGCCGCTCGAGCACCAGCGCCAGCTCCTCGCGCAGCTTGTCGACCTCGGCGCCCTTCTTGCCGATGACGACGCCGGGCCGGCCGGTGTGGATGGTGATCGTCACCTTCCCCGGCTTCCGCTCGACGTGCACCTCGGCGATGGCCGCGTGGCCGAGCCGCTTCTGGATGTAGTCCCGGATCAGCCGGTCCTCGCCCAGCAGCTTCGGCATGTCCTTGCCGGCGTACCAGCGCGAGAGCGGCTGCCGGGTGACCCCGAGCCGGAACCCGACCGGATGCGTCTTCTGGCCCATTACTTCGCCCCCTTCTTCCTCTTCGCGGGCTTCTCGGCCACCGCGATCTTCACGTGGCTGGTCGGCTTCCGGATCGGCGTCGCGCGGCCCTGGGCCGCGGCGGTGAACCGCTTCAGCGGCGCCCCCATGTCCACCTGGGCGTCGACCACGACCAGCTCGTCGAGGTCGAAGGCCTCGTTCTCGCGCGTCGCGTGCTGCTCGGCGTTCGCGACCGCCGACTTCAGCGTCTTCGCGATCTGCCGCGCCGCCTGCTTCTTGCTGAACTGCAGGATCGCGTACGCCTCATTGACGTTCTTGCCGCGGATCAGGTCGACGACCAGCCGCATCTTGCGCGGCGACTGGCGGACCCACCGCTGGATCGCATAGCCATGCATCTCAGGCCTTCGCCTTCTTGTCGGCGACCAGCTTGCCGCTGTGGCCGCGGAAGAGCCGCGTCGGGGCGAACTCCCCGAGCTTGTGGCCCACCATGTTCTCCGAGACGTACACCGGCACGAACTTGTTGCCGTTGTGCACCGCGAAGGTGTGACCCACGAACTCGGGCAGGATGGTGCTCGCCCGGCTCCAGGTCTTGATCACCTTCTTGTCGTTCCGCTCGTTCTGGGCCGCGACCTTGTCGAGCAGTGCCTGCTGGACGAAGGGGCCCTTCCGAATGCTTCGCGCCATTACTTGGTCGCCTTCCCGCGCTTGCGTCCGCGCACGATCAGCCGGTTGGAGGCCTTCTTGCGCTTCCGGGTCTTGGTGCCCTCGGGCTTGCCCCAGGGCGAGACCGGCGGGCGTCCGCCCGACGTCTTGCCCTCGCCGCCGCCGAGGGGGTGGTCCACCGGGTTCATCGCGACGCCGCGCACCGTCGGGCGGCGGCCCTGCCAGCGGGTCTTGCCCGCCTTGCCCACCGAGAGGAGCTCGTGCTCGGCGTTGCCGACCTCGCCGACCGTGGCGAGGCAGCGGCCGTGCACCATCCGCATCTCGGTGCTCTTCAGGCGCAGCGTGACGTACTCGCCCTCGCGGGCCACCACCTGCGCGCCCTGCCCGGCCGAGCGGGCCATCGCGCCGCCCTTGCCGATCTTGAGCTCGATGTTGTGCACCATCGTGCCGAGCGGCATCTCGCCGAGCGGCAGGGCGTTGCCGACGCGCACGTCGCTGCCCGGCCCGCTCACCACCGTGTCGCCCTGCGCCAGCCCCTGCGGATGCAGGATGTAGCGCTTCTCGCCGTCGGCGTAGACGACCAGCGCGATCCGCGCGGTGCGGTTCGGGTCGTACTCGATCTCGGCGACGCGCCCGGGGATGCCGAACTTGTCGCGCTTGAAGTCGATCCGCCGGTACTGCTTCTTGTGGCCGCCGCCGATGTGGCGCGCGGTCAGGTGCCCCTTGTTGTTGCGCCCGCCGGACCGCTTCAGCGGCTCCAGCAGCGACTTCTCCGGGGTCGACCGGGTGATCTCGTCGAAGCCCGCGACCGACCGGAACCGGGTCCCGGCGGTGATCGGGCGGAATTGCCTGATGCTCATGGTCAGCCCTCGAACACGGCGAGCGACTCGCCGTCCTGCAGCGTGACGATGGCCTTCTTCCAGCGCGGGGTCAGGCCGCGGGTCCGCGCCCGGGCCACCGCGTTGCGGCGCATCTGCATGGTCCGCACCGACACCGCGTGGACCCCGAAGTGCTGCTTCAGGGCCTCGCGGATCTGCGGCTTGGTGGCGTCCGGATGCACCTCGAAGGTGTACTCGCCCCGCTCCTGCCAGGCGAGCGAGCTCTTCTCGGTGATCAGCGGCCGCACCACGATCTGGTGGAGGTCGGCCATCAGGCACTCTCCTTCTTGGTGCGGGTCCGCTTCGGCGCCGCCGCCGGCTCCGCCCCGAGCGCGCTGCTCTCGATCACCAGCGCCTCGGCGTGGAGGATCTCGTAGGCCGTCGCGTCGGCGAACGGCCGGACCGCGAGGCCCGGGACGTTGCGCGCCGAGAGGTGGACCGTCGGGGCCGGGGCCGCCGTGAGGATCAGCACCTTCCGGCCGGCCAGGCCGAGCTTGTCGACCAGCGCGAGCAGGCCCCGGGTCTTCGGCGCCTCCATCGCGATCGGGTCGACGATCCGCAGCATCCCCTCGCGGGCCCGCGCATTGAGCGCCGACCGGCGCGCCAGCTGGCGCACCTTCTTCGGCAGGTCGATGCGGTGGTCGCGCGGCGCCGGCCCGAAGACCACGCCGCCGCCGCGCCAGTGCGGGGCGCGGGTCGTGCCCTGGCGGGCGCGGCCGGTGCCCTTCTGGCGCCACGGCTTCTGGTTGCCGCCGGAGACCTCCTGGCGACGCTTCACCTTGGCCGTCCCCTGGCGCTGGTTGGCCAGGTAGCTGGTCACCGCCTGGTGGAGCACGGCCTCGTTCACGGTGCCGTCGAACAGGTCGGCGGGCAGCGCGAACGCGGCGCCGTGCTGCTTCCCGGCGGCGCTGTAGTGCGGGGCCTCAATCATGGCGGCTCTTCCCCCCCTGCTTCGCGACGGTCACGATGCCGTTCTTCGAGCCGGGGACCGCCCCGCGCACGAAGAGCAGGTTCCGCTCCGCGTCGACCTTCACGATCCGGAGGCCCAGCTCGGTGTGGCGCGCCGCACCGTGGTGCCCCGGCATCTTCTTCCCCTTGATGACCCGCGACGGGTCGGTGCCCGGCGAGATCGAGCCCGGCTTGCGGTGCCGGGTGTTGCCGTGCGACGCCGGCCCGCCGCCGAAGCCGTGGCGGTGCACCACGCCCTGGAAGCCGCGGCCCTTGGTCGTGCCGGTGACCTTGACCATGTCGCCCTCGGCGAACATCGCCACCGTCACCAGCGCGCCCGGCTCGGCGCCCTCGCCGGCCGGCAGGAAGGTCCGCACCACCTGCGGCGCGTAGTCGAGCCCCGCCTTGCCGGCGTGGCCGACCTCGGCGCGCGGGCTCCGCAGCGCCTTCTTGCGGCCCCAGCCGAGCTGCACGCGGTCGGCGGCGACCTGGAGCACCGGGCAGGGCCCGGCCTCGATCACCGTCACCGGCACCGCGGCGCCGTCCTCCGCGAAGACCCGGGTCATCCCGAGCTTGCGGCCGATCAGTCCGTTGCTCGCCATGGCTACTCGACCTTGATCTCGACGTCCACGCCCGCCGGAAGATCCAGCTTGGTCAGCGCGTCCATCGTCTGGGGTCGCGAGTCGTGGATGTCGAGCAGCCGCTTGTGCGTGCGCAGCTCGAACTGCTCCCGGCTCTTCTTGTCCACGTGCGGCGAACGCAGCACGGTCCAGCGCTCCATCTTCACGGGGAGCGGGATCGGCCCGGAGATCTGGGCCCCGGTCTTCTCCGCCGTGCGCACGATGTCCGCCGCGGCCTGGTCGAGCACCACGTGGTCGAACGCCTTGAGGCGGATGCGGATCTTGCCTGCCATCAGTGTCCTCGTCAGTTGCGCATCATGGCCCGGCGGGAGTGCCGGGCCACTGTCGCGTGCCTACTTCAGGATCTTGGTCACGACGCCGGCGCCGACGGTGCGGCCGCCCTCGCGGATCGCGAAGCGCAGCCCCTCGTCCATCGCCACCGGCG
>CAZKYO010000048.1:0-15632 GCA_964557115.1 uncultured Gemmatimonadaceae bacterium
ACGAGACCTGGGTCAAGAGCAAGCAGGAGACGGAGTCGCTCAAGCACTCGCTCCGCCAGCTCAACGAGAAGATCGAGGAGGCCAAGCGCAAGAAGAACATCCTCGTGGCCCGGGCCCGGCGCGCCGAGGCGCAGCAGCGGATCCAGGAGACCCTGTCGGGGATGGGCGACAAGAGCGCCTTCGAGTCGTTCGAGCGGATGCAGGAGAAGATCGAGGCCAACGAGCGCAAGGCGCTGGCCGCCGCGGAGCTGCAGGAGGAGTTCACCGGCGACAAGCTGGCACGCGAGTTCGAGCAGCTCGAGTACCACGGCAACTCCGACCAGCAGCTGCTCGAGCTCAAGCAGAAGATGGGACTCCTCGCCGCGGGCAAGGGCGAGGCGCCGAAGCAGATCGGCGGCGCCAGGGACGCGGCCGGCGAGTCCGAGGCCGAGGTGATCGAGGAGAACGACCAGGCGTGACCAATCCGGAATCCACGGCGCCCCGCGGGGCGCCGGCACAGGGTGGCGCATCGCGGGACGCGGTGCGCCACCTGATCCTTGCCGACGGCGACTTCACGCCGCTCCTCTCCAAGACCGCCAACTCGGTGATCCGCTACCAGCCGGAGCGGGTCGTCGCCGTGCTCGACCGCAGCAAGGTCGGCCAGACGGCCCAGGACGTGCTCGGCTTCGGCGGCGCGATCCCGGTGATCGGCTCGATGGCCGAGGGGCTCGCGCTCGGCGCCAACTCGGTGCTGATCGGCATCGCCCCCGTGGGGGGCGGCCTGCCCGACACGTGGCACGCCTGGCTGCTCGAGGCGCTCGAGGGCGGCTGCGACATCGTGAGCGGCCTCCACACCTTCCTCGGCAACGATCCGGTGCTGGCCGAGGCGGCGCGGACCCATGGCCGCACGATCACCGACATCCGCAAGCCGCCGGCGAATCTGCCGGTGTCGAGTGGCCGCGCGCGTGACCTGGACGCGCTGGTGGTGCTGACCGTGGGGACCGACTGCAACGTCGGCAAGATGACGTCGCAGCTGCAGCTGGTCGGCGGCCTCCAGGGGCGGGGGCTGCGCACCCACTTCGTCGCGACCGGCCAGACCGGCATCATGATCGAGGGGTGGGGGATCGGCGTCGACGCGGTGGTGGCCGACTTCATCGGCGGCGCCGCGGAGGAGATCACGCTCAAGGGCGCCGAGGGCGCCGACGTGGTGCTGGTGGAGGGGCAGGGGAGCATCAACCACCCCGGCTACTCCGGCGTGACGCTTGGCCTGCTGCACGGCAGCTGCCCCGACGCGATGATCCTCTGCCACCAGGCGAGCCGCAAGTACATCGGCGACTATCGCAAGGCGGCGTGGCTCGCGCTGCCGCCACTGGCCGAGTACGTGCGGCTCTACGAGACGATGGCCAACCTGGTGCACCCGTCGCGGGTGATCGGCATTGCGCTCAACACCTACGACCTCTCCGAAGACGAGGCGCGCGAGGCCTGCCGGAAGGCGAGCGAGGAGACCGGCCTGCCGGTCACCGACCCGGTGCGCTTCGACGCGGCGCCGCTGCTCGACGCGCTGCAGGCCGCGCACGCGGCGCACGTCAAGGGGCGCTGAGGGACGACATCGCGAACGGCGAACGGCGAGGGGCCGAGCTTGGATCCCCGTCACCCGTCACCCTTCACCGCGATTCGCTCGCCGCCCTCGCCGCCTGCAGGTCGGCGCGGTACCCGCCTGGGGCCCGCTCGAGCGCCGCGACGGCGGCGCGACAGGTTGCGGTCGTCTCGACCACGTCCCATCCGACCAGTCGCATCACCTGACAGAGCCGCCCGTGCGCGCGGGCCGTCTCCGGGGCATCGGCGCCGATCGCCCGCTCGAGCTCCGTCACGGCCCAGCGCGCATGCCGCATCGCGTCCGGCCTCCGTCCGAGGCGCGCCTCGATCAGGCCGAGTCGGCCCGTGGCCGCGGCCCCGTCGTTGGCCCGCGCCCTTCCGGCCGCGTTCAGCAGCGAGACCGCCTCGGTCGATGACCGCAACGCCCCGTCGAGATCGTCGCGCGCCAGTCGGATCCCCGCCAATCGGTCGAGCGTGACACCGCGCTGCGGCGCCCCGCCGCCGCCCTCGCGATCGAGCGCGGCGAGCACGCGCACGAGCAGCGAGTCGGCCTCCCGGAGTGCGGACGCTCGAGTCGGCCCTTCCCGGTTGCCGAGCACTGTGGCCAGTGCGGTGGCCACCCGAAACGTGACCGGATGCTCCGGGCCCTGCAGCCGGGTCTGCAGCGCGAGCAGCGACCGATAGTCCCGCTCGGCCTCCACGAACTCGCCCGCCGCCACCCGGAAGGCCGCGAGATTGCTGAGCGCGATCACCGTGCGCTGGTGCGCCTCGCCGACGCTGGCCCGGAGCGCCTTCAGCGCAACGTCCTGCGTGCTCCCGGCCTCGGCGTAGCGCCCCTGGTAGTAGTAGTTCGCCGCCAGGTTGTTGGCGGTCGTGCCGGTGCCAAGGTCGCCATCGCCATCCCGCGCGCGGTGGAGCGCGAGCGCCTCGACCAGGGCGGACTCTGCCGGCACGTGGCGTCCCGTCGCGTCGAGCAACACGCCGAGGTCGTTGAGCGCGCGCGCCAGTCCGGCGGAGTCGTGCCGGCTCCGGCGGATCGCGACGGCCTCGCGCAGGTGGGGCTCCGCCCCGGCGCGGTCGCCGCTCTGATGCAGCACCCAGCCGAGCAGGTTCTCGGCGCCGGCGACGTCCGGGTGGTCGCCCGGCTGGGCCGCCCGCCGGAGTGCCAGTGCCTTGTCGGCCAGCGGCACCGCCTGGGCCGGCAGGCCGAGCCGATCGTAGGCATCGGCGACCACCTCGTCGAGGCGAGCCGCGAGCAGCGGATCGTCAGCATGGTCGGCGTCGATCCTGGCGGCCTGGCGATCGAGCAGCTGGCGCACCGTCTCGGAGCCACCGACGGCCTGTCCGCCACCGGTCGCGCCGAACATCTCCATAAGGAACCCGCGCACCGCGACCGCCTCGTCGCGCTCGGCGACGACCTGTGCCGCGTTGCGATTGGCCCGATGCGACTCGAGCAGCGCCGCGGCGAGGGTCCCGAGCAGCCCGAGCAGCGCGATCGCCGCGAGCGACACCGCCCCGGCGTTGCGCCGGACGAACTTGCGGGTGCGGTACCCGAGCGTGTCGGGTCGCGCCCGGACCGGGAGCCCGTCGAGATGTCGACGGACGTCCTCCGCGAACGCGGCAGCCGATCCGTAGCGGCGCGCCGGCTCCTTGCGGAGCGCCATCAGCACGATGTTGTCGAGGTCGCCCGCCAGCCGGCGCCCCAGGGCCTCGGGGGACGCCTCGCGCCGGGCGTCGGCGCGCACTCGCGCGTCGCCCTCCGCGACCGGGCCGCTCGCGGGCGCGGGACGCACCACGCTGCTCGGACGGTCCGGCTCGTGCTCGAGGATCGCGAGTTCCACTTGCCCGGGGGTCGCATCGGTCCGCCGGAAGGGATGCACACCCGTCAGCAGCTCGTGCAGCAGCACGCCGAGCGCGTGCACGTCGGTGGCGGTCGTGACCACGTCGCCGCGGAGCTGTTCCGGTGCCGCATAGTCGAGCGTCAGGAGCCGGCCGCTCTGGGCGGTCTCGACGAGGGTGCCGAGGTTGGCCTCGGGGCCGAGCACCTTGCCGATGCCGAAGTCGAGGAGCTTCGGCGCCCCGTCCTCGCCGACCAGGATGTTGGCCGGCTTGATGTCGCGGTGCACGACGAGGTGCCGGTGGGCATGCTCCACGGCATCGGCGACGGAGAGCCACTGTCCGAGGCGGGCCGCGATCGACAGTCGGCGGAGGTCGGCGTCGGCCGTGATCGGGATTCCCGGCACATACTCGAGCACGAAGCACGGGCGGCCATCGGTCGTCTCCGCCACGTCGAGCATCCGCGCGATGCCGGGGTGCGAGACGCTCTCGAGGATCCGTCGCTCGAGGGCGAAGCGACGACGGATGTCGGGCGAGGCGAGATCGGCACGCAGCACCTTGATCGCGGCGCGGATGCCGTCGCGCTCCCCGAGGAACACCTCACCCATGCCGCCGCGACCGAGGCGACGCAGGATCCTCCATCCGGCGATTGCCTCCGGCAGCGGGCCGGCGTCGCCGGGTCCCGAGTGGCCCAGCGATGCGATCGGCTGCTCGAGGAAGTCGGGGTCGCGGTCGAGCTGCGCCAACAGCGAGCGGACCTCGTCGTGCAGCGCCGGATCCTCGCGGCACGCATGCTCGAGGAACGCTGCCCGACGCGAGGCGGGACGCTCGAGCGCCGCCTCGCACAGCGCCTCGACCGCGGCCCACCGTTCGGGGTCCATCATCCCTCGCGCCCGCCGGTGAGCTCGCGACGAAGCCACGCCCGAGCCGTGGTCCACGATCGCCGCACCGTCCGCTCGGACGTGCCGAGCAGGTCGGCGACCTCGCCATTGGAGAGCCCCGCGAAGAAGCGGTACTGCACCACGCGGGCACCGGCCGCATTGAAGGCCGCGAGCCTGTCGAGTGCCTCGTCGAGCGCGAGCAGCTCCTCGTCGCCACCGGGCAGGAGGGTGCCCGCGGCAGTGCGGTCGGCGGCCTCGATCGGGAGGTGCACCGGGGCCTCGCCACGCTTGGCCGCATGGCGGCGCTTGGCGTGGTCCACCAGGATCCGCCGCATCGCCTCCGAGGCGACGGCGAAGAAGTGCTGGCGGTCCTGCCATGAGGTGGCGTGCTGCCCCACGAGGCGGAGCCACGCCTCGTGCACCAGGCCCGCGGTCTCGAGGGTGTGGCCCGGGGCCTCCCGGCGGAGCCGCGCGCTCGCCATCGCGCTGAGTTCGCCGTAGACGAGCGGCATGAGCTCGTCGAGCGCCGCACGCCGCCCCGCGGCGGCCTCGCGGAGCAGCCCTGTGATCTGGTGGGGTTCGGGCCCGGCGGGATCGTGGCGCATCGGGGTCCTGGGAAGGCCGAAGGGCGGGGACTCCCCAAGTCTATCCCCTGGGGACCGCCCCGCCAGCCGATGTGGCCGGATTCGGGGGCGTTTCTCGCGTTACCTACTGATCTCCTCGTCTCGACGACCCCGCGCTGAACCCCTCACGTCCCGCCCGACCGGGAGGAGGAAGGACATGCGAACTCCGCGATTCGCCCTGGTGGCGGTCCTGCTGCCCGGCGTGGCACCCGCGCTCGCCGCCCAGGCGCTCACGATCTCGCTGGGCGGCATCACGTCCGCCAACGTGGCCACCGTCCGGGGTGGCGCGCGGGTCCCGATCGGGAGCGTCACCGCCGACGGTTCGCTCACGATTGACCAGCTCGCCGCGATCAATGCCGTGAAGGGCCAGCAGGTGCGCAGCTACTTCGACAACCCGCTCCGCGGGACACCGAGCTTCGTCTTCGTGCCCGACGGCGAGCGTGATGCCCGCTGCGATGATGTCGCGCCGCGGTCCACGATCGACCTGTCGCAGGATGCCTGCGGCCTGATCACGGTGTTCCGGGCGGGCCAATCCGCACAATTCGGCGCGCGCGCGTCCGGTGGGGTCGTCCAGCTGACCACCAAGACGCCGCCACCCGTGCGCTTCCTGGCCGGGATGACCTACGGGCGCGCGAGCTTCGGCCGGCTCGACCAGGTCGCCTGCGACATGACGGCGATCAGCGGCCTCACCGGCTGCGATGCGGAGTCCACCGGCTCGTGGTTCGGCGCGTCCGTCGGGACGAACGTCATCCCGAAGGTTCAGGTGGGCCTGAGCTATCGACGCTCGAGCTACGGCGTGAACCAGCAGTACGGCGGAACGCCGGTCCGCCACACGGTGACGGTGCACGTCGTGCAGCCCTACGTGCAGGTCCCCCTCCTCGACGGACCCGTGGAGCCGTTCGTCTACGGCGGTCCGGCGTTGTACCTCAACAAGTCCCGGTACGGGCCGGCCGGTGGCACCCTGACCCAGTCACGCTCGGAGTCCGGCCTGCGGATCGGGGGCGGAGGCGGCGTGCGGTGCCGGGTGGGCGGGCGATTCCTCGTGCAGGGACTCTTCGGCTACGACACCGGCGGGAAGCACGACGCCGACACCAACACCCACTGGGGCGTCGGCCTCAGCGTCCGCTTCTAGGAGGGCGACCATGACTCCGCGCACCCTGCCGCGCCTCGCCGCGGCGTGCTGCCTCGCCGCTGCCCTGGCGGCCTGCAGCGAGAAGGCGGCCGAGTTCTTCAGCTACCTCGATGGCGGGCTCGGCACGATCGCGACGACCGTCAACGGGGCCCCCAACGGCGCCTCGCTGCACCTCACCGGCAACGGCGTGAACCGGACGCAGACGGTCGGTTCGGCCGGCTACGCCTTCACCGGCCTCGATGACGGCAGCTACAACGTCGCCATCACCGACCCGGCCGGGCTCCATTGCACGCCGGCGGACGCCGACGTGACGATCACGCCGTTCAACCGCTTCCCGAGTGTCACGTACGAGTGCAGCGCCTTGCCGGGGACGATCATCTTCACGACGACCGGGATCACCGACAACACGTTCTTCGACCTGTCGCTCACCGGCGCGAGCACCCTCACCGACCAGCTCGGCAGCAACGGCCACACCTTCCAGAACGCGCTGCCCGGACACTACGACTGGAACATCAGCGCCAGCCTGCGTTACGACTGCGCGCCGAAGACCGGCAGCTTCGACCTGGCGGCCGGCGCCACCTACCAGCGGACGATCGACTGCACGTCCACCCTCGGCGGCCTCGCGCTCTCGGTGACCGGCACCGGCACGACCCACGCGATCACCTACTCCGGGCCGGAGAGCGGGACGGTCCAGGCCGGCGAGACGCCGGTCACGATCCACGTCCTGCCGGGCCAGTACTCCGCCACCATCCCGATCGTGACGAACTTCACCTGCAACAACCCGGTGCAGGGCGCGGTGACGACCGGCGGAAGCACGAACCTGGTGATCGCCTGCGTGGCAAACCCCGGCACGATCACCGTGACCCAGACCGGGGCGCCGAGCGCGACGGTCAACTACACCGGTCCGTCCGGTGGCGGCATCGTCGCGAGCAACGGCGTCGGCGTGCCGATCAACAACCTGGCGCCCGGGACCTACACGTTCACCGTCGTGGATCCGGTCGGCTACACGTGCAGCCCGAAGCCGAACGTCCAGGTGACCCTGACCGCCGGCGGGACCGGCAATGCGGCGTTCAGCTGCACGCCGGCCGTCGCGATGACCTACACCGTGGACCTCACCAACGCGTTCACGCCGGGGATCGTCACCACCGGCACCACCGTCCCGGTGCTCCAGGGGGCCACGCCGGTCGGCACCGCCACCCTCGACCTGTTCGGGCCGGGCAACAACTACTTCGGCAACACGCCGTTCCGGATCGGCTTCGACTGGAATGCCATCTGGTTCCTGCACAACTTCACGACCGGCGGCAGCAACTACCAGTTCACCCACCTCGACTTCTGCGCCACCAGCTCCTTCAGCGGCGCGCGATTCATCGGGGTGACCTACGTGGATGACGCGCTGCAGACGCTGGGCACGGCGACCCTGTCGAGCGGTCCGGCCTGCTTCTCGGGCAACGCCCCCGCCGGAACGACGGGAGTGCGCTTCACCGGCGCCGGATCGGGCTCGTTCGACATCAACAACATCCAGGTGACGGGCGTCTCCTGGTAGCGGCGACGGGGCGAGGGGCGAGGGGCGTGACCGCTCCTCCCCCTCGCCCTTCGCCCCGCGCGTCCTCGCGCTTCAGGCTCGGCTGATGCCCGCCACCCCGTTCTCCAGCCGCCAGCTGCTGGCGGTCTCGACCGGTGCGCCCGGACGCGTGATGTAGGGGACGATGCGGTAATCGGCCCGCCAGCTCGCGCCGTCCACCGCGCAGCGGATGTAGCCGCGACGCGCGTTGTGCCACTTCATGAACGGGTTCTCCGCCCGGGTGCGGTCGTTCACGCCGCCGTCCGCCTCGGCGCCGTCGCCGCCCGACGAGATGCTTGTCCCCACGAACTCCGCCGCCACGGTCGGGGCCTGGATCCGCTCGAAGTTGCTCCACAACTCGTTGACCCAGTTGCTGTGGATGTCGCCGGTGAGGACCACGGTGCGATTCGGCGCCCGCTCGGCGATCGCGCCGAGCAACCGGTCGCGCGCCACGGGGTAGCCGCTCCATTGGTCCATCGAGACCTGCCGCTCGTCGCCCACCTTGAAGTCGTACGGCGCCATCATCACCTGGTTGGCGAGCACCTGCCAGCGGGCCCGGTCGCTGCCGAGGCCGTCGGTGACCCACTTCTCCTGCGCGGCGCCCAGCATCGTGCGCTGCGGGGACTGCCAGTCGCCGCACGGCACCACCTTGTTGCCGTCGCCGCAGGCCTGGTCGCTGCGGTACTGCCGGCCGTCGAGCACCCAGAACGTCGCCAGCGAGCCCCACGGCACGCTGCGCATGATGGTGAGGTCGCTCCACGACTGCGCCCGGCCGACCCGCACCGGCTGGTGCTCCCACCACGCCTGGTAGCCGGCCGCGCGTCGCGCCCGCATCTGCTCCACCGACTCCATGCCGTTCTCGCCCACCAGGTCGGCATAGTTGTTGTCCACCTCGTGGTCGTCCCAGGTCACCAGCCACGGGCAGCGCGCGTGCGCCGCCTGGAGGAACGCGTCCGACTTGTACTGCCCGTAGCGGATCCGGTAGTCCTCCAGCGCGACCACCTCGGTGTTCGCGTGCTTGCGCACCAGGCCGTCGCTGCCGCTGTACTCGTAGATATAGTCGCCGAGGTGGGTGACGAGGTCGAGCTCCTCCTCGGCCATGTGGTGGTAGGCGGTGTAGTAGCCGGCCTCGTAGTGCTGACAGCTCGCCACTGCGAGGCGGAGCGGCGACTCGGTCCCCGGCGCCGGGGCGGTGCGGGTCCGGCCGACCACGCTCGCCGCCCCGCCGCTGGTGAAGCGGTAGTAGTACCAGCGATCGGGCTCGAGCCCCTGCACATCCACGTGCACCGAGTGCCCCAGCTCCGGCGCCGCGGTCGCGCGCCCCTTCTGTATCACGCTGCCGAACTGTTCGTCGCTGGCCAGCTCCCAGCTCACCGCCGCGCGCCGCCGATCCATTCCGTAGTCGGGCTCGAGCGGACGGGGCGCCAGCCGGGTCCAGAGCATCACCGAATCGGGAGTGGGATCGCCGGAGGCGACGCCGAGGGTGAACGGGTCGTCCACGAACGAGGGTCGATGGAGCACCCGCCACTGGTTCGGGATCGTCGCCGCGAGCGCGGCATTGCGGGCGAGCTCCAGGAATTCGCGGCGCAGCATGGCATGGCTTCGGGTTGGGGATGTCGGCAATCAACTCGCGCGGCGGCCGATCCGCGAGGGGCGAGGGTAACGGGTCGGTCGCCCCGGGGTGCCCCGCCACGGCCGCCAGCGCTTGCGGCGATCCGGAGGCCGGGCGACCATGGGATGTGTAAGGATCGCGCCCCGCGACGTCCCTGTGGTGTCGGCGCCCTTCTGGCCGGCACCAACATCGCCAATCCGGACCTCGCGACCACCCCGCTCCGCCCCCTAGCGGAGGCCCCATGCGCGTGGCGTTCCAGCTCCTGGCCCTCCTTGGCCTGCCCGGACTCCTCAACGGGCAGCTGGTTCGTGGCCGCGTGGTCGGCGGCGATGACTCCCTCCCGATCTCCCGGGCCTTGGTCGAGCTGCACCCGACGGGCGGTGGCGCCGCCGCCCGAGCCGTCACCTCGCCGTCCGGGACCTTCGCCATCATCGCCCCCTCCGCCGGTCGCTACACGCTCCGCGTCGCCGCGATCGGCTACTCGCCGATCAACCGGCCGGCGTTCGACGTGCCCGCCGAAGGGTTGCGGCTCGGCGACATCACCATGCAATCCGCCGCCGTGACCCTCGCCGACCTGCAGGTCTTCGGCAGCGAGGGGGCGTGTCGCGCCATCGGTGCCGGCGGGCCGGTCCTGGGTCGCCTGCTCGAGGGCGCCCGCACGTCGTTGTCGGTGATGGAGGCATCGCTCAAGGGAAGCGAAGGCTTCCGGATCGAGGCGATCCATCGCACGGCGCTTGCCGGTCGCTTCGACTCGGTCATCACCGCCGACACGGTCCGCGGACTTCCGGTCAGCTGGCCGATCTCGGCGGTCGATCCCGACTCGATCCGCAAGGTCGGCTTCATGGCCGACGGCATCGACGGCTTCCAGGACTCGCGCGTCTGGTACGGGCCCGACGTGAGCGTATTGTCGGCCGACTGGTTCCTGGAGTCGCACTGCTTCGCGCTCGAGCCCGACCGCGGCGACACGACGACGATCACGCTGCGCTTCGAACCGGCCGGCAAGGGCAAGCTGGTCGACATCGCCGGCACGCTGGTGCTCGATCGCGCCTCGCTCGCGCTCAAGGAGCTCACCTTCCAGCACCGCAACATGCCGGGCGGCCTGCGCAACGGCCTCGCCGGCGGCGAGATGCGCTTCGCGCCGCTCCCCTCGGGCCTCTGGTTGCCGACCTGGTGGCGGATCTTCGCGCCGGCGCAGCTCGGCGGTCGCGGCCGGGCGATCGGGATCGACGAGCGCCAGGGCCGCCTGATCGGCGTCGATCCCGGCGGGGGCGGCTCGGACTCGACGATGCACGCCGCACTGCCGCTCCGGTTCACCGTCCCGCGCGCCGACCTCGCCCCGCCCGACTCCGTCACCGACTTCAGCCACTACCGCGCCGCCGTGTCCGCCGCGTGTCCCGCCCGCGTCGAGCGCGGCCGCACCGCGCTGCTCGCCGAGGAGGGACTGGTCGCCTCGCGCGCCCGCAAGGGCAGGCCGACCGCCGACCAGCTCTTCCAGCTGGCGTGCCTCCGGGCCCGGCTCGACATCGACGAGGCGATCGGTCGCGAGGGCTACCTGATGCCGCTCGGCACCAGCTGGCAGCACGGCGCGACCAACGCGGCGCTGCTGGCCCTCACCCGCGGGAAGGACGACTACGCCATCGCCGAGTTGCTCGCCGTGATCGCGCTCGACCAGCCCGAGCCCGACGAGGCGCAGGCGGTGCGCGACGCGCTCGCCAAGGAGGTCACCGGCGGCGTCACCGCGCCCGCGGCGGTCCGGGGCTGCGCGCTGCTCTCGCTCCGGCTGGGGGATCTCGCGGCGTCCAACCAGTGCATCACCGTCGGCCTGCAGGGCGGCGGCGACTCGACCTGGCAGCTGCTGCATCTCGCCCGCCTCGCCTCGCGGAGCGCCGACACTGCCACCGTCTCGACGCTGCTCGATGCCGCGATGGCGGTCGCGCGCCAGCCGTCGGACTGGGCCGAGGTGGGCTGGCACCTGCGCTGGTTCCTGGAGCCGGGCGAGTGGGAGGCGTGGCAGGCGATGGCCGACTCGACGCGCGGCGCGTTCGTGCGCGACGAGCTGGCGCGGCGCGACGTGCGCGACGGGCGCCGCGCGGGGAGCCGGCTGGTGGAGCACTTCACGCGGCTGGACTACGCCGAGGCGCATTTCCTGCGCGAGATGCCGCGGAAGCTCCGCGGATTCAGTCAGGTGGCGGCAACACCCGACAAGCGGAGTCTCGACCCGGATGCGGTGCGCTATACCTCGGCGCCGGAATCGATCCCGGCGCAGACGTTCCGGGTCTACCTACCGTCGGTCGAATGGATCGACGATCGTGGCGCCGTCTACCTCCGCTTCGGCGAACCGACGAAGAAGGCCATCTGGGTCGACACGGCTGCTGGATCGGTGCTCGAGCGCGAGGCGTGGCGCTATGACCTCGATGGCCGGAACCTCCTGGTGAGCTTCGAGAGCGAAGCGTACGATGGCAGCAACGAGGCCACGAGGCTCGTCCCGGGAGTGCTCGGCAACTTCTTCTGCGGTCTCGATACTCCCCGGTGTCAGCTGACCAACCGACTGATCTGCTGGGACATCCCGCCCTCGGGATGTGATCCTACTGGTTCGGGCTGGAGCCCGATCACCCCCGAGCGACTCGAGACCCTCCGTACCGAGGACCGCTCGGAGATCGCCATCGCCACCACCAAGGACGACAACTCGCTTCGCGTCGCGCATCCGGTCGAGGGCGTCGCCCATTTCGCGTCGGTCTGGGATCCTTCCAGCGGCGCACCGCTCGCCGTCATCGACTACGCGCTCAAGTCCGGCGACCTCGCCTTCGAGGACGACTCGGCGGGGAAGATCGCCGCGATCGACCTCGCCTTCCGGCAGTGGAGTCGCGCCACCGAGCAGTGGCTCGACACCTCGCTGCGTCGGCGGCTCCGCTTCGCCGGCGTGCCCGGCAAGGACCAGTGGGTCACCGGCTACGTCGTGATCCCCTCGCGTGGCGACGTCACGACCTGGTCGCTCGTCGCGACGCAGCCCGATGACCGTCGCCTCCGTGCCTGGGGCGACCGGCCACCGCTCGGCACCAGCTACCTGCGCCTCTCCGACCTGGTCCTGGGCGCCGCCTCGCAGCACGAGACGTGGACCACCACCACCGGGACCAGTGTCCCCCTCGCCCCACTCGGCACCTTCGACAAGGCGGAGCCGGTGTCGGTCTACTGGCAGGCGCGGAGCGACGTGGCGCGCGAGGGTGTGGCGATCACGGTGCGGCTCTTCGCGGTCGGGGTGCGGGGCGAGAAGCCGGCGATCGAGGTCGGCTTCACGACCGACCTCAAGGCCGGGATCAACGAGCTCGACCGGCTGGTCGGCATCGACCGGCTCGACAAGGGCGAGTACCGGCTGGAGATCGCGATGCACGGCCAGGACGGCGCCGAGGCGAGCCGGTCGGCACGGCTGCTCGTTCGATGATCGTGAGTCGTGACTGGAGATTCGAGGTCGGGTAGAGCTGCCGCCCGCCGTTCTCCACTCTCCGTTCTCGGTTCTCGTAATCCGGTACCCCCCGGCGTCGGGACCGTGACGCCGCGCTGACGAGCGTCCGCTACCCTCCGCCCATGTCGCGCCGGATGCTGCTCCTCGACCTGGGCCCCACCACCGCCCCCTTCCCGCGGCCGTCGCCGCTGGTGCTCCTGCCCCTCGGGGAGAACCGGGCCGCCGTGGCGCTCGACGACTTCACCCCCGAAGAGGTGCTCGCCGAGCTGCTGGCGCGCGGGGTGGCGGTGCGCGGCTCGCGGGTGGTCGAGGGCTGAGTGCGACTGGCCGCGACGAACGGCGCTGTCACCCTGAGCGGCGAAGCGGCGAGGGGAGGTTGACCCTCCCGCGCGACCCGGGCCACCTTCCGGGCCATGTTCCAGCTCGCCACCGGCTTCCTCTTCGACCTGACCCAGTCGCTCGAACGGTTCTTCGGACTGTTCGGGATGGACATCGAGACGGCGCGCGCCCACGCGGTGCGGCTGATCGTGATCTGGACCCTCGCCGCCCTCTGCTGGGTGGGGGTCCGCATGGTCGCGGCCCACATCGTCAAGCTCGCCGACGACGGCGACGACACCCGCCTCTCCTACCAGGAGAAGCGGGCCCAGACGATCTCCGGTCTGCTGAAGGGGGCCGGGACGATCGTCATCACTGCCTTCACCCTGATCCTCACGCTCGACGTCTTCATGAACATCGCGCCGCTGCTGGCCGGTGCGGGCGTGATCGGGTTGGCGGTGTCGTTCGGCTCGCAGTCGCTGGTCAAGGACGTGATCGCGGGGTTCTTCATCCTGTCGGAGAACCAGTTCGACGTCGGCGACGTGATCGAGGTCGCCGGCCTGGCGGGTGCCGTGGAGAAGATCACCCTCCGGGTGGTCCGGCTCCGCGACGTGGAGGGGGTGCTGCATGTGATCCCCAACGGCCAGATCACGACGGTGAGCAACAAGACCCGCGGCTGGTCGCGCGCGGTGATCGACGTCGGCGTGGCCTACGAGACCGACGTGGACAAGGCGCTGGCGGTGCTCCGCGACGAGGCCGCCGCGTTCCACGCCGACGGCAACTGGACCGGCCGGCTCGACGGGCCGCCCGAGGTGGTCGGCGTGCAGGGCCTCGACGACAGCGCCGTGACGCTCCGCACCATGCTGCGCACCCAGCCCGGGATGCAGTGGGACGTCGGCCGCGAGTTCCGCCGCCGGATCAAGAACCGCCTCGACCGCGAGGGGATCGAGATCCCCTTCCCGCAGCGGACCGTGCACCTGCGACAGGCACCCGCCGATCCGGGGGCCCCGGCGTGACGCTCCGCCTCCACAACACGATGACCCGGTCGGTCGACCGCTTCGCGCCGATCGACCCGCCGCACGTGTCGCTCTACACCTGCGGGCCGACGGTCTACAACTTCGCCCATATCGGCAACTTCCGGACGTTCCTCTTCGAGGACGTGCTGCGCCGCTGGCTGACGGCGAGCGGCTATGACGTCTTCCACGTGATGAACCTCACCGACGTGGACGACAAGACGATCAATGGCGCGCTCGCGGCCGGGAAGCGCCTCGAGGAGCACACCGCCCGGTTCATCGACGCGTTCTTCGCCGATCGCGACTACCTGCGCATCCTGCCGGCGCACGAGTATCCGCGCGCCACGGGGTTCATCGCGCCGATGATCGCGCTGGTGGAGTCGCTGCTGGCCAAGGGCGTCGCCTACAGGGGCGACGATGGCTCGGTGTACTTCGCGATCGCGCGCTTCCCGGCCTACGGCCGCCTCTCGCGGCTCGACACCCGGGAGCTCAAGGGCGGCGCCAGTGGTCGCACCAGCGACGACGAGTACGCCAAGGAGGACGCCCGCGACTTCGTGCTCTGGAAGGCGGTCCGTCCCGAGGACGAGCAGGTCGGCGCCGCGTGGGACGCGCCCTTCGGCCGCGGCCGGCCCGGCTGGCACCTCGAGTGCTCGGCGATGGCGCTCGAGGCGATCGGCCGGCAGCTGGGCCAGGACGTGCTCGACATCCACGCCGGCGGGATCGACCTGGTCTTCCCGCACCACGAGGACGAGATCGCGCAGAGCTGCGCCCACACCGGCGAGCGCGACTTCGCGCGCGTGTGGGTGCACGGCGAGTTCCTGACCATGGCCGGCACCAAGATGTCGAAGCGGTTCGGCAACATCCTCACCGCGCGCGACCTGCGCGAGGAGGGGGTCGACGCCGGCACCGTGCGGCTGCTGTTCGCGACCACCCACTACCGGGCGCCGCTCGACTTCACCGACGACTCGCTCGATGCCGCCCGCGAGGGTTCCCGTCGCCTCGGCGCGTTCGACGCGCGCCTCGGCGAGGCGCCGGTCGAGGGCTCACCCGGCTTCGAGATCGCGGCGACGCGGCTGGCGACCGACTTCGCGCGGGCGATGGACGACGACCTCAACACCCCGCGCGCCCTGGCGGCACTGTTCGAGGCGGCCAAGGAAGGCAACCGGCTGCTGGACGCCGGCGAGGCGCCCTGCGCGGCGTTCCGCGAGGCGTGGGCGAAGGCAACCGGGGTGCTGCAGGTGCTCCCGGCCGACTCGAAGAGTGTCAAGGTGACCGGTGACGTCGTGACGGGTGACGCCGGTGCCGATCTCCCCGAGACGGCGCCTGCCGATGGGGTCGAGTCGTGGGCGTTGGCGTGGGCCAACCGTCGTCTGGCGGCCAAGCGGGAGCGGAACTTCGCCGAGGCCGACCGGATCCGTGACTTGCTGGCCGCTGCTGGCTGGGAGGTCCGCGATCGGCGCGACGGGACCGCCGAGGTCGCCAGGCGCTAGGACCACGAGGCACTGACGGCGAGGGGGGGGGGGGGGGGGCCCAACCCCCCCCAAAAAACACGAAGGGCCCCCCCCCCCCCCCCCCCCCCCGCCCGCCCGCGCCCCCCCGACCCGCGCGGGCATGGCGGGCCGGG
>CAZKYO010000049.1:0-4541 GCA_964557115.1 uncultured Gemmatimonadaceae bacterium
TCAGGCAAGCGAGGGCAAGATCCTCGCCGTCTCGCTGCCTCGATAGTGGCACTCTCGCCTTCTCTTGCCGCCACTGCCCGCAAGACGCCAATCTGATTCTAAGGAGGGCCAATGAGAGTGAACATTCTAGTCCTGGATGCGATTCTTCTCTGTGGTGTGGGATTTGTTGTCGTACGGTCATTCACCAACGGCGACACGGCGGATCGGAGCGCTACGCCCATCGCGACCGCAAGCTCTCGCGACGAGGCGCAGTTTGCGTCACGTTTCCCGCGGGCACCATCCGAGGCCAGAGCGATGCTTCTGCAGGCGAGCAGACTCGGACGCACGCTGGGCCCGAAGGACGCCAACGTAAGCATTGTTGTTTTCACAGATTTGGCCTGTGGTCACTGTGCAACGATGTTGCAGGGCGCCATCCATGTCCAGGAGGCGTTGCCGGATCAAGTGAATGTGACGGTGGTCGATTTTCCAATGTCGAACAGTCGCGGCCTTCTCCGGACACATCTTGCAGCACGTTGTCTTGGCGCGACCGAGGAACACCGGGCCCTTGTCAAGGCCGTTATCGCGAACCCGAACCAAAGCACCATGCTGACTGGATGGAAAGCCGCTCTTCAGCGCGCGAAGATTCCGATCACGGAGGACTTGCGCCGGTGCGTTGAATCTGAGCGGGACATTGAGGTGCTCGAGGCAGAACAGAAACTCGGTACCGCACTCGACATCCATCAGACGCCGGTGTCCTATGTTAACGACCATCGCGTCATTGGTGCGATTCCCGAGGAAGACCTGCGGCGGTGGGTGGCAGAAATTCTTCGTCCGAGCCCATTTGCGCCAGGCACGGAATCACGCTAGGGCAAAATTCGTATCTCTTTGGGTGGCAGGTCATGGCGTGGACTGCGACAAATCCGCCTTCATTGACGCGCTCGCGCCGCCAAGGCGGTCTACTGCGAAGAGCGCAGTGTGCGCCCACGTCGCTGGCACCGCCGTGTCTCTCGAGTGTGTGTGGCTCGACGAGGCCGTTGTAAGCGACTTTCTGGCAAGCACGGTCGCGGTCGAGTGCCAAGCGGTACCGCTGATCGACACTGAGGGGCGTCGCCGTCAACTTAGAGGAAGAGTGCCATCGGAACAGGTAGGATTCGGCGCCAGGTGTCACCCTGGTCCGTCTTGCCCAACGGCGTCCTCGGCGGGCCTCGAGGACACAGACCGCGAAAGCCTCGTGTCACTTCGTTAGGTTTCATCGGTGCCATACCTGCCGTGCAACCTGGCTGACAGCGCCGCGGCATGCTCCGTGGCCCAGACATACAGCAATCGCAGGTGTGACGCCCCAAGAATCTTCCTGATCTGCTGAAGGTGATAGTCGACTCCCTTGAGACTCGTCCCCATGGCTGTCGCGATCTCAGCCCGAGGAAGCCCTGCCTGGAGCAAGGAAAGCACCTTCACCTGCTTGCGGGTCAGCGAAAAGCCGTCAATTGTCACGCGGTCATTTGTGCCTACGCCAACATCTTGGGTCATGCCCTTCGTGGAACGACTGTGGTGGGAGTACTTGCGACCCCCGACCGCTGCACTGATTGCCAGTTTCAGCTCATGTGTGCTGACATCCTTAGGCAAAAACGCCAGAGCGCCAGCCTCCTCGGAGGCCCGGGCAAGCGCGGGAGATCCATGAGCAGTCAGCACGACGACGGCGGGAAAGCCTTCGCGTGACCGTGACAACCTGCGCAGTACGGGGAGGGCCGAGGCGCCGTGAAAGGAAAGGTCAAGGACCAGTACATCAGGTCGAGCGGTGTCGACAGCATCCTCGAGCTGGTCAAGCGCCGTCACCAGGCCAATGATCACGTATTCCGACTTTAGTGACTCCGCGAGACCTTCTGCGAAGACAAGGTGGTCGTCCGCGATCAGGATGGACGGCCTAGGCAAATCGGTCAACATCATCGTGGTACTCGACAGGTCACCGTGGTTCCCCGCCCCACCTCGCTGGAGAAGTCTAGCCTTCCCCCAAGACGCCTCGCACGTTCCCGCATGCTTCTGGTGCCAAACCCCAGACCGAGTCTCGACGCGTCCTTGACGCCGGAACCATTGTCCTCGACAGTCAGCACCATGTCCGTGTCCATGGACTGGAGGGAGATTACGACCTGTTTCGGATCGGCATGCTTGAGCGCATTCATTGTCGCTTCCTGCGCAATCCGATAGAGCGCAAGACTGACGTCTTCGCCCAACACGGCCAAGCCATTGCTCACCTCGACGGCAACCTCGGTGGAGGGCCGATCACGGCGAATGTCGTCGGCCAGATCCGAGAGGGCGTTGCCCAGGTCCAGATGCCGAAGGGCCGGAGGGTGCAAGGCGTGGGCAAGTCCGCGGAGCCCCGTAATCACCCCTTCGAGGACCTGGACGTTTGGCTCCGCACCAGCCCTCTCCTCGGTCCAGCGTACAGTGATCAACCGAGGGATCATGTCATCGTGAAGCTCCGACGCGATCCGATGCCGCTCGCCGTCAATCGCCTCGAGCAGCTGGTATCCCCACCTGGTCGCCTCGGCAGCAAGTCGACGTTGATGCCAGAACAGCACACCGAGGAAGAGCGCGATTAGACCGAAGACCGTCAGGCCGCTGACGGCAACGACCCAGACGAGGACCGGCGTGGAATTGTCCATGCAAATGCCAAGGTGAAGAACACGAGTCCGATCACGAGGAGAATTCCGCGAACCGCCCAGAGCAGGAGCACAACCTGCGTATTCGTGTCGTAGAAAAGGTAGCTGATGGCCTCGATAGCCGCGGCTGGAGCGTAGGTAACGATCGTCCCGATTGCGATCGGGAGCCCGAAGCTCCTGATGTTGAGCGGATCGGGCCGACGAAGCTGGCTCCAGAGCAGCCCAACCGCTGCCAGAGTGAACATGACGCTCAGAGCCGGGCCGGTCCACGGTCCGAACGCCTGAACGTAATCCTCCTCGATTGCCCGCCATATCCAGAAGAGCAAGTAGAGCCCGCCGGCTATCACGACCCAACTCCGAGCCTTGCGCGTTCCCGAGATCTCGCCCAGCGCGAAGAGCCCCGTGAGTGCGTAGGTAGACCTAACCAGTTCACCCAGGTCGGTGTTGCTTCGGGCATGAGCGGCGGCGACCATCATCCAGAGGTTGCTGGCGAGCCCGACCGCCATCCAAACCCAGACGGCGCGCTCCACGAGGGGCCTGGAACCAAAGCGGTAAGCGCCCACAAGGACTGGCAGCGCCGATCCGGACACGCCAACGGCGGCCACGGCCTTGACGATGGTTGCGAGAGTCATGGCTCAAAGAATGGACTTGATTCATCACAGACCGGCGGACATGGCCACGCCCACTCTGCGATGGTGCCGCTGATCACGTCGGCCCCCTCCGCATTGGTCCCGACCACCACCAGCGTCGGTGCATCTTCTTCGGTCCGCGCCATGTAGAACCTGAGGCCCACAGTCTCGGGGTGGTCAAGGATCTCACGGATGATCGGACTCGAAAACTGCCAGCCCTTCACTTTCAGGTCGGGATCCTGCCTCGCTCGGGCGACCAATTCTACGGCCTGGGCAAGCGCAATGCGGTGAGAGTGCTCCGCCATCAAAAGGCTCCGCTCAGAGGGTTGGAGGGGAGGGGTCGTGCGAGATGACGTTCTCAATGTGTAGGAATTTGACGAATTCGTCCACTAGGACTTGTCCTAGTGTCAAGCTGGGATCGCCGACCCCAGTAGCGACTCCGATGAGTCTGAGTTCGCCCGTGATCACTGTCGAAACACCATGGTCTGAGCTCTCCTATCGAGGACACTCTCGGAACCGGGACTCGATGGCGCGAGGACCAGCCAGAAGCCCCCAGCCGCGTCCGGACGCGACTGGGGGCTGTCTGGGGTCCGCCTCAGCTGGCACGCCGCTCCCCCTCGCCATCCTGCGGCGCGTCCGGCACCTCGGCGACGGGTTCCGACGCGGCGTCGGCCGGCATCACCATCTCATCAGCGGCCGCCGGCCCGATCGCGCCCACCACCCGGTTCCGGCTGAACTTCTCCGGTCCCTCGAGCGTGTGGATCCGGTCCCAGGCGTCCTTGAGGCCCGGTTCCTTCCGGATCCGCGGGCGGAGCAACCCGTCGAGCAGCCGCACCTGGGCGCCGATCTGGTCGGCGATCTCCTCGAGCTCGCCGCGGGCGACCATGTGGGCGCGGCGGCTGGCCGCCTCCGCCTCGACCGCCGCGTCGAACGCCGTGAGCCCCGCGGCGAGGTCGGCGAGCAGCGTCTCGCCGAGTCCCGCGGCGATGAGCCGGTCGCGCAGCGGCTCGGCGGCCGAGTGCATCGCGTGCGCGGTGGCGCCGAACACGTGGTACGGGCCGTTGAGGCGGGGGAGGTGGAACTCGCGGGGCACCGCCGGGTCGCCCTGGAAGGCGACCGCCACCGTGGTGATCAGGTGGCGGAGGTAGTCGGCGTGGAGCCGGGCGCGGAGTTCGCGCCGGGTGGCCTGGGCCGTCCTGCGGCTGGCGCGGCCCTGTCGCTCCACCTGTTCCAGCGCCCCGGCGCGGGTCAGCAGTTCCTCCAGGCGCGAGACCAC
>CAZKYO010000049.1:4641-13468 GCA_964557115.1 uncultured Gemmatimonadaceae bacterium
CCACCTGTTCCAGCGCCCCGGCGCGGGTCAGCAGTTCCTCCAGGCGCGAGACCACGCCGGTCCAGCTCGCGTCGGGCGACGGGTAGGTGCGGGCAAAGTCACGCACGCGTCCCGCCATCGTCAGTTTCCTGCGGATCAACCGCTTCATGCAGGACCTCTCCGAACGGATCCACGGTCGGCATGGATCGGTGCACACCAGGAGGACTGCCCGTCGCCGCCCGACCTCCGGCGACGGCGCCTGTATGCTCACGGACCGTGCCATTGGTCGAGTGACCGGTCGCGTCCGTCGTTTGTTTCGGTCGCGAGCTGTTAAGTGATTGATTCTCAACAACCGAAAACCGAAAGGAACGACGACGGACGTTGCGACGGACCGTGCGGGTCCGTCGTTCGCGCGTGCGCCGCAGGGGGCTGGTGTCCCTTGAGAGGGACAGCTTGTCCGGCGACTAGCTAGGGGAGCGACGGTCGAAGGTGTCGACGAGGGCGTCGTTGGCGTCGGGAGGGTCGTCGATTGTAGGGGACGGTGCGTCGATTGTGGGGGTGAACGTGTCGCGAGCGCGGGAGGTTCTGTCGCGGGCGTCGGTGGGCCTGTCGCGAGGACGGGAAGGTCAGTCGCGAGCGCGGGAAGCGCCGTCGCTGGCGTGGGATGCGGTGTCGCTCGTGACGGAGAGGTTGTCGAGAGCGCGGGAAGTCGTGTCGCGAGCGTGGGACGGCGTGTCGCGGGCGTGGGTAGGTCTGTCGCGAGGACCGGTCAGGGCTTCACTGGCGTCGGCCGGGTCGTCGCAGCGACGGGATGGCCCATCATTACAGCGGGGTTGGGGTTCGATGTGGGGGTGTGCCAGGTTGCGAGGGCGGGTGAAGGCGTCGCGGGGATTGGTCATGGTTCGCGGACGCTGGAGGTCGTTGCGGAGGCGCGGTGCGGAGCGACGCTCACGACGTTCACCACGACGCCAGGGCGTCAGGGTGAGGGTCGCTTCCGATCTCACCAAACGCGTATTACCTGTGGCCGCTCCTCAGTAATACATCGAGTCGACACACCGAACTGAGCACTCGATTCGCGATGGGCGCGATTAGTGATCTGACAGTTAGCACGAACGGTGAATCGAAACAAGCGCCATTGTTACGTCCCAGCAGCTTCTTGCCCAATCACCTTACGAACGCCGTTGAGGATCGCCTTCACGCTTTCCTCATTGAATGCGGCTCGAATGTGGGATACCCGTGACTCTGGAAACGGTAGGCCTGGAAGCCGTTCAGACGGATTTACAACGATCACGTGAGACTGACGCCTTACTTCCCGCTCTAGCACATTATTAATGTATTCGTCCCGAAAGGCGTACCCGATGAAGATTAAAACCTCAGCTTGAGAAACTCGCTCTTGAAAGTAGCGGTGCAGTTGTTGAAAGAGGGGGTCGGTAGGAGTGCCCTTGAATCCCGGGTAAATAATTGCGTGACGTTCATGTCTTCCCTGAAACAGGGGCGTGCCAACAAAGATCCGGTCACGACCTCTCGCCCAATCAACTGACCCATGCAACTTGGTTAGCCTTCCGTAAGCCGAAAAAGACTCGGCATTCAGCCCACGCAGGTCCCACATCGTCAAATCCAAGGTTGGCTGGTTTCCCGTTGTGCGACCTGTCAACACGGGAGCTTTAGCACTGACGATTGCTTCCTCGAGCACAATGTCATAGTTGGTGGTGACTAGTTCAAGGGTCTGACCAAAGCTCGGCAGCTCCTTCAACAGGGGGATCCAGTTCTTTTCCAGTTCTGGCTTACTGGGTGGTTCACCGTAGAGGTCATAGACAAGCGCATTAATGCGTGATACAAGACCATCGACGCGCCGCGTTGCAGCACTCGCGACCGCATGAAGCGGGGTCACGTTGTCACCCCGCTTGGCAATGGTCGATAGGCGATTCCCCTCTATGAACCAACCTGGCACTGAGGCGGTATCAGACGCTCGTGACGTAAAGTCACGGAGCTCCGCCGCAAGCCACAAAACCTGCTCGATGTCGAGTTGCACCACGTTGGGGTGCTTTTCCTTGAGAAAGGCGACCGCGTGCTGGAAGATGTCGTCCGCCGTGACCTCACTAGGTAGCCTTTCGAAAAACTCAATCGTTGTTGGGTATCGTTCAGGCTCGACTGCCTTCGATGCACCTGCACCAGCGAACACTACAATCATCCTTCCTCCCGAAATGGACCCTGCGTCCGAGTTCCGCGGCGGTGGCAGAACATAGAATCGCGGTGGACTGCCTCGTTTGTTCCCCGGGGTCACGATCACCCTCAAGGTTCACCCAAGAAGCATGGACGTGCCGCCAACCTTCGTCCGTCGTTCGGATCTCGACCGGCCGGCACCGGTAGCGGATCGGTTTGGGGTGCAACCCCAGCTGCTGGCACCCCTGCGGCTCCGACAGCGAACGCTCTGCGCGGGCATCCACTACGACAGTATGCCGTTGCGGGGCCGTCACTAGTCTTTGCCAATCGCGTCCTAGAGCACCTCGAGATTGAGCGCCGCATTCGCGACCACGCCGCCGACGTGCTCCTGAAGGATCGCAATGATCTCATCGGGGAGTCGCCTCACTTGCATGCTACTACGGGGTCCACTGGCCTTGCGGTCGGCTGGGACCGTACGACTCTAGCGTCACCTCAAAGGCGGGGGAACGTCATTCGGACACTTGGCCGGTGGTCAACAAGTGGCCAAGGGCCTGGGCCCGGTCCGGTGCGTCGTAGAGCCCTTGGACATGCGATCGATTCAGTACAAGTATCTTTTTCGGCCAACTGACTCCGCGGGATGCCTCTGCTGCCACAGTGGATCCTCGCTCCTTGGCGCTAAGAAACACTACAGCATCAGCCTCTATGCTCGATTTGTCGATCGCGGCGCGCGCTTGGTTGACCCTCTTATGAAGCGAGGCATCCACGCTGTCGAGCTGAGCTGCGAGGAGGCGTGTTCTCCCAGGTTGCCCGTCAGGGCCGAAGTCGCACTGGACCCAAAAGAGTCCTTTCCCCCTTTCGAGAGATTTCATTGGACGGCACTCGGGTATTCGCTTCGCGACCTCCCAGAAGACGCTTCCCAATCCCACATCAACGGAGTCATCCTCAGCCTCAAGTCTGGCCAGCGGCTCATCCACTTGTTCCACACGGGTGGTGATGACCCCGCGGACCATTTCGTAGAGGCGTGCCGCCTGCACGGCGAGCTCTGGCAGCCGATGATCGGGGGGGGAATTGATCATCCGACGCATCTTGGCCAATACTTGAGACAGAGCCTCTGGTGATTCTCCGATGCCAGCAAGGTCGCCGGGCAGCTGGCTAACTCTCGAGAATCGATTGAGCTGTTGGCGACGGTCCGGATCTTCCAAGTGAAGGTAAGTCGACAGCTGGTAGAGGGGATGCAGGTAGGATGCACCCAGAAACCCACCGTAGTAGCCCAAGAGAGCCGAGCAGGAGTGATGAACGCATTCCGCTAAGGCATGCTTAAAGAACTCCCACTTGCCTGAGTTCAGTGTACGATTCAGGAGGGCTCTATGCGCCGCCGCCTTGTCGAGATCATACCGCACGGTGTCACTCATCTTCCACGACGAGACGAACCACGGATGGGGCGGCTGCACTGCTAGGTCGAAGGCTAACGCCTCTAGTGTCTTCCGATGAATGTGGTAGAGATTGAGGTTTTGCACATGCTCAACGATCGCACGTGACATAAGGTTCACGTCCTTGACACCGACTCCACCTTGTCTGGCCACCTCCAAGGGGACGCCCAGGATGCGCTCGACAAGAGTGGGGATGATCTCATCTTCCACGAAACGATAGTCTAGGACTCGCTCGCCCTGATTGTGGTCAACGACCCGGATCCGGATGTCCGGATTGCCGTATCGACGAGCGTAGCGATCGCCCCATTCTTGCACCGATACGGGCCGGTCCGCGGGTACGTCGAGGTCGTAGATTGCACTCAGCACGGCGCGTCGGATGTCCGCGGTCGTCAACTGCGCCAGCCTGGTCTTGGAGGAGGGAAGAAAGCGTGACACGTTTTCCAAGATGGACAGGCCGTCACCCACCGGAATGCCAATACCAGCCAGGGAACGAAGTACCTTCTCTGAGGAGAAGGCCTCCCTCCGGTTGTTTGCCCGAGGGGAACGAATGGCACGCGGAAGTTGAGAGTTAACCTCGGCGTCCAAGCTTCGTAGCTCTTCCTCGAACTGGCTCAGCAGCGCCTGCCAGGCAGGACGTCGTTCCTGAGACCGCTCGATTCCTCTGACGGCTCCAGGCAACTTGGCCTGACGATGCTCGAGCGCTGCCCGAAGCAGGCGTTGCGCAGCAGGGTCTTCAACGGCCCCGACCTCTTCAAGAAACTGCCGCACATCTGATGGGTCAGCGTCAAGGAGTGCGGCAATGCGTCTTGGATCGTCAGCACCATCAGCGATGGCACAGAGTAGTAGGTACTCGTCGTCCGAGACGATCAGCTCCGAATTCATGCCTGCACCCTCTCCACGACAAAGGACACCTCTAATCCGTCAGGATGTCGCGCACGCCTGCGACGCAGCCACAAGGCCAGGGCCATGCCGTATGTGCCAATCCTATCTATTGGTCGCTTGTCGCGGTCGAAGAAGCGGATATCGGAAGGACGAGCAACGATAGTCCCCTGCCCCCCGCCGTCGTGCCACTCAAGTACCGCGTAGAGGTAGAGATTTCCTGCGAGGAAGTCCATCACGACCTTCTCACCCCTCGGCAGCGACACTATCCAACGAACGGTGTTCCCCAAGTCTACAACCTGAAGAGTGCGTTCTGCTCCAGTGTAGGAACTCGTGTATGTGCGCTCGACGCCCGCTTCTAATCTGGCACTGCCCAGGCTTCCCTTGGCCTTCACTTGCCCGTCCTCTGCCTCGATCTCCGGCTTCACCTCAACAGAGGACTGCCGCACGTACTTCACTGAGTTGGAATAGTCGACAGGCATCGCCACACTGGGAGTGCATTCGCGCACCGCCCCCAGCGGAGCACTGACCTCCACGATCGCGCCTGTGGACCCGACATAGAAGTCGGCCCGCTCGAGCATACCCCGTCTGATGATGATCGGCGAGAAGGCGATGTCGAGGTCGAGCTTCAGGCGCTCGTCATCGAGAGCGTCGAACTCGCAGTCGAGAAACAAGACATCCCGTTGCTTCATTCGCTGCGAGAGCCAACGCGTGAGAAGCGGTGGGGTGACAAGAACCAAGATATGTTGTGGCGGGTTCGCCTGCTCCTGCTGCATGACTACTCCTGGAGAATGCGGGGGTATGGACGGCACCGTCAGTCCATGTCGCGATGCCTCAGGATACTCGCAGAACGGGCGATAGCTTTCTCCGACTGACGCACATCGCTCCCCACTATGAGTACCTTACTACGCTGCCCTTCTGCTTTAGTAGTACCCGTTGGCAATTCATTTGCGAACTCATGTGCGCCGACCAGACCACAAACGACTGGGTGTCCGAACCGCATGGGTCGATCCAACTAGCACCCTAACCCGACAATATGGTATCGAGGGGTCGCCGGCGGCCTCATGGTATCGCCCGCAGGGAACACACCCGCCCCAATCTCGGGAATGCAAGCTACGAGCGGCCTACGGGTATTCACCACCAAAGGACTTGAGCTTCCACCGAGACGACAGACGAGGCCGCCGCAGCCCCTAGATGGAAACCACATCGCGGTGGCCGAACCACCATGACCTGGACAGTTGCAGGCGCGAGTTAGCTGCCGTGATCGTCAGGGTTGCAGGTCAGTCGCCGGCAACACTCCTTTCGCGACAGCACATTCATCGTAGTGCGACACCATGTCAACAATCGTCGCTCGAGCCCTAGATATCACTTTGTGGCCCAAGTCGATGGGTCGTCCCAAGGTTCCGAGGCCCGGATGCCTTGTCACGAAGGTGTCGTCTGCGATTCCGTCTCTATGAACTAGCAGGTGCCGCATCTCCAAGAAGGGTAAGGCTGCAGTCCGGTAACTCTCATCAACCCCGAGGCCGAGTTTCTTGTCAATAGCTTGAAGCACTTTCAGTGTGCTGCGCTCGTCCTCGAGCTTGCGGAATACTGACTGAGCGACCAACGCCAGCACTTCGTCAATGGACTTGCACTTGAGTACATCATTCGCCTCGAAAGTCACACGATGTTCGCCTATCAGGCGCTCGGGGGTCATACCGTTTCGTGCGGCGCCAGCGATCAGTGCGGTCAGATACGCGCCCACATCCTCGTACAGGTCCTTGATGAACGACGAGGCTACCGAACGCCGAAGATGTGTCAGGGCGATCTTCCGACTTCCGGCAGACTTCTGACGCTTGCTTAGTCGCGGATGTTTTCTCGGTGTGACGAAATCGAAGATATACTTGCCCGTGGAAGTCAGGATCCCCTCCTTCGTAGCCACAGCTATTACGTCGATAAGCTCGAGGTCGGCCTCGAAATGCGCCGCGCGATTCAGGAAGCGAACTAGATATTTCGTCTTCATGTTTGCTCCAGCCTGAGCGTGACAAATAAAACGACCCAGGTGGGGTCGCAAAGCTAGCCAACCTGCCGGAGCCAATCGCGCACAATACTCTGGATACGCTCAATTTCGATCTGAGGCAGTATGCCTGTATGCATGATGATGTTACGCGCCATTTCGAGGTCAGTGAATCGCGAACTTACCCAGGCTTGGTCCGGAAAGAGATCTGAGAAGTCGTCCCAGTTGGCAATGATTATCTGAGCTAGGTTCCCGAACATGGTATAGCCAATTGAGGCCGCTGACCGGGCAGTGTGGTACTTGTTCTTGGCTTCCTTCTCCTTCAGCTTATCTACTGCGGCTTTGATGCGAGCAGGAACAGCAGCATCCCACCAGTCAGTCCCTTTGCGAGCAAGTAAGCGCTCTGCGATTAGGTCCCGCACCGCGTTTTCGAGGCAGAAGAAGGCGACGAACACTCCGCCCATCCGGCCGGCATCATAGAGCGTTCTCGGACTGAAACCCAAAGCATCAACGCCGATTGTGGGAGGTGCAACTGCTGTTCCGGTTACTGAGATTCCTTCCGCACCTAGCTGCAGAAGTGCGTTCTCGGCGAGTATCGCATCAAAGACGAACCGCTTGAGCCGTGGTCCAGTCATTGGATACCCAGCTGTTCACGCAAGCTTCTGAAGATAGCGTTGTAGACTGTTATGTCGGTTGTCGCTGGTAGGTGTATCTGAATGTTGTAGTGGAAGTCCGGTCCATGGCCGCGCTGTGGGGCGACCAATGACTCCCTTGATGCCGCGGGAGATGGATTCTCGGGTGTTGCCGGCGGGGTGGCGGAACTCCTCGTACTCGGCTTGCCATCAAATTTCGCCAACCCGGCAAGCGTCTTGAATGTCGCGTAGTATCGTTTGACGGACTCGTCGTCCTGACCAGTAACGCGGCTTATGGCACCCTTAATGTCTGACTCTGGCGCCTTGTGGATTGCTGTGTCCGTGGCAAAGAGTTCGGAATAGAGATCACGCATCCGCTCGCCGAGAACATGTTGCCAATCGGTTGGATCACGAAGCCGATCATAATACGCTGTTGGGTTACCATTGTCGTTCAAAAAACCCAAGGCCTTGAGAATGCCCACCATCGCGCGATCATTTGACGCGGTGAATCCCCACTTGGCAAGGACCTCGCGAGTGGAGAAGCGCTCGGGTTTCGCCGCCATCCTAATCTTCGTGAGAATGGGCTCGATCTTGTTGTTCGAGATGATGTAGGGGTACGAGTCCGCCATGGGTCACATCCACGATTGGATAGTGCAGTATGGGTGAATTTGAGCCCGAAACAATCCGGTACTGGCGGGGCGCGGTCGCCACATAACATGTATTGGACCCGCAGCTTGGCTGGCCGAGAATCCAGCAATGCGACGAAAGACTCTGCCGGAAGCGTAGTTACGTCTCGCGAATTGTCGGTCTACTCTTGAATCGTCGTGTCCTCCTAAGATCACCCCCAAATCCAGATCGCGCGAGAGTTCCTAGGGTTTTTCCTAGTCACCAGCCCTAATACAGAAACGCCCGCCGGCCTCTCGACCGACGGGCGCCCCGATCCTCCCCGATAGACCCTACGGCCTCCCCACCCCCGCCGGCGTCCGGGCCAGCTTGGCCGGATCCTCCGCCCGGGGGTCGAAGGCCCGCAGTCGATACGACCAGGCGTAGCTCGTGTCCCGCAGCCGGTACTGGTCGTGGGTCCAGCTCCCCCACGAGTCGTCGCCGCCCACCCCCATCTGGTGCAGGTCGAGCGCCAGCCAGGTGAGGTCCCGCGGCACCACGTCGCTCCCGTGACGGTTGAGCGTCTGGTCGCGATCCACGTACCCGGCACCCGGCGTCTCGAAGTCCTCCGGCAGGTTGTGGTGCGCCTGCACCTCCAGCACCGGATCGCCCACCGCCAGCAGCGCCACACTGTCCCCCGCGACCGCCACCCACCGCACATCGGTCCGGTTGCCGTTCTCCTGCGGCCGCACGTACGGGAAATACTGCTCGGCGACCGTGCCGGCGTAACGCCCCACATACGCCGCCGTCTTCCGGTCCCAGTAGTTCTCGAACGGCCCCCGCCCGAACCAGGTGATCCGGTCCAGCGCCGCCGGGAGGATCAGGTTGACCCCCACACGCGGCAGCTCGGGACTGCTGCCCACACGCGTAAACGTGTTGGCCACCTCGATGTCGCCGTTGCCATGCACGGTGTAGGTGCTCGTGAAGGCCGCCACCTCGCCGCCGCCATCATCATGCAGCACCCGGTCGAACGCGACCGTCACCCGCCCCTCGACGCTCGCGTCCACCTTCGGCTCCCCCACCGTCACCCGCTCGGCGGCGTGCCGCCACACCGCGGCGCGCTTCGGCAACCCGTTGCCCCAGTC
>CAZKYO010000050.1:0-13428 GCA_964557115.1 uncultured Gemmatimonadaceae bacterium
GACGATCGCGGTCTTGCCGACGCCGGGTTCGCCGATCAGCACCGGGTTGTTCTTCTTGCGGCGGGCGAGGATCTCCATCACCCGCTCGATCTCGACGGCGCGGCCGATCGTCGGGTCGAGCTCCCCGTCGGCGGCGAGGGCCGTGAGGTCGCGGCAGAAGTGGTCGAGCGCCGGCGTCTTCGACTTCTTCTCCGCCTTGGGCGGCACGCTCTGCGGGCCGCCGGCCGGCGGCGAAGTGCTGGCCCCCTGTCCGGGCGCCAGGTCGCTGCCGAGGAGCCGGAGCGTCTCGGCCCGGGCCTGCTCGAGGGTCACGCCGGCGTCGGTGAGGACCTGTGCCGCGATGCCCTTCTCCTCGCGGAGCAGGCCGAGCAGCAGGTGCTCGGTGCCGACGTAGGAGTGGCTGAGCTCGCGGGCCTCGAGCATGGCGAGCTCGAGCACCTTCTTGGCGCGCGACGTGTAGGGCAGCTCGGGGCCGGTGGCGGCCGCCGCCTTCCCCTTCTTGACGGTCTCCTCGATCTTCTGCTGGATGTCCTCGAGGTCGACGCCGAGGTTGGTGAGCACGGCGGCGGCGACGCCCTCGCCCTCGCGGATCAACCCCAGCAGGATGTGCTCGGTGCCGACGTACTCGTGATGGAGCCGCGCCGCCTCCTCGCGCGCCATCTGGAGCACCTTCCGCACTCGATCCGTGAAGTTGTAGCCGTTCATCCGTCCCCCTCGTCGTCCAGCATCGTGCGCACCAGCGTCGCGCGGTGCGTCGGCAGCGCCTCGTCGTCGAGGTCGGTGCCGTGGCGGCGGGCCAGGTGCGCATCCTGCGCCTCGACCAGCAACCGGTTCAGCGTCGTCCACGGTCGCACCGGGAGGATCCCCATCCCCACCCCGAGGCGCACGCCGCTCAACAGGTTGAGCGTCTCCTCGAATCCGAGCACCCGGGCATGGTGCAGCACCCCCCACGCCCGCCAGACCCGGTCCTCCACCAGGGCCGGGGCGTCGCGCCGCAGCACTTCGCGCGCCCGGGCCTCGTGCCCCATCACCTCGACCACCAGCCGGCCGAGGTGTTCCAGCAACTCGGCCTCGCTCTTCCCGAGCGTGGTCTGGTTGGAGAGCTGGAAGAGGTTGCCGCGGACCTCGCTCCCCTCGCCCCAGAGCCCGCGGTGCGTCAACCCGACCTGGGTGAGCCCCTGCAGGATCTTGCCGATCTCCCGGGTGAGGACGAGCGCGGGCAGGTGGATCAACACCGACGCGCGAAGCCCCGTGCCGACATTCGTCGGACAGCCCGTAAGATAGCCGAACTCCGGGTGGAAGGCGAAGGAAATCCGCCGTCCCAGCTCGCCGTCGACACCCTCCGCGGCCGCCAGCGCCCGGTCGAGCGCGAAGCCCGGTGCAAGGGCCTGGATCCGCAGGTGATCCTCCTCATTGCAGAGGACGGATGCCGACCGGCCGGCCAGCACGGCCGCCCCGCTCCGCACCCGCCCGACCGGGTCGAGACCGGCCAGTTCGCGCGACGCGAGTTGGCGCTCGTGGAGCCAAAGCCGCGTCGACCGAGGCAGGGTGTCGAGGCGGTACCATGTCGCCCCCTGCAGCGGTCCGATCTCCTCGACGGCGGTCTCGACGAGCCGGACCACCCGTTCCCGGTCGGGGCCGGTGTTCCGCCCCCAGAACGGCCGACCCGCGACGTTGCGCGCCAGGCGCACTCGACTCGAGACGACCTGGTCGGGTGACGGCCCCTCGTCCTCGAGCCAGGGCACTGCGGTCGCGTCGCTCACTCCTGCTCCAGGTCGCGCAATTGGTCGCGCAGATCGGCCGCCTCTTCGAACGCCTCGGCTGCGATCGCCTCCCGGAGCGCCTCCCGAAGGCGGGTCCGCTCGTGCGCCAGCCGCTGGCCGGCTGCCGCGCCGGGCTCGCCGGCGGGATCCTCGTACCATTCCCCGGTGTGGCGCGTGGCACCGTGCAGGCGACGCACGAGGTCGCGGAGCGGGCGCTCGAACGTGGCCCAGCAGCTGGCGCAACCCAGTCGACCAGATGCCCGGATGTCGGCGAGGGTCGCGCCGCATTCCGGACAGCTGCCGGCGCTCGTCTCCGCCGCCGGGGGGAGTGCACCGGGGCCGAGGGCCGCCAGGAAGGAGCCGAGCGGCGAGGCGGCAGCCGCCTCGTCGGTGGCGATGCCGCGCTCGGCGGCGCACTTGCCGCAGAGGTGGATGGTGCGCACCTCGTCGTCGACGACCTGGGTGAGGTGCACGACCGCTTCGCGTTCGTGGCAAGCCTGGCAGGCGGTCACAGCATCACCCCGACATCGGCCTCGCGCAGCCGCCCCGACTCGAGGGTGACGATGCGGCCGGCCCGGGCGGCGAGGTCGCGATTGTGCGTCACGACGACGAGCGCGGTGCCACCGGCGGCCGGGAGGGAGGCCAGCAGGCCGTGCAGCGCCCCCGCGGTCGGCGGATCGAGGTTGCCGGTCGGCTCGTCGGCGAGCAGCACCGCCGGCCGGTGCGCCAGGGCCCGCGCGAGGGCCACCCGCTGCTGTTCGCCGCCCGAGAGCACGGTGACCCGCTGGTCGGCCCGGGCGGCGAGCCCCATCGCCTCGAGCAGCTCGGCGGCACGGCGTCGCGACGGCCCCACCGCCTCGCCGGCGATCCGGAGCGGCATCATCACGTTCTCGAGCGCCGTGAAGTCGCGGAGCAGGTGGTGGAACTGGAAGACGAACCCGAGCCGCGCGTTCCGGATCCGGGCCAGTTGCGAGGGAGGCGCGGCGCCATACGGCACGCCCTCGAGCAGGACCTCGCCGTCGTCGGGACGGTCGAGGGCGCCCAGCAGGTGGAGCAGCGTGCTCTTCCCCGATCCGCTCGCGCCGACAATCGCCACGAACTCGCCGGGGGCCACGGCGAAGTCGAGGCGGTCGAGCACCGTGAACGGCTGGCCGTCGCCCCCGGTGAACCGGCGGGTCACGCCGCGGGCCTCGAGGATCGGGCTCATTCGGCGCGCACCGCGTCGACCGGGTCGAGCGCCGCCGCCTGGCGGGCGGGATGGATCGTCGCGACGACCGCGAGCGCGATCGACGCGCAGACGACGATCGCCACATCGAGCGGCTCGACATGGATCGGCAGGTGGTCGATGAAGTAGATCGACGGGTCGATCCGGACCAGCCCGGCGCGATCGACCACGGTCGCGATCAGCAGGCCGAGGGTGAGTCCGATGCCGGTGCCGGTGAGCCCGACGATGGCGCCCTGCGCCAGGAAGATCCTGGCGATGCCCCGCGGCTCGAGCCCCATCGCCTGCAGGATGCCGATCTCGCGGGTCTTGAAGGTCACCACCATCGTGAGGGTGCCGACGATGTTGAACGCCGCGACGACCATGATGAAGAAGATCACCAGGCCCATCGCGAGCTTCTCGAGCTTCAGCGCGCCGAAGAGGGGCTTGTTGGTCTCCTCCCAGGTCTCGACCCGGTAGGGATAGCCGAGCGCAGTGTCGATCCGGGCGGCCACGTCGGCGACGCGCCACGGATCGGCCACCTCGACGCCGAGCGCCGAGACCGAGCTGTCGATCCCCGCGAAGCGCTGCGCCGCCGCGCGATCCATGACGAGGAATTCGTTGTCGTACACGTACAGGCCGGTCTCGAAGAGGCCGGTGACCTCGACGCGCCAGGTGACGGGCGTCATCGTCCCGGTCACGCGCGACGGCCGCACCGACCGCGGCGAGACGATGTCGAGCTGGTCGCCGAGGAGGACGCCGAGCTTGCGGGCGAGTCCGGTGCCGAGCAGGACGCCGGCGTCGACGCTGTCGGGGAGCGGCCCGTCGGCGACCAGCGCCCCCTGGGTGATCGCCGTGTCCAGGCCGGTGACGTCGCGGGTCCCTTCCCCGGGCTCGAGGCCGGCCACCTTGGCCGCCTCGGCGTAGTTGGCGCGATTGAGGATCAGCGTCTGCGTGATGACCTCCGGCGCCACGTGCACCACGCCGGGCACGTCGCGGAGGCGCGCCTGCACGTTGCGCCAGTCGGGCAGCAGGAGCGCGTCGCCGTAGGTGAGCACCCGGAGGTGCGGCGAGGCGATCAGGATTCGCTCCCGGAGGTCGTTGCGGAGGCCGTTCATCACGCCGAGGACGACGATGAGGGCCATCACGCCGACGGCGATCCCGCCGATCGCGACCACGGTCTGCAACGAGGCGCTGCGGGTGCGCCGCTGCCCGCGGAGGTAGCGGACGGCGATCCGCCGCTCGAGGGCGGTGGGCCACCAGCTCATCGCGTCACGCCCCCGGGCCGGGGCGCCCGCCGGTCTCGGGACGCATCGCCGGGAAGAGGATCACGTCGCGGATCGAGTCCTCGGCGGCCAGCAGCATCACGAGTCGGTCGATCCCCACGCCGATCCCGCCGGTGGGCGGCATGCCGTACTCGAGGGCCCGGACGTAGTCCGCATCGAACTGCTGGGCCTCGTCGTCGCCCGCGGCGCGCTGGGCGACCTGGTCCTCGAAGCGCGCACGCTGGTCGTCGGGGTCATTGAGCTCGCTGAACGCGTTCGCCAGCTCGCGACCGAGCACGAAGAACTCGAACCGCTCGGTCAGGCGCGCATCGTCGCGATGCGGCTTGGCGAGCGGCGACAGGGCGCGCGGGTAGTCGAGCACGAAGGTGGGCTGCACCAGCGACGGCTCCGCCGCGTGCTTGAACATCTCGTCGAGGAGGCGGCCGCCGGCCATCGCCGCGGCCTGGTCGGCCGGGATCCCGCGGCCCCGCAACCAGGCGCGCATGGCGTCCTCGCCGTCGGCGAGGACGTCGATCCCCGAACCGGCGCGGATCGCGTCGACGAAGGTCACCGCCCGGAACGGCGGCGTGAAGTCGAGGCGCTGTCCCTGGCGCTCCAGGATCCCGCCGCCGATCAGCTCGGTCACCAGCCCCGCCATCAGCTCCTCGAAGCGGTCACGGATGGCGCGGTAGTCGGCGTAGGCCTCGTACCACTCGAGCATGGTGAACTCGGGATTGTGGGTCCGGTCCATTCCCTCGTTCCGGAAGTCGTGGCCGATCTCGTACACCCGCTCGAAGCCGCCGACCACCAGCCGCTTGAGGTAGAGCTCGTCGGCGATCCGGAGGTAGAGCGGCATGTCGAGCGCGTTGTGGTGCGTCACGAACGGCCGCGCCATCGCGCCGCCGTAGAGCGGCTGCAGCACCGGCGTCTCGACCTCGAGGAAGCCGCGGGCGTCGAGGAAGCGGCGGATGTGCGCGATCACCCGGGCGCGGAGGCGGAACGTCTCGCGCAGCTCCGGGTGGACCGCGAAGTCGGCGTAGCGCTGCCGATAGCGCACCTCGGGATCGACGAGGCCGCCGTGCGTGACGGTGGTGCCGTCGTCGAGGCGCTCGGTCTTGCCGCGCGGCAGCGGGCGCAGCGACTTGGCCAGCAGCGTCACGGCCGACACCGCGACCGTCAGCTCGCCGGTGCGGGTGTGAAAGACCCGGCCCGTCACGCCGACGTGGTCGTCGAGGTCGAGCAGTTCCACCAGCGGCCATGCGTCGGCGAGGGCGTCGCGGCGGAGGTAGAGCTGGATCCGGCCGCTGTGGTCCTCGAGGTGCGCGAAGATCGTCTTCCCCTGCCCGCGCCACGCCACCAGCCGGCCGGCGAGGCGGACCTCGGCGCCGGGCTCGGTGCCGGTGGACGGCGCCAGCGCGAGCGCCTCCGCGGCCGAGTGGCTCCGGTCGAAGGCATAGGCGAACGGCGCGACGCCGAGCGCCACGATCGCGTCGCGGCGCTCGCGCCGGGTCTCCTCCACGTGGCCGCGGGCCAGCAGCGGATCGTCGCTCACGATGCCTTCTCCCCGAAGCGCTTGAGGTACGCCCCGATGAACTCGTCGAGGTCGCCGTCCATCACGGCCTGCACGTCGCTCACCTTCCGCTCGGTCCGGTGGTCGTTGACCATCGTGTACGGCTGGAAGACGTAGGAGCGGATCTGGTTGCCCCACGAGTTGTCGCTCTTGGTCGCCTCCAGCGCGTCGCGCGCCGCCTGCTGCTCCTCCAGCTTGCGCTGGTAGAGCGCGGCGCGCAGCATCTTCATCGCGACCTCGCGGTTCTTGAACTGCGACCGCTCCTGCTGGCAGGAGACCACCGTGCCGGTCGGCACGTGGGTGAGGCGGACCGCCGAGGAGGTCTTGTTGACGTGCTGACCGCCGGCGCCCGAGGCGCGGAAGACGTCCATCTCGATGTCCTCCTCGCGGAGGTCGATCTCGATGGTGTCATCGACGTCGGGATAGACGAAGACCGAGGCGAAGGAGGTGTGGCGCCGCTTCTGCGCATCGTAGGGCGAGATGCGCACCAGCCGGTGGACGCCCTTCTCGGCCTTGAGGAAGCCGTAGGCGTACTCGCCGCGGATCTCGATCGAGGCGGACTTGATCCCCGCCTCCTCGCCCGGCATCAGGTCGAGCACGGTCACGCCGAAGCCCTTCCGCTCCGCCCAGCGCACGTACATGCGCATCAACATCTCGGCCCAGTCCTGGGACTCGGTGCCGCCGGCCCCGGGATGGATGGTGAGGATCGCGTCGCGGCCGTCGTCGGGGCCCTGCAGCATGGTCTGGAGCTCGAGGCGGTCGAGCGCGGACTCGGCGGCGTCCACGTCGCCGTGGAGCTCGGCCGACATCGCGTCGTCCGGGTCGTGCTCGAGGAGCTCGGTGAGGCCCGCGGCATCGTCCAGTCGGGTCTCGAGCTCCGTGTAGGGCGTCACCCAGCCCTTGAGGCGCTTGATCTCCTGCACCTGCTCCCGGGCGCGCTCGGCGTCGGCCCAGAACGCGGGGTCGCCCTGGCGGGACTCGAGGTCGAGGAGCCTGGCCCGTCGCCGGTCGAGGTCAAAGAAACCCCCGCAGCTCGACCATCCGCTGCTTGAGGGCCGCCACCCGCTCCGCCAGATCCGCCATCGTCCGCTCCGTGCTCCATCCCGTTCAACGGTCGGGCCGCTCGCCCGCCCCGGTTGGCGGCGGCGAACGGCCCGTGATCTTGCGCGGAAGATAGCCCCGTCGACCGTCGCGGTCGACCGTGTCACCCGAAGAGCGACTGCCCCTCGGCGAGGATCTCGTTCAGCGCCTCGGTGAAGTACGGGGTGGTGCCGGCGAGTTCCTCGCCGACCTGCTCGACGTACTCCTCCCAGCTCTTCCGGATCTCCTCACCGAAGAGCTCCTTGAGGTTGCCGTCGGCGAGACCGCGCTGCCGCTTCTCGGGATGGTACACCACGAGGTCGGAGACAAGCGCCCGGGCGAGCCGCCGGGCACGGGTCGAGGGATCCTGCTGGAGGAAGGGGTTGCTGAAGCGACCGCCGACCGGGGCGGGCGGCGGGGGGGGCGTCGGCGCCTCAGGCGGCCGCGGCTCCTCCACCAGGTCTTCCTCGCGACGCTCCTCGGTCGGAAGGGCGCTGAGCGGCACCTCCGGCGTCGGGTAGGCCACCCGCGGTGGCTCCGGGCGCGCCGGTTCCGGCTCGGGAGCGGGCGGAGGGGGAGGCGGAGGCGCCACCACCTCGGCGACCGGCGGCACGACCGGCGCGGCGACGTCGGGCCGCCGGACCGCGATCAGCCCGCCGCAGACGGAGCAGCGGGCACGGACGCCCTTCTCGGGGACCTTGGCGGGATCGACCCGGAAGACGGTGGCGCAATTCGGGCAGGTGACGTTCATGGCTTCCTCACGAGCTCCGCGCGTCGCGGCCGCCGGGGCCGCTGCGCAGCTCCTGGTCCCCGCGCCGGCGGTCGGCGACGAACACCGATCCCGGCAGCGACTTGGCGTAGCTCTTCATTTCGGTCGCCAGCTCGCTGACCTCCGCGGGATGCGAGAAGGTGCGATGCTGGTTGGTGACCACCCCGATCGAGAGGGTCATCAGCGGGACCCGGTGCAGCTGGCCGCGCCGGTCCTTCCCGAAGAAGTACCCGGCCCGCCGGTCCTGCTCGCTGTACTGCAGCGGGATGAGCTCGTCGAAGACGGCGAGGATCTCGGCGCAGACCGGGGGATAGTCGTCCAGCGGGATGACGAAGATGAAGTCGTCCCCGCCGATGTGGCCGACGAACCCCTCGGCGCCGAGCAGTCCGCGCACGACGTCGTGGAGGATCCGTGACAGCAGGTAGATGACGCGGTCGCCATCGTAGTAGCTGTAGCGGTCGTTGAACTCCTTGAAGTGGTCGAGGTCGGCGTAGCACACCGCGAAGCGGGTGTCGGACTCCAGCCGGCGCCGGATCTCGCGCTCGATCTCGGTGGTTCCCGGGAGCCGCGTCGACGGATGGACGGCGACGTTGCGCTCGGTGCGCACCCGCAGCGCGTCGAGCCGGGCGCGCTGCTCCGACGGCGAGAAGAGGGGGGAGAGCACCTCGTCGGCCCCGGCCGCGTACCAGGCCTCGACCCCATCGGCGTCGTGGGTGCTGGTCAGGATCGTCACCGGGACGATCGCCGTGAACGGGTCGCTCTTCAGTCGGCGGACGGGATCGAGCGGCGGCGTGCGCCCCGGCGCGTCGTCGACGAAGACCATCGCCCCGCGACCGCGCAGCACCAGCGTCTCGACTTCCGCCGGGTCGGCGTGCGTCTCGACCTGGAAGCCGCGCTCCCCGGCCCAGCGGGCCAGGATGTCGGGCGGCGGCCGGTCAGCGGCGCCGCAGTAGAGGATGATCTGCCGCGGGGCCACGCAGGCCCTCCCGTCGCCAACGGTGAACCCGCAACGTAGGCCACGCCGCGGGAAGCGTCAAATGAACCATGCGGCGGCGCCGATCAGGGCGTACAGGGCCACCAGCTGCACCCCCTCGAACCAGTGGGACTCCCCGTCGAGGGTGATTATCGCCGACGTGATCACAGCAAGGGCCAGGCCGACGACCTCGAACGGCTGGAAGACGAGGTGCATGTCGGCCACCCCGAGGAACGCCCCCGCGAAGACGAGCAGCGGGGCGACCAGCAGGGCGATCTGGGTCGACGAACCCAGGGCCACCTGGAAGGCCAGGTCGACGTGTCCCCGCCGGGCGGCCGTGATCGCCGTGGAGTGCTCTGCCGCGTTGCCGATCACCGGGATCAGGATCAGGCCGACGAACGCCTGCGAGATCCCGAAGGTCTCGCTCACCGGCTGGACGGCGTGGACCAGGACCTCGGAGAGGAAGGCGACCCCCACGGTCGCGACGAGCAGCAGCCCGACGGCCTTCCCCACCGACCAGGTGCCGCTCTCGGCATGGTGCTCCAGCTGCCCTCCCCCAAAGATCGGCCGATGGGTCCGCAGAATGAACAGGAGGGAGAGGAGGTAGGTCAGCAGCAGGACGACCGCGACCGCCTCGGAGAAGTGGAGCTCGTCCAGCGTGGCCGCGACCGGGTGGGTCGCGTGGAAGAGGGTCGGAAAGACCAGCCCCGCCACGGCGAGGGAGAGCATGCCGGAGCCCATGCCGGCGCTGGTGCGGTTGAAGGTGAGCAGGGCGCGCCGGGTGCCGCCCGCCATCATCGCGAGGCCGAGGATCAGCAGCAGGTTGCCGAGGATCGACCCGATGATCGAGGCCTTCACCAACTCGACCAGCCCGGCCCGGAGGGCCACGAGGGCGATGATCAATTCGGCCGCATTGCCGAACGTCGCGTTGAGCAGGCCGCCCATCACCGGGCCGGTGCGCTCGGCCAGCTGCTCGGTCGCCTCGCCCATCAGGCCGGCGAGCGGCAGGATCCCGAGCGCCCCGGCGATGAAGAGCCAGAGCGGGTCGGCGCCGGTGAAGTAGAGCGCCGACGTGGCCGGCACCGCGAGGTAGAACGGCGTCAGCCAGTTGAACCGGCGGTGCGACCCCACGTCGAGTGGCGGCGCCGAGCGCCTGATCGCCGGCTCTTCCGCTGCCGGTGGCGGCGGGGCGACCGGTTGGCGCGGGGCGGGCTCCCGGCGGGGGCGCCGCTCCTCCTCGACACGAGGTTCCTGGCGCGGCGGCCGGGCCGCCGGCTCGGGGGTCGGCGCGGGTTCCTGGCGCTCGCGGCGTCGGGGCCCGGGTCGGTCGCTGGCGATCGCCTTGAGCCGGGAGGGCTTCACGTCGAATTCGGTCAGCGCGCGGGCGATCGCCCCGCGCGGCTCGTGGACCATGGCGAGGACGAGGTCGTCGGCACTCGGGTCTTCCCGACCGGCGGCCTTGCCGCGCTCGATCGCGAGGTCGATCACCCGCTGGGCATGGCTGGTGAGGCCTCCCTCCTGGCCGGCGACCGGGCCGCGGCGCGCACGGCCGCGCTTGTTGCCCCCCTTGGCGAGGACGCCGCGGAACGCGTCCGCGGTGAGACCGGCGGCGCTGAGCGCGTCGGCGATCGGCCCCCGGGCATGGGTGAGCCAGGCGAGGAAGAGGTGTTCGGTGCCGATGAACTCGGCCGACATGGCCGCTGCCTGCTCGGCAGCCGCGGCGCGAAGCGCGTCGAGAGAGGGCACGATATCAGTCGAGGGAGGTGGCTTCGTCGATCAGCATGATTGGGATGTCGTCCTCCACGGCATAGACCAGCCGACAGGCATGGCAGACGAGGGCCTCGCGGGGCTCGAGCCGGTGCTCGAGGTCGCCCTTGCATTGCGGGCAGACCAGGAGGTCGAGGAGTTCGATCGGCACGGGCACTCAGGACACCTCGTCACGGGGAACCGGAAAGCCGAAGCGCGCCAGCGCGCCGAGGCTCTTCCGCCAACGGGGGAGCACCTTTACCCAGGTCTCCAGGTACACGGGCTCGCCGATCAACGCCTCCAGGCGGGCACGGGCGTGGGCGCCGATCCGCTTCAGGACCGCTCCACCCTTGCCGATCACGATGCCCTTCTGGGAGTCACGCTCGACGAACAGCGTGGCACGAATGTACACGGGGCGCCGGTCCTCGCGGAACTCGTCGACCTCGGCGGTGACGGCGTAGGGCAGCTCGTCCTCGAGCAGCGCGAAGGCTGCCTCGCGGAGGTACTCCACGACGAAGAACCGGAGCGGCTGGGTGCCGATCTCGTCCGGGTCGTGGCGGAAGGGCCCCTCCGGCAGCCTGGTCTCGACGAGGTCGAGGAGTCGCTCGATGCTGGCGGGGTCGCGCGAGGAGATCCGGAGCGCCTCGGGACCGGTCCCGGCATCGCCGGCGAGGTCGGCCTTGGTCCCGATCGTGAGGACCGGGCCGCGGGGGACGACGCCGTCCCCGATCAGGCTCGCGAGCGACGGGGCCGGCGAGTCGGCCACGGGGTGCAGGTGCAGGACCACGTCGGCGCGCTCGAGCGCCTCCAGGGCCAGTTGCCGCATGGCATGCTGGAGCGGATAGGCCGGGTCGAGGAGGCCGGGCAGGTCCTGCAGGATGAACTGGGTGTCGCCGCGGGTGTGGATCCCCGTCACGGGGAGACGGGTGGCCTGGGCCTTCGGCGAGACCATGCTGAGGTCGGTGCCGAGGATGGCGTTGAGGAGCGAGGACTTGCCGACGTTGGGACGGCCGGCGAGGGCGACGATGCCGCAGCGGGTCATGGCGGAAGATACCGAGATTCGCGACTGGAGATCGGCGATTCGAGGGTACTGCCTCCGATCTCGAATCGCGAATCTCGACAAGAGAAAGCCGGCCCTGCCGCGGGATCGCGGAGGGCCGGCTTCTTGGGGTGGCTGACGACGGTCTACTCTCCCACCACCTCTCAGTGGCAGTACCATCGACGCTGCAGGGCTTAACTGCCGTGTTCGGAATGGGAACGGGTGTGGCCCCTGCGCGCTAATCGCCAGCCAAATCTTGGCGACAACGGAAGGACGGAATGATGTGTGTGGGGAAGGCACCGAAGACCGGCATAATGGGGAGAGATCAAACTTCACGGGCGATTAGTACGGCTCGACTGAAGCGCTTGCACGCCGTGCATCTGCCGCCTATCAACCTGGTAGTCTCCCAGGGCCCTTCAGGAGTCTTAAGACTCAGGAGTGTTCATCTTGGGAAGAGTTTCCCACTTAGATGCTTTCAGCGGTTATCTCCGCGCGACATCGCTACCGGGCGCTGCCCCTGGCGGAACAGCCCGTACACGAGCGGTCGCTTCGTCTCGGTCCTCTCGTACTAGAGACGACGTCCCTCAACACTCCCACGCCCACGACGGATACAGACCGAACTGTCTCACGACGTTCTGAACCCAGCTCATGTACCGCTTTAACCGGCGAACAGCCGGACCCTTGGGACCTTCTCCAGCCCCAGGATGCGATAAGCCGACATCGAGGTGCCAAACCGCGCCGTCGATGTGAACTCTCGGGCGCGATAAGCCTGTTATCCCCAGCGTACCTTTTATCCGATGAGCGATGGGCCGTCCACACGGTCCCACCGGATCACTTACACCGACTTTCGTCCCTGCTCGCGCTGTCGCGCTCGCAGTCAGGCTGGCTTCTGCGTATACACTCACCGTGCGATTACCGACCGCACTGAGCCAACCATTGCGCGCCTCCGGTACATTTTGGGAGGCGACCGCCCCAGTCAAACTACCCGCCTGCCACGGTCCTCGCCGGTGTTGCCGGCCGAGTGAGATTGTTAGTAAACGAAGGGTGGTATTTCACTGTTGCCTCCCCCGCAGCCAAAACCACGGGTTCGACGGCTCCCACCTATGCTACGCAGCGCATACCGACAATCAATGACAGGTTGTAGTAAAGGTGCATGGGGTCTTTTTGTCCTGTCGCGGGTAATCGGAATCCTCACCGATGCTTCTATTTCGCCGAGCTTACGGAAGAGACAGCTCCCAAGTCGTTACGCCATTCGTGCAGGTCGGAACTTACCCGACAAGGAATTTCGCTACCTTAGGACCGTTATAGTTACGGCCGCCGTTTACCGGGGCTTCGGTTCAATGCTTCGCCTTGCGGCTGACATCTCACCTTAACCTTCCGGCACCGGGCAGGCGTCAGAGCGTATACGTGGGCTTGGAATATGCCTTGGCACGCTCCTGTGTTTTTGCTAAACAGTCGCTTGGGACGATTCTCTGCGGCCGGTCTCCCCTTCCCTTGATTAGGTCAGGTACTGCCGGCACCCCTTATCCCGAAGTTACGGGGTCATTTTGCCGAGTTCCTTTTCCGTAAATCACTCGAGCACCTTAGGCTGCTCGCCTCGCCTACCTGTGTCGGATTACGGTACGGTCGATTGCAGTCCTGGTTCGCGAAGCTTTTCTCGGCAGCGTGCATCAGCATCCCTTGGCGGATCCCTGGGGACCCTTCGGCATCGGTTCTCGGCTAACCCGGCGGATTTGCCTACCGGGCAACGCCTACCACCTTGCAACGGCACTTCCACCCGCCGTCGGACACCCTGCTCCTGCGTCCCTCCTCGAACTCGTAACGGCCTGCAATCGGTACGGGAATGTTGACCCGTTTTCCATCGGCTACGCCTCTCGGCCTCGCCTTAGGGACCGACTGACCCTGAGCTGATCGACATGGCTCAGGAAACCTTAGGCTTACGGTGACCATGGTTTTCACATGGTTTATCGCGTACTTAATCCGGCATTCTCACTTCCCATCGCTCCACCGGAAGGCTTCCGC
>CAZKYO010000051.1:0-12567 GCA_964557115.1 uncultured Gemmatimonadaceae bacterium
CCCATGACCCGCCTCGCCGCGACCGTCGCCCTGTTCCTCGCGCTCCTTCCCGCGAGCGCCGCCGCGCAGGACGAGGCGATCTCGATCACCGGACTCGGGAGGATCTCCTTCCCGACCTCCACGACGTCGGCCGCCGCGGAGAGCACCTTCGTGCGCGGCGTCCTGCTGCTGCACCTCTTCCATTACGACGAGGCGGCGACGGCCTTCCAGGCGGCGCAGGCGATCGATCCGGACATGGCGATGGCGTACTGGGGCGAGGCGATGACCCACACGCACGGCGTCTGGAACGAGCAGGACCTGGGCGCCGCCCGCTCGGCCCTCGCGAAGTATGCCCCGACCGCGGCGGCGCGCGAGGCCAAGACCCGCACGCCGCGCGAGCGCGGCTACCTGCGCGCGGTGGACCTGCTCTACGGCGAAGGCCCCAAGGCGAAGCGCGACACGCTGTACGCCGACGCGATGGCGGCACTCTCACGCGAGTACCCGCGCGACGACGAGGCGCGCGCCTTCCATGCGCTCGCCCTCCTCGGCCTCTCCCAGTCGGTCCGCAACGTGCCGACCTACCTCGCCGCCGCCGCGATCGCCGAGAGCGTGTATGCGCGGAACCCGAGGCATCCCGGCGCCGCGCACTACTGGATCCACGGGATGGACGACCCGGCCCACGCCGCCGGCGCCCTCGTCGCCGCACGGGCGCTGTCGGAGATCGCCCCCGACGCGGGCCACGCCCAGCACATGACGTCCCACATCTTCCTGGCGCTCGGAATGTGGGACGACGTGGTGCGCGCCAACACGAACGCGATCCGCGTCGTCAACGCCGCGCGGACCGCCGCCGGTCGCCCGGTCACCTCGTGCGGCCACTACAGCCTCTGGCTGGAGTATGGCTACCTGCAGCTCGGCCGCAACGACGAGGCCCGCGCCCTCGTCGAGGGCTGCATCCGCCAGGCGGGACCCGCGCCGACCGCGTACATCGATCCCGACAACTCGCCGATCGGGTCGGCCGTAGGCATGTGGGCGCGCTACCTGCTCGACACCCAGGAATGGGACGGGGAGCTGGCTCGCTGGGCCCTGCCCCTCGCGGACGCCGACGCGCCGCGCGCCACCTGGCTCTTCGTGCATGCGCTCGCCGCCGCGCGGCACGCCGACACGACGGCGGCGCGCAAGGCGGCGGACGACTTCTACTGGACATGGGTGAAGTTGGAGTCGCGCTTCGGGCCGCACCCGTCGCCCGACGAGCTCGAGTTCCTCCACCGCCTCGGCGTGCTGCGTGCGGAACTGGAGGCCGAGATCGCGCTGGCAGAGGGACGGACCTACGACGCCGTCGCCGCGCTCCGCGTGGCGACGCAGAAGGAGGACGCGATGCCGTACGCGTTCGGGCCGCCGTTCGTCGACCTGCCATCCCACGAGCGACTCGGCGAGGTGTTGCTCCAGCTCGGCCGCCCTGTCGAAGCCGCTGCCGAGTTCGAGGCAGCGCTCAAGGGCGCGCCCAACCGCCGGGCGTCGTTGCGCGGCCTCGCCGCCGCGCGCGCGGCCATCACGTCACCCTAGTCGAGCCAGCGGGTCGCCTCGGTCACGGGACGGCCCGCCTTCGCTTCCGGCACCGCCGCCGGCTCGCCGAGCTGCACCATCGCGACGAGTCGCTCGCCGTCGGCGAGCCCGAGCAGTTCGCGGGTCCGCGGATCGCCCATCACCGCGCCCGACTTGAGGTGGCTGCCGAGCCCCATGCCGACGGCGCCGAGCATCAGGTTCTGCACGGCCATCATTGCCGTGGCGTAGTCCTCCTCGCGGATCTCGGGATTCTCGTCGAGCCGCACGCTCACGAACACCAGCGCCGGGATCGCTGCCTCCTGCGCCGAGACCTTGGCGATCAGCGCCTCGGCCGCCGCCGGGTCCTCCAGCTTCTTTGCCTTGCGGGCGCCGAGGATCGACCCGTAGGCGGCCCGCGCCGCCGGGCCGAGGACATGGAACCGGACCGGCCGGGTGAGCCGGTGGTTGGGGGCGGTGTCGGCCAGCTCGAGGAGGGCGGTGATTTCCTCGGGGCGCACCGGCCGGTCGGTGAACTGCTTGATCGACCGGCGGTTCCGGATGGCTTCCTTGACGTCCATGGCGTGGCTCGTATCGGTTGGGGAAAGGCAGGAGCCCGAATCTGGCGGAACCGATCCGTGATCGCGAGGCCCGCCCCCTCGGCGCAAGTGCTGGCGGGACGCCCAGTTGGGCGGCATCTTTGATCGATCCCTCCCGAAATGAGCCCGATGCGCATCGGTCCGTTCCGCTTCGCCCCGTTCGCCATGGTGGGCACCCTGGTCGTCATGCCGGTCGTCTCGGCGGCCCAGCAGGGGGAGCGGTTGCCGTCGGTCACCCTTCCGGCGCCGCTCGATCGCGTGCTGCGCGACTACGAGCGGGCGTGGAAGGGCAACGACGCGAAGGCACTCGCGGCGCTCTTCACCGCGGACGGTTTCGTCCCGGATCGCACCGGCTGGCAGCGTGGCACCCGGGCGATCGCGGCGAAGTACGCCCAGTCGGGTGGTGACCTCCGGCTGCGCGCCCATGCCTGGGCCGCATCCGACACGGTCGGCTACATCATCGGGGCGTACGGCTACGGCGAGGAGGCGGCGACGCGCGACATGGGCAAGTTCGTCCTCGCGCTCCGGCGCGCTCCGGGCGGCCCGTGGCGCATCGCCGCCGACCTCGACAACGGCAACCACTGAGATGACGCCGTGACCCTCGACGCCCTCACCGCCGCGCTCGCCGACCGCTACCGCATCGAGCGGGAGCTGGGCCAGGGCGGCATGGCGACGGTCTACCTCGCCGAGGACCTGCGGCACACGCGCAAGGTGGCAATCAAGGTGCTGCGCGAGGACCTCGCCGCCTCGCTCGGCGCGGCGCGCTTCCTCCGCGAGATCCAGATCGCCGCGCAGCTGCAGCATCCCAACATCCTGCCGCTGCTCGATTCGGGAGAAGCCGGCGGGTTTCTCTACTACGTCATGCCGTATGTCCCCGGCCAGTCGCTCCGCGAACGTCTGGCCCGCGAGGGCGAGCTGCCGGTACACGATGCGGTCCGCCTCCTCGTCGAGGTGACCGACGCGCTCGCCCATGCCCACCAGATGGGTGTGGTCCACCGCGACATCAAGCCCGACAACGTGATGATGTCCGGCCGCCACGCCCTGGTCACCGACTTCGGGGTCGCGAAGGCCGTCAGCGAGGCCACCGGCCGCAACACGATCACCACCCTCGGCGTGGCACTCGGCACCCCGGCCTACATGTCGCCCGAACAGGCCGCCGCCGACCCGCACGTCGATCACCGCACCGACATCTATGCCGTCGGCGTCATGGCCTACGAGCTGCTCACTGGCCGACCGCCGTTCACCGGGGCAACGCCACAGCAGGTGCTCGCCGCCCACGTCACCGAGGCACCCGAGCCGGTGGCCAAGCGTCGCGCCGCGATCTCCGCCCCGCTCGAGCAGGTGGTGATGCGCTGCCTCGCCAAGCGGCCGGCCGACCGCTACCAGTCGGCCGATGAGCTGCTGCAGGCACTCGAGGCGCAGGCGACGCCGAGCACCGGGATCACCCCGGCGCAGACCCGTCCGGTTCCCGCCGTGAAGAGTGGTCCGCGGCGCTGGCTCGTCCCGGCGATCGCCGTGACGGCGGTGCTTGCGGTCGCGCTCGTCTGGTTGTTGGGCCGCGGCGACGCACCGGTCGAGGCGGCGACCGTTCAGCGCACGCAGGTCACCCGCACCGGCACGGCCGAGTTTGCCGCGAGCCCGTCGCCCGACGGGCAGCGGCTCGCCTACGCCGAGCGACGCTGCGACGACGCCTACATCTGCACCTATGACCTGGTCGTGCAGGACATCGGCGGCCCGGGCTCCTCGCGGATCATCGAGGGGATGCAGGCGATCTACGGGATCGACTGGTCCGGCAACGGCCGCAACCTGGTCGTTCTCGGCATCCTGGGTGGCGGCGAGAGCGCCTTCTTCCTGGTGCCGGCGCTGGGTGGCGCCGCGCCCCAGATACTCGGCGCCTCTCCGGTGCAGCCCTTCGGCGATGGCGACTCGGTCATGGTCGGGAGCATGCCGACGCCGGGACGGCTCGTCCTGCGGAGCACCACGTTGCAGCAACCGTCCCGCGGCGACAGCATCGTCATCGAGCGACCGGGACTCCGGGTCTTCGAGTGGCGTCCCTCGCCGGGCGGTCGCTGGGTCGTCGTCACCCCCAACATCGGCGACGAGGACCGGCTCATCATCCTGGATCGCAAGGCGGCACCGCGGGATTCGGTCGATCTCCCGAGATACCGAGTCGGGGGATTCCCGGATGACGATCGATTCGTGGCCGGCCAGGCCGACCCGAACGACCCGTCGTTGCTCACCCTCGTCGAGTATCGACTCGAGTCGAACGGCAAGCTCCGGAAGTCCCCGCGTCTCGTGGCGAGCCAGGTCCCCCCCGGGTCGATCGGCATCACCCGCGGCGGCCTGGCCTACCTGGCCGGGACCCTGCGCACGTCGATCGTGGCGCTTGATCGCGGTCGCGGGGGCAGTGCCGCCGCCACGATGCGCACCGTGGCCACCACGACCGGCGTCCTGTCGTCGTTGATGAGCAGCGATGGCGCCTACGTGATCCTGCAGCGGCAGGACCCGGCCGACCCGAACCAGATCCGCGAATCGATCCAGCCGTTCGAGGGCGGCGAGGAACGGCCGATCGGCAATGCGACGACCGGACCGCAGAGCATCCGGAGCCGGACCGTCGACGGCAAGGGACTGGTGGTGCTCGACCTGGAGGGGACGGCGTGGCGCATCACCGAGATCGACCTCGCCACCAATCGCCGCACAGACCGCGGGACGTTTCCCGACAGCGGCGGCGGCGCGGCGCTCGAGGCGATGGGGGACGGTTCCCTCATCATGGTGCCCAGGAACCGGCAGTCCAACCTCCGGATCCGCTCCCGGTCGGGCGAGATCCGCGAGGTCCGCACCCCGGACGTGATGACCCAGAACATGGAGGACTCTCCCTACGGTGACGGCTTCGTGGGGTGGGGCTTCTCGGCGCCCAACGGCGACTCGCTGGTGCTCTATCACGTGCCCCCCGGCGCCAGGGAGGGTCGGTCGCTGGCGCGGATCGTCTTCGACTACATCAACGGCATGCACTGGCTTCCGGGTGGCATCGTGGAGATGGTGATCGGCGAGACACCGTCCACGTCCGCGTTCTACCGCCTCGACGTCGCCACCGGCCGGCTGGAACGGCAGGGGACCATCCCGCTCAACTTCATCGTCGCGGCCTCGTTCTCGAACGCCGGCGACCGCCTCTCCCTGCGCACCGTCGTCCCGACCCTCGACGCCTGGGTGATGCGATGGCAGTGAGTCGCTGGCTGGCGACCGGCGCAGCCCTCTTCCTCGCGCCCGCCCTGGCCGCGCAGTCCGGCGATCGTGCCGCCGTCGTGGCGGTCGCCGACTCCGCCCTGGCCGCCATCTCGCGCAGCGACTTCGTGGCGCTCACCGACCTGATGGTCGACGAGGCTACCATCGTGGCCACGGTCGAGCGCGACGGGGTGCCCCAGACCCGGGTGACCACGCGCGCCGAATGGCGTGGCCGGGCGGCCGGTCCGCGGCTCACCGAGCGCGGCTGGCAGCCGACGGTCCAGCTCCAGGCGGGGATCGCCACGGTGTGGCTGCCGTACGACTTCTACCTCGACGGCAAGTGGTCGCACTGCGGCATCGACACCTTCACCCTGGTCAAGCGCGACGCGCGCTGGATGATCGTGACGATCGCCTACACCGTCGAGCAGCCGCCGGCCTGCGAACGCCATCCCGACGGACCGCCGGACGGGGCGTCATGACCCTCGACGCCCTTGCCGCCGCGCTGTCGGACCGCTACCGCCTCGAACGCGAGCTCGGCGCCGGCGGCATGGCCACGGTCTACCTTGCCGAGGACCTCCGGCATCACCGCAAGGTGGCGATCAAGGTGATGAAACCCGAAGTGAGCGCCGAGCTCGCCGCCGACCGCTTCCTGCGCGAGATCCGCACCACCGCCAACCTGCAGCACCCGAACATCGTCCCCGTCTTCGACTCGGGCGAAGTGGTGCTCACGACAGGTTCGGCGGAGGGGTCTCCGGTTCTCGGATCTCCGTCCTCCGTTCTCTTTTTTGTCATGCCGCTCATCGACGGCGAGACGCTGCGCGACCGGCTCCGCCGCGACGGCCCGCTGCCGGTGGACGAGGCCGTGCGGCTGATCCGCGAACTCGCCGACGCGCTCGAGTACGCCCACGGGGCGGGCATCCTCCACCGCGACCTCAAGCCCGAGAACGTGATGCTCTCCCGCGGCCACGCGATGCTGGCCGACTTCGGGATCGCCCGCACCCCCGAGAGCGACGGCGACGACCGGCTCACCCGCACCGGCTCGTCGGTCGGCACGCCGGCGTACATGAGCCCCGAGCAGGCCACCGGCGAGCGCGAGCTGACGCCGGCCTCCGACGTCTACGGTCTGGGGGCGATCCTCTTCGAGCTGCTCGCCGGCGAGCCGCCGTTCACCGGCCCCAACGCCCAGGCGATCCTGGTCAAGCGATTCACCACCGAGGCGCCGGCACTCCGCACCATGCGCGGCGACACGCCGGCCTCGTGCGAGACCGCCGTCGCGCGCGCCCTCGCGAGCGACCCCGACCAGCGCTTCGCCACCGCGGCCGCGTTCGCCGCGGCGCTCGCCGGCGAACCGGTCGCCACCGTCCCGGCGCCCGGCGCCGACGACCGCTCCCTCGTGGTGCTGCCGTTCCGCAACCAGGGGACCAATCCGGAGGACGAGCAGTTCAGCGACGGCCTGACCGAGGAGATCATCACCGACCTCGCCCGGGTCAAGGCGCTGCGCGTGCTCTCGCGCACCTCGTCGATGCAGCTCAAGGGCACTACCAAGTCGATCCCCGCCCTCGGCCGCGAGCTGCGGGTCCGCTACGCCCTCTCGGGGAGCGTGCGCCGCGCCGGCAACTCGCTCCGGATCACCGCCGAGCTGGTCGAGGCCGCGACCGACGCGCCGGTGTGGGCCGAGCGGTTCGGCGGCACGATGGACGATGTCTTCGACGTGCAGGAGCGGGTCGCCCGCGAGATCGTCAAGGCGCTCGACGTGACGCTCACCGCCGACGAGGACCGCCACCTCTCCCAGCGCCCGATCGAGGACCCGCGCGCGTTCGAGCTGTTCCTCCGGGCACGGCAGGAGATGCGCCGCTACGACACCGGCTCGATCGAGCGCGGCGAGGCACTGGTCCGCCAGGCGATCGCGATCGAGGGGGAGACGCCACCGCTGCAGGCGCTGCTGGCGTGGGGCAAGGTCGCCCGGGTGCGGGCCGGCCTCGTGCGCGATCATCGCGGCCTCGAGGAGGCCACGGGGGTCGCGGAGGGGATCGTCCGTGCGGCCCCCGAGGCGCCATACGGACATGCGCTGCTCGGCTTCATCGGCTACGAGCGCGGCACGATGGCGGACGCGATCCGCCATCTGCGCGCCGCGGTGGAACGCGAACCCAATGATGCCGACGCCCTCTTCTATCTCGGCATCTGCCTGGTTGCCTGCGGCGACAGCACCACGGGCACGCGGGTGGCGGAACGGCTGATGGCCTCCGATCCGCTCTGGCCGTTCGCCCACCTCCTCGCCGGCCTGATGCCCTGGTGGCGGGGCGAGGTTGGCGCCGGGCTGCCGCTGCTCGAGCGGGCCGCCACCCTCGATCCCGCCAACATGATCATCCGCTGGAGCCTCGGCTACGGCCGTGCGCTCGCGGGAGACCTCGCCGGCGCGGTGGCGGAGGCGACGGTCCTCCGTGACCAGGCACCGGTGATGCCGTACACCGCGCAACTGGTGGCCTTGACGCTGGGCATGGAGGGAAGGCAGGCCGAGGCACTCGAAGCGCTGGTCGGCGCGCAGGGACTCGATGCCCACCACAAGTTCCATCTCGCCGAGTCGTTCGCGATGGCCGGCGACACCGAGCGGGCGTTCGCGCTGCTGGAGGAGGCGGTCGACACCGGCTTCCATCCCGATGAGTTCATTGCGACGCATTGCCCGTTCTTGGCATCCCTCCGCGGCACGCCGCGCTACGACGCGATCGCGGCCAAGGCCAGGCGGCTCACCCGCGAGTTCGTGGAGAGTGGCGTGGCGCCGTGAGGCCCTGACCCCCCAGTTGGCCCACCTTGCGCTGCCAGTTGCGCGTTCCGGAACTGGACCGTAGCGTTTGCCGGGCTTGGAAGCCGCCCCTGTCCTTCCAGCTGCCCTGCAGTCCATCACACCCACAATTCGTGCTCGCCACCCCGTTCGGAGGTCTCGATGCTCCCACGCACCGTGTCCGCTGCCGTTGTCGGGTCTGTCCTCGTCCTCGCCGCGTGCGGCGCACCGCCGACCGCGCCGTCGGACGCACCGAACGTGCCGAGGGTGGCGCCCTCCGCCGTGGCCGTCGACGACGGCAGCTACCTCGTGCGCACCAACGGCAAGGGATTCCCCGCCAACTTCGCCGCGCAGGTCGAGGCGCTGGGCGGGACCGTGACCTTCACCCACGACGGCGCAGGCATCGGCGCGGTCGCCGGGCTGTCCGCGGACGCGGCAGCAAGGCTCGCGAAGATTTCCGGCATCGCCGGGGTGGCCATGGACGACTACACCCTGGTCGACATGCCCGATGCCGCGATGGTCGAGGCCACCGACCTCGGGGTGGCCTCCGCGGCGCAGCCCAACACCGCGTTCTTCTTCGCGCGCCAGTGGAACATGCGGCAGATCCACGCCGATGCGGCGTGGGCTGCCGGCCGCCTCGGCCAGCCCACCACCAAGGTGGGGATCATCGACACCGGGCTCGATTACACTCACGCCGACCTTGTCGGCCGGGTGGATCTCGTCAACTCGGTCTCCTTCGAACCGTCGGATGATGCGCGCGTGGCGGCAAATTTCCCCGGGGCGCATCCGGTGGCCGATCTCTACTACCACGGCACCCATGTCGGCGCGACGGTGGCCAGCAACGCCCTCGCCGCCGCGGGGGTCACCTCGGGCGTGACGCTGGTCGGGATCAAGGTCTGCAACGTCTTCGGGTCGTGTCCGACCAGCGGCGTGCTTCGGGGCATCCTCTACGCCGCCGATCTCGGCCTGCCGGTCGCCAACATGTCGCTCGGCGGGTCGTTCCAGAAGCGCGCCAACAACAAGGGTGGCAGCGATCCGTCGTTCGTCGCGACGGTCAACCAGACGTTCACCTATGCCCAGCGCAAGGGTACCCTGATTGTCGTCGCGGCCGGGAACGCTGCGGCCGACATGGACCACTCGAGCAACACCTTCTTTGCCTACTGCAGCGCTCCGGGCGTGGTCTGCGTCGCCGCGACCGGCCCCACCGCCGCGGCGAGCGTGAACGGTCCCTGGACTGATCCGGACGCCTCGTCGTCGTACTCCAACTTCGGCCGATCGGCGATCAGCGTCGCCGCCCCCGGCGGCAACGCCGGGATTGCCGTATATGCCGCGTGCTCCCGCTTCTCGCTCGCGATCCCCGTGTGCCGGACGGGCACCTTCGTGGTCGGATCCTCCGGCACCAGCATGGCGACGCCGCACGTCACCGCCCTCGCAGCGCTGATCAGCGAGGACGTCGGCCACGATCCGTCGCAGATCCGGACCCGGCTGCAGCAATCGGCCGATGACCTCGGCCAGCCCGGCACCGACCCTTACTACGGCAAGGGCCGCATCAACGTCGCTCGGGCGCTCGGCCTCTAGGCGACATCGCGGGACAGGCATGGCGAAGGGGCTCCGGCATCGGGGCCCCTTTGTCGCACCGATGCGCGGAGCGACCGGTGCCCGCGAGACTGGCCCCGGTGCGCCGATGCCCGTATCCTCAGGAACTCCCGCCAGCAGGTCTCCCGGCCGTCCCAGGGCCACCGAGGAGCGCCATTGAGTCTCGACCGGCTCAGCACTGCCCCTTCGACTCGCCTCGCTGACGTGACGGGCTCGTGAGCATGGACGCGCTCAGGGCGAGCCTCGCCGACCGCTACCGCCTCGAGCGGGAGCTTGGGGCCGGCGGGATGGCCACCGTCTATCTCGCCGCCGACCTCAAGCACGAGCGCCAGGTCGCCATCAAGGTCCTCAAGCCCGAGCTCGCCGCCGTCCTCGGCGCCGACCGCTTCGTCCAGGAGATCAAGACCACCGCGGCGCTCAGCCATCCCCACATCCTGCCGCTCTTCGACTCCGGCACCGCCGACGGCCAGCTCTACTACGTCATGCCCTACATCGAGGGCGAGACGATCCGCGAGAAGCTGAACCGCGAGACCCAGTTCGCCGTCGACGAGGCGGTGCGGATCACCCGCGAGGTCGCCGACGCCCTCGACTACGCCCATCGCCACGGCGTGATCCACCGCGACATCAAGCCGGAGAACATCCTGCTGCACGACGGCCGGGCGATGGTGATGGACTTCGGGATCGCACTGGCCGTGAGTGCCGCGGCCGGCGGCCGGATGACCGAGACCGGCCTCTCGCTCGGCACGCCGCACTACATGAGCCCCGAGCAGGCGACCGCCGACCGCGACATCACCGCCCGGAGCGACATCTACTCGCTCGGCAGCGTCTGCTACGAGATGCTCACCGGCGAGCCGCCCCACATGGGGACCTCGGCGCAGCAGATCATCATGAAGATCGTGACCGAGGAGGCGGCACCGGTCACGAAGCTTCGGAAGAGCGTGCCGGCCAACGTCGCCGCGGCTGTGGCGCGCTCGCTCCAGAAGCTTCCGGCCGATCGCTTCAGCACGGCGAAGGAATTCGCCGACGCACTGGCGGACCTGGGCTTCACGACCGCGGGGCTCGCGGCGTCCACCGCCGCCGCGCGCGCCCGCCACCCGTGGCTGCGGGATCCTCGCTCGGTGGTGACGCTCGCCATCGCCGCGGCGGCGCTCGGCTGGGCATTCGTCCACCCCCGCACACCCGCCGGCCCGGCCTCGTACGATCTCGGTCTCCCCGACCACGCCGCGATGGTGGCCGACTGGGGGATCGGCTTCGACGTCGACCCGTCGGGGACCTTCCTCGTCTACCAGGCCGCCGATCCCGGGGGAAGCGCGCTCTGGTACCGGTCTCTCGGCGACGCCACGACGCGCCGGATCGAGGGGACGGACGGCGCCATGCTGCCCGCCCTCTCGCCGGATGGCCGTCGGCTGGCCTTCGTCCGCCGGGCGGATGATGCCTGGACGCTCGAGGTCACGCCGACGGAGGGCGGCCTCACGACCACGCTCACCCGCGGCACCGACGAGATCACCTCGCTGGACTGGCTGGCGGATGGCCGCATCCAGTTGATGCGGAGTGACGGCAAGCTGGCCAACTGGTTCGACCCCGACGGAGGGGCCACCACCACGCGTCCGGTGACGTACTGCATCAACCCGGCGCCGCTCCCCGACCCCGAGGCGATCCTCTGTGGTGGCGGGGGAGACAAGTTCGCCTATCGCACCACCGTCCGGGACAGCAGCCGACGGGAGGTCCTCTGGCGCGGGGCGGAGGACTCGGCGATCGTGATCGGGGCCGGCTTCCAGGTCGTCGACGATAGGTACCTGGTCTACCTCTCCCTGGGCGGCGACCTCATGGCGGCGCCCGTGGACCTGGCGACCGGCCGCGTGGGCACCGCGGTGCGGATGGCCAGCGGCCTGGGGCGCCGCTTCTACACCGGGGCCGGCACCTTCCGCCTCTCGCGCACCGGCACCCTCGTCTACGCGCAGGGGATCGATGAGGCGGTCGGCCATCTCGTCACGGCGGGCGATGCCGGGCTCGACACGCTGCCGGTCGGCCACGAGGCGTTCCTCCGCTTCGCGGTGGATCGGAGCGGCCGTCGCCTCGCGGCGGTCGTGGAGGGACTCGACGGCGAGGAGCTCCGCATCTATGACCTCACGACAGGCCGCCACACCGTCTGGGCGCGTCGCGACGAGATCCGGCAGCCCGTCTGGAGTCCGTCCGGCGAGCAGCTGCTCTTCAGCGCCCGCGACTCGGTGTTCGTCGGCTCGCCCGAGCTGGCCGGGACGCCAGAGCTCGTCGCCCTGGCAGTAGGCGGGTTCGAGGGCTACACCTGGATGCCGGACGGCCGGGTTTTCGGCACGCTCTGGGGTCCCTACGCCGCGGCCGCGATCCAGCTCGATCGTCGGCCGGCGATGCTTGACACCCTCTTCGCCGATGCCACGTTCACGCGCCCGTCCCCCGATGGGCGGTGGGTCGCCTACAACAACGCCGCGATTGATGCCGTGCTCCTCGAGCGGATGCCGGCCGACGGGCGGCGCTACACAGTCGCCGCCGCGGGCGAATCGAACTGGCTGCCGAACGGCGACCTCACCCTCAACCGGGTCTTCGGCCGGGAGGCCCGCATCGAGCGGGTCGAGGTCGACGCGACCCGCACCCCACCGTTCTTCGGGCGCCGGTCGTGGGTAGTCCTGCCGGACTTCCGCGACACCGCCGGGCAGTCGTACGCCATCACCCCGGACGGCAGGATACTCTACGTCCGGGGCGACGAGGTCCCGCCGGTGCACTTCTTCCGGATCATCCCCGACTGGGTGCGCCAAATGAAGCGCGCGGTCGACGAGGCCAACCGATGACCGACGACCTCTCGCGACTCGGCGCGGC
>CAZKYO010000052.1:0-3106 GCA_964557115.1 uncultured Gemmatimonadaceae bacterium
AGGTGATGCCGCATCGCTTCCCGTTCCTGCTGGTCGACCGGATCATCGAGATCGAATCGGACCGGCGGATCGTCGGGCTCAAGAACGTCACGATCAACGAGCCGTTCTTCCAGGGGCATTTCCCCGGGCATCCGATCATGCCGGGCGTGCTGATCGTCGAGGCGATGGCCCAGGTCGGCGGGATGCTGTTGATGAACCATTTCGACGACCCCGATTCCAAGGTCGTGTACTTCATGGCGATCGACGGCGTGAAGTTCCGCCGCCCGGTGCTGCCGGGCGACCAGCTGCGCTTCGAGCTGGAGATGATCCAGTTCCGCGGCCGCACCTGCCGGATGCGCGGCGAGGCGTTCGTGGAAGGCCAGCCGGTGTGCGAGGCCGAGATGATGGCCCGCGTGGTGGATCGGTGAGCGCGCGCCTCCACCCCAGCGCCCTGATCGACCCATCCGCCGAGGTGGCGGCCGACGCCGAGGTCGGGCCGTTCGCGATCATCGGCCCCGGGGTCGTGGTGGGGCCCGGTTGCCGCATCGCGGCGCGCGCCACCCTCGAGCGCAACGTCCACCTCGGCCGCAACGTGCAGGTCGGCTCGGGCTCGATCCTCGGCGGCCCGCCGCAGGACCTGAAGTACGCCGGCGAGGAGACGCGGGTCGAGGTGGGCGACGGCACGATCATCCGCGAGTACGCGACGATCAACCGCGGCACCATGGCGAGCGGCCTCACCAGCGTCGGCCGCGACTGCTTCATCATGAGCTACGTGCACCTCGCGCACGACTGCCACCTCGGCGACGGCGTGATCATCGCGAACGCGACGCAGCTCGCCGGGCACGTGACCATCGAGGACCGCGCCATCCTGAGCGGCCTCGTCGCGGTGCACCAGTTCGTGAAGATCGGGACCCACTCGTTCGTCGGGGGCGCCACCCGGGTCAACCAGGACGTGCCGCCGTACGTCAAGGCGGTCGGCAACCCCGTCGAGCTGTACGGGCTCAACTCCATCGGCCTGCACCGCTACGGCCTGCCGCCCACGACGGTCGCGGCGCTCAAGCGCGCCTACCGCCTCTTCTTCAACTCCGACCTCAACCTCGGCCAGGCGCTCGAGCGGGCGCGCACCGACCTGCCGGACCTCCCCGAGGTGGCGCACTTCATCGGGTTCGTCTCCTCGTCCCAGCGAGGTGTGCCGGCGTGACCCGCGTGCCGGTGGGGGTCGTCGGCGTGGGGGCCCTCGGGCGCCACCATGCGCGACACTTCGGCGAGATGCACGGCACCGAACTGGTCGGCGTGTACGACACCGATCGCGCCCGCGCGGCCGAGGTGGCCGCGGAGGCCGGCACCCGCGCCTTCGACTCGCTGGCCGACCTGCTCGGCGCGGTCCGGGCCGTGGTGGTGGCGGTGCCGACCGTGGCCCATCGCGAGGTCGGCCTGGAGTGCCTCGGACGGGGCGTCTCGGTGCTCATGGAGAAGCCGCTCGCCTCGTCGCTCGCGGAGGCCGACGAGCTGCTGGGCGAGGCGGCGCGCCACGACGTCACGTTCGCGGTCGGGCACATCGAGCGCTTCAACCGCGCCGTGCGTGCCGCGCGCGACTACCTCGATCGGCCGATGTTCCTCGAGGGGATCCGGCTGGCGCCCTTCCAGCCGCGGGGCACCGACGTCGCGGTGGTCCTCGACCTGATGATCCACGACCTCGACCTCGCCAACCATCTCGTGGGCGGGGCGGCGGCGATCGACGTCCGCGCCAGCGGGGTCTCGGTGCTCTCGTCCCACCTCGACATGGCCAATGCCCGCGTCGAGTTCGAGGGCGGCGCGGTCGCGTCGGTGACCGCCTCGCGGGTCGCCCGCGAGCGGGTGCGGCGACTGCGGATCTTCCAGCCGTCAGGGTACTTCTCGCTCGACCTCGCGGCCGGCTCCGGCACCTTCATGCGGCTGCGGGAGGGCTGGCGTCCCGGCACCGGCGCGTCGATCCAGGAGATCGTGGAGACGGTCGAGCTGCGGGCACCGATCGCGGACGCGATGGGGCTCGAGCTTGCCTCGTTCATCGCCGCCGTTCGCGGCGACCCGGCCGCCGTCGTGACCGCGACGGAAGGGCGCACGGCGCTCGCGCTCGCACTCGAGGTCTCGGCGGCGGTGCATCGCACCCCCGTGCCCGCGATCGGTCGATGACCCCCCGCATCCTGGTCACGACGGGGGAGCCCTCGGGTGACCTCCACGGCGGCCGTGTCGTCCGCGCCCTGGCCGCGCGCTTCCCGGGCGCCGCGATCGCGGCGGTCGGCGGCGACCACATGGCCGCGGCCGGCGCCACGATGCTTCGTTCCATCGACGACCTCGGCGCGATGGGGTTCGTCGAGGTGGTGCACAAGATCCCGGCGCACTGGGCGCTGCTGCGACGACTGCGGCGGGAATTCGCGGAGCGGCGCCACGACCTCCTGATCACGATCGACTATCCCGGCTTTCACCTCCATGTGGCCGAGGCGGCGCGCCGGGCCGGCGTGCCGGTGCTGCACTACGTCGCGCCCCAGCTCTGGGCCTGGCACGCCAAGCGGGCCGCCCGCTGGGCGCGCGCGGTCGATCGACTCGCCGTCATCCTGCCGTTCGAGCCGGAGTTCTTCCGACGCCACGGGATCGCGACGGAATACGTCGGCCATCCACTGCTCGACCGCGAGGACCGCATCACCCGCGAGGCGGCCCGACACGAACTCGGCATCGCCCCCGACGCGCGGGTGCTGGCGCTCTTCCCGGGATCGCGGCGGGGCGAGATCTCGCGGTTGTGGGGCCACTATCGCGACGCCGCGCGCACGATGCAGGCGCACGGCACCTGCTCGGTCGTCGTCGTCGCGGGGACGGCCTGGGGGCATTACGAGGGCGCCGATCCGCGCTGGGCGATCATCCGTGACCGGCCGTCGCTCGCGCTCGCCGCGGCCGACGCGGTCCTGGCCAAGTCGGGCACCACGACGCTGGAGGCCGCGATCGCCGACGTCCCGATGGTCGTCGCGTACCGGACCCACCCGATCACCTACCAGCTCGCGATCCGGATGGTGACGGTGCGGCACTACTCGCTCGTCAACCTGATCGCCGAGCGCGAGGTGGTCCCCGAGCTCATCCAGGCCGACCTGACGAC
>CAZKYO010000052.1:3206-4810 GCA_964557115.1 uncultured Gemmatimonadaceae bacterium
GGGCAGTACCTCGGTGACTATGCTTCTGGCCTTGGCTATCGCATCCTGCCCGGTTCCTCGTCGCGCGGCGGCGCGCGCGCACTGCTGGGGGCCGTCCGTGCCCTCGGCGAGGGTTCTCCCATCGCCATCACGCCGGACGGCCCCAAGGGGCCCCGCCGCTGCGTCAAGCCGGGCGTCGTGCAGGCGGCCCAGCGCTCGGATGCCTGGATCGTCCCGCTCCATGCGAGCGCCGAGCGGAGCTGGCGCCTCGGCACCTGGGACCGGCTCATGATTCCCAAGCCGCGGGCGCGCGTCGTCGTGGGCTATGGCGAACCCTTTCGCCTCGATCGGCGCCGGGAGGCCCTGGCGGAAGGGATCCTCACCTGCAGCGAGGCGATGGCCACCCTCGAACTCGAGATGGCGGCCGCATGAGCGGCCGTCGCCGGGGGGACGGTCACCGCTTCGTCCGGTGGCTCTGGACATCCCGTCGCCCGGACGCCCGGGCGGCCCGCGCCTTGCTGGTTCCGGCCTCCGGACTCTGGGCCGGGGCCATGGCGGCCCGGCGACTCGCCTACCGTCGGGGATGGCTGGAGACGCGGGAGCTGCCGCTCCCCTCGGTGGCGATCGGGAACCTCACCGTCGGCGGGTCGGGCAAGACGCCGATCGCCGGGTGGGTTGCGGAGCGGTTCGCCCGGCGGGGCATCCGGCCGGCGATCCTGCTGCGGGGGGTGGGAGGCGACGAGGCGCTGGTGCACCGCGAGGCGGTGCCCGACGCGATCGTGGTGGCCAATCCCGACCGGCTGGCCGGCGCGGAGGAGGCAAGGGCCCGCGGGGCCGAGGTGCTGGTGCTCGACGATGCCTACCAGCGACTCGACGTGCGGCGCGACCTGAACGTCTGCGTGGTGAGCGCCGAGACGTCGCGCGCCGTGTCGTGGTCGCTGCCGGCGGGCCCGTGGCGGGAGCAGTTCGGGGCGATCACCCGGGCCGATGCGGCGATCGTCACCCGCAAGCGCGCCGATCGGGCCAGCGCCGACGCCGTCGCCGCCAGGATCACCGAGCGGATCGGGGGACCGGTGGCGATCGCCCGGCTCGACCTGGCCGACCTGCGCGGCCTGGTGAGCGGGAAGCGGCATCCGATCGAGATGCTGGCCGACCGCCGGGTGGTGGCGGCCTGCGCGATCGCCGATCCGGCGGCCTTCGTCTCGCAGGTGAAGCGGACCGGGGCGCAGGTGCAGGTCGCCACGTGGAAGGACCATCATGCGTACCGTGACGAGGACGTCGCCTGGCTGGCCCATGCGGCCCGACGCGCCGACCACGTGGTGATGACTGCGAAGGATGCCGTGAAGTTGCGGGACCGCTGGCCGGCCTCGGTTCCCGAGCCGCTGGTCGCGATGCTGTCGATCACCTTCGAGGCCGGCGAGGCCGCCCTGGGTGACGCGCTGGACACGCTGGCGGGATCGCCCGCGTGAGGAAACCACACCCCTATGGTCCCTGAGGGACCGGAGCACAATCAGGATGTCCAACCCGAAGACGCGCCGTGCGCAGTCGATCATCAAGCCGGATCGCGACCGCCGTTTCGTCACCGAGGACAACCCGTTCGAGGCGATGATGTCGCGCTTCGACGA
>CAZKYO010000052.1:4910-10372 GCA_964557115.1 uncultured Gemmatimonadaceae bacterium
AACGAGCGGGTGATGGCCTGGATCATGGACACCTACTCCATGCACAAGGGCCACACCGTCACCGCCGTCGTCACCGGCAAGCCGATCGAGATGGGCGGTTCACTCGGCCGGCGCGATGCCACGGGACGCGGCTGCCTGGTGGTCACCAAGCAGGCACTCGCCCGGCTCGAGATCCCGATCCACGAGGCGACGGTCGCGGTGCAGGGCTTCGGCAACGTCGGGTCGACGGCGGCGCGCCTGATGGCCGCCGAGGGGATGCGCATCGTCGCGGTCAGCGACAAGAAGGGCGGCATCTACGACCCCAAGGGCCTCGACCTGCCGGCCGTGCTGGAGTGGGTGCAGCAGCACCGGTTCCTCGAGGGCTTCCCGGGCGCCAAGGTGATCAGCAACGAGGAGCTCCTCACGCTCAAGTGCGACGTGCTGGTGCCGGCCGCGCTCGAGAACGTGATCACCAGCAAGAACGCCGGCGCGATCAAGGCGCGGATCATCTGCGAGGGCGCCAACGGGCCCACCACCGCCAAGGCCGACGCGATCCTCGACAAGAAGGGGATCTTCGTGATTCCCGACATCCTCGCCAACGCCGGCGGCGTGACGGTCTCCTACTTCGAGTGGGTGCAGGACCGCGGCGGGTACTTCTGGGACGAGGCCACCGTCAACGAGCGACTCGAGAAGATCATGTCGAGCTCCTTCGACGAGGTGGTCGGGATGGCCGACAAGCACGAGGTCAGCATGCGCATCGGCGCCTACATGCTCGCCATCGAGCGGGTGGCCGCGATGCACCGCATGCGCGGCCTCTATGCCTGATGCGCTGCTTCCTCGTCGCGACGGGTCGGCTGCGGCCGGCCCTGCGCGACGTCGCTGACGACTACCTCCGGCGCCTCTCGCGCCACCTGCCCCTCGAGGAGCGCGAGGCGCGCGAGGCGTCGCGCGCGCCCGATCCAGCCGCCCGGATCGCCGAGGAGGACCGGCGCCTGCTCCACCTGATCCCCGGGCGGGCCGACGTCACGCTCCTCGACCGCACCGGCAAGGCCTGGGGCAGCGAGGAACTCGCCACCCGCCTCGAGCGTTGGCGCATCGACGCGCGAGACCGGGTGTTCGTGATCGGCGGCGCCGAGGGGGTGGGCGACGCGGTCCGCACCCGGGCCACCGAACGCTGGAGCCTCGGCCCCCTCACCTTGCCTCACGAACTGGTCCGCGTCATCCTGCTGGAGCAGCTCTACCGCGCCGACGCGATCCTGCGCGGCACGCCATACCACCGCGGAGAGGGGTGACGGGTGACTCGTGACCGCTGATGCCGGGCTCGGCGCCTCGCTCCGGATCCTCTCCCACCCGGTCGCCGGTCGCGTTCCGCCCCTCGGCCGGCGTGACGGGGCGATCGACGCGTCGCTCCTGGCGGCATTCGCTCCCGGCGGCGCCGCGGAGCGGCTCGTGGCGCCGGAGGCCCTTGCCGTCACCACGGGACAGCAACCGGGACTCTTCGGCGGCCCGATGTACGTGGTGCACAAGGCCCTCGCCGCCCGGGCCCTGGCCCGGGAACTCGAGCGCGCCTGGGGGCGACCGGTCGTGCCGGTCTTCTGGTTGGCGGGCGACGACCACGACTGGACCGAGGCGACTCGCACGGCGTGGTGGACCAGGGAAGGCGAGGTGGTGGAGTGGGCGCTGCCCCGGCGGGATGACGCCGCTCCCCAGCGCCCGATGTCGGCGGAGGTGCTGCCCGACGACGTGCGTCTCGCCCGCGAGCGTCTGGCCGATGACCTCCCCGAGGGTCCCGACCGCGACCGCACGCTCGAGTGGATCGACCGCCACTGGCGCCCCGGCGTGACGGTGCAGGCCGCCTACCTCGCCGGCCTCGGCGAGTTGCTGGCCCCCCTCGGCGTCGCATGCCTCGATGCCACCGCACCCGCGGTCAAGCGGGCGGCCGTGCCCCTCATCCGCGCCGCGCTCGAGCACGCGAGCCGACTCGACGCCACGATCGCCGCCGCCGGGGATGTCGGCACCGGGATCGCCGCGGGCGAAGGCGCCACCCTCGTCTTCATCGAGGCGTCCGCCGGTCGGGATCGACTCATTGCCGACGGCGACGGATTCCGGGCCAGGCGCGGCGGCGAGTCCTGGAACCGCGCGGAGCTCCTCGCCCTGCTGGACCGCGAGCCGCAGCGCTTCTCCGCCAACGTGCTGCTCCGACCGGTGCTCGAGGCGGTCCTCCTGCCGACGGTCGCCTATGTCGCCGGCCCCGGCGAGTATCGCTACCTCACGCGACAAGCGGCGACGCTGTACCCGGAGCTTGGCGTGGCGCCGCAGGCGCCGGTGCCGCGGTGGGGCGGCACGGTGATCGATGCCGTCAGCGAGCGACTGCTCCGACGCCTCGAGCTCGACGCGGACCAGGTGCTCCACGACGACGGCACCCTCGGCCGCGAGGTCCTGCGCCGCGATGTCGCGCCGCGGATCCCCGGTGCGCTCGCCGACCTGCGTGCCGCGATCGACCAGGCCGCCATCGAGCTCGACCGCCTCGGCAAGTCGATCGATCCGGTGCTGGCGCGCGCCATCGAGACGCGCAGGCACCGGATGTTGCACGTCGCCGGTGACCTCGAGCGGCTGATGGAGCGCCACCTGCGCAAGCGCGACGACATCGCCTACGCCCAGTACCGCCGCCTTCGCCGTCGCCTGCGCCCGCTGGACCAGTCGCAGGAGCGCCTGATCGGCGTCGCGGCCGCGCTCGGGATGTGGGGCGATCGATGGCTCGATGCGGCGACCGCCGCCGCCGACGCGTGGGCGACGGACGTCGTCGGCCGGGCCGCCGTCGCCGCGGGGAGCTGACCGTGGGCATCGTCGGCCTGGCGCTCATCCTCGCCCTCTGCATCCCGATCGTGACGATCCTCAGCGACGGACCGATCGGGAAGTCGATCGCCGATCGGCTGTCGAGGTCCAAGGGCACGCCGCCAGCCGATGACGACGCCATCGACGACCAGGAGAAGCGCCTGCGGCTCCTCGAGGGTGACGTGGAGATGCTGCAGCACGCGGTGGACGAACTGCGCGAAGAGAACGAGTTCCTCCGTCGGCTCCTCGAGGACGGGCGTCCGGGGACCTCGCTGCCGCCGGGCGGCGCGTGAGCGGTCGCAACTCCTACCTCGTCGGCACCGGGATCCTCCTCAGCCGAATTGCCGGCGTGGTCCGCCAGCGCGCCCTGGCGACGTTCCTCGGCCAGGGGATGTACGCCGACTCGCTGTTCGCGGCGTTCCGGATCCCCAACCTGATCCAGAACCTGTTCGGCGAGGGAGCGCTCTCGGCCTCCTTCATCCCGGGCTACTCGCGCCTCCTCGGCGAGGAACGCGACGAGGACGCACGCCAGCTGGCCGGGGCGGTCCTCGCGATCCTCACGCTCGTCGTCGCGGTCCTCGTCGCCCTCGGCGTCTGGTCGGCCCCGTGGCTCATCCGCGTGCTCGAGCCCAGCTGGTCGCCCGAGCAGCTGGCGATCACGACGAAGATCACGCGGATCGTCTTCCCGGGCGTCGGCTTGATGGTGATCTCGGCCTGGTGCCTGGGGATCCTGAACTCGCACCGACGCTTCCTCGTCTCGTATGCCGCCCCCGTGGTCTGGAATGCCGCCATCATCGCGGCGATCTTCCTCGCCCCCAACTCGCTCGACCACATCGTGGTGTGGACCGCCTGGGGCACCGTGGCCGGCGCGATCCTCCAGGTCGGCGTGCAATGGCCGATCGTCCGCCGGGTGGCGGGGCCGGTGTGGTTCCACACCTGGCGTGGCGTCGAGGGGATTCCGACCGTCCTCCGCAACTTCCTGCCCGCCGTGGTCTCGCGCGGCGCCGCGCAGATCTCCGCCTACATCGACCTCGTGCTCGCCGGCCTCCTCCCGATCGGCGCGATCGCGGCGATGACCAACGCCCAGGTGCTCTACACGCTGCCGGTCTCGCTCTTCGGCATGGCGGTGTCGGCGGCGGAGCTGCCCGAGATGGCGCGTGAGCGCGGCGACGCCGCCAGCATCGCGGCGGCGCTCCGGATCCGGCTCGACGCGGCCACCCAGCGGCTGGCGTTCTACATCGTCCCCTCGGCGATGGCGATGCTCACGATCGGCGGGGTGCTGGCGGCGACCATCTACCAGGGCGGACGCTTCACGGCCGACGATGCGCGCTACGTTTGGCTCATCCTCGCCGGCAGTGCCTTCGGTCTGCTCGCCGCCACGCTGGGGCGGCTCTACGCCTCGGCGTTCTACGCGCTGCACGACGCCGTGACCCCGCTGCGGGCGGGGCTGGTGCGCATCGCGCTCACCGGCCTCGCCGGATGGTTCGCCGCCCTCGTCCTGCCCGGCCTGCTAGGCGTCCCGGAGTCGTGGGGTGCCGCGGGACTCACGCTGTCGGCCGGGATCGCCGGCTGGGTCGAGTTCCTGCTCCTCCGGCGGGCGCTCTGTCGCCGGCTCGGCGCCTTCGCGCTGCCGGGCATCGAGCTGGTGAAGCTCTGGGGGGCCGCGCTCGTCGCCGGCGGGGTCGCCACGGCCGCCCGGCTGCTCACGGCGGGCCTGCCGATCCTCCTGCACGCGGCGGTCGTCATCCCGGCGTTCGGCCTGACCTACCTCGCCACCACCTGGGTCCTGGACGTCCCGGAGTCGGCCGTGATCCTGCGGCGGTTCCGCTCGCGCCCCGCCGGCGCACCGTGAACGACGCGCTGGAGCGCAAGCTCGAGACGCTGCCCGACGGTCCCGGCGTCTACCTCTGGAAGGATGCCGACGGCGTCGTGCTCTACGTCGGCAAGGCCAAGAACCTGCGATCCCGGGTGCGGCAATACTTCGCTCCCGATCGCGAGGGGGGCTACACGCGCGACCAGCTCGTCGCGCGCATCGCCGACGTCGAGACGATCGTCGTTCCCGACGAGGCCCAGTCGCTCCTCCTCGAGAACAACCTGATCAAGGAGTACCAGCCGCGCTGGAACGTCCGCCTCAAGGACGACAAGAGCTACCCCTCGATCGCCGTCACGCTCGCCGAGCCGTTCCCCCGCGTCTTCGCCACCCGGCGCCGCGACATCGCGGGCGCCCGGTACTTCGGCCCCTACACCGACGTCGCCGACATGCGCCGGACCCTGGGGCTGGTCCGCCGGATGTTCACCGTGCGCTCGTGCCTCGACGACATCCCGCGCGAGCGGCGCGAACGGCCCTGTCTCGACTACCACATCGGCCGGTGCAGGGCGCCGTGCGTCGGCTGGCAGGGACGCGCCGAGTACCGCGCGATGATCGACGAGGTGCTGGAGTTCCTGGAAGGGAAGACGGTCGACCTCAAGGCCCGCATCCGGGCGATGATGCAGGCGGCGAGCGAACGCGAGGACTTCGAGCGGGCGCGCGACCTGCGCGACACCCTCAAGTGGCTCGAGCAGGTCGAGCGCCCGCCCGCCGTCGAGGTGATCGGCACCGGCGACGCCGACGTGATCGGCTTCGCCCGCGACGGCGACGACGCCGTGGC
>CAZKYO010000052.1:10472-12408 GCA_964557115.1 uncultured Gemmatimonadaceae bacterium
GCACGATGGCTCGAGCTTGCCGACCAGAACGCCCGGCACCTGCTGGAGTCGTTCCGGATGGAGTCGTTCGAGACCGAGGAACGCGCCGAGGACCCGGTGTACGCCCTGGGCCGAGAGGTGGGACTCACCAAGGTGCCGCGCAGCTTCATCTGCGTGGACATCTCCACTTCGCAGGGGCGCGACACGGTCGGGTCGCTCGTCACGTTCGAGGCGGGCCGTCCGCGCAAGGCGGAGTACCGCCGCTTCAAGATCAAGGGCGTCGGTCAGCAGGACGACTTTGCCGCCATCCACGAGGTCGTGACCCGGTACTTCCGGCGTCGAATGGACGAGGGCGCTCCGTTTCCCGACCTTGTCGTCATCGACGGGGGGCGTGGCCAGCTCAACGCCGCGCTCGATGCGCTCCGGACGCTCGCGATCGCCGAGGTGCCGGTGATCTCCCTCGCCAAGCGGGAAGAGGAGGTCTACCTTCCCGACCGCGAGCAGCCGCTGCGACTGCCGCGTCGCTCGCCGGCCCTGCGCCTGCTGCAGCGGGCGCGCGACGAGGCGCACCGTTACGGCGTCGCGTACAACCGGGCCCGGCGCACCGCCCGGACCGTCACCTCCGCGCTGCTCGACATCCCCGGGGTCGGTCCCAACCGGCGCACTGCGCTGCTCCGCACCTTCGGCTCGCTGGCCGGGGTGAAGGCGGCCTCCGTCGCCGACATCGCCGCGGTGCCCGGCTTCTCGACCACGCTCGCCGAGCGGGTCCTCGAACATCTTCGAAGGCAGTGAGTCCATGGATTGGCACCTGGAGTGCAGCAACTGCAGGACGAACTTCGCCCCGGACGGGCTGCCCGGCGTCTGCACCAACTGCGGCAAGCCGCTGCTGGTTCGCTATCCGCTTCGCACCCACGGGATGATCGACCGCGCCGAGGTGCGGCGCGGCAGCGGGATGTGGCGCTACCGCACCTTCCTGCCGCTCGAACCCGGTGAGGAGCCGATCACCCTCGGCGAGGGCGACACCCCGCTGCTTCCGGCGCCGCGACTCGCCTCAGCCCTCGCCCTCGGCGACCTCTGGATCAAGGACGAGGCGGCCAACCCCACCGGCTCCTTCAAGGCCCGCGGCCTCAGCGCGGCGGTCACCCGGGCGGTGCTCGGCGGAGCGAACGGCTTCACGCTGCCGACGGCCGGCAACGCCGGGGTCGCGGCCTCGGCGTACGGCGCCCGCGCCGGAGTCCCGGTGCGCGTCTTCGCGCCGCGCACCACGCCGGCCACGATCCTTTCCCAGATCCGCGCCTTCGGTGGCGACCTGGTGCTCCTCGACGGGCACATCGGCGACTGCGGCCGCGCCTCGCGCGAGTTCGCCGCGGAGACCGGCGCGGTGGACCTCAGCACGCTCCGCGAGCCGTACCGGATCGAGGGGAAGAAGACCCTCGCGCTCGAGATCGCGATGCAGCTCAACTGGAGCTTCCCGCAGGCGATCATCTACCCGACCGGCGGCGGCACCGGTCTGATCGGGATGTGGAAGGGCTTCCAGGAGCTGAAGGACGCGGGCTGGGTGACCGATCCGCTGCCGCGGATGTACTCGGTGCAGGCCGAGGGCTGCGCGCCGATCGTGCGCGCATTCGAGGCGGGGGAGGCGAGCGCCGAGCCCTGGACCGATCCACGGACCGCCGCGAGCGGGCTGCGGGTCCCCGGGCCGCTGGGCGATGCCCTGATCCTCGCCGCGATCCGGGAAAGCGGCGGCAGCGCCGTCGCGGTGAGCGAGGGGGCGCTGGCGGAACTCGCGGCGTTCGGCACCAGGCAGGAGGGGATCGATTTCGCCCCCGAGGGCGGCGCAGCGCTGGCCGGCACCCTGGCGCTCAAGCAGCGTGGCGAGATCGACGAGAACGACCGGGTGATCGTGTTCAACACCGGGGCCGGTTGGCTCTACCGCGACCCGGCCGAATTGCCCGCC
>CAZKYO010000053.1:0-11497 GCA_964557115.1 uncultured Gemmatimonadaceae bacterium
TCTGCTCGATCGAGAACCTCGACCCGATGGGCGTCCACACCGGCGACTCGATCACGGTCGCGCCGGCGATGACGCTCACCGACCGCGAGTACCAGCAGATGCGCGACGCCTCGATCAAGATCATCCGCGAGGTGGGCGTCGCGGCGGGCGGCTGCAACATCCAGTTCGCGGTGGATCCCGCCACGGGCGAGCAGCTGGTGATCGAGATGAACCCGCGGGTCTCGCGCTCCTCGGCGCTGGCGTCCAAGGCGACCGGCTTCCCGATCGCGCGGATCGGCGCCAAGGTGGCGGTCGGGTACACGCTCGACGAGCTGCCCAACGACATCACCCGGGTCACCCCCGCCTCGTTCGAGCCGGTGCTCGACTACGTGGTGGTGAAGATCCCGCGCTTCGCCTTCGAGAAGTTCCCGGCGGCCTCGCCCAACCTCACCACCCAGATGAAGTCGGTCGGCGAGGCGATGGCGATCGGGCGGACGTTCAAGGAGGCGCTGCAGAAGGGCTTCCGCGGCCTCGAGATCGGGCGGGCCGGCTGGATGATCGGCGAGGGACCGATCGACGACCGCCTCACCGACACCGAGCGGGCCACGCTGCTCTCCGCGATCCGGCACCCGACCCCGGAGCGGCTCTTCCAGGTCAAGCGGGCCCTCGTTGCGGGCGTGAGCGTCGAGGAGCTCCACGAGGCCTCGGGGATCGACCCGTGGTTCCTGCACCAGCTCGCCGAGCTGGTGGCAATGGAGGAGGACTGGATCCGCCACCCGCTCGGCCGGGACGACGGCGCGGACCGCCGCATGATCCGGTGGATGAAGCGGGCCGGCTTCTCGGACGCCCAGCTCGCCGACTTGCGCGACCTCGCCGAGGCAGAGGTCCGGGCCCGGCGCCACCGGCTCGGGCTCCGGCCGGCCTACAAGACGGTCGACACCTGCGCCGGCGAGTTCCCGTCGAGCACCCCGTACCTCTACTCGAGCTGGGACGAGGAGAACGAGGCGGGCCCCGGCGACGACGGCCGCGAGACCGTCATCATCCTCGGCAGCGGCCCGAACCGGATCGGCCAGGGGGTGGAGTTCGACTACTGCTGCGTGCGGGCCACCCTCGCCTTCCGCGAGCTCGGCTACCGCACGGTGATGGTCAACTCCAATCCCGAGACCGTCTCGACCGACTTCGACGTGAGCGACGTGCTCTACTTCGAGCCGCTGACGCTGGAGGACGTGCTGGAGATCGTCCACGTCGAGCGACCGATCGGCGTGGTGGTGCAGCTGGGCGGCCAGACCCCGCTCAAGCTCGCCAAGGGACTCGAGGCCGCCGGCGTGCCGATCCTCGGCACCTCCCCCGACGCGATCGACGCCGCCGAGGACCGCCGCCGCTTCGAGGCGCTCGCCAACCGCCTCGGCGTCCGCCAGCCGGCCGCCGGCACCGCCGATTCGCTGGACGAGGCGCTCGCCGGCGCCGAGCGGATCGGCTACCCGGTGCTGGTGCGGCCCAGCTACGTGCTCGGCGGCCGGGCGATGCGGATCGTCTACGACGCCGACGAACTGCGCGAGTTCTTCCACGAGGCGGCGCGCGTGGCGCCCGGCCACCCGGTGCTGATCGACTCGTTCCTCGAGGACGCCTTCGAGGCCGACGTCGACGCGATCTCCGACGGCGAGTCGGTGATCATCGGCGGCGTGATGCAGCACATCGAGGACGCCGGGATCCACTCCGGCGACTCCGCCTGCGTGCTGCCGCCGTACCTGATCACGGAGGAGCAGGTCGAGGAGATGCGCCAGCACACGCGGGCCTTCGCGAAGGCGCTCGGGGTGGTCGGCCTGATCAACGTCCAGTACGCCATCAAGAACGGCGTCGTGCACGTCCTCGAGGTCAACCCGCGGGCGTCGCGCACCATCCCGTTCGTGTCCAAGACGACCGGGGTGGCGCTGGCCAAGCTCGCCGCGGCGGTGATGGCCGGCCGCAAGCTCGGCGAGCTCGGGCTGGTGGACGATCCGCTGCAGCCCTACGTCGCGGTCAAGGAGGCGGTCTTCCCGTTCGCGAAGTTCCCGGGCGTCGACGTCCGGCTCGGGCCCGAGATGCGCTCCACCGGCGAGGTGATGGGGATCGCGGACTCGTTCGGGATGGCGTTCGCCAAGGCGCAGGCGAGCGTGGACGGCGCGCTGCCCCTGGAAGGCACCGTGTTCGTCACGGTCAACGACCACGACAAGCCGACGGTGATCCCGATCGCCCGGCGCTTCCAGGAGCTCGGCTTCCGGCTGGTGGCGACCAGCGGCACGGCGCGCTACCTGCGCCAGCGCGGCATCCTCGCCGAGCGGGTCCTCAAGGTGTACGAGGGGCGGCCCAACGCCATCGACCTGATGGTCTCGGGCGAGATCCAGCTGCTCGTCAACACGCCGCTCGGCAAGCTGACGCAGCAGGACGACTACTCGATGCGCCGCGCGGCGCTGGTGCACGGGATCCCGTACACCACCACGATGTCGGCGGCCTCCGCCGCCTGCGACGCGATCATCGCGCTGAAGAGCCGCCGCGGCGAGGTGCGGCCGCTGCAGGAGTGGCACGCCCTGGCACGCGAGACCGCCACGGCGTGACGACCGCCCGCGATCCCGGCTTCGTCGCGGCACTGGCCGGGCGGATCGCGGGCTCCGTCCGGGCCGAGGAATCGCTGGCGCGCTGGTCCACCTACCGGATCGGCGGGCCGGCGACGGTCGTCTTTCCCGCCAACGCCGAGGACGTCGCGCTCGCCATCCGCGACGCCACCGCCGCCGGCGTGCCGTGGTTCGCCCTCGGCCTCGGCAGCAACCTCCTCTTTCCGGATGCGGGCCTCGACGCGCTGGTGATCCGGATCGGGAAGGGGCTCGATCGCCTGGACCGCGAGGGCGACGCCTGGACGATCGGCGCCGGGCTGCCGCAGCCGCTGGCCGCCAAGCGCACCGCGCACGCCGGCTGGGGCGGAATCCACAAGATGGTCGGCGTCCCCGGCAGCGTCGGCGGCGGGATCGTGATGAACGCCGGCTGCCACGGCGCCGAATGGCGCGACGTGGTGCAGCGGGTGCTGGTGGTGGATCCCGACGGGAGCGATCGCGTCGTCGCGGCCGCGGACGCCGGCTTCACCTACCGGCGCAGCGCGTTGGGGCATGTCGTGGTGCTGGAGACGACGGTCGCCCTGGTGCCGGCGGACAGCGCGGCACTCGATGCCGAGACCGAGGAACTGTACCGGTGGCGGCGCGACGGCACGCCGTTCAACCAGCCGTGCTGCGGCAGCGTCTTCAAGAACCCGGCGGTGCCGGCCGACTGGCCCGACCGGCCGCGCACGAGCGGCCAGTTCATCGAGGCGACCGGCTGCAAGGGGCTGCGCGGGGGCGGGGCGGAAGTCTCGCCGATGCACGCCAACTATTTCGTCAACACCGGGGGAGCGACCGCGGCCGACGTCACCGGGCTGATGCGCGAGGTCAGGCACCGGGTGGAGGACCGCTGGGGGGTCCGGCTCGAGCCGGAGGTCAAGCTGATCCGGGCCGACGGAGGGGTGGGGGAGCTGTAGCGCGCGTGACGGAATCCGGACCGGCCCCGCGCAAGGTGGGATGTACCCTCTCGGAGGCACCCCGATGCGTCGCCTGCTCGTCCCGTTCGTCCTCGCCGCGCTGGCGGCCTGTGGTGGCAGTTCCCCGACCGACCCCAATGGCAACGGTGGGGGCGGCGGCGGTGGTGGGGGCACCGGCAACCTCCTTTCCGCGACGATCGATGGCACCGCCTGGTCGGCGGTCAACAGCACGGTGACGGCGAGTGCCAACACCAGCTCGCTGCCGGGCGGGCTGCTCTTCAGCGGCAACACGATCACCCAACCCGGCCAGGCGCTCATCTTCACGCTCGGGCGAATTGCCGGTCCCGGCACCTACCCGCTCGGGGTGAACCAGGGGACCAACGCCGGTGGCGCGTTGACGATGACGCTGGGGTCCACCTCCTGGTGGACGCCACTCAACGGTGATGCCGGCTCGATCACCATCACCTCGATGGCCAACGGCCGAGTGCAGGGGACCTTCACGGCCAACCTGGTGCGCCTCGCGGGGACCGGAGGGGCGGCGACCGTGTCGATCACCAACGGCAAGTTCAATGTCCCGATCAACCCGGGTTACGCTGCGCCGGCCGCCGACGACCAGGGCTCAATCGTGACCGCGACGATCGGCGGCGAGACCTTCAAGGGCGCCACGATCGTCGGCATCGGCGGCGGCACGTCGCTGATGGGGATCACCGCCACGAACGACACATGGACCCTTTCGCTCTCTGCCGGTCCGGTCGACGCAACGGGGACGCTGCCGATCTCGACCGTGCAGGTGCCGCTGCGCCGGGTGCAGGCGATCGCGACCGGCACCGGGCTCGGCTGGGGCGGGACCGGGGCCGACGTCGGGACCTTCACGATCACCTCGGTCACGTCCAAGCGACTGGCGGGCTCCTTCAGCGCCACGCTGGGCCCGATCGGGGCCGGGGGGGCCTCGAAGGTGGTGACCGGGACCTTCGATGTGCGGGTCGCGCAGTAGCGACGGCGAACAGCGAACGGCGAACGGAGCGTCCAGCCGTCGGCGGACTCCCACGACCGCATCTCAAGCGACATGAGGGATCCCTTGCCACCGGCCAGGGGTCCCTCACTCCGTTCGGGACGCGGTCGTCGCCGTTCGCGGTTCTCGGTTCTCCGCTCCCTGTTCGCTGTCAGCGCGCCAGCCGATACCCCGTCTTGCGGACCGTCAGGATGTGCTCGGGGTTGCCGGGATCCGATTCGAGCTTGCGGCGCAGTTCGAGGATGTGGACGTCCACCGTGCGCGAGACGATGTCGGGCTCGTACTGCCAGACCTCGTCGAGCAGCTCGGCGCGGGTGGCCACCCGGCCCTCGCGCTTGAGGAGCGCGAGCAGCAGGTCGAACTCCTTGGGGCGGAGGGCCACCGGCGCCCCTTCGCGCTTGACCTCGTGGGTCGCGCGATCGACCTCCACCGCCCCGAAGTTCCACACGTCCTTGGCGGGATGGCGCTGGTCGGGCGGGGCGTGGCGGCGCAGCATCGCGGCCACGCGCGCGAGCAGTTCCGGCAGCGAGAACGGCTTGGCGACGTAGTCGTCGGCGCCGTGGCGGAAGCCGCGCAGGCGGTCCGCCTCGGAGCCGCGCGCGGAGAGGATCAGCACCGGGACGTCGCGACCCTCGTCGCGCAGCTGGCGGAGGAGGTCGATCCCCTCCATCCCGGGAAGCATGACGTCGAGGATCACCAGGTGGGGCTCCCAGTGGCGGATCTGCGCGAGCCCGCGCTCGCCGCTCCCCTCCACCCGCACCTCGTAGCCGTCGTGCACGAGGTTGAGGCGCAGCCCCTCGGCCAGCGTCTGGTTGTCCTCCACCACCATGATCCGTCGCATCAGGTCGCCTCCGCCATCGCCGCGAGTCGCACCTCGATCCGCGCGCCGCGGTCGAGTTCCCCCACCACCGCGTCGCCGCCATGGAGCCGGGCCAGGTAGCGCACGACCGCGAGGCCGAGGCCGGTGCCACCGTCCTCGCCGCGGGCGTATGGCAGCCAGACGCGCTCGCGCTCGGTCCGGGGGATCCCCGGTCCCTCGTCCTCCACCACCAGCAGCAGCGAGTCGTCGCGGTGGTCGACGACGATCCGGAGCCGCTGGCCGTCCGGGCCGTGGCGGATCGCGTTGTCGAGCAGGTTCACCAGGATGCGCCGCACCGCGCTGCCGTCGATGATCGCGAGGTCCTCGCCGAGGCGTTCCACCTCCACCCGCATCCCGCGCGAGGCGAGCACCGGCTTGAACGCGTCGAGCACTTCGTCGACGAGGCGACCGAGATGGTCGGGCCGCGCCTCGAGCCGCTCGTCCGCGCGGGCCATCCGCGCCGAGGCGAGGACGTTCTCCACCATGTCGCCGAGGCGCCGGGTCTCGCGGGTGATCGTCTCCAGCGCCGCCCGGCGCGCGGCCGGGTCGGTGAGCCGCTCCAGCATCAGCGTCTCGGCATAGAGGTGGATGTTCGCGAGCGGGGTGCGCAGCTCGTGCGAGACCGACGAGGTGAACTCGTGCCGCATCCGGGCGAGCGTCAGGGTGCGCCAGACCAGGTAGGCCGTGCCGGTGAGCAGCAGCAGGGCCAGCGCGATCACCGCCGCCACGCGCGGTCCCGGCGTCGGCGGGTAGCCGCCCGGCATCAGGTAGGGGATCGCATCGGGGCCGATGGTGACCATGAGCCGGCCGTTGAAGGGCGTCAGCGTCCGGCTGTCCATCGTCCAGCCGTCGAGCGGGGTGTTGAACTGGAGGATCGGCACGCTGTCGCCGACGGTGACCGACGCCGCGATCGGCACGATCACCTCGCGCGGCCGCTTCTCCGGGAGCGAATCGTACATCCGCTCGAAGAACGCCTGGGTCCGCTGCGGGGCGGGGAGCAGGACCGTCGCGCGGAAGTCGTACAGCGGCACCTCGAAGCCGACCCATCCCGTGCCGTCGCGGCGGCGCTGGATCGCGGCGAGCGTCGTGTCGGCGCCGCGGACCACCAGCACGCCGCGGTAGCTGACCCCCTTGGGGAGCGCGTCGGCGAGGCGCGCGGTCAGGCGCCGGGCGAGCACCGAGTCGACCGCACCGCCGCGGGAGGTGGCGCGCCAGCCGGTCGAGTCGCCGGCGAGCAGCACGCGCGGCATCACCGGGGGCTTCTCCGACTCGTACATCATCCGCCCGACGGCGGCGGCCCAGTCCTCCACGGAGCGCGTGCCCGGCGCCCCGGCGGCGTCCTGCGCGGCCATGAAGAGGTTCCGGAAGGCGTACCACGCCTCCGCCCCGTAGGTCTCGGCGTAGTGCCCGGCGATGTAGGAGGCATGGTCGCGCAGCGTCTCGTCGGCCGTCGCGCGGTGGCGCACCATCGACTGCCAGAGCGCCCAGCCGCCCCACGCCACCAGCGCGATCGCGACCAGGAACGCGGCGAGGACCGCGCGCTCGGCGTGCTTCATCGCCGGGGCCAGCGGCCACCGGCGGCGCGTGCGGGAGGGCCGCGTCATGGCGGGGAATCTACTGGATGGCCGAGGGCCGGGGATGGGGGTGCGGGCAGGCCTGACGTGGCTCTGACGGGCGCGAACGCTGGCGGGTGCAAGCTGTATCCGGTCCGCGTCCGCAGACCGCCGGATTGCCGCCCACTCACCGTTCGGAGGTCACGTGTCCGCGCACACCCGTTCCCGGCAGTCCCTCACCGGCCTGCGACTCGCCGTCGCCGCCCTGCTGCTCGTGCACGGGAGCTACCGCGCCGTGCACGAGGGGTACGTGGCGGGATTCGGCGGCTTCCTCACGGACTCGGGGGTCCCGGCGGGCGGTGCGGTCGCCTGGGCGATCACCGGCTGGGAAATCCTCGGCGCACTCCTGCTGGCGAGCGGGCGCGCGACCCGGTGGGCGGCCGCGGCGTTCGCGGGCGAACTCCTCCTCGGCATCGTGCTCGTCCACGCGAGGGAGGGGTGGTTCGTGGTCGGTGGGGGCCGGAACGGAATGGAGTACAGCGCATTGCTGATCGCCTGCCTGCTCGCGATCGGCTGGGCCGCCGGGGGTGGACGCACACCCGGCCGCCAAGTCCACCCCGGGAGCGGCTGAATCGGGGCTTCCTCAACGACCGGGTGTCACATCCATCCATTGGTGGACGAATCGCTCCGTCCACGCCGAACCTTACGCCATCGCGGCGGCCGAGTTGTCAGGACCGTGTCCGAAGCCGGTACGAACGATCCGCGCGAGGCATCGAGGCGAAAACAGGATTCGTACCCGGAGACCGCGCCGGGGTGGTTACCGTCACCTCATGGACTGCATGCCGATGACGCGATGGACCGGTTTCCTGTTGTTGACGCTGGCCGCACCGCTGGCCGCACAGCGTTCCGATTCCGCCCAGGTGGCGCGCCAGGCAATGCGCGAGGCCGGGGCGGCGCTGGCGCGGGGCGACTCGACCGCCGCGCTCGCCTCGCTCCTGGCCGCCACCCGGGCGTGGCCCGCCCAGGGGGCGTACCGGGTGAGCGCCGCACGACTCGCGGCGGCCCTGGGCCATGATGCGGAGGCGTTTGCGTTGCTCGAGCGCCTGAACGCAAGCGGATACGCCTGGAACACGGGGGCGAGCGAGTATCGCCATCTCGCCGACCCGGCCCGCCTCGCCCGGCTGGCCGACGGCAGCGCGAGCAATCAGGCGCCGCTGACCCGCAGCTCGCTGTTCCGCACCCTGCCGGATGAGCGACTCCACCCGGAGGACGTTGCGTTCGACCCGGCCACTGGGAGGGTCTTCGTGAGCAGCGTCCGACAGCGCAAGGTGGTCGTGCTGTTGCCCGATGGTCGCCTGGCCGACTTCGCGCTCGGCGGCGACGCCGGGTTCGACGCGGTGCTCGCGCTCGCGGTGGACTCGGCGCGTGGGCGGCTCTGGCTCACCACCTCGGTCGTGCCGGAGCAGGACGGCGGTCCGCGTCGCCCTGCAGCGGTGGTGGCGGTCGACCTCGAACGGGGCCGCGAGATCGGGCGATGGAACGTCGGTGACGCATCCGAGCACGTCCTCGGCGAGCTCGTCGTCGGGCCCGACGGCACGGTCTGGGCGACCGACTCGCGCAGCCCGCGTGTCTTCCGCGTCGAGGCCCCGGATGGCCAGGGCGGTACGCTGCGCGACGCCGGGTGGACCAGCGGCGACTGGGTCTCGCTCCAGGGCCTCGCGATCGCCCCCGAGGGCGACGTAGCCTGGATCGCGGACTGGACGACCGGGCTCTACCGGATCGACCTGGCAAGCGGCGCGGTGGCGCCGGTGGCGGGCGGGCCGGACATTTACCTCCTCGGCATCGACGGGCTCCTGGCCCTCGACCGCCACCGGCTCGTCGCCATCCAGAACGGCATCGTGCCGCCGCGGGTGATCTCGCTGGAACTGTCCGACGCGGCGGATCGGGTGGTCGCCCTGAAGGTGCTCGACCGCCACCTGCCCGCGGCGGAGGAGCCGACGAACGGCGTGGTCGCCAACGGTTCGCTCGTCTATGTCGCCAACTCCCCGTGGGGCCACTATCGACCCGACGGCACGCCCGATCCCGCCAACCCGGCCCCGAAACCGATCCTCCTCCGTCTCGAGATCCCGTAGCGAGCGTCGCCCGTCGCCTATCTTTGGAGCCTGCCCCTCACCCGGAGCTGGGTTCCATGGCGGACTGGTTCGCCCACGAGTCGAGCTACATCGACGACGGCGCCGTGATCGGCGCCGGCACGAAGATCTGGCACTTCTGCCACGTGATGCCCGGTGCCGTGATCGGCGAGCGGTGCAACCTTGGCCAGAATGTCGTCGTGATGCCCGGCACGCGGCTCGGCAACAACGTGAAGGTCCAGAACAACGTGTCGATCTACGAGGGCGTCGAGCTCGAGGACGACGTCTTCTGCGGGCCGAGCTGCGTCTTCACCAACGTGATGAACCCGCGCTCGGCGGTGTCGCGGAGGGACGAGTATCGCCGGACCCGGGTCGGTCGGGGGGCGACGATCGGCGCCAATGCGACGATCGTGTGCGGCACCACGATCGGCCACCATGCCTTCATCGGGGCCGGCGCCGTGGTCGCCGCGGACGTGGCGCCCTTCGCGCTGGTCGTCGGGGTCCCGGCCCGGCCGATCGGCTGGATGTGCGAGTGCGGCGAGCGGCTGGCGACCCCGGCGCCCGAGGTCGGCTGCGGCCGATGCGGGGCCCGGTACCGTCTCGCCGAGGCGGGGCTGGCGCAGATTGTCGCCCCGGGGAGGGGGAGCTAAGTTTCCGGATTGCTTGAGCTTGCACCATCTCTCGCACCTCCGGAGCGACCCGGCATGAACGTGCCGATGCTGGACCTGAAGGCGCAGCACCAGACGATCCGTGATGCCGTCATGGCACGGGTCGAGGGCGTGATCGACCGGCAGCAGTTCATCATGGGTCCCGAGATCGCCGAGCTCGAGGGCGAAGTGGCGCGCCTCTGCCGCGTCCCCCATGCGATCGGGTGCGCCTCGGGCACCGACGCGCTGCTCCTCCCCCTCAAGGCGCTCGACCTCCAGCCGGGCGACGAGGTGATCACCACCGCGTTCACGTTCTTCGCGACCGCGGGGGCGATCCACAACGCCGGCGGCACGCCGGTGTTCGTGGATATCGACGACGCCACCTTCAACGTCGATCCCGAGGCGATTGCCGCCGCGATCACCCCGCGCACGCGGGCGATCGTGGTGGTGCACCTCTACGGGCAGATGGCCGCGATGGAGCGGATCCTGGCCGTCGCCGAGCGCGCGGGGATCCCGGTGATCGAGGACGCCGCCCAGGCGATCGGCGCGCGGCGCCAGGTCGACGGCGCGTGGCGCATGGCTGGCGAGCTCGGCTGGGTCGGCACCATCTCGTTCTTCCCGAGCAAGAACCTCGGTGGCTGGGGCGACGGCGGGATGATCGTCTGCCGTGACGATGCCGTGGCGCAGCGACTGGCGCGGCTCCGGCTCCACGGCGGCGCCAAGCAGTACCATCACGACGAGGTCGGCTTCAACTCGCGGCTCGACACGCTGCAGGCCGCGGTGCTGCTCGCCAAGCTGCCGCACCTGGCCGCGTGGAGCGCGGGGCGCCGCGAGCGCGCCGCGCGCTACGACGCGCTGCTGGCATCCGTGCCGGGCGTCCGCACGCCGACGGTCGATCCGCTGAACGAGGCGATCTTTCACCAGTACACCATCCGCGTCCCGCGGCGCGACGCGCTGCGCGAGCACCTGGCCGGGCGCGGCATCGCCTCGATGATCTACTACCCCGTGCCGCTGCACCTGCAGCCGTGCTTCCAGCACCTGGGCCAGGGCCTGGGGACCCTGCCGGTCACCGAGGCGGCGATGACCGAGGTCATTTCGCTGCCGATCTACCCCGAGCTCGCCGACGCCCAGCAGGATGCGGTCGTCGAGGCGATCCGGGAGTTCCTGGCATGAGCGGACGTCCCGGGCCCGTCGGGAAGCCGATCACCGGGCGGAAGATCCGCTTCGCGGTGGTCGGGTGCGGCCGGATCGCCGACCGGCACTTCGAGGCGTTCGAGGCCCACGCCGCGGACTGCGAGGTCGTGGCGGTCTGCGATTCCGATGCCTCCGCGCTGGCCACCGCGGTCGAGCGGACCGGGGCGAAGGGCTTCGCCTCCCTCGAGGCGCTGCTGGCCGGGTCGGACGCGGATGTGGTTGTCCTGGCCACCCCGAGCGGCCTGCACGCCGGCCAGGCGATCCAGGCCGCGGCGGCCGGACGTCACGTGGTGACCGAGAAGCCGATGGCGACGCGCTGGCAGGACGGCAAGGCGATGGTGGCCGCATGCGACGCTGCGGACGTGCGCCTCTTCGTCGTCAAGCAGAACCGCCGGAACGAGACCGTCCAGTTGCTCAAGCGGGCGGTGGAAGCCGGCCGGTTCGGCCGGATCCACATGGTCACCGTGAACGTCTTCTGGAGCCGGCCCCAGGAGTATTACGACTCCGCCGGCTGGCGGGGGACCTGGGAGTTCGACGGCGGCGCGTTCATGAACCAGGCGAGCCACTACGTGGACCTGCT
>CAZKYO010000054.1:0-9997 GCA_964557115.1 uncultured Gemmatimonadaceae bacterium
CTGCTGCTGCTCGACCCGCTGCTCAAGAAGCTGTTCAACCGCGGATTGGTGGGCGGCGGCGGCGATTCCTGGCTGGAGCGGCTGCTCCCCCGGCTTCTCGAGCCGGTGCTGGCCGGTGCCTCGACGGCCGACGTGCTGCTGCGGCTGGCGCTGCTGTTCGTCGGCGCAGTGCTGGTGAAGGTGACCGCGACGTACGTCTCCGCCTACTGCTCGGTGCTGGTGCAGGAGAACCTGGCCCGCGACCTCCGGGCCCGCCTGTGGCGCCACCTCCTGCGCCTCGACCTCGCGATCTTCCAGCAGCATCGCGGCGGGCAGCTCGCCGCCGGCCTCGTGAGCGACGCCGACCAGGTGAAGCAGGTGGTTGTCGCCGCGCTGGCGGCCTTCTTCCAGAACCTGACGCTGATCCTCGCGTTGCTCGCGGCGCTTGTCGGCTACTCCTGGCGCCTCACCCTGATGGTGCTGCTGCTCGCGCCGGCGCTGGTGCTCTTCGTGCAGCTGCTCCGCAACCGCCTCAAGCGCCACGCCCGGGCCTTCGCCCACGAGCGCGGCGAACTCACCGCGACCGCCACCGAGCGGCTCGGCGCGATGAAGCTGATCCGGGCGTTCGGCACCGAGGCCGCCGAGGCGGCGCGGTTCACGGCCCAGGCCGATCGCTATCGCAAGGGCTACATCCGCACCCAGCGGTTCGCGCTGCTCACGTCGCCCGCGAGCGAGCTGTTCGGCACCACGATGATCATGCTGGTGATCTGGCTCGCGGCGACCGGGACGATGGGCGTGCGCCTGACGCCGGAATCGACGATCGTCTTCGTCGCCGTCGCCGCGCAACTCATGTCGCCGATCAAGGCGATTGCCCAGGTCCCCACCCAGCTGGCGATCGCCGAGGCGAGTGCCGAGCGGGTGTTCGACCTCCTCGACCTGCCGGAGACGGAACGGGACGCCCCCGGCGCCAGGGAGGCGACCTTCCGCGAGGACCTCGTCTTCGACGGTGTCACCTTCGCCTACGAACCCGGCCGGGCCGTGCTGCACGACATCTCCTTCCGGGTCGCCAAGGGGGAGGTCGTGGCGCTCGTCGGGCCGAGCGGCGGCGGCAAGACGACGCTGCTCGAGCTGGTCCCCAGGTTCCACGACCCCGACCGGGGCGAGGTCCGCCTCGACGGGGTGGCGCTGCCGGCCCTCACGCGACACTCGCTGCGCGGCCTGATCGCGGTGGTGAGCCAGGACACCGTGCTGCTCCATGAGAGCGTCCGCGACAACATCGCCTACGGCCGGCCCGAGGCGACCCAGGAGGAGGTCGAGCGCGCCGCGCAGGCCGCCAATGCCCATGGTTTCATCCGCGAGCTGCCCGATGGCTATCGCACCATCCTCGGCGAGCGGGGCACCCGCCTCTCCGGGGGACAGCGCCAGCGGATCGCGATCGCCCGGGCGCTCCTCCGCGACGCGCCGATCCTGATCCTCGACGAGGCGACCAGCGCGCTCGACACTGAGTCCGAACGGCTGGTGCAGGAGGCGATCGACCGGCTGATCCAGGACCGCACCGTGCTGGTGATCGCCCACCGGCTCGCCACCGTGCGCGAGGCCGACCGGATCCTCGTCCTCGAGGACGGCAGGGTGGTCGAGTCGGGCCGGCACGCCGATCTTCATGCCAGGGGCGGCCTCTACCGCCGACTCCACGACCTGCAATTTTCCGCGGCCGAGGTGATCTCGTGACGACCGACCGCTCGGTGCTCTTCATTGCGGAGTTCGACGACGTCCGCCACGCCAACGCCGCCCATCGGGTGCGGGCGCTCGAGCGGCTCGGCGTGACGGTGCACCAGTTCGACCTGAACGCGAAGCCATCGCTGCTGGAGCGCTTCCGCGCCGGCGACCTTCCCAAGCGGATCGAGCGCACGATCGACGAGCACGAGCCGCAGCTCGTGCTGGTGATCGGCGGCCGGCCCCTCGACGAGGCGCTGGTCGACCGGCTGCGGGGTCGCTCCCGTGCCCGCTGGGTCAACTGGCTTCCCGACGACCTCCGGACCGTCACGGAGGCCACCGCGCTGGCCCGGCCGTACGACGCCATCTATGCCGTCGGCACCGATGTCGCCGCCGAGCTCGCCGAGCGGCTCGGCCGGACCGTCGACGTGCTGTCGCTCGCCGCGGATCCTTCGGTCTACCGTCCGATCCGCACCCGCGACCAGTACCGCGCCAACGTGGTGTTCGCGGGCACCGCGACCCCGCGCCGCGAGCGGCTGCTGCTGGAGCTCGTGGAGTTCGGGCTGGCGATCTGGGGTCCGGGATGGCGCAAGACCTCGCTGCACGACTATTGCCGTGGCGAGGTGCCGGGCACGGAGGAGTACGTCAACGCCTACGCCGGCGCGTCGGTGGCGGTCAACATCCACCACGTCGCCGTCGAGGGCGACCCGCTCGAGGCGAGCTGCAACCTGCGCCTCTTCGAGATCGCCTCGATGGGCCTCGCCCAGGTGGTGGATGATCGCGGCGACCTGGCCCGGCACTTCGAGCCGGGCCGCGAGGTGGTCGTCTACCGCGACGGTCGCGAGCTCAAGGACTCGGTCCGGGCCCTCCTCGAGGACCCCGGCCGCGCCGAGCGGATCGGCCAGGGCGCCAGGGCGCGCCTGCTGCACGACCACACCTGGATGCACCGGATGCGCGCGCTGCTGCTCGACCAGCCGGGGCCGGTGGCGTCAAGGTGAATCGAGATTCGTGATTCGAGAATGGTGATTCGTGAATGGTGGTTCGTGATTGGCAATGGCTGGCTGACGATTCACGATTCACGATTCACGATTCACGAATCTCGATTCACGAACGCTGTCGCCCGCCTCGCGATACACCCGCACATAATCCTCTGCCATGCGCCGGTGGGTGAAGTGATCCAGCACGTGCCGGCGGACGGCCGCGCGGTCGAGTCGGTCGAGTGCGGGACGCAGCGCCACCAGCTCCTCGAGCGAGTCGCCCATCGCCCCGCTCTCCGGCGAGATGATCTCCGGCAACGCCCCTCGACGGCTCCCGAGCACCGGTGCGCCGCTCACCATCGCCTCGATCGTGGTGAGACCGAACGGTTCGTCCCACTGGGCGGGCATCCAGAGGCAGTCCGCTCCCGCGAGCAGCGTCCGCTTCCGCTCGCCGGCCACCCGGCCGACGAACCGGACGCCGGGCCGGAAGGCGGGACGCCAGCCGCCCGCAAGGCGGATCCGGCGGCCGGCACGCCGGGCCCCGCGAAGCGCCAGCTGCCAACCCTTCACGGTGTGGAGCCGGCCGAGGAACAGGTCGTAACCCTCCCCGGTGGACCCGAATCGATAGTCGGCGGGATCGAGGCCGTTGTGGACCCAGCGCCGGAGGCCGTGGCGTGCCGCGTGGTCGGCTGAGAGTCCGATCGTGCTGGCGGGAAAGACTCGGCCCGGTCGCCCGGTGCCGTGGAATGTCCAGACGAAGGGGACGCCGTCGGGTGGGACGGCCAGCGGCACATGGGCATGCAGGATGTCGAGTCCGGGGGGAAGGTAGGATCCCAGTCGCGCGCCGCCTTCCTGGAACGCCTCCTCGCGGGGAACGGCGATCGTGCGGGCTTCCGGCAGCCCGCTCCCGTCCAGGGCAAGCAGGGAGACCTGGTGGCCGAGCTCGGCCAGGCCGCGCGCCAGCCACGCCACCACCCGCTCGGTCCCGCCATACCCCGCGACCGGCAGTACCGACGGGTGATACAGCGCGACGTGCATGGGGGCGAGGCTCGGGATTCGAGAATTGAGATTCGAGGCCGCACGTCCGAGATTGGGGCGTGGCACCAGAACACTAATCGCCCGTCACCCGTCCCGACGCGCGAATTCCCGATCCCTCGGATGGCCACCTGCTGATCTCCGGCTTCACCATCGTGCGCAACGCCACCCGACTCGACTTCCCGCTCGAGGCGAGTCTCCGTTCGCTGCTGCCGGTCGTCGACGAGTTGGTCGTGAACGTCGGGCGATCGGATGATGACACGCTGGCCCGGGTGCTGGCGATCGCCGATCCGCGGATTCGCCTCGTCGAGGCGGACTGGGACCCGGGCCGCGGCCACGAGATGCTCGCGACCGAGACCAACCGGGCGATGGCCGCCTGCCGCCATCCCTGGGGGATCTACATCCAGGCCGACGAAGTGTTCGCGGACGGCGCCGCGGCGCTGGTGCGCGCGACGATCGAACGCGTGGATCACCGTCCCGATGTGGAGGGCGTGCTCGTCGCGTATCGCCACTTCTATGGAGGATTCGACACGGTCGCCACCAACCGTCGGTGGTACCGGCGCGAGTGCCGCGCCGTCCGGCTGGATCCCGCGCGGGGGATCCACTCGTTCCGGGATGCGCAGGGGTTTCGCGTGGGACCGGACGACCGGCGCATCCGGGCGGTGGAGAGTGGCGCGGTGATGCACCACTACGGGTGGGCCCGGCCGGCGTGGGCGCTTGCGGCCAAGCGCTCGGCGGACAACGAGATCTACCATTGGCGCGGCAAGATGGATCAACAGCGTCCGCTGCTGCCGTGGTTCCCCGGCATCCGGCCATTCCCGGGTCGGCACCCGGCGGCGGTCGGCGACTGGATCGCGGCGCGTCGCACCAGCGATCGCCTGATCGCCCCGCCACGATTCGAACGCGAGCACCTGCGCCTGGGCGCCTCGAATCTCGTCGAACGCCTCACCGGCTGGCGGCCGTTCGAGTACCGGAACTACCGGCGCGTCGCCGGATGAGTGGCCCCCCGCTGGCCGTCGCCCTGATGCTCACGACGCCGGGATGGCGCGGCTCCGCGACGTCGTTCCTGAAGATCGCCGCCGGGCTGCGCCGCGCGGGTCACCCCGTGACCGTGATCGCGGGCGACGCGGCCGTCGCGCGGCGCTTCGAGGCGGCGGACGGTGCGCCCGTGGCGCTTGTGCCGACCGGCGACACCGGGCGACGGGAAGTCGCCGCGGTGCGACGGCTCCTCGGCCTGCACCGGGTCGACTTCGTCCTCGGCGACGCGCCGCGCGACGTGCGCATCGCACGCTATGCCTCGCTGCTCACCGGGCGCCGGATCGCGTGGCGGTACAACCTCTCGACCCGCGACGTGCCTCCCGACCCGCTGCAGCGATTCCTCTTCGGCGGCCTCACCGCGGTCGTGCAACAGAGCGCCTTCGGCGCCCGCCGCCTCGCGGAGGGGATGCCGTGGTGCCGGCCACGTCGCCAGGTCAGCATCCCCAACGGCTACGACACGGATCTCCTCGCCCCCGATCCGCTCGGCGCCGCGCAGGCGCGGGACCGGCTCGGCCTTCCTGCCGACCGTCCGCTCGTGCTCACCGCCGGTTCGCTCATCGCGGCCAAGGGGACGGGGCGAGTGCCCGCCGCGCTCGCGGGGTTGCACGCCACCTGGCTCGTCGCCGGCGAGGGCCCCGAGCGGGATGCGCTCGCCGCGTCGGCGACCCGGCTGGGTGTCGCCACCGTCTTTCTTGGTGAGCTGCCAGCCGACGCGCTCCGGGACGTGATGCGTGCGGCGGACCTCGTGGTCCAGCCCTCGCCCGCGGAACTCTTCCCGAACGCGATCGCCGAGGCGATGGCACTCGGGCGTTGCGTCGTGGGTCCCGCGAGCGGGGCGGCGCCGGAAGTCATCGGCGAGGCGGGTGTCGTGGTGCCCGATGGCGATGCGGAGGCACTTCGCGCGGCGGTGCACGGCCTGCTCGCCGATCCGGTGCGGATGGCGCGCCTTGGTGCGACGGCGCGAGCGCGGATCGTGCGGGAGTTTCCGTTGCGCCGGATGGAAGAGGGCTACGCGCGGCTGGTGAACGGTGAAGGGTGAAGGGGGCGTCCGTCGAGACCCCTTCACCCTTCACCCTTCACCCTTCACCCTTCAACCGCAGCGTGACGTGCGGCTCAGAAGCTGAACCCGGCGAGGAAGAAGAGCGCCCGGTTCTTGCTCGAGACGGTGTCGTCGCCGTCGTCGAAGGCATCGGTCATCCCGAACGTGTAGCGGGCCTGCAGCGAGAAGCGGTCGAAGCGCAGCCCGCCGCCGACGGTGAGGCCGAGGTCGGTGCTCTTCTGCGAATCGCCGGTGATGTCCTCGCAGTCGGCGCTCGCCGAGACGCTGCCGCTGGTGGCCGCAACGCTGCACCCGGACTTGATGCTCAGCGTGCCGCCACCGAGGAGGAACGGCGCCACGTTGCCCGAACCGAGTTGGTAGGAGAGCATCACGGGAATGTCGATGTAGGCCAGCTTCAGCTCGGCGCTGTCGCCACCATCCGAGATCTTGAAGCCCTTCTGGGCATACAGGCCGTCCACCTCGAGGTCGAGCATGGCCCCGAGCGGCATCCGGGCCGACACGCCGGCCGCGAAGCCGGTGCGGGAATCGAGGGTCACCGAGATCTGCTCTCCGGAGACGACCACCTTGCTCGAGGTCAGCCCACCGAGCACCCCGAACGCCGGGCCCTGCGCCGCGGCCGTCCCACCCAGCAGCACCACCATCGCGGTGGCTCCCACCAACCGATTCATCATCGTCGTCTCCATGTGAAACGAGTGTGGCGTCGCGGGGGTCGCGTCGCCGGCTCCCCAAGATAGGGCGTCGGCCCGGTGGCCCCCAAATCCTTGTCGCGAACGAGGATACCGCTTCGCCGGTGGCCGGGCCGCCCCGGCGGCGGCATCCCGGCACTTGCGGACGCGGCTAGTTTTGAGAATTCCCCCCACGGTCCCGGAGGCCGCCAGTGCCGACCCACGACCTCCTCTTCACCTACGATTTCCCTCCGCTTGGCGGCGGGATCTCCCGCTGGATGGAAGAGCTGGCGCGCGGGTATCCCGCCGGGTCCCTGCGGGTCTCCACTGGCACCGTCAGTGACCAGGACGAGGTGGACCGGACCCTCCCGAATCCGGTCGACCGGCTGCCGATCTCGACCCATCGCCTCAAGACCCTGCAGGGATTGCTGCTCTGGTCGCGCCGGGCCGCCACCCTGGCGCGCGACCCGGAGGCGCGGTTCGCGTGGTGCGGCAACATTCGTCCCGCCGCCTACCCGGCCAAGTGGGCCTGGGAGCGCACCGGCCTCCCCTACGGCATCATCCTGCATGGTGGCGACCTCCTGCAGATCCGCCCCAAGCTTCGGCGGTCGAGCCTGAAGCGGCGGACCTACAAGCCGCTCTTCGATTCGGCCCGGGTGATCGTGGCCAATTCGCGCTGGACCGCGGACCTCTGCCGCCGCATCCTCGTGGAGCTGCACCTCGACCACGTCGCCGACCGGATCGCCGTCGTGCCGCTCGGCACCGAGCCGGAACGCTTCCGGCCCGATCCGGTGCGCGCCGCCGAGTTCCGGGCACAGCGCGCGTTGCCCGACGGGCGCTGGCTCGTCACCGTTGCGCGCCTGGTGCCGCACAAGGGCATCGACACCGGCATCGAGGTGCTGGCACGACTCGCCGATGAGTACCCGGACCTGCGGTACGCCGTCGTGGGCCACGGAACCTACGCCGACACGCTGCGAGCCCTCGCCGCCGAGCTCGGCGTGGCGGACCGGGTGCATTTCCTCACCGACGTGGGGGATGAAGAATTGCCGGGGGCCTTCGCGATGGGTGAGGTGTATCTCGGCCTGTCGCGCGAGGTCGGCCTCGACGCCGAAGGATTCGGCATCGCGCTGCTGGAAGCGGGCGCGACCGGCCTGCCGGTGGTGGCGGGGGCGAGCGGCGGGATCGCCGATGCGGTCGCCGATGGCGAGTCCGGGCTGCTCGTCACCCCGGGCGATCCCGAGCCGGCGGCCGACGCCGTCCGTCACCTCCTCGCGGATCCCGTCCTTGCCCGTCGGCTGGGCGACGCCGCGCGTCGCCGGGTGGTCGAGCGGTTCACGTGGCAGCGCGTCGTCGCCGACCTTCGCGACCTCGCCGCGCAGCACGGGCGGTCGTGAGCCGCTCTCCGGCGCGCGAGGCGCTCGCCCGGCGCTGGCGACGCGATCCCCTCTTCAAGCTCGGCGCCGCGCTGCTGCTCGCCGTGGTCGTCGCGGCGATCTTCGCGCCGTGGCTCGCGCCGCATGATCCCCTGCGGGGTGACCTGGCCAACGACTACCTCCATCCCCCGGGCGGCGGCTTCCCGCTCGGTGCCGATGCGCAGGGGCGCGACGTGCTGTCGCGGGTGCTCTATGGCGCGCGGATCTCGCTGCTGGTCGGCCTGGTGTCCCAGGCGGTCGCCGTGTCGCTCGGCGTCACGCTCGGGCTCGTCGCGGGCTACTATCGCGGCTGGGTGGACCTCGTCGTCATGCGACTCGCCGACATCACCCTGGCGTTCCCGTCGCTGCTGCTGCTCATCGCGGTGGCCGCGGCGGTGCGCCCCTCGATGCCGGTCGTCTTCGTGGTCATCGGCGCCGTCGGGTGGGCGGGGATGGCGCGGCTCGTCCGTGCGCAGGTCCTGTCCCTCGCCGACAGCGATTACGTCGCGGCCGCCCGCGCACTCGGCGCGGGCGACGGGCGGATCCTCTGGCGTCACCTGCTTCCCAACGTCCGCACGCCGGTGATCATCGCCGCGACGCTCGGCATCGCCGGGGCGATCATGGCGGAGGCGGCGCTCTCGTTCGTGGGCCTCGGGGCGCAGCCGCCGACGCCGAGCTGGGGGGCGATGGTGTCCGAGGGACGCGACCTGCTGCGCGTCGCGCCCTGGGTGTCGGTGGCACCGGGCCTCGCGGTCGGGGTCGCGGTGCTCGGCTTCAACCTGGTGGGCGACGCGCTGCGGGAAGCGCTCGACCCCACGCTCGGAAGGACCGGATGATCGACGTCGAACGCCTGCGACGCGAGGAGTTCGCTCCCGTCGTCGCCTCGGGCATCTACCTGAACAGCGCCTCGACCGGGCCGCTGCCGGCGCGCGCGGTCGACGAGCTGGCGCGCGGCAACGCCGACCGGGCCGATCCGTCGCGCTGGACGGTCGAGCGGCAGAACGACGCCTACGCCGAGGCGCGGCGATGCTCCGCGGCGCTCATCAACGCCGATCCGGCCACGATCGCGCTGATGCCCAACACCACGACCGGGATCAACGTCGCGGCGCGGGCGATCCCGCTCTCGCGCGGCGACGTGGTGCTCACCTTCGATCGTGAGTTTCCGACGAACGTCTATCCGTGGCTGGTGCGCGCGGCGGACGGCGTCGTCCTCGAGCGGATCCCGGTGACGGACGCGGGGTGGCCCGACGAGGCGCGGCTGCTCGACCGACTGGCCGATCCGCGCGTGCGGGCGGTGTGCGTCTCGCTCACCCAGTTCAGCACCGGCTACACCGTCGATCTCGACGCGCTCTCCCGGGCCACGCGCGCGACCGGGACGTGGCTGATCGTCGACGCGATCCAGGGGGTGGGCCAGGTGCCGGTGGACGTCGCCCGGACGCCGGTCGACTTCCTCGCCTGCGGGGCGCAGAAGTGGCTTCTCTCGCCGTGGGGCACCGGCTTCCTCCACGTGCGCGGCGACCTGATCGGGCAGGTCACGCCGACGTTCGCGGGGTGGGCCTCGTTCCGGGGCACCGACGACTACAGCCGGCTCACCGCCTACGATCCGGAGCCCTGGCCCGATGCCCGTCGATTCGAGGTGATCACGCTGCCCGTGCAGGACTACGCCGCGATGAACGCCGCGGTCGGGCTGATGCTCGAGGTCGGGCTGGAGGCCATCGCGTCGCACGCCCGCCGCACGATGGCGCCGATCCTGGAGTGGGCCGAGCGGGGCCGGGGAACGATCACCTCGCCGATGGGACGCCACGGCTCCGCGATCACCTGCGTCCGGCCGCTGGGCGACGTCGCCGCCGCGCACCGGCGGCTCACGGCCGCCGGGGTCGGGTGCTCATTGCGGGAAGGGTCGATCCGCCTCTCGCCGCACTGCTTCAACACCGTGGACGAGCTGGCGGCGGTGGCGGAACTGCTGGGGAAGGACTAGGGGCGGATCGTCGCCACCATGTTGTACACCGCGCCGATGATCCGGCCCAGCAGGTAGCCGAAGAAGAAGGCGTAGACGAACCCCAGGAAGGCGCCCGCCACCGTCACCCGGTAACCCGGGAAGTAGGCCGCGAGCAGGCC
>CAZKYO010000054.1:10097-11280 GCA_964557115.1 uncultured Gemmatimonadaceae bacterium
CCCCTGTCGCGATCAGATGTGGTCGAGGAAGTCGCGGGTCGCGGCGTAGTCCGCCTTGGCCCGCAGCACAACCAGCCGGATGCCCATCAGGGCGTTGCGGCAGAAGGCGAAGAACCAGCCCAGCACGAAGCCGCTGAACCCGGCCCAGAGCGCGCCGACCAGGGCGCCCTTCCAGCTGACCTCGTAGCCGCGGAAGTATTCGGCGAGGAGGGTGAGCTGGAACCCCGGCTCCCCGCCACGGAGCAAGGGCAGCGCCGTCAGGACGAAGACGACGAGCGCCGCGGCAAGGCCGATCCCGGCCCCCATCCCCAGCTTGTGCAGCGGGGCGAAGGCGAGGGCGACCTGTTCATCGGTGGGCGTGCGCGGCGCGGTCATGGTCAGCAGGAGCCTCCCGGGGCCGGCGAGAGAAGCAGCATGCCGTAAGCTAGCACCCCTGACCGGGGCGACGGGATACCGTACCCCCGGCTCATCGGGCGGGCTCGGTCGGTGACTTCGGCGTCCGCCCGAGATGGAGCAGCAGGCCGACGCCCGCGGACACCGCGTTGCTTGCGTAGTAGATCAGGTGGAGCGGGATCACGGCGATCGCGAACGCCAGGCCGCGTTCCCGGGCGAACCAGGCATAGGTCGCCCCATTCATGGCGACGACCGCCGCGAGGACGGCGACGCCCGCGAGCGCGAGCTCCGCCGACGCGAGCGGCAGTGATCCGCCGAGGGCGAGCAGCGCGACGACGACCAGCACCACCTTGAGCTGTTCGTGCGCCCCGGCGTTGAGCGACGCCGGCGTGCGGCCGCGGCGCTCGAGGAGGAGGCGCATCCAGGGGACGCCGCGATCGCGCAGGTCCGTCCGCAGCATCTGCCAGAAGCGCCAGCGCTTGAGATGGGTGCCCTGGATCGCGGGGTCGAGCGCAATGCGCCCGCCGGCGTCGCGCAGCCGGTACCCGAGCTCGATGTCCTCGATCTGCGGCCGCGGGAAGCGCGCCGTGTCGAACCCGCCGGCGGCGCGGAAGGCGTCGCTCCGGACCGCCCCGCAGCCGGCCCAGAACGTCTCCGCCCCGCCGGCGCCGCGAAGGTGCACGTACCGGTGCAGCAGGTTGCGATACTCGGTGACGAGTCCGGCGGCGGCCGGCTGGCTGTCGTAGCTGCCGAAGACGGCGACGAGGGAGGGATCGCGGCCGTCGGCGTG
>CAZKYO010000055.1:0-10487 GCA_964557115.1 uncultured Gemmatimonadaceae bacterium
CCGAGGACGATCACGCCGCGCTCGCGGGACGGGTGCGCGACGACAGCCACGCCACCAGGAGGGTGATCGCGGTGCCCATGGGGACGTACCATGGCCACGCGAGGCGCGACAACGGCTCGAGCACGGTGACGCCGGCGGCTGCGAGCCGTCCGGCGAAGATGGTGACGAGCATCACGAGTACGGTGGCCACTGCGCCCGTGATCACGTCGCGGCCGGCGATCCGCGCCGAGGTCCCGGCGAGGAGATAGGCGCCGAGGAGGGCGCCATAGGTGACCGACGCGATCGAGAGCGCCAGCACGACCACCGGTGTCCCGGTGCCGGAGGCGAAGGCGTGGAATCCGAGGGCGCCGAGGACCAGGGCGATGCCCCACGCGAGCGAGACCGCGCGGCCGATCCGCAGCAGGCGCACCGGATCGCGCTCGCCGGTGATCGAGGCATAGAGGTCGTGGGTGAGCGAGGACGCGAGGGCGTTGATCGACGAGGCGAGCGTGCTCATCGCGGCCGCGAGGATGCCGGCGATCACGAGTCCCGAGAGCCCGGCCGGGAAGACGTCGATGACGAAGCGCGAGAAGACCTGGTCCGAGGCGAGGTCGGCCGGGGCGCGGCCGGCGGCCCAGATCGCGGTGCCGACGGTGAGGAACAGCAGGAACTGGAGGATCACCGCGACTCCCGAGCCGATCAGCGCGCGCCGGGCGTCCTTGAGCGACCGCGTGGCGAGCAGGCGCTGGACGATCAGGTGGTCGGTGCCGTGCGAGGCCGCGGAGAGGAGCGCGCCGCCGATCACGCCGCCCAGGAAGGTGTAGGGGATCGTGAGCGACGGCGTGAAGTCGAAGATGCGCAGCTTGCCGGCGGCGTCCGCCGCCGCGAAGGCGGCGCCGAATCCGCCGGCCATGCCGGTGGCGAGCACCAGTGCCACGACGCCGCCGGCGACGTAGATCGCGAGCTGGATCACGTCGGCCCAGATCACCGCCTTGAGGCCGCCGACGTAGGTGTAGAGCAGCGTCACCGCGCCCATCGCGATGATCGCCGCCGGGATGTTCCAGCCGGTGAGCAGCGCCAGCGGGATCGCGCCGGCGAAGATCCGCACGCCGTCGCCAAGGAATCGGGTCACGAGAAAGATCAGGGAGAGCGCGCGGCGCGTCGTGGGGCCGAACCGGTGCTCCAGCCGAGCGTAGGCGGTCTCCTGCTCGCCCCGGAAGTATCCCGGCAGCAGCCAGGCCGCGACGCCGAGGCGGCCAATGAGGTAGCCGATCGGCAGCTGCAGGAAGGTGAGGTCGCCGCGGGCACCGATGCCCGGGGTCGAGATCACGGTGACCGCGGACGTCTCGGTCGCGACGATCGAGAGGAGGACGCTCCACGCCGGCAGGTTGCGTGCGCCAAGGAAGTAATCGCTGCTGGATCGCTGGCCGCGGGCGAGCCAGAGCCCGAGGCCGAGGGTCAGGGCGAAATAGCCGGCGACGACGAGGAGATCCAGGCCGGACAAGCGCACTCCCGGGAAGGGCGGGACCGGAGGTCGAGAATCGCGAATCGCGAGTGGAGACTCGAGGGGAATCTAGCGTCGAAAATCGGAAGGGGCCCCGCGTCGGGGCCCCTCCAATATCCAATCTCGATTCGCGAATCTCGGCTTCAGGCCGTGAAGCTGCTCCCGCAGCCGCAGCCGCCGGTGGCGTTCGGGTTGTCGAAGGTGAAGCCGCTGCCCTGCATCGAGGTGACGTAGTCGATCGTCACGCCGTTGAGGTACTGGAGCGAGAAGGCGTCGATGAAGACGCGGATGCCGCCCAGGTCGGCCTGGAGGTCGTCCTCGACCGCGTTGTCCTCGATGTTGAGCGAGTACTTGAAGCCGGAGCAGCCGCCGGGCAGGACGGAGATCCGCAGTCCCGCGGTGGCCTGGGGGACGTCGTCGGCCGCCAGGAACTTGCGGACCTCGTCGGCGGCCTTGTCGGTCAGCGTGAGGACGAAGCCCTCGGGAAGGGCCTGGGTGGCGGTGTCGGACATTGCCTCTGCTCCTGCGTGGACGTGGGTCCCGTTGCCCCCAAGAATCGCCCGAAACCGGGGCAGAATCAAGCGGAACCGGGGCGGGGGCGCTGGCGTCGGCGATCGGCGGCCGTTATGGTCGCAGGGAGCGGTCGGTGCCGTCGGCACCGGCGTCGATCCGGAGCGACCCATGTCCAGTGAACGTCGCGCGACCAGCGAGGGTTCCCGCCCGCGCCCCACCGTGCAGGAGGCGCTGGTGCGCGGCCACACCCGCGTCACGCTCCCGGTCTGCCTGATCATGGCGGCCTGCCCGACGCTTGGTTGGCTCGCCTCGGGCTCGCTTGGGGCCTTGATCGGGCTCGTCGCGGGGCCGTGTTTCGCCTGGCCCTGGTGGTCGTACGCGATTCCGAACTGGCGCGACTGGGTGGAAGACCACGGCATCCGGCCCGACGAGATCCAGGGGCCGGCGGAGGCCGTCGGGCTCGTGTGGCCGGCCGGGTCGTTCTTCGAGCGGACCGAGTTCCGGCGACGCGACGGCCGGCGGGGCTGGTGAGGGCGCGCCGCCTGGTGCTCTGGGCCGGCACGCCGGCCGTCCTCCTTGCGCTGCTCTCGATCCCGTCGGCGGCGCCGCTGCCGCCACCGTCCTCGCCCGCGACGCCGTTCGCCTGGCAGCGCGACTCCCTGTGGCATCGTCTCGAGGCAACGTTCGTCGCGGCCCGCGACGCGGGCTGCGGCGACCCCGGTGCGCTCGACCTCGCCTTCCGCGGCGTGGCGCGCGACATCGATGCCGTCGGGGCCGGCCCCCTCGATCCCGGCGCGCCGGTGCTCGACCGCGTGGAACTGCGCTACATGGTCCTCGGTGCCCTCGTCGCGGCGTGCCCCGGGCGACTCGACGACTACGCCGCACTCCAGGTGGCGCTCCGCGGTGCGGTGAAGGAGCAAGCGCGGCACTGGGACCTCGAATCGTCGTCCGCGCGCGACCGGCTCTACCGACTGCTCTACGGCAGCCGCGCCGCGCTCGAGGAGGTGCTGCTGCAGCATCCCGAGCATCCCGCGGCGGTGCTGCAGTCGGGCGACGAGCCGTCGGCCGGGCCCGGGGCGATGTCGCACGGCGTGATGCTGCGTTCCGGCGACATGCTCGTCTCGCGCGGCGGCTACCCCACCAGCGCGCTGATCGCGCGCGGCAGCGACCATCCCGGCAACTTCTCCCACGTGGGGCTGGTGCACGTCGACTCGGCCACCGGTGCGATCTCGGTGATCGAGGCGCACATCGAGGCCGGCGTCAAGATCGCGACGGCGGAGGAATACCTGGCGGACAAGAAGCTGCGGGTGCTGGTGCTGCGCCCGCGGCACGACCTGCCGCAACTCGTGCGCGACCCGTTGCTGCCGCACCGCGCCGCCACCGCGATGCGCGACCGCGCCATGGCCGGCCACATCCCCTACGACTTCGCGATGGACTACCGCGACCCGTCGCGCCTGTTCTGCTCCGAGGTCGCGTCGAGCGCGTACCACGACCTCGGCGTCGACTTGTGGATGAAGCTCTCGACCATCTCCGCCGACGGGTTGCGGCGCTGGCTGGCGGCGTTCGGGGTGCGGCACTTCGAGACCCAGGAACCGAGCGACCTCGAATACGATCCGCAGCTGGTCGTCGTCGCGGAATGGCGGGATCCGGCGCTGCTCTTCCGTGACCACGTGGACAATGCCGTGACCGATGCGATGCTGGAGGCCGCCGACCACGGCGCGGAGCTCGAGCCGTCGTGGTGGCAGTGGCCGCTGGGGCGGGTGCTCAAGGGCTACAGCTGGGTGCGCGAGCGGCTTGGGCAGACGGGACCGATCCCGGAGGGGATGTCGGTCGGCGCGGCACTGCGGTCGCGCGCCTACACGGCGATCCACGCCCGCCTTGCGGACCGGGTCACCGCCGCCGCCGTCGCCTGGCAGGCCGCCCACGGCTATCCGCCGCCCTACTGGACACTGGTGGCGCTGGCCGAGCGGGCCGTGGGCGAGCGCGCGGGGCCGGCGCACCGTCGGCTCGGCAGTGGCCGCGCGCCGGCCCCGGCGCCCGCCGCCGATCCCGCGCGGGCGCCGCGACGGACCTGACGCGCGCTAGGGCGTTGCGTCCCTCGGCGGGGCGTCGGGGAAGAGCGCGCGCATCACGGCATCGGCGACGGCCGGACGGAGCGGAGTGAACTTGGGCGTCACCCGGGTGGGATGCACCCGGTTGGTGAGCAGGATCACGATCACCTGGCGCGGGACGTCCACCCAGATCGAGGTGCCGGTGAAGCCGGTGTGCCCGAACGACTGGGCGCTCATGATCGTGCCGCTCGAGCTGCGCCCGGACGGCGTGTCCCAGCCGATGGCGCGGGAGGAGCCGGCGGGGTGGTCCTGCCTGAGCGTCCAGGTGCGGAATTCCGGTGGCGGCTGGAGCGCGCCGGCCACCGCCTCGCCGCGCGCGCCGGCGAGCGCCCATTCGGTGAAGCGGAGCAGGTCGTCCGCGGTCGAGAACAGCCCGGCGTGACCCGAGACGCCGTCCATCCAGGCGGCGTTCTCGTCGTGCACCTCGCCGCGGATCATGTGGCCGCGCCACGGATCGTTCTCGGTGGGCGCGATGTCGGCGAGCCAGCCGTGCGGCGGCAGGAACCGGCTGCGCACCATGCCGAGCGGTGCGGCGACCTTCTCGTGGAAGAGGCGGTCGAAGCGCTTGCCGTAGAGCTTCTCGAGGATCGCGGTCAGCGTGATCGCGCCGAGGTCGGAGTAGACCATCTCCTCGCCGGGGGGGTGGTCGAGGTCCGAGGTCATCGCGCGCAGCATCGCCCCCTTGCGGACGACGGTCTCCTTCCAGAGCGGGCGGTGCGCCGGCAGGCCGCTGTCGTGGAGCAGCAGGTCGCGCACGGTGACGCTGCCCTTCGCGCCGAGGCCGCGGGTGAAGTCGGGGAGGTACGACGCGACCGGGACGTCGAGCCGCAGCTTGCCCTCCTCGACCGCCATCATCGCGACGGTGGTGAGCGCGATCACCTTGGTGAGCGACGCCATGTCGTACATCGTGCCCGCGTCGGGTCGCGCGGAATCGTCCTGCCCGAGCACGCCGGTGCCGTAGGTGAAGCGCTCGCCGCGCACGGAGACCGCGAGGACGGCGCCGGGCGCGGCGCCGGCGGCGATCGCGGAGTCGAGGACGGTCGTGACCGGCTGGAGGCGGGTCGCGAGCGAGGCGCTCCGGGGCAGCGATCGCTCCGGGGGGAGCGACGGAGCGCACCCGGCCCCCGTCACGGCAAGGAGGGTGAGCGCCATCGCGCGGCTCACGGCGTCCCCCGCAGCACGATCCCGGTCCGGATCGGGTAACCCGGCGGGATCTCGATCGGCGCGGTCCCGGTGATGTCTGCCTTGCCGGTCAGCGCCTTCGCGACCGCGTGCTCGGCCATCGCGGTGCCCGACCACGCGATCAGGTAGCTCGCGACGTGGGGCGCCTGCTGGATCACGTACGGCGACCCGAAGGAGAGCAGCACGGTCTGTTGCCGGCGGCCGATCGCGTCGAGGTTGTCGGCGAGCGCCTGCGGCATCCCGATGGTCCCCTTGTACGAGCCCCAGCGGACCGCCGTCGCCACGACGACGACCGGGGCGGTGCGGATCGCGTCCGAGGCCGCGGCGATCTCGGCGGCGGTCGGCTCGCCGGAGAGCGTGGCGCGTCGAACGGCGTAGCCGGCGGCCGCGAGGTCAGCCGCGAGGGCGTCGCCGAACGTCCCCCGGTCGCGCACCGTCACGAGCGCCACCGTGGTGGGCCCCTTCCGGAGAGTGCGGACGACGTCGAGTGAATCCTTGAGGAGCACCAGCGAACGCTGGGTGACCTCGCGCGCGGTCGCGAGGAACTCGGGATTCGCCACGACCTGGTCCACCTTGGCAAGGTCGACGAGGCGCCCGGAGAAGAGTCCCATCCGCAGCTTGAAGACCAGCACGCGGCGCACCGAGGCGTCGAGGCGTTCGCGGGTGATGCGGCCGACCTCGACCGCCTTGACCATCGCGTCGATCGCGTTCGCGGGATCGGCCGGCATCAGCAGCAGGTCGCTGCCGGCCAGGAAGGCGCGGACCACCGCCTCCTCGGCGCCGATCTCCTTGGCGATCGCGCCCATGTCGAGTGCGTCGGTCGTGACCAGTCCCTTGAAGCCGAGCGAGTCGCGCAGGATGCCGGTGAGAATCGCCGGCGAGAGGGTGCCGGCCCGCCGCTCCCCGTTGTCGAGCGCGGGCAGGGCGATGTGCGCCGACATCACGGCGTCGACGCCGGCCGCGACCGCGGCGCGGAACGGCACCAGCTCGAGGGTGTCGAACCGGCTCCAGGGCGCGGTGATCGTCGGCAGGGCGAGGTGCGAGTCGGTCTGGGTGTCGCCGTGGCCGGGGAAGTGCTTCGCGGTGGAGAGGATGCCGCCCTCGCGCATCCCCTGGATGGTGGCCGCCACGTAGCGCGCGACGTCGCGCGGGTCGCCGCCGAACGAACGGGTGTTGATGATCGGGTTGTCGGGATTGCTGTTGACGTCGGCCACCGGGGCGAAGGCGAGGTGGACGCCGACGGCGCGGCCCTCGAGCGCGGTGATCCGCCCCATCGCCCGGGCGTAGTCGGGGTTGCCGGTGGCCGCGATCCCCATCTGGGTCGGGAACGGCGTCCCGGCCGCCATCCGCATCGTGGTGCCCGCCTCGAAGTCGGACGAGATGAGGAGCGGCAGCGGGGCGCGGCGCTGGAGGCGGTTGACCTTGTCGGCGATCGACGCCGGCGTCCCGGTCGACATGATCAACCCGCCGACCTGGAGCGAGTCGACCCAGTAGTAGGCCTTGCGCATCGCCGGGTCGCTGTCGGACACCGCATCGCCGAGCAGCCACGGCATCACCAGCTGGGCTACCTTTTGACGGACCGTCAGCGAGCCGAGCAGCGCCTCGACGGTGTCGCCGGGGACGGCGGCGACGTCGCCGGGGAGGGGCGTCGTCTCCGGGCCGCGCGGCGCGGGCACGGGGGCCTGGGCATTGGCGCTGCACGCGAGGGCCGCGGCGACGGCGAGGAACAGGGAGGCGGTATGGCGCACGAGCGATCCGGGGTGACGATGAAGAAGTGGCGACTCTGGCTGTCCGGCGTGGCCGGCATCGGGGCCGTGGCCGCCTGCGCGGCGACGGCGGGTTCCTCCGTCCCGGGGCAGGCGGTCCGCCCCGGCATCGAGGTCCTGCTGAGCGACTCGCTGCACCTGCTGCGCGGCAAGCGAGTCGGCCTGGTGACGAACACCGCGGCGGTGGATGCGCGGGGGACGTCCGACATCGCGCGGATGCGCGCCGCGCCGGTCACCCTTGCCGCGCTCTTCGGCCCGGAGCACGGCCTCACCGCCGACGCCGCCCCGGGAGAGCGCGTCGAGTCCGGCATCGACAGCGCGTCCCGCATCCCAATCTACTCGCTCTATGGTCGCACCGTCCGCCCGACGCCGGAGATGCTCGCGGGGATCGACGTGCTCGTCGTCGACCTTCCCGACGTCGGCGCCCGGTACTACACCTATCTCGGCACCACGGTCGAGGTGATGCGCGCCGCCGCCCAGGCCGGGATCCCGGTGCTGCTCGCGGACCGCCCCAATCCGCTCGGGGGCGCGATGCAGGGCAACATCCTCGACACCGCCTACATGTCGATGGTCGGGCGACTCGCGATGCCGATGCGCACCGGCCTCACGCTCGGCGAGGCCTCGCGCCTCGCCGCGCACGACCTCGACATCCCGGTCGCGCTGACGGTGGTGCCCGCCGACGGATGGCGGCGCGGCGCCTCCTTCGAATCGACGGGGCTGCCGTTCCGCGCGCCGAGTCCCAATCTCAAGGATGTCGACGCCCTGTTCCACTATCCCGGCACCTGCCTGTTCGAGGGGACGGCGCTGTCGGTGGGTCGAGGCACCGACCTCCCCTTCCATCAGGTCGGGGCGCCGTGGCTCGACACGACCGCGGTGCTCGCCCGGCTCCGCGCCGCGGCGGTGCCCGGCGTGCGCTTCGAGGGGGTGACCTTCACGCCGCACCAGCCGGGCGACGGGAAGTTCGCCGACACCACCGTCCGCGGAATCCGGCTTGAGATCACCGATCGCGCGCGCTACGATGCCCCGGCGGCGGCCGTCGAGCTCCTGGCGGCGATCCGGGCGGTGCATCCGGAACGGATCCGGATCGGGGGATCCTTCGATCGGTTGGCCGGGGGCCCGACACTGCGCGAGGCGCTGCTGGCCGACGTCTCGCCGGCGGAGATCGTGCGCAGCTGGCGGGAGCCGCTCCGGGCCTTCGCGGCGCGGGCCGAACCGTTCCTGCTCTATCGCTGAGGAGCGCGGCGGCGACGATCGATTGACGTCGTCCACGGGAAGGGCAGTATTGGCAGGAGGCGCGGGCGGGTCCGTCGCCTGTCCCGCTCCCCCCAGCGAGGTCGTAATGAAGTGGACCGAGGCGTACGCCACCGGGGTTCCCCACCTCGACACCCAGCACAAGCTCCTGTTCCAGATGACCTCGGACTTCCTGCTCGCGCTCGACGAGGGGCGTGGGCAGGGCGTCTACGGCCCCTTCCTCGAGTCGCTCGACCTCTATGCCAAGATGCACTTCAGCACGGAGGAGGAGTGCATGCTCCGGTACAACTGTCCGGCGGCACGCGGCAATGCGGCGGCCCATCAGCGCTTCCTGGGGATCATCGGGGAGCTGCGGCGCCACTTCGGCGAGCGCGGCTACCGACGCGAGGATGCCCAGGACGCGGTCGCGCTGCTGGAGGAGTGGCTGGTCCGACACATCGGCGGGATCGACACCCAGTTGCGTCCGCTGGCGGCCGGCGACTGACCCCGTCAGGGGCCCGGGTCCGGGGCCCCGTTTCACGTTGCTCCAACTCCTTCCGGCCGTTAGGTTTGCCGCCGACCGCCGCCCCTCCGGGGCGGCGGAACCGTGTGCATTCCTCGGGACGGGGGCGCGTGCCAAAGCTGGTTCCGGCGGTGGTGGAGCGGGGGTATCTGCGGGCGACCGCGCCGCTGGTCGAGGCGCTGGTCCGCGCCGGCGTCACCCCCAACGCGCTGACCACGCTCGGGGCGGTGGTGATCCTCGCCGCCTCGGTCGCCTTCGGGACCGGCCTGATCGCCCTCGGTGGCTGGCTGATCCTCGTCTCCGGGCTGATCGACACGCTCGACGGGCAGGTCGCCCGCCGGAGCGCCCAGACCACCAAGTTCGGCGCCTTCTACGACTCGACCCTGGACCGGGTCGGGGACGGGGCGACCTTCATCGGGATCGCGGCCTACCTGCAGCACGACCCCGCCACCCGCTGGCCGGGCCTGGCGGTGCTGCTGTGCATGGTCGGCGTGCTGGCGGCGCTGCTGGTGTCGTACATGCGGGCCCGGGCCGAGGGGCTTGGACTCGATTGCAAGGTGGGGATCGCCCAGCGAGCCGAGCGGATCATCCTCCTCGGCCTCCCGCCGGCGCTGTTCGGGCCGGGCGCCGGGGGCGAGCTGCTGGTCGGGATCGTGGCGGTGCTCACCCTGCTCTCGCTGATCACCGTCGGACAACGCTTCGTGCATATTCACCGGATCACCCGTCCGGTGCGGACACCCTGAAAGGACCGAATTCGTGACGACAGAGAAGGGCCGGCCCGTGGCGCCGGCCGACGGCAAGCTCGGCGTGCTGTGCGTGGGGCTGGGCGCGGTGGCCTCGACGTTCATCGCGGGCGTGGAGCTGGCCCGGCGCGGCCTGGCCAAGCCGACCGGGGCGCTCACCCAGCTCAGCACGATCCGGCTCGGCAAGCGCACCGAGGGGCGGGCGCCGCTGATCAAGGACTTCGTGCCGCTCACCCCGCTCGAGGACCTGGTCTTCGGGGCGTGGGACCCGGTGCCCGACGACGGCTACCGCTCGTGCCTCCACTGCGGCGTGTTCGACAAGCACGAGCACGTCGAGCCGATCCGCGGCTTCCTCGAGGCGATCGTCCCGATGCCGGCGGTGTTCGACCAGCAATACGTCAAGCGGCTCGAGGGCAAGAACGTCAAGACGGGCAAGAACAAGCGCGACCTGGCCGAGCAGCTGCGGCAGGACATCCGCGACTTCAAGGCGAAGCACGGCGTGGCGCGCTGCGTGATGGTCTGGTGCGCCTCGACGGAGGTGTTCATCACGCCCGGTCCGTCGCACGCCTCGATCGCCGCCTTCGAGGCCGGCATGGAGGCGAACGACCCGGCGATCGCGCCGTCGCAGCTGTACGCGTGGGCGGCGATCATGGAGGGAGTGCCGTTCGCGAACGGCGCGCCGAACCTGACCTGCGACTTCCCGGCGATGGTCGAGCTGGCGAAGCGCGAGGGCGTCGCGATCGGCGGCAAGGACTTCAAGACCGGCCAGACGATGCTCAAGACGGTGCTCGCGCCGATGTTCAAGGCGCGCATGCTCGGCGTCGCGGGCTGGTACTCCACCAACATCCTCGGCAACCGCGACGGCGAGGTGCTCGACGACCCGGAGTCGTTCAAGACGAAGGAGGAGTCGAAGCTGGGCGTGCTGGAGCACATCCT
>CAZKYO010000056.1:0-10416 GCA_964557115.1 uncultured Gemmatimonadaceae bacterium
CCCGGCGTCGAGCTCTTCTCCGTCAACGGGAAGGGGCTCGAGGACTTCCTCGACTGGGAGTACCTCACCGCCGACGAGGAATTCACCCTCGTCTATCGCAAGCCGGCCAGCGGCGAGGAGTTCGAGGTCGAGGTCGAGCGCCCGGTCGAGGAGCAGCTCGGGGTCGCGGTCGAGCCGCCCAGGATCCGCCGCTGCGCCAACCGCTGCGACTTCTGCTTCGTCGACGGCAACCCGGACGGGGTCCGGCAGGTGCTCTACATCCGCGACGACGATTACCGGCTTTCGTTCCGGTACGGCAACTTCGCGACCCTGACCAACCTCAAGGACCACGACACCGCCCGGATCATCGAGTACCGGCTCTCGCCCCTCTACGTCTCGGTCCATGCCACCGACCCGGTGGTGCGTCGCTGGGTGCTTCGCAACCCGCAGGCTCCGGCGATCATCCCGCAACTGCGCCACTTCGCCGACCACGGCATCGAATTCCACACCCAGATCGTGATGGCCCCCGGGGTCAACGACGGCGACGTGCTGCGCCAGTCGCTCGACGACCTCTGGCACTTCGGACCCGAGGTGCTGTCGGTCTCGGTGGTGCCGGTCGGGCTGACCGAGTACAGCAAGCACCACCTGGTCCGCGAGCCGGACGAGGTCGAGTGCCGCCGCGCCGTCGAGATCGTCGAGGCGGCCTCCGCTCGCGCCCGCGCCGAGCGCGGCCACACCTGGGCCTTCGGCGCCGACGAGCTGTACGTCCGCGCCGCCCTCGAACTGCCGTCGGCCGAGAGCTACGAGGGCTTCGACCAGGTCGAGAACGGCGTCGGGTCGGTGCGCTGGCTGCAACAGCAGGTCGAGGAAGGGGCGGCCGGCCTCAGGGGCTGGGAGGGCCGCCGGATCGCGGTGCTCACCGGCACCTCGATGGCCGCGCTGATGCCACAAGTGCTTGGGCCGCTCGGGAAGGCCACCGGGGCAGAGTTCCGGCTGGTCCCGGTGGAGAACGACCTCTTTGGCCCGCGCGTCACCACCGCCGGCCTGCTGCCGGGCTCGGCCCTCCGCGAGGCGCTTGGCGCGCTCGAGGGCGCCGACCTGGCGCTGCTTCCCGGCGAGTGCCTCAACGACGACGGCCTCTTCATCGACTCGATGCCGCTGGCGGAGCTGGCGGCCCGGGTGCCGTTCCCCGTCCGGCTGTCGAAGACGTTCGTCGACGCCCTCACCGAGCCGCTGGTCGCATGAGCAAGCCCACCGTCGCCCTCGTGGGCCGCCCCAACACCGGCAAGAGCACCCTTTTCAACCGCCTGATCGGCGGCAGCGAGGCGATCGTTTCCGACAAGGCCGGCACCACCCGCGACCGGCACTTCGGCGACGCCACGTGGAACGGGCGTGACTTCTGGCTGGTCGACACTGGCGGCCTCGTCCCCGACTCGCAGGAGACGATGGACAAGGCGATCCGCGCCCAGGTGGAGCGCGCGGTCGCCGAGGCCGACCTGGTGGTGCTGCTGGTGGACGGCCGCGACGGGCCCAACCCGATCGATGCCGACATCGCCAAGCGGCTCCGGCAGTCCGGCTGCCAGCTGCTCCTCGCGGTCAATAAGCTCGACGAGCTGCGCGAGCAGGACGCCCGCCACGCCTTCCACGACCTCGGCCTCGGCGACCCGATGCCGGTGAGCGCCTCATCCGGGAAGGGAACCGGCGACCTCCTCGACGAGATCGTCAACCGCCTCCCCGAGAAGGATGCCGACGAGGATGCCGAGGCGATTCGCGTGGCGGTGATCGGCCGCCCGAACGCCGGCAAGTCCTCGCTGGTCAACAAGCTGTTGGGCGAGGAGCGCCACGTGGTGACGCCGATCGCCGGGACCACGCGCGACGCGATCGACTCGACCTTTGCCTACCACGGCAAGCAGCTGGTGTTCGTCGACACCGCCGGCCTGCGCCGCAAGGCGAAGGTGGAGGAGGACCTCGAGTTCTACTCGGCGATCCGGACCGAACGGAGCATGGGGCGCGCCGACGTCTGCGTGCTGGTGGTCGACGCCGAGCGCGGGCTGCACAATCAGGACCTCCGCATCGCGACGGCGGCGTGGGAGCACGGCACCGGCCTGGTGATCGTGGTCAACAAGTGGGACCTGATCCCCGACAAGGACGCGAACACCGCGAAGCGGGGCGAGGAGATGCTGGTCAAGAAGGCGCCGTTCCTCGAGCACGTGCCGTTCATCTACGGCTCGGCGCTCACGGGACAGCGGGTTCGCAAGGTGCTCGACCTGATCCTCGAGGTCGCCGAGGCGCGCGACCGCCGCGTCGCCACCGCCGAGGTGAACGAGGTGCTGCAGGCGCTGGTCGAGCGCAACGCGCCGCCGCAGGAGGCGGGCGAGGGCGTGCGGCTGCTCTATGCCTCGCAGATCGACACCCGCCCGCCGACGTTCGCGATCGTCACCAACCGCCCCGAGTCCATCGCCGAGGCGTACCAGCGGTACCTGGTGCGCGGGTTCCGGAAGGCGTGGGGATTCACCGGCTGCCCGGTGCGGCTCAAGTTCAACCGCCGGGGCTCCAAGCGATGACCGCCGGCGTGGTGGCGGCCGCCGTGGCCTCGTACCTCCTCGGCGCGATCCCGACGTCGCTTGTCGTCGCGCGCGCCGCGCGCGGCATCGACCTCCGCAAGGTCGGCAGCGGCAACCTGGGGGCGACCAATCTCTACCGGCAACTCGGCTGGAAGTACGCCGTGCCGGTCGGCGCGTTCGACATGCTGAAGGGTGCGATCCCGGTCGCGGTCTTCGCGCCGGCGGTCGGCCTCGGCCTCCTCGGGGCGACCGTCCTCGGGCTGATCGCGGTGCTCGGCCACGTCTACTCGGTGTTCGTCGGCTTCAAGGGGGGCAAGGGCGTCGCCACCGGTGGCGGCGTGATCCTCGGCCTGGCCCCTTGGGCCTTCCTCGTTTCGCTCGTGGTCTGGATCGTCACGGTTCGGTGGAGCGGCTTCGTCTCGCTCGGATCGATCCTCGGGGCGGTTGTCCTGCCGCCGGCGATCTGGCTGCTGCATCCCGACCGCCACGACATCGTGCTGCCGGTGGCCCTGCTGGCACTGCTCGTCGTCTGGTTCCACCGGGCCAACATCCGCCGCCTGCTAGCCGGCACGGAACATCGGTTCGGTCGCCGGGCGAACACCGTCGCGGAGGGAGCGAAGGGATGAGTCCTCGCGTCGCGGTGATCGGCGCCGGAAGTTGGGGCACCGCCCTCGCCAACCTGCTGGCACGGCAGGGCACGCCGACGGTCCTGTGGGCCTACGAGGCCGAGGTGGTGGACGCCATCAACGCCCGCCACGAGAACGTCCCGTTCTTCCCGGGCAATCGGCTCGAGTCGACGCTCACGGCCACCGACGACCTCGGCGCCGCGATCGGGGGCGCGGACGCGCTCGTCACGGTCACACCGAGTCACGTCACCCGTGCCGTCCTCGCGGACGCCGCGGAGTACGTGGCCGACGATGCCATCCTGATCTCGGCCACCAAGGGGATCGAGACCGACACCCTCGACCTGATCCACCAGGTCGTGGAGGAGACGGTGCCGCAGGCGCGCTTCGTCGCGCTCTCGGGGCCGTCGTTCGCGCAGGAGGTCTTCGAGGGGCAGCCGACCGCCGTCGTCGCGGCGAGCGACGACGACGATGCGGCCCGTCACGCCCAGCAGCTCTTCTCGAGCCGCGACTTCCGGGTCTACACCCAGCACGACGTCGTGGGGGTGGAGCTGGCCGGCTCGCTCAAGAACGTGATCGCGATCGCGGCCGGCGTCCTCGAGGGACTCGGCCTCGGGCACAACCCGCGGGCGGCGCTGCTCACGCGCGGCCTCGCGGAGATCTCGCGGCTCGGCGAGGCGATGGGCGCCGATCCACTCACCTTCGCGGGGTTGGCGGGGATGGGCGACCTGGTGCTCACCTGCACCGGCGGCCTCTCGCGCAACCGACGGCTCGGCATCGACCTGGGGAAGGGGAAGTCCCTCGCCGAGCATCGCGCCGGCGTCCGCAGCGTCGCCGAGGGGGTCAACACCGCGCTGGCGGCATCGCGGCTCGCCGCCCGGCACGGCGTGGAGATGCCGATCACCGAGCAGGTGAAGGCCGTGCTGTTCGACAACGTGGCGCCGGCGGAGAGCATCCGCGCGCTGATGGAACGCACCCTCAAGGCGGAGTCGTGGGGATGACACTGCCCAATCCGGTCCAGCAATTCTTCTCGATCGGCGAGGTCTGCCAGCTGACCGACCTCAAGCCGCACGTGCTGCGCTACTGGGAGAGCCAGTTCCGCTTCCTGAACCCGGCCAAGAACCGCTCCGGCAACCGGGTCTACAAGGCGCGCGAGGTCGAGCTGATCATGCTGGTCAAGCACCTCCTCTACACCGAGAAGTACACGATCGAGGGGGCGCGCCAGCGGCTCGATCACTACCGCCGGCACGGCGAGCTCCGCGACCATGCGGCCGACGCGATGCGGATGGAGACGGTGCGCGAGATCGTCCGCGAGCTCGAGGAGATCGTCAAGGTGCTGGACGGCAAGGGACCGAAGGGCAAGGCATGAACATCCTGGTGACCAACGACGACGGCATCCTCTCCCCCGGGCTGCAGGTCCTCGCGGCGGCGTGCCGCGAGACCGCCGACGTGACCGTCGTCGCCCCGGATCGCGAGCAGAGCGCGCAGAGCCACGCACTCACGATGACCCGGCCGCTCCGGCCGGTGCGGCGCCCGGATGGCACGTGGCAGGTCGACGGCACCCCCACCGACTGCGTCCTGCTCGCGATCGAGGCGCCGCTGGTCAAGGCGCGGCCCGACTTCGTCTTCAGCGGCATCAACCACGGCCCCAACATGGGCGAGGACGTCCTCTACTCCGGCACCGTCTCCGCCGCGATGGAGGCAGTGGTGCTGGGGATTCCCGGGGTCGCCTTCTCGTTCGCCGGGCGGCGCGACGACCTGCTCGCCGACTACGCCGAGATCGTCACCTCGCTGGTGCGCCGGATCGTCTCGCTCGAGGGGATCCCGCCGGCGACGCTGCTCAACATCAACCTCCCCGGCATCCCCGCCGACGAGGTCAAGGGCGTGCGGGTGGTGCCGCTCGGCTCGCGCTTCTTCCAGAACTCGATGACGAAGCACCAGGACCCCTGGGGCCGCGACGTGTACTGGATCGGCGGGGGCACGATCACCTGGACCGGCGAGCAGGACACCGACCACGCCGTGGTCCGCGAGGGCTACATCGCGGTCACCCCGCTGCACCTCGACCTCACCGCCCACGCCCAGCTCGACACGGTGCGCGGGTGGGCCCTCGCCCTCGAGACCGGATGAGCGACGGCTACGCCGGCTACCGCAGCGCGCTGGTGGAGGCGCTGCAGCAGAAGGGGATCCACGACATGGCCGTGCTGCGGGCCGTGGCGACCGTCCCCCGGCACCGCTTCGTCCCCGATCACCTCGTCGGCCGCGCCTACGATGACGCCGCCCTGCCCATCGGCCAGGGACAGACGATCTCCCAGCCCTACGTTCAGGCGCGATCCTGCGAGCTGCTCGAGCTCAAGGGCAACGAGCGGGTGCTCGAGATCGGCACCGGGTCCGGTTACCAGACCGCCCTCCTCTGCATGCTGGCGGAGTCGGTCTTCAGCATCGAGCGGCTGCCCGAGCTCGCCAGGCGGGCGCGCGAGACCCTCCGGGCCACCGGCTTCGAGAACGTCTCCGTGATCCACGGCGACGGCACCCTTGGCTGGAAGCCGAACGCACCGTACGACGGCATCGTCGTTGCAGCCGGATCTCCTGACGTCCCTCGGCCGCTGGTCGACCAGCTGGCGCCGGGGGGCAGGCTCGTGATCCCGGTCGGCCCGCGCGATGCCCAGGTCCTGACGCTGGTACGGCGCCACCCGGAGGGCCCGGGCCACGACGAGGTTCCCGTCTCCGACGTTCGATTCGTCCCGCTGCTCGGCGAGTTCGGCTGGGCGCCCCAGGAAGGCTGAATGGAGCTGATCCGGCAGTTCGTCGACTTCTTCCTCCACCTCGACAAGCACCTCGCGGAGATCATCAGCGACTACGGGACGTGGACCTACGGGATCCTGTTCCTGATCGTCTTCTGCGAGACCGGGCTGGTTGTCCTCCCCCTCCTGCCGGGGGACTCGCTGCTCTTCGCGGCCGGGACCTTCGCCGCCCTGGGTGACCTCAATCCGTGGCTGCTGGCCGGCCTGCTGATGGTTGCCGCGATCCTCGGGGACACGGTCAACTACTGGATCGGGAACCGGATCGGCCCCAGGGCCTTCTCGGGCGAGATCCGCCTCCTCAAGCGGGAGTACCTCGACCGGACCCGCGCCTTCTACGCCCGGCACGGTGGCAAGACGATCATCCTGGCCCGCTTCGTCCCGATCGTCCGGACCTTCGCCCCGTTCGTCGCTGGTGTGGGGGAGATGAACTATCCGAGGTTCCTCGCCTACAACGTGGTCGGTGGCGTGACCTGGGTCGGACTGTTCGTCGGGGCGGGGTACTGGTTCGGCAACATCCCCGCGGTCAAGGAGCGGTTCTCCCTGGTGATCATGGCGATCATCCTGGTGAGCGTCCTGCCGATCGCGATCGAACTGGGGAAGGGCTGGTTGGCCGGTCGTCGCGGGACTGGATCAACGCGTTCTCAATGAGATGCAATGCATTGCAGCAATGTACGTTGCGAGGCACGTCTAAAGTGATTTCTCGCCACGGCCCCCGCCTGTTCTCAACTGGCCTCATGCTCGTCGCGGGGGCATCGCTCTTGGGTTGCACTGGCGGGGAGCGGACCGGTTCAGCACCGATGTTCGCGGTCGAGGCTCCGCTGGTCGGTCACCTCGTCCAGCGGATCGGCGGATCGGGATTCGTCGCCTGCGACCGGCCGATGGACACCCTGCCACTCTTCACCGACGTGGCGTCACAGGCCGACTCCGCCTTCCAGCTGCTCGGGCGTGGCCCGTTGCCGGTCCTGCTCGAGCGCCGAGGCAATCTCCCGGGACCGATCCGGTTCGCGGCGCCCGAGGGCCCCAATTGCGCCCAACTGCTCCCCGGGGGGCTGATCCTGGCGCGGGGAAGCGAGCCCTTCTGGGCGATCCACGGCTACGCCGACAGTGCGATCGTGGTGACCCCGGAGGACCCGAGCGGGAAGGCCTACGTGAAGGGGAACTGGGAGCCTCCCGCAGCTGGGCGCTGGGCCTTCACGGCGGTGAACCGGGTCGCCGGGGACACGTTGCGGCTCGAGCTGCGCGCCGGTCGCTGCGTCGAGGCGATGTCCGGCTCCTGGCACCCCTTCGAGGCGGCGGTCGCCGTGGGCGACAGGCGCCTCCACGGTTGCGCGGTCGAGGGGCTGGAGGCCGTTCGCGGAGGGCCCTAGTCGTTCGGGTGACCCGCCGCTCCCTTCGAGCCTAGATTCCGGCCGACTCCTCTCCCCCGAGGCCGACCCATGCGCGCGTCCCCTGGCGCGGTCCTGATCCTCATGCTCCCCGCCGTCCTTCCGGGTCAGGCGACGTACCGTGTCGACAAGTGCCGCGCCCCGGCGGAACCGATCGGCCTCGTGACCGCCTCGGGTCAGGTCGCCTTCCTGCTTGGCGATGGCGGCCGACCGGATACGGCCTCGGTTCGGGTCCTCGCCGTCGGGACGATCGGGCCGTCGGCCTACCGCAGCGTCGCCGTCCGCCTCCTGTCCGACTGCCGGTTCCGCCGCGACAAGGGGGCGGGCAGCGCGGCACTCCCGGTCACCCTCACCCTCGATTTCGAGGGGCGCGCCGGGAAGCCGCCGGAGGCCGTCGGGGTGGAGCGGCTCCCGGAGGGGATGCCGACGCCGCCCGTGATCGTCCCGACGGAGGGGTTGCCGCTCTCCTGGGACGACCGGCGCCTGGAGGAGTACCCGATCGCTGCGCCGACCTGCAAGGCAGTGTTCGTGGGTGGGCCACCCTCGGGAATGTTCACCTCGATGACGAATTTCCAGGCCGCCTTGAATGCCTGGGGCCGGGCGCGGCACGCCCGAGTCACCGTCACGCTCGAGGTCCGTCGTGACGGCAGCGTGCCGCTCGAATCGGTCGAGTTCGAGCAATCCGTCAATGTCGACAACCCAGCGAAACTGGCCGGCGAACTCGCGCGGTGCCGATTCATCCCGGGCCGCATCGGCGGCGTGCCGATCGACGCCCAGACGCGATTCCGCCTGGGGAACCGGTGAAGGCAATCCACCTCCTCGCCGCGCTGGTCGTCGTCGCCCTGGCGGTCGCCGGCAGGCAGTTCCTCCGCACCCGGCACCAGGTGCACCTCGGACTCCTGATCGCCGTGATCGGATTCGGCATCACGCTCCTTCCGGCGCTCGTCGGCGCCTCGCGCCTCACACCGGTCCTGGCGGGTGTCGGGATCGCCGTGGCGGCGATCGGCATGGTCGTCGCCCGTCGCGGCATCCCTCCCGCTTGAGCACCGCTGTGCCGCAGGCGACCGGGTCGCTAGGATCCTCGGGGCGTTCCTCCGTCAGCGTCGCACCAACCACGAGGGCCCCATGACGTCCCGTCCCGCCGCCAGCGAATACAACCGCTACTATCGCCGCTACACCGACAAGGTCGCCGACGGCGACATCCGCGAGACCCTGACGCGGCAGATGCGCGAGACCCAGGCGCTGCTCGCCACCGTGCCGAGCACCCTCGAGAACCACCGCTATGCCCCGGGCAAGTGGAGCGTCCGCGAGGTCGTGGGGCACTGCATCGACACCGAGCGGGTGTTCGCCTTCCGGACGCTCTGGATCGCGCGTGGCGCCGAAGGCGGACAGCCCGGGATGGATGAGAATCTCTGGGCGGCGGCCTCGAACGCGGGCACCCGCCCCCTCGCCGCGTTGGCCGCCGAGTGGGCCGTCCTGCGGCAGGACTACGTTGCGATGCTTGGCTCGTTCACCGCGGAGGCGCTGGCGCGGGTCGGGCGGGCCAGCCGCAAGCGGATCAGCGCCAGGGCGCTGCCATGGATCACCGCGGGGCACGAGCTTCACCACCGCGGCCTGCTCGTCGAACGGTACGGCCTGGGCGGCCGGTAGCGCGGATCGCCGCGAGTGGCCTGCTGCACCATCGAGTCAATAGCGTTGCACGATCGCGACACTCAGGTCGACCGGTCCAAATGCAAAGCGTGATGCGCCAACGCCATAGTCACGGCATGAGGAATGCTCGGCTGCGTGGTGTTCCGGGGGATGACTCACTCTGGAGCCGCAGGGGGCAGCGAAGCCCCGCCCACGCCTCCCCTTGGTCGGTCGCTCCCTGACCGCCGCCGCCGGGGCGCTCTTGGAGGGTTCAGGCTCATGTCTCGCTCACAGGTCTTCGCCACGGCGATGGCCGCTCTGCTCCTGGCTGCGTGCGGTCAGGAAGCGCCAACCGCCCCGACCGTCGGTCCCACGCTCGTCTCCCAGTTGGTGCCGGTGCCGCCCGGCCCCAATCCGCAGGCCGAGGAAATCGTCGTGTGCAAGCAGGGCGGGCAGGGAGACATCCCGTTCACCTACTCGGGCCTCTACCATGGCGCACCGATCAGCGGATCGTTCACGATCCAGCCCGGGCAGTGCTGGCATGTCGGGTACTTCGGCGGGAGCGGGGCGAATCTCACGATCACCGAGATCGTGCCCCCCGGACAGGAAGTCGTCAGCATCGCCGTGGATCAGCTCAATCGGCCTGACCGCCTCCTCACCGGCACGAACAGCGTCTCGGACGTGATCGGCATGGGCCAGCCGACACCCGACGCGGCGGTGGTGACCTTCACCAACCGGGTGCTGCCACCTCCGCCTCCTCCGGGGACCCAGGGCTGCACACCCGGCTACTGGAAGAACCACACCGACTCGTGGGCCGGGACCGGTTACACGCCGTCGCAGACGGCGGGGTCCGTCTTCGCCCTCGGCGGCTTCCCGTCACTGGCCTCGAAGACGCTGCTTGCCACCTTGAACGGCGGCGGCGGATCCGGGGCGACCGGTGGCGCGATCATCCTGCTGCGGGCCGGCGTGGCCGGGCTCCTCAACGCGGCGCACTCCGGCGTCAACTACACGATGACGCAGGCGCAGATCATCGCCGCCGTCAACGCGGCGCTCGCCTCGGGCGAGCGGTCGAAGATGATCGACCTCGGCGGCAAGATCGACGACGACAACAACCTCGGCTGCCCGCTCAACTGACCGACGGCGGTCTTCGACGTCACGCGGAGGGGCCCGGCGCAAGCCGGGCCCCTCCTGCTTCGCCCCCCAGCGGGGCCCGATTCAGCCTTTCGGGCAGGGTGCGCGTATCTTGGAATGAGGTGATTCCTGTCCCATCGGGAGGCCGGTCCAGCGATGCTCAGCCCGCAGCGCCCGACGCATCAGCGCATTCGCCGCATCCTCGCGGCGCTGGCGCTGGTCGCCCAGGCGGTCCTGCTCGCGGCCCCGCTGGTCGACGTGCACCCGGCCTCGGAGCCCGAGGCCCCGCTGCTCGCGGTGGCCG
>CAZKYO010000057.1:0-10174 GCA_964557115.1 uncultured Gemmatimonadaceae bacterium
GCTACAGGCCGCACACGCGGCGCCTGGCACCGTGCGGCGGTAGCACCCGCTTGGACAGCGCGGGCAGGCCGTGGGCCACGCTGCGGAGCTCGTAGGCGGTGAGGGCGTCGACCTCCTCGGCGCGCTCCCTGAGCCACGCAGCGCACCGCCTGAGCCGTGCCGTAGTCCTGTCACAGGTCTCGCGCACGCCTCGCTCGGCTGGCACGGCCGGGGCGGCTTGCTCCCGCTCGCGCGCCTTGACCTCGAGGCGGTCGGCGGCGCGCGCGGCGCCGTAGGTGGAGATCTCCTCGGCAAGCCATCGTCCTAGGTCCTGGCACCAGCGTCGCAATGTGTGCGTTATCACAGTGCGCGATTGTACAATGATCATGCGGGCGAGCGCAATGACTGCGCGAACGTTCAGGCTATGCAGCTTCCAGCAAGTGTGTAAAATGCTCCGCTATGCGGCCTCTAAGCACTGGTCCGGCGGCACCGCGAGCGGTGTTCCTGGGGTTCTAGATGGGTGTACACCCCCTTCCGCGATATAGGTAGGAAGGGTGTTCCGAGGCGGTGGCCAGCGCCGCGATTCACCGCCAAGGGGTAAAAATGCACGAAAAGCTTGCACGTTCGCGCTGCATGTGCCACTTGTGACGCGGTGAACCGGAAGCAACGCACGACCGGAGCCGACGACGGACGCCTACTCGCCGTCGAGGTGCAGGAGGCGCGCAAGGTCGACGCGCTCGACCTGCTTGACCGAACGGTCGGCAAGGACAGCGACAAGGAACACCTCCTGGCCCTGTCGCTGGCGATGGCTCGATGGGCCTCGGCGGGTGCGCTCGCGGCCGAGGGTGGCGAGCAGGGGGCCTACGCGCGGCAGGCGGTCGACTGGGTGGCCACCTATGCTCGGGTGGCCAAGGCTACGCTCCCCGGAGAGATCCGGCAGCTCGAGCAGCAACTCAGCAAACGGGCGCAGCGGGCCGTTGACCTGCACGCGCTCAAGGGTGGCCGTGCGTGATCGTGTGGGTTGTGCTCGCCACTGACCCGCTACGCTTCGCGGTGCAGGTGATCGCGGTCGTGGCGACACAGGAGCAGGCCGAGGCGCTCGCGGCGTCGGGCTCGCCGCGGTGGCAGTGGTCGATCGTGCAGCGGCAGGTGGGCGGGGCCGCCGGTGCCGGCGCGTGAGACGTACGCGGCGCAGCGGGTCGTGGACGAGGCGCGTCGCCGCGTCGAGTCGACCGGGCTCGTGCTCGTCCGTACCACGATCCACGTGCACGAGCGCCGGCAGTCGCCAGGGCGCTGCCCCTGCTGTGGGAGCGCCACCGCGGAGATCTCCGAGTCGCGCGACGACATCGCGCTCCTGGTGGACGTCGACTCTGGCGACCGGGTGCTGCGGACCGAGGCCGACGACGTCGAGGCCTTCGACCGGCTCGCCGCGACGGCGCGGGTGATCGACCTGCCGATCCGCGTCAGCCGAGCGCAGCTCGGTGTGCTCCTCGCCGATGCGCCGCTGATCTTCGTGTCTGGTGGCTCCCGGGCTGGCAAGTCGCACGTGGCGGCCTGGTGGCTCGCGCGTCGGCTGCTACTCCGCGGCGGACGCGGGCGCCTGTTCTGGATCCTCGGCCCGTCGGTGCGCACGTGCTGGATCTCGCTCGGCAAGCTGCTCCTCGGCCGCGAGGGTGAGCCGCCCGTGCTGCCGCTCGACGACGCGGGCCTGCCAGCGCTCGCGGTGCGCTGGCCCGACTCTGAGAAGGCACACGACCTGCGGACGGTGCTGATCGACGGAACGATCCTCGACCTACGACCGCTCAGCCGGCGGGGCGCCGAGCAGATCCGCGGCGAGTCGCTGCAGGATGCGCTCCTCGAGGAGGCGACCGCGATCAAGCACCTCGAGCACTACGTTGAGGCGCAGGCGCGGGTGAGCTCGGCGAGCGGCTCGCTGCTCGCATCGACGACGCCCGACCCGCCGCACTTCCTCGAGGACACGATCGCGGCAGCTGAGCGCGAGCAGGCTGCAGCCGAGGAGGAGGGCCGGCGCCCCGAGGTCATGCACACGAGCCTCACCCGCTGGGACAATCCTTGGCTCGACCCAGCCCGCATCGTCCGGGATGAGGCGGTGCTGCGCTCGACGGCCGGCGAGGCGGCGGTCGCTAGGCAGATCTACGGCCGATGGGTGGTCGCCGACGGCGGCCGCTTCTGGCGCCACTGGGCCGACACGTTCATTCTGCCGCCGCGCGAGGACAGCTCGATCGATCGATGCACGACCGCCGACGGCGAGCCGATGATCGACGTCACCGAGCGCGCTGCGGCTCGCCTCGTCGGCTGGTCGGGCGATGCTGGCTGGTTCGTCCGCGGGATGAGGGCGAGCAATCTCCGGTGGATCTGCGGCCTCGACGTCAACCGCCGTCCGGTGTCGCTGATGGCCCTGAAGATCTGGGCCACGGCTGCGACGCTGCACGACCCGGCGGCCTGGGGTGTGGCGGTCGTCGGCGAGGTCGGGCGGGCGTCGGTGGAGTCGATCGCGGCGTTCTCCGACTTCGCCGCCGTCGCGGCTGGCGGCCGGTTCGCCGGCACCCTCGTGTACGCCGACCCGCAGCACTGCCACCGCGAGAAGGACCTGCGGCATGCGGCGACGCCTGCAGCCGGCAACGAGTCGGCCGTCGAGCTCGCGCGCGCCGGCTTCGACTGCCGACCGGCGGCGACGCGGCTGGCGAGCGGAGCACCGATCCCGGGCCAACTCCAGGCGCAGCGCCACGTGCCAGCTTCGCCGAGCCGCGGGGACTCGCACGAGCTCCTGCAACGGCTGATGTACGAGCGCCGCTTCTACGTGTCGCCGCAGTGCCCTCGGCTGCTTGAGGCCCTGGACAAGCAGCAGCCGCGGCCTGGGTTCAACGAGCCGATCAAGGTGGCCAACGCCGCCAGCGACCGCCTGTCAAACGCGCTGGACGGGGTCCGTTATGCCGTGTGGCGCCTGTTCGGCGCGCCCGACGGCCCGTCCCTTCGCCGCTAAAATGTTCATCGCCGCAGATGAACTTGACGCGCGGCCGACCATCGGGGAGCGTCACCAGTGACGTGCGGGTAACGACCCCAGAGGGCTACACGCTCGACCTGGTGAGCGCCACCGACGACGCTCGGCAGGTGCTCGTCGAGCGCGAGAAGATCGCCAAGGGATCGATCCGCGACGCCGTGGTCAAGCGCCAGCGCGAACTCTATCAGCAGGCGGCGACGCAGGCGCTTGCGGCCCGGTTTGCCCGCAACACGGTGAACCTCGCGCTCGAGGTCGTCGGCAAGGTCGTGACGGCCTACCGCTCGCAGCCAATCCGGTCGGTGGCTGGCGCGACGCCCGAGCAGCACCGCGAGGTCGCCGATCTCATCGACCGCTCGAGGATGCCGGCGATCATGCCGACGCTCGCGCGACTGTCGTGGTGGTGCGGCCCGGTGCTCATGGTTCCGTGGCCCGACGGCGACGCAGTGCGCTGGCAGTGGTATCCGCCGTCGACCTGCACCGTGCTGCGCCGCGGCGACGAGGTGGTCGCCGCCGGCGCGATCGTCGGTTACCGCGAAAGGCTTGCCGAGGTGCACGTCGTCGACGGCGCCGGCATGCTGCGGCTGCTCGTCGCACCGAACGGCGACGCCGAGGTGATCGCGGCCTACCCGACCCCGCGGTGCTTCGCCGTCGAGGTCCGCACGCGCCCCCTCGACCCGACCGGTGATGACCTCGCCTTCGGCAACCCGCTGCATGACGCGGCGGTCGACGCTGGCTTCGTGCAAGCGGACCTGTCCGCCCGGCGCAAGGCGCAGAGCGGAAAGCAGCTGATCACGTCAGGTCGGCTCTTCGGCATCACGCAGGACAGCGTCGGCACGCAACCGATCCATCAGCAGGTGGTCGACTTCAGCGAGGGCGCGCTGGAGATGGGCAGCGACGAACAGGCCGCCGTGATCGACCTGAACACGCCGCCCGACACCTTTATTGCGCACCTGAACCACATCACCTCGCGGTGCCTTGCTGCCTACGGCCTCGAGCTCGCCGCCCCGCTCAACAACGCGATGACCTTCGAGCTGAGCGGCGCATCGATCGCCACCGAGCGGCACAGCCAGGCCCTCGAGCTTGCCGCCGTCGAGCGCCGGGCGATTGCCACGCTGCTCGACGCGGCCGAGGCATGGGGCTACGCGACTGGCTTGCCGCGTGGGCGGGTGCTCGTGTACTTCGCGGAGCAGCACGCGGTAGCCGACCCGTTGCGCCGCGAGGAGCTCTACAAGGCCAAGGCGGCGCGCGGCGGCACCAACCCGGTGGAGGCGTACATGCTCGACCATCCTGGCGTCACGCCTGACGAGGCCGAGGCCGCGGTGCAGGAGAACATCCGCCGCACCACCGAGATCACCGCCGAGCTCGCCGCACGACAAGCGGCATCACCAACCAACGCCCCTCGCGTCGTCTTCGAGACCGAGGAGCAGATCACCGGCCGCGAGGGCGGCCAGGCGCGAGGAGGCGCCCAAGCATGACCGACACCACCAACACGCAGGTCGCCGAGGCGGCCAAGAACTACAGCGAGGCCGAGAAGGCCGGCAAGGTCGAGATGGTCACCGGCGGCACTGCCACGATCGCCGAGGCCTTCAAGGTCCAGATCGACGCGCTGCGCGGCGAGGCGACCTCGTGGCGTGACGCGGCCGAGAAGAGCAAGAAGGAGCTCGCCGAGGCGCAGAGCCGGATCGCCGAGCTCGAGCAGACTGCCGCGACGGCCCGCCGCTCGCTCGCCGAGGCCGAGGTCAGGCAGGCGCTACAACTTCCCGGCGCGACCCCGCTGCAGATCCGCGGCGTGCTGGCGGAGCTCGGCGGCGACATCTACGACGACGCGAAGCGCCCCGAGGCGATCGCCAAGGCCAAGGATCTGCTCGCCAAGGAGATCGGCACCGCGACCCCGGCGGGCCTCGCCGAGCGCGTCAAGGTCAGCGCCGTGCGCCCCGGCATGATCCGCATGTGACCCATGTCGAACACCGTCCACCACGGCACGCACCCGCTGGCGTCGACGACGATGCCAGCGACGGCCAATGCGAGTGGGCGCGCTGAGTCGCTCGGCATTCACGGCGTGGCGCAGCTCAACCCTGGCGACTACGTCGAGATCTTCGTCACCAACAACAGCGGCACGACCGTCACCGATCTGCAGGTGCTGATCGCAGGAGTCACAGGATGAGCAACACCACCCACCAGGGTTCGCATACCTTCCAGGGCGCCGTGACGATGTCCGGCGGACTGACAGGCAACACGTCGATCACCGGCACGCTCACCACGAGCGGGGCGGTGACCGTGACCGCTGGCGGTCTCACCGTCACCGCTGGGGGCGCCACCATCACGGCCGGTGGCCTCACCGTCACCGCTGGCGGTGCGTCGATCGACGCCGGCAACGTGACCGTCGGCACTGGCAACGTCACGCTGACCAGCGGCAACCTCATCGTCTCCGCCGGCGACCTCACCGTCACCGCTGGCGCCGTCGCTCTTCCCCTCACCAACTACGCCGACGACACCGCGGCCGCTGCCGGCGGCGTCGCGGGCGGCGAGCTCTCCCACACCGCCGGCACCGTCAAGATCCGCCGCGTCTGATAGCCGACCGCGTCGGCAGAAAGTGACCGCCCATGGCCGCCCTCACTGGTAACACCCTCACCACCCTGAACGACAACGTGCTCGCCGCGCGCCCCGACGGCATGATCGAGGGCTGGCACCGCAACCCGTTTCTCTGGGACTTCGTCGCAGAGAAGCGCCTGCTCCCGATGGGTGAGCGCTCGCACCTCTACGTAAAGATCGGCGCGTCCGGCCTGGCGATGACGGCGGGCACGAACACCGAGCTGGACACCCTCACCGACTCGGCGATCAGCACCGACGGGACCACGATCACCGCGGCCGTCGTCCGGGCCTCTGTTCCCGCGTCGCTCGAGTCGCTCATGTGGGCGAAGGGCCGCGAGGTCGTGATCCAGGAGATGATGCCGGCGGCGATGGAGCGCGTGAACACCGACGTGCTCACCCTGCAGAACAGCTTCGCGTCGACGCTCTCCACGACGGTGATGACCGCGGCGGTCTTTCGCGCCGGCTTCTTCGACTTCAAGGCGGCCAAGCCCGTCGGCGAGATCCTCGTCGCGGCGATGCGGCTCGAGGCCTTCGAGCAACTCGTCGAGTCGCTCGCTACCACCTCGGCGGCGATCACCGCGGCCATGGCCCCGTGGATGGCCGCGCTCGCCATCCCCGGCGCCGCCGGCACGGTCGGCGGGTCGTACATGGGCGTGCAGATCTTCGCCTCGGCGTCGGTTCCGCAGAAGGACGGCAACAACTGGGGTACTGGCTTCTACGCCGGCACCGAGTACCTCGCCGCCCCGAACGCCGAGGGCAAGAGCGGACTCATCGGCTCGACCGCCAAGATCGTCTACGCGGTCGACGAGCAGGGCCAGTTCGTGCGGCTCGCTGAGGCCGACCTCCTCGGCGGCGCCGACGGCCGCCTCGGCCGCCGGTTCGCCCCCCACATGATCTACGGCGTTGGCCTCGCCAACGACTCGAACGGCAACAGCAACGGGTTCCTGCTCGAGACCGACAAGGTCTAGCCTCTGGACACCCCGCCCACCATCGGCCATAAGTGACGCATGGCGATCACGTTCGCAGGTGACACGAAGAGCGCGTGGGTGATGTCCCCGGACGGGGGCATTGTCCGCGCGGTGGTGGGCGGCCCGATCAACTCGGAGATCGTGACGACGATCCGCGGCAGCGACGGCAAGGACAAGGTCGTGCTCACCGCGACCGCAGCGGACCGAGGCTACCGGCTCATGGAGGAGGTGTTCCGCACCACCTACGCCGGCAAGAAGGCGAAGGATGGGCGCGACCTCGGCCCGGCGCTGTACGACATCTGGCTGCGCTCCCAGATCGACGGGCAGGCCGGGCGCTTCCCGGATGCCGATCTGCCCGCGCCGGTGCTCGAGGCCCGCAAGAAGTGGGCGGCGAAGCGGGCGGCGCAGGCCCCCGCGGCTGAGGAGCTCGCCGAGCTGCTTGGCAGGAAGGCGGCCGGGTGAACCAAGAGCAGATCGCCCGCGAGGCGAACATGCGCCGCACCGTCGGCGAGTTCGTCGAGAGCTTCATCCGCGGCGAGCAGGAGCGGACGCGCCGCGGCGACGGCGGCCGGAAGAGCTACGCTCACCTCGTCCGTGAGGCGGAGCTCGAGGCCTACCGCCACGCCGAGCGGAATATCCAGGGAGGGGGCGCGCGGTGATCCACCGCCTGGTCTACGGCGGCGGCGCGCAGACAGTCCGCCACGTCCCCCGCACCTCGACGGGGCTGGCGGTCGTCGTCGGCTCGGCGACCTACTCGATTGTCGACCTGCGCCGATCCACCGACGCCAGCGACCGGACGGTGCAAGCCGCGACGGCGGCGACGCTCGACACGGTCAACACCACGATCAGCGCGGCCGCTGGTCCGCAGACCGCCGATCCTCGCAAGATCACGGTGGCCTCGGCAACTGGCATCACCGCCGGCCGGCGCTACCTCCTCACCCACGCCACGACCGGGCAGTCTCAGCCTGTGCGCGTCCAAGCGGTGACCGGCTCGGTCCTCCTCCTCGCCGAGCCGGTCGCCGCTGCCTACGCCTCGTCGGCGACGTTCAAGGGCCTGGAGATCTCGGGGACCTTCCCGAGCTCGACGGCGAACGACGAGGCCCTCTTCGACAACGGCGGTGGCCCCTACCTGGTCGCATGGACATACACCGCCGGCGGCGCGACGCTGACGCACGAGGAGATCATCTTCGTCGAGCGGAGCGCCAGCCTCTGCCCGGCCACCGAGGCCGACCTACGCGAGCGCTATCCAGAGATCGGACCGTCGACCGTTGGCGGGCAGGCGAACGTCGCTGCCTTCCTGCACGCGGGGTGGCTGGCCCTGCGTTCCGACCTGCTGAGCCGGGGGATCGATCTCGGCGATCTCAAGCCGGCGCTGGTCGTCGAGGCAGTCTGCGCCGGCACGGCGTCGAGGGTCGCTCGCTTCTCGTCGACGGCGGCGGCCGATCGGCTCGACGAGTGGGCGGACCTTGCCGACCGCTTCGAGGCCCGCTACCGCGACATGTTGGCCGCGATGTCACGCGGCCGCGACCGGCCCGGCACGGTCGAGGTTTCCCGCGAGGACGCGACCGCCTCGCCTGGCTCTTCGGTGGCCGTCCGGCCGAGGTTCCTTCCGCGGTGAGCAACACGACCACGCAAGCGGCTGTCGTCGAGCTGATCCGGTCGACGATCCAAGGCATCACGCCGAGCGGCGACTACGCCGACGCGCCGTGGCGCGACGCTGGCGACGTGGCGGCGCCGACAGACCTGCGCGCCTTCTGCCTGCTCGACGGACCCGCAAACTTCCAGGCCGATCCAGCGAAGGCGCTGTGGGGGTGTGGCGAGCGCTACACATTCGAGCTGCGCGTGAGGACAGGTTACGGCCACCTCGACGACCGCAGCGTCGCCCGGGTTCTCGCGCGCGACGGTCTCGACCTGCGCCGCGCGCTCGAGCTGCTCGTCGGCTCGCCGTCGGCGGGCGGGCTCGTGTGCATCGAGTACCAGGGCTTCGAGAGTGACAAAGACACAGCCGGGCGCGCGCGCACCGGCGACCACCTCTTCACCGTCGACTACATGGAGGCCACATGACCTTCGCCATCCGCGCGAAAACTGGATATCTCGCCATCTTCGAGGAGACCACCGCCGGCACCGGGCCCGCCGACTGGGACGCCGACGCCTTCCTGGTCGACCACACCAGCGCCGACGTGTCCGGTCTCGTGCAGACCGTCGCACCCAACGATAACATCGAGGGCCGCATCTTCGCCAGCGGCGATCGGACGATGCTCCTCGGGCTCAAGTCGGGCGCGTCGATGTCGTCGACGCACTACATGACCGGCCATGGCCAAACCGTCGCCGCGGCCGCGACTGCTACCGCGACGCACCTCGCCAAGCTGATCAAGCTCGCGGTGTGTGGCCAGCGGATCAGCACGAGCCGCAACGTGACCGGCGGCTCGGCCACCGCCCCCGAGGTCGACAGCGTCACCGGCCTCGAGGAGGGCGACTTCCTTGCGTTCCAGGACCTGACCTCGCCGAGCGCCGCGAACTCGGGGATCTGCCACGTGCGGCGGATCGTCGACATCAACGCGCTGGTGCTGACGCTCGACCAGGCGCTGCCGTTCACTCCGGCCAACGGCGACATTGGCCGCTCGTGCATCGCCCTGTACCTCGACACCGCCAAGCTGCAGGACAGCACCAGCGCCAGCGGCACGACCGCCAGTGTCAAGGTCGAGCTCGGCGAGGCCACCCCGGCGAACGAGAAGGTGTGGGAGCTCTACGGCGCCTGCCCGACGCTCACGATCCAGGACCTGAACCGCGACGCCCCGGCGCAGATCAAACTCGACTGGATGCCCGGCACCTGGAAGACATACGACGACGTCACCCGCACCACCTGGTCGGCCGCGAAGTCGGCGCTCACCTCGGTGCAGCCGGCGATGCAGGGCGTCGGCACGACCGTGTTCGTGCAGACCTACGGCACCGCGACGTCGGTGTGCAAGCCGGTGAACACGATCGAGGTCGACTTCGGCGTGCCGCGCCAGCGCATCGAGACGGTCACCACCTGCACCACGAACCTTGAGGGGATCGCCGGGTACTCGGTCGACGCCCGCGCGATGACCAAGATCAAGGTCGGCATCGGTAGGATCGGCGACGACTGGGAAGGAGTGCTGCAGGGCGGCGGCCGGCAGGTCGTGCGCTACGCAGTGAGCCGGGGTCCGGGCTACGGGTGGGCGCTGCACTTCTCGCGGTGCCAACTCAGCGCGACGCCGACAGACAAGGACATCGGCTCGCAGGCCGGCTACTCGGTCGAGTGGCGGGCCGGTGAGGACCTCGACAACGCAGGCGCGACGACCGAAGACCTCTGGAAGAGCAAGGCGATCATCGTCCTTGCGTGACGGCCCGCCATGCGCCATAAGTGACGCATGATGAACGTTCAGAAAGGCCACGTCGTCGTCACCGACTACGACACGATCGAACCCGGGCCGTTCGGCTTGGCTGGTGCCACTGGCGTCGTGTATGCCGTTGGCCGCGACGTTGACAGCATCGCGGTCGGCGACCGTATCATCTTCAAGGCCGCGTGGAACTACGCCATCCGCATCGACGGCAGCTTGATGCGAGTCGTCGAAGAAAGCGCCGTGCTCGT
>CAZKYO010000058.1:0-10126 GCA_964557115.1 uncultured Gemmatimonadaceae bacterium
CGGATGACCCTCAAGATCCTCGCCCTCGCCGCGACCGCCGGCGCGCTCACGATGGGCCCGCCGCGGATCGGCGTGCGCACCGACCACCTCCCGGCCGGCGTGGTCGCGATCGTCGATGCGCACTACCACGTTCCCGAGGCGGAGGCGCGCGTCTACGCCACTGCCTACCGCAACGTCGGTAACCGCCGCGAGGAGCGCGACGTGCCGCTCACCCGCCTGACTCCAGAGCGCTACCAGTTCACCCGTACCTGGGGTGACTGGCCCGCTGCCGTGGTCGTGGGCGTCGAGCAGGGCGAGCACGGCAAGCACGGCGTCTCGGAGGCGCTGATCCTCGTCGACGCGAGCGGCAAGGCGGTCCGGGCCGACGTGGCGATGACCAAGCCGATCCTCGGCAACCCGATGCCGCGCCGGGTCAACGACCGCGAGATCGAGGACGGGTACCGGACGGCCTCGGCACCCTAGGCCGGTCCGCTGTCGTGAATGGTGAATGGTGAATGGGAAGGGGATCGTCACCCGCCCCCATTCACCATTGACCATTCACCATTTACCCTTGGGCATGACCATGCCAGGCCGGGGAGTGGGGATCGGCGGCGGTCGGGGCGCCACCGGGGAGGGACGGGGTCGTTCCGGCGGCGGCGCGATCTCCGACGAGAAGAAGCGGAAGGTGAGCGCCGAGGTCGCGTGGCGCGAGGCGCGCGAGCTGATCTGGAAGCATCGCAAGCGCCTGGCGCTTGGCTTCGTGCTGATGCTGGTGAACCGCGGCGCCGGGCTGGTCCTCCCCGGGTCGTCGAAGATGCTGATCGACGACATCCTTCCCAGCGGTGACGTCGGCAAGCTCACGCTCCTCGCGATCGTCGTCGGCGGCGCGACGCTGCTCCAGGCCGGCACGTCGTTCGCCCTCTCCCAGATCCTCGGCGTCGCGGCGCAGAAGGCGATCACCGAGATGCGCCGCGCCGTGCAGTCGCACCTGGTCCGGCTGCCGATCCGCACCTTCGACTCCACCCAGACCGGCATCCTCGTCTCGCGCGTGATGAGCGACGCCGAAGGGATCCGCAACCTCGTCGGCAGCGGCCTGGTGCAGCTGGTGGGCGGCGCGTTCACCGCCGCGGTCGGCCTCGGCGTGCTCTTCTGGATCAACTGGAAGCTGACGCTGATCACCGTCGTGCTGCTCGGCACCTTCGGCGTCGGGATGGCGTTCGCCTTCAAGAAGCTGCGGCCGATCTTCCGCGAGCGCGGCAAGATCAACGCCGAGGTGACCGGCCGCCTGGTGGAGAGCATCTCCGGCATCCGCGTGGTCAAGGCGTACACCGCCGAGCGACGCGAGCGACTGTCGTTCTCCAAGGGCGTGCACCGACTGCTCCGCAACGTCGCGTCGTCGATGACCGGCGTGTCGGCGACCGGGGCAGGGAGCACGGTGGTCGTGGGGGCGATCGGGACCGTGCTGATCATCGTCGGCGGCCACGACCTGATCGCCGGCCGGATGACGACCGGCGACTTCCTGCAGTACATCTTGTTCACCGGGATCGTCGCGGCGCCGCTGGTCCAGATCGCCTCGATCGGCACCCAGATCACCGAGGCGTTCGCGGGGCTCGACCGGATCCGTGAACTGCGGGACGTGGTCGCCGAGGACATCGACGACCCCTCGCGCGAGGCGGTGGGCGAGATCCGCGGCGACATCCGCTTCGAGCACGTGGACTTCGCCTACGAGCCCGGCAAGCCGGTGCTGCACGACATCACCTTCGCGGCGCCGGCGGGGAGCACCACCGCGCTGGTCGGCTCGAGCGGCTCCGGGAAGAGCACGCTGGTGTCGCTGGTGATGGCCTTCAACCATCCCGACAGCGGCCGGATCCTGGTCGACGGCCGGGACCTCGGGTCGATGCGCCTGCGCGACTACCGGAGCCGGCTGGGGATCGTGCTGCAGGACAACTTCCTGTTCGACGGCACGGTGCTCGAGAACATCCGCTTCGCCCGCCCCGATGCGACCGACGCCGAGGTGCGCGAGGCGGCGCGGATCGCCCACTGCGACGAGTTCACGCTGCGCTTCACCGACGGCTACCAGACGATCGTCGGCGAGCGCGGGGTGCGGCTCTCGGGCGGCCAGCGGCAGCGGGTGGCGATCGCGCGGGCGATCCTCGCCGACCCGGCGATCCTGATCCTCGACGAGGCGACCAGTTCACTCGACTCCGAGAGCGAGTCGCTGATCCAGGAGGGGCTGGCGCGGCTCCGCGCCGGGCGCACCACGTTCGTGATCGCGCACCGGCTGTCGACGATCACGTCGGCCGACCAGATCCTGGTGCTGGAGGACGGCCGCATCGTCGAGCGCGGCCGGCATGAGGAATTGGTGGAGCTGGCGGGAGGGCGCTACCAGGCGCTGTACGAGCGCCAGTACCGCCAGGCGCTCGATCGCTACGTCAATCCGGGGGAGGAACTCGCGGGGGCGGCCCACGTGCGCGGCCCGAGGGCCGCGCAGGGCTAGCAGCCGCCGACCTCGCGGAGCAGCTGGGCGATGACCTGCCGGCGCTTGAGGTGCTCCTTGAGCCCCCCGGCGGCGATCAGTTCCTGCCGGTCATCGTCGAACAGCTCCGGATTGCCGTCGGCCTGGCCATCAGCCGCGCGGCGGATCCGCTCCTCCTCCTCGAACATCGCGTCGCCGAACATGGGGACCTTCCTTCACGTGCCGCGTCAATCCGTCACGCGTCGTGGTGACACGCGGACCCACGGGGCCGGTGGGGTTCCCGGCTGCGATGTCCGCATGGGCGATACCTTGTTCATAAGTCGTGCCAGTCGGAGGCCCGACCGGGATGCCGCGAGCAGGGGCATCCCGGAGGCCTCCAGATCACGATGCGGCAACAACTTGCCGGAGGCGACAGGGAGGGGGAGCGAACGGCCTTGGCCGGCCTCCTGGGCCGGTTGCTGCGGGGATATGCGAGGCGGCGATCGGGGGGAGGGGCGGGTCTAGAGCCGATCGAGCTCCTCGAGGCCGATCGTCGGAGCCCAGCGCAGCAGCTCGTGGTTGGCGATCCCCTGCTGCCAGAACGGGTCGCCGTCGCGGATCCGGTCGAGCGCCGAGGGATCGTCGTCGGGGAGGCGGAACAGCAGCAGTCCGCCGGTGCGCGGGTCGAACGGCCCCGAGGCGATCAGGGTGCCGGCGGCCTTGAGGGTCGCCAGGTAGGCGCGGTGCGCCGGGGTGACGGCCTGCACGTCCTCGAGGGATCGGCGGTATCGTATCAGGATCACGGCGTACATCAGCCCTCCGGGAGCAGGACGGCACGCTTGACGCGGCCCAGGATCGCGGTCAGCCCCTGGGTGCGGAGCATCCCGAGCGCCTCGGCGAGGCCGAGTCGCTCGAGCAGGTCGTCGGGGATCGCCGCGACCTCGGCAGGCGTGCTCTCGGCGATGCGGGAACGGAGGAGCGCCACGTAGCCGCGCACCGTCGGCGACTCGCGCGGCACCTCGGCGTGGAACGTGACCCGGCCGTCACGGGTGCCGATCCAGAGAAAGACCGGCGTCTGGCACTCGCTCACGCGGTGCCGCTCGCGGTCGGCGGCGTCTTGCAGCGCGGGCGGTGGGTCCGGCAGCCTCGCGGCGTACGCCAGCAGCGTCTCGAGCCGGGTGTCGCGGTCGGCGCCCTTGAACCTGGTGATGAGTGAATCGAAGAGCATTGACGTCCCGAGGTGAGTGATGCCCCACGCCCAATCTAGCAATCATCCGCTGATCTCCGCGGAGCGTCTCGGCACCATGCTCGGCACCCCGGGCCTCGTGATCGTCGACTGCTCGTGGTACCTCGCCTCCGCGGGGCGCGATCCGGACGCCGAGTACCGCTCGGCCCACATCCCCGGCGCGATCCGGGTGCCGCTCGACGACCTCTGCGATCCCGAGAGTGACCTGCCCCACACGCTGCCGCGGCCGGAACGCTTCGCCGCCGCGTGCGAGGCGCACGGCATCGGGCCGCGCCACTACCTCGTGGTGTACGACGCCAGCGGCACCAACCTGAGCGCCGCCCGGGCCTGGTGGACCTTTCGCGTCTTCGGGCATGCGGCGGCCTCGGTGCTCGACGGCGGCATCCGCGCCTGGGCCAACGCGACCCGGCCGATCCAGGTCGGCAGCCAGCGCCGGCCGCGCACCGGCTACCCGGTGCCCGGCGTCGATCCCGCGCTCGTCGTGGGGCGCACCGAGATCGACCGGATCGTGGCGGGGGAAGAGGACGCCCAGATCGTCGATTGCCGCAGCAACGACCGGTTCGAGGGTCGGGTGGACGAGCCGCGTGCCGGCCTTCGCCGCGGCAACATCCCCGGCAGCGTGAACATTCCCTACGAGGAGTTCACCAATCGCGAGACCGGGCAGATGCACAAGGCGCCAGTGCTGCGCGAGATCCTCGCCGCCCGCGGCCTCGATCCCAGGCGCCGCATCGTGGCGAGCTGCGGTTCCGGGACGAGTGCCTGCGTGCTCGCGCTGGCGGTCGAGGTCATCCGCGCCGCGCATCCCGCCGATGTCGGGCCGCCGGTGGCGATCTACGACGGGAGCTGGGCGGAGTACGGGCGGAGCTAGCGCCCCACCCCGCACCGCGCCGCGGCGCGCCTGGCCGCCGGCCAGGTCGGCGCGAGGCGCAGCGCCATCCGCGCGTCGTCCCGCGCCTCGCTGCAGGGGCCGCGACGGGCGAGCGAGATCCGGATCGGGTAGCTCCACGGATCGATCAGCGCGGCGCGCTCCATCCGGGTGCGGCTGGCGCCGTTGCCGGCGGCGAGGTACGCACCGGTCTGCATCGCCGAGCGCACCAGCCCGACGGCCGCCGCCAGCACCAGCAACGCCGCGAAGCGCGAAGGCTCCGGCGGCGCGCCCGCGACCGGGTCGCCGTCGGCGCCCTGTTGCAGCGCGCCCGCGGCGATCGCGGTGAAGAGCAGCGGTACGGCGAGCAGCAGCACCGCGTCGAAGGCTCCCGCGATCGCCGTCGCCGCGAGCGTCCCGCCGAGCGCCGCGCCCGCCACCGCCCGGTCACCGCCAGCGAGCACCCCGCGCCATCCTCGCCAGGCCAGCGCGAAGCCGAGCGCGAGCGCCAATAGCACCGCGACCGCCCCGCGCTCGCTCAGCATCGCGACCCAATCGCTGCTCGGCCACGGGTTGAGCGGCACCACGTCGTTCGAGGCGAACGACGGATCGCCCGGTGGCGCCACCTCGCCGTAGCGGAGCGGCCAGTTCCCCGGGCCGACCCCGAGGACCGGGTGGCGGAGCGCCAGGTCGAGCGAGTTGCGGTACTGCAGCATCCGCCCGCGACCCGATCCCTCCTTGAAGTTCGCCAGGTTGCCCAGCGTGTCGGTGTAGGGCGAGTCGCTGCGCCACTCGAGCGTGTTGGGCAGGAGCAGGGCGCCGGCCACCGCGGCGATCGCGACGGCCGCCGCGAGCGCCACGCGGGCCGGTCGGACCGGCACGCCGGCGCGCCGCCGCCCGATCAGGAGGCCGCCCGCCAGCACGGCGAGCCCGGCGCCGGCGGCGAGCCATCCGGCGCGCGAACGGGTCAGCACCAGCGCCGCGACGCCGAGCGCCGTGGCGAGCGCGGCCGGCAGGAGCACGCGGCGACGCCGCGTCGTGAGCACGAGCATCGCCAGCAGTGGCATCGCGATCGCCGCGAGGTGCGCGAGGAAGTTGCGGTTGCCGAACGTGCCGCCCGGCGCCCGCAACTGCGCGAAGAACGGGTGTTCCACCCCCCACGCCTGCGCCAGTCCGGTGGCGGCGCCGGCGCCGGCCGCCATCACCAGCCAGCCGATCAGGATCGGCGCGGCGCCCAGCGCGGCGACGTGGCGCGCCGTCAGCAGCGCCAGGAGTCCCGTCACCGTGAGGGACGTCGCGCGGAGCGCCAGCCAGGGATTGGTCGCGAAGAGCGCGCTCGCGGCGGTCCACGCTGCGAGGCCGATCGCGGCGACGCGCAGCGCCCGGCTGCTGCCGAGTGCCGGCCACGGCCGCGCGAGCAGCACGGCGAGGAACACCGCGAGGTGCACCGCCGTTTCCTTCGGGAACTGGTGCCGGTCGAGGTCGGTCGGTGCCACCGGGAGCGCGACGAGGACGGCGACGACCAGGCCGAGGCCCAGGACGTGGGCCGCGGCGCGGACCGGCCAGCGGCCGGCGGCGGTGCGGTCGAGGTGGGAAACGTCGATCACGGTGGACACGTCGGAGGAAGATACCCGCCCCCGCGACCCCTGATAGATTCCCCCGGGACGGATCCCTCGCCATCGGAGGAACCGGATGACGGACGAATTCACCCCGGACGAAGGCGACGCGCCCGAGTCCGACAAGGCCCCGGGACGCGGCGGGGCCGTGCTCGCGACGACCGACGCCCCGGTCCCGCTCGACGTGCACGAGATCACCGACGAGCGCGTGCCGGATGGCATGCGATGCCTCGGCACGTTCCTCGACGGCACCCTGGTGGCCCGCTGCGCAGTGCCCCCCGACGCGGTGGAGTTCTTCTCCCGTCACGGCGTCTTCGACGCGCCGCGCCAGCTCGTTCTCGCCGCCCGCGAGGAAGACCCGGGGCTGCGGTGCGAGCTCTACGCGATCGTGCCGATGCCCGAGGAGCAGGACGACGACGAGGACGACGAACCCGCCGAACCATGGTCGTCGTCGGTGCCGAGCAGCAACTACGAACGCGTCGTGGCGGACGCCGACGAAGAGGAGGACGGCGACGGCCCGGCGATGGCCGCCGTGCTCCTCGGCCAGATCGTCCGCTTCCAGCGCGACCGCAAGCATCCCGATTCCCTCCCGCTCGAGACCGTCGACGTCCTGGCGCGAATCGTGTCCGGCCGGGTGATCGAGGTCGTCGACAAGGTCCTCGAGGACCTGCTCGGCGATTGACCTGCTGCCGCGCCGCTTGCGGCGCGGGAATCCCTTCGAGGCCACGCCATGACGACCGCCCCGCCCGTCACTCCCATCGCCGCGCGCGGCTACGCCAATCCCGACGTCCTGGTCGACACGGCATGGGTCGCCGCACACCTCGGTGATCCCGGGGTGCGCTTGCTGGAGTCCGACGAGGACGTGCTCCTGTACCGCACCGGGCACATCCCCGGCGCGCTGAAGCTGGACTGGATCGACGACCTGAACGACGCGGTCGAGCGCGACTACGTCGACAGCGTCCGGCTGCAGGAGATCCTCCGTGCGCGCGGCATCTCCGCCGACACGACCGTCGTGCTCTACGGCGACAAGAACAACTGGTGGGCGTGCTACGCGTTCTGGGTGCTCCGGCTGTTCGGCGTCGGCAACCTCCGGCTGCTTGACGGCGGGCGGGCGCGGTGGATCCAGGAGGGGCGAGCGCTCGAGACGACGACCCCGGAGGTGCCGGCGGGCGACATCGTCGTCGGGCCGCGCGACGACGCGGCGATCCGCGCGTTCCAGGCCGACGTGATGGCGCACGTGGCGGCCGGCGGCCAGCTGGTCGACGTGCGCTCGCCCGAGGAGTACCGCGGCGAGCGGCTCCACATGCCCGACTACCCCAACGAGGGCGCCCTCCGCGGCGGCCACATCCCCGGGGCGCGAAACGTCCCGTGGGCACGGGCCGTCGACCCCGAGAGCCACGTGTTCCGCCCGGCCGATGCGCTCCGCGCGATCTATGTCGACGAGCAGCGCCTCGACCTGGCGAAGCCGACGGTCGCCTATTGCCGCATCGGCGAGCGCTCATCCCACACGTGGTTCGTCCTCACCCAGCTCCTTGGCTGGCCCGGCGTCCGCAACTACGATGGCTCGTGGACGGAGTGGGGCAACGCCGTGCGCGCCCCGATCGAACGACCCTGAACCGGCGAGGAGCCGCGACGATGAGCTACGAGTTCTACAAGGTGGTCCACCTCTTCGGCATCGTGATGCTGTTCACGGTCCTGGGCGGCACGGTGCTCTACGCGCTGAACGGCGGAACCAAGGCCGCCAACCAGGCGCGCGCCCTGATCGGCGCCCTGCACGGCATCGCCCTGTTGCTGATCGTGGTGGCCGGCTTCGGGATGCTCGCCAAGGCGCAGCTCGGCTTCGGCGGCTGGGTCTACGGCAAGATCGCGATCTGGCTGCTCCTCCCCGGCCTCGGCATGGCGGCCTGGAAGAATCCGTCGCGTGGCAAGGCGCTGCTGGTGCTGATCCCGGTCCTCGGCCTCGTCGCCGCCTGGCTGGCGATCTACAAGCCGTTCTAGCACGAGAGGCGAGAGAAGAGAGAGAAGCGAGAACCGCGCTCGCACCTGGCGGTTCTCGCTTCTCTCTCTTCTAGGCTCGCACGAACTCCACGACGCGAGCGATCACGTCCGGGTCGCGCGTGACCTGGCGATGCCCGAGCCCGCGCGTCTCCACCAGCGCGCTCCCGACCCAGTGCCCGGCGATCAGTCGACCCTGGTCCGGCGCCACGTCGGCGTCATCTGCGTCGTGGATCACGAGCCCCGGCACGGCGAGGCGCTCCGCCGCGCGCAGCACGTCGAGCTCGGCCCACGAGAAGCCGATCCGCCGCTCGAGGTTGTCGCGCATCCGGGCGTCGACGGCGGGAGCGAGGCCGAGCGTGTCGCGGAATCGATCGGCCCAGTAGGCGAGGTGGGCCGGCGCCGCGAGCACCGCCACGCGCGAGGTCGGCAGCCCGCGCGAGGTCGCGAAGATCGTGGCCGCCCCGCCGAGCGAGTGGCCGATGGTGGCGTGCAGCGGACCGACCGCCTCGGTGACCGCGCGCAGCGTCCACGCGAACTCCGGCATCGAGCCGCGCCAGCCGGTCGAGCGCCCGTGGCCGGGGCCGTCGAAGGCAACCACCTGCATCCCGGCGGCCAGCAGCCCCTCGGCCATCGCCATCATGCGCCCGGCGCGGCTCCACCAGCCGTGCACCAGCATCACCCGCGGCGCGTCGGCCGTGCCCCAGCGGTAGCCGGCGATTCGGTGACCGAGGGCGCGGACCGTGAAGCGCTCGCCGCGCGCGAGGAACGCCGACTCCTCGGGTCGGAGTCGCGGGCGCATCGTCTTCACGAACAGCGCCTCGGCGAGGAGCGCGGCGGCGGGGGTCGAGACCGCCCCGACGCCGCGCAAGAGCGTCGAGGCCACGCCGGCGCCGTGATCGGCGGCGGTCATCGGGCGTGCCTGGGTGACGGTGGATGACGGATCGGCCATCGGGGCAAGATATCCGCCTCGGCTCCCGCCGACGCGGAGGGGGACTATTATTCCCGGATGCCCACCACTCCCAGCTTCCGGCATCTCTCCGCCCCCACCGAGGGCGACACGATCACCATCAAGGACGGCGTCCTGCAGGTCCCGGACGTTCCCGTGATCCCGTTCATCGAGGGCGACGGCACCGGCCCCGACATCTGGCGCGCCTCCCAGCACGCGCTCGACGGCGCGGTCCGCCACGCCTACGGCAGCAAGCGCCGCCTGGCGTGGTTCGAGGTGTTCGCGGGGGAGAAGTCGAAGGAGCGCTTCGACGACTGGCTCCCGGATGACACCCTCGCCGCGATCGACCACTACCTCGTCGCGATCAAGGGCCCGCTCACCACGCCGGTGGGCGGCGGCTTCCGCTCGCTCAACGTCACGCTGCGGCAACGCCTCGACCTCTACGCCTGCGTCCGGCCGGTCCGGTGGTTCACCGGCGTGCCGTCGCCGGTCAAGGATCCCGGCGCCGTGGACATGGTGATCTTCCGGGAGAATACCGAGGACATCTACGCCGGCATCGAGTGGCAGGCCGGCACCGACGACGCGCGCAAGGTCGTCCGCTTCCTGATCGACGAGATGGGGGTCAAGAGCATCCGCTTTCCGGAGACCGCCTCGATCGGGATCAAGCCGGTGTCGGAGGAGGGCTCGAAGCGGCTGATCCGCGCCGCGATCAACTACGCCCGGGCCGAGGGGCGCAAGAGCGTCACCCTGGTGCACAAGGGCAACATCATGAAGTACACCGAGGGCGGCTTCCGCGACTGGGGCTACGAGCTGGCCCGCGAGGAGTTCGGCGCGACCGACTTCGAGGGCGGGCCGTGGCAGGTGACGTCCGACGGGATCATCATCAAGGATGTGATCGCCGACGCGATGCTGCAGCAGGTGCTGACGCGGCCGCGCGAGTACGACGTGATCGCGACGCTCAACCTGAACGGCGACTACCTCTCCGACGCGCTCGCCGCGCAGGTCGGCGGCATCGGCATCG
>CAZKYO010000059.1:0-9853 GCA_964557115.1 uncultured Gemmatimonadaceae bacterium
CAGGAGGTCCTCGAACATCTCGAAGGCCTCCTTCTTGTACTCCACCAGCGGGTCCTTCTGGCCGTACGCCCGGTAGTGGATCGCGTTGCGCAGCTGGTCGAGGTCGTAGAGGTGGTCCTTCCACTTCTCGTCGAGCACCGCCAGCATCACCTGCGACAGGACCTGGAGCTCCACGTCGGGGATCCCGACCTGGGCCCCGAAGTCCTCGAGGTACGCCAGCTTGCGCCCGAAGGCGGCCTCCCCCTCGGCCACGACCGCGTCGGTGACGCCCTCGAGCGGCACCGCCTGCGCGTCGACGAGGGCGTCGGGCGCGGCGAGGAACTGCAGCATCAGCGTCTCGCGCAGGCCGGCGCGGTCGAGCTCCTCCTCGGGCTCCAGCGATGTGACCCACTCGTCGGCCACCCGCGACAGCGCCGCCCGGATCATCTTCAGCGCCTCGGCCTTGATCTCCTCGCCCCGCTCCAGCGCGAACAGGCGCGTCGAGTAGATCACCTCGCGCTGCTGGTTCAGCACGTCGTCGTACTCGAGCGCCCGCTTGCGCTGCTCGAAGTGCTGCAGCTCGACCCGCTTCTGGGCGCTCTCGATCGCGGCGGTGATCAGCCGGCCGGTGATGACCTCGCCCTCCTCCGCCCCGCCCTTGTCCATCATCCGCGAGATGCGATCCATCCCGCCGAAGAGGCGCATCAGGTCGTCCTCGAGGGACAGGAAGAACAGCGACTGCCCCGGGTCGCCCTGGCGCCCCGAGCGGCCCCGGAGCTGCCGGTCGATCCGGCGCGACTCGTGCCGCTCCGTGCCGACGATGTGCAGCCCCGCCTCCTGCTGCGCGAGGTCGAGGGCCTGGTCCAGCTTGATGTCGGTGCCGCGGCCCGCCATGTTGGTCGCGATCGTGATCGCGCCGGTCTCGCCGGCCTTCGCGACGATCTCCGCCTCGCGCTGGTGGTACTTGGCGTTGAGGACCTCGTGGGCGAGGCCGCGGCGCTTCAGCTGGCGCGACAGCGTCTCGGAGATCTCCACGTTGGTCGTGCCGATCAGCACCGGCCAGCCGGCCTGGTGCACCCGCTCCACCTCGTCGATCACCGCGTTGAACTTCTCGCGCCGGGTCCGGTAGATCCGGTCGGGCAGGTCGGCGCGCGCGATCGGCCGGTTGGTCGGGATCACCGCGACGTCGAGCCCGTAGATCTGGTAGAACTCGGTCTCCTCGGTCTCGGCGGTGCCGGTCATGCCGGCGAGCTTCTCGTACATCCGGAAGTAGTTCTGGATCGTGATCGTCGCGAAGGTCTGCGTCTCGCCCTTGACGGTCACGCCCTCCTTCGCCTCGACCGCCTGGTGCAGCCCGTCCGACCAGCGCCGCCCGTGCATGATGCGCCCGGTGAACTCGTCGACGATCAGCACCTGCCCGTCCTGGACGATGTAGTCCACTTCCTTCTCGTACAGCGCGTGCGCCTGCAGCAGCTTGTGGATGATGTGCAGCTGCTCGCTCTTGGCGGCGTAGTCGGCCTCGATCACCCGGCGCCGCTCGACCTTCTCGGCCGGCGCCAGGTCGGGGTCGGCGTCGACGTCGTGGATCGACTGCGAGATGTCGGGCACCACGAACAGCTCGGGGTCGTTGGGCGACAGCTCGGCCGAGCCGCGATCGGTGAGGTGGACCGAGTGGCCCTTCTCGTCGAGGACGAAGTAGAGCGACTCCTCGATCTCGCGCATCGACTGCTGCTTGATCGGCAGCTTGCGGTCGGCGATGTGGTCGAGCTCGGTGCGCTGCACCAGCTGCTGCACGCCGGTCTCGTTGAGCACCTTGAGGAGCCGCTTGTTCTTCGGCATCCCCAGCTTGGCCTGGTAGAGCTTGAGCCCCGCCTCGGTCCGGGTCTTGTCGTCGGCCAGCAGCCGCTCGCCCTCGGCGACCAGCTGGTTGGCGACCTCGGTCTGCTTGCGGACCAGCGTCGCCACCCGGGCGTTGTGGGTCCGGTAGACCGCCATGTCCTCCTCGCCCACCGGTCCCGAGATGATCAGCGGCGTCCGCGCCTCGTCGATCAGGATCGAGTCGACCTCGTCGATGATCGCGTAGACGTGCTCGCGCTGGACCCGCTGCTCCAGCGAGAAGACCATGTTGTCGCGCAGGTAGTCGAAGCCGAACTCGTTGTTGGTCCCGTAGGTGATGTCGGCCGCGTAGGCCTCGCGCCGCTTGGGCGACGAGGGCGGCGTGTCGTCGAGGCAGCGCACCGTGAGGCCGAGCCAGCCGAAGACGTGGCCCATCCACTGCGAGTCGCGGCGGGCGAGGTAGTTGTTGACCGTGACGAGCTGGACGCCGCGCCCCGGCAGCGCGTTGAGGTAGAGCGGCAGCACCGCGACCAGCGTCTTCCCCTCGCCGGTCGCCATCTCGGCGATCCGGCCGCGGTGCAGGTTGATCCCGCCGATCAGCTGGACGTCGTAGGGGACCATGTTCCAGGGCGTCGGATGGCCCAGCACGTCGACGGTGGTGCCGACCAGCCGCCGGCACGCCTCGCGCACCGTGGCGTAGGCCTCCGGCAGGAGGTCGTCGAGCGTCGCCGCGATCTCCCGCTTCCAGGCCTGCTCCGCCTTGTGGAGCTCGTCCTCGAGCCGCTCGCGCTCGACCGGGTCGCCGCAGGCGTGCTTCTCCGCCCGGAGGCGGTCCACCTCGGCGCGCAGCGCCCCCGTCCGCTCGGCCAGGACGCCGCGGAACTTCGCCGTCTGCGCCTGCAGCGTCGCGTCGTCGAGTCCCGCGAGCCGCTCCTCCTGCTCGCGGATCTGCCGGAGCATCGGCTGGAGCCGCTTCGCCTCGCGCTCGTGCCGGGAGCCGAAGACCGACTCCACCACCTTCTTGATCATCCTTTTCCACCTTCTGCCTGATACAGGGCCAGCCCGGAAATGTAGTCGGCCACCCCGTCGGGGACCCACCCTCGAATGCCGAGCCCGGCCCGAAGCCTTTCACGGATCGCGGTGCTCGAGATCCCGAGCGGCGGCACCTGGAGCACCTCCTCCAGCGCCGCCGGGGCGCCCTGGCGCGCGAAGACGACCACCCGGGCCAGCTCGCGGATCGCGGCGGGTTCGCGCCAATGCGGCAGGTCGAGCGCCGCGTCGCTGCCGAGGAGCAGGACCAGTTCGACCCCGGGGGTCTCGGCCGCGAGCTCGCGCAGGGTGTCGATCGTGTAGGACGGGCCGCCGCGCCGGATCTCGCGGTCATCGGCGACGAGCCCCGGGATCCCGGCGACGGCACGCTCGACCATCGCCAGCCGCTGCGGGGCGCTCGCCCCGTGACCGCCCTTGAGCGGCTGGTGCGCGGAGACGACGAGCAGCACGCGATCGAGCCCGAGCGCCTCGCGCGCGAGCTGGGCCGCGATCAGGTGGGCGTTGTGGATCGGGTCGAACGACCCGCCGAGGATTCCCAGCCGCACGTCAGGAGGCCGGCGGGGCTCCCGCGACCGCGGTGCTGTCGCCCGCGACGGCGGGGCACGTCTCGCGAAGGCTCGGCGCCTCGGGATGGGTCTGCCGGAAGTAGCCGCAGGTCTCCTGCACGTCCTCGCTGTAGCCGAGCTGCCGGTAGGCATCCACCAGCTTCACCAGCGCGTCAGGGACGATCGAGGACTTGGGATACGTCGTGACGAGGTCCTTGAGGTACAGGATCGCCGAGTCGAACGCCTTGTACTTGAGGTAGAAGTCCGCGGCGCGGAACTCCTTCTGCGCGTACCACTCCTGCAGCCCGGCGATCCGTGTCCGGGCGGTGTCGGCAGTGCCGCTTTCCGGGTAGCGGGTCAGCAGTTCCTGCCAGGTGGCGATCGCCTGGCCGCCGTAGGTCGGATCGAGCTCGGGCCGCCGCCACAGGGCGGCATACCCGTCGCCCGCCCGCAGCAACGCGTGCGGCGCGAGGGAGTCCGTCGGGTAGTCGTCCGCGGTCCGGCGGAATTCGCGCACCGCCTGGAGGTAGCTCTTCTCACCCAGCCGGGCCTCGCCGAGGGCGAGTCGGGCCGCGGCGAGGCGGCGATCGCCGGGCGGCAGCTCGAGCAGGAGCCGCTGGTAGAGCACCGCGGCCTTGTCCCAGTCGCGGGAGTCCATCCTCGACTGGGCGGTGGCGAGCAGCGAGTCGAGCTGCGCGGCCGACGCGCGGACGGATGCCTCCGGGGCCGGGGTGGTCCGGGGGGCGCCCTTGCCGCAGGCGGTGGCGAGGATCAGCAGGATCGCGAGACGGAAACGGGTCATCGTGCGGATCAGGGCTCCCTGTTCGAATCGGCGGCGACGGCACGCAGCCGATCGAGCGCGAGGTCGGTGATCGAGTCGGGCTCGGCGCCGGTCGAGGCAGCGGTCTGCCAGGCCAGCCGAGCGGCAAACAGGTCCCCTGCCTGCAGGTGGACGTCGCCGAGCGCCACGAGCGCACGGCGGCCGACCACCCCGTCGGGATCCCGGTCGATGGCGTCGCCCAGGGCGACCCGGGCCGAATCGAACTCATCTGCCTCGGTCGCGGCAAGCCCCTGGGCCAAACGGCAGCGCGCCACGGCCAGCGTCGCCTGGTGCGCCTCCTCGCCGTCGAGGCGGCGGGAGCGGGCGTCATCGATCGGCACCGAGCGGTCGCAGCGCCCCTCGCGCCGCCAGGCGCCTGCCAGGGCTCCGAGCGCGGCGTCCGCCACCTCCCGGCCGGGCGCGGCGGCGAGCACCGCGGGCGCCAGCGAGAGCACGTCCTCGGTCGCCGGGAACGCATCGAGCCGGAGCGGCAGGGCGAGCCGGCCGACCGGCCAGCTCGGGGCGACCTCGCGGAGACCCAGGACGGCGGAGGAGAGGGCGAGCATGTCGCCCGCACGCTGGGCGGCGACCGCCGCCCGCGCGAGGCCGGCCGCGGCCTCGCCGCGAAGGGTCGAATCATCCCGGGCGGCCGCCGTCCAGGCCAGGGCCGCGCTGCCTGGACGATCGGCGAGGAGCGCGGCGTCGCCCCGCTTGGCCGCCACCCGGGCGGGGCCGCCGGCGCGGGTGTACGCGTCGAGCGCATCGGCCCAGCGTCCCTGGGCCATCGCGAGGTCGCCCTGCTGTTCGTCCGTCATCCCGCGACCGCAACCCGCCACCAGCAGTGCCCACAGGGCAAGCAGGCGTCGGGTCACTCGGGAATCCGTTCGACCATGGCGAGGTAGGCGTTGATCCGCTCGAGGTCGGGGCGCTCGCCCTGGCAGTGCCGCCAGGTGTCGCGCGCCCCGGAGACGTCGCCGGCGAGGTAGCGTGCGAGGCCGAACTGCACCCGCGCCTCGATCCAGTCCGGCCGCGCGTCGAGGATCGCCGACAGCTCCTCGCGGGCGCCCAGCGGATTGCCGCCCTCGAGCAGCAGGCGGGCGAGTCGCATCCGCAGGTCATGGAAGGCCGGCCCGAGCGCGACGGCGCGTCGGTATTGCTCGATCGCCTCGCGGGTCGCGCCCGCCTCGGCGTAGTGTTCGCCAAGACGGGCATGCTCGTTGGCGAGCCGCGCGGCGATCGGCCCGGAGAGTCCGGCGACGGCCGGCCCCTCGGCCTCGAGCGCGGCGTCGAAGGCCGCCGCGGCGGCCTCGTTCCGGCCCAGCTGGTTGAGCACCAGCCCGCGGTGGAGGTGGGCCTCGACGTAGCGCGGGTTGAGCTCGAGCGCGCGGTCGAACTCGGCCAGCGCCTCCTCGGCCCGCTCGAGCATCGTCAGGCAGAGTCCGCGCAGGTGGTGGACGTCGGCGTAGGCGCGCGCGGAACCGTCGAGATCCTCGAGGCAGAGCAGCGCCCCGTAGTAGTCGCGCGACGCGAAGCGTTCGCGCGCCGATCCGATCAGTTCCCGCACGCTCACGTTCATCCAAGCTCCTCGCGGAAATGGGCCGCCGTCCGTTCGACGCCCTCGCGCAGCGCCACGCGCGGTTCCCAGCCCAGCAGCCGCCTGGCGAGCGCGATGTCGGGCTGCCGCACCTTCGGGTCGTCGGTCGGCAGCGGCCGCCGCTCGATCGGCGAGGCCGAGCCGGTCACCTCGCGGACCACGTCGGCCAGCTCCAGCATCGTGAACTCGACCGGGTTGCCGATGTTCACCGGGTCGGGATGCCCGGAGTGGAACAGCCGCGTGATGCCGTCGACCAGGTCGTCAACATAACAGAACGACCGCGTCTGGCTGCCGTCGCCGTACACCGTGAGCGGTGCCCCGCGGAGCGCCTGGACGATGAAGTTCGAGACGACCCGTCCGTCCTCGGGGCGCATCCGGGGGCCGTAGGTGTTGAAGATGCGCACCATGCCGGTGTCGACGCCGTGGCTGCGACGGTAGGCCATCACGGCGGCCTCGGCGAAGCGCTTCGCCTCGTCGTACATGCTCCGCGGCCCGGTCGAGGACACGTTGCCCCAGTACGTCTCCGGCTGGGGATGGACTTCCGGGTCGCCGTAGATCTCGCTGGTCGAGGCGAGCAGGAACCGGGCACCATGGGCCCGGGCGAGTTCGAGGGCGTTGAGCGTGCCGGCGGAGCCGACTCGGAGCGTGGCCACGGGGTGGGCCTGGTAGTCCGGCGGCGACGCGGGCGAGGCGAAGTGGAGCACCCCGTCGACGCGCCCGGCGATCGCGTAGGGATCGCTGACGTCCTGCTCCATGAACGTGAACCGCGGATCACCGGCCAGGTGGGCCAGGTTCCCCGGGCGCCCGGTCAGGAAGTTGTCGAGGCCGACGACTTCGTGTCCGTCGGCCAGGAAGCGGTCCACGAGGTGGGACCCGAGGAAACCGGCGGCGCCGGTGATCGCGACGCGCATCAGGGCTGTCTCCGGCCGATCGTGGCGTGCCGGAAGCCGAGGGCGGCCATCCGGGCGGGGTCGTAGAGATTGCGACCGTCGATGATCACGGGGGCGCTGAGCGACGCGCGGATCCGGTCGAAGTCGGGGTTGCGGTACTCGAGCCACTCGGTGACGACCACGAGCGCCGCGGCGCCGTCGAGGGCGGCGTACGGCTCGGCGACGAAGGCGACCCGGTCGCCCCAGCGCTCGCGGGCGACGTCCATCGCCTGCGGGTCGTGCGCGACGACCCGGGCCCCCGCCTCGAGCAGGGCGTCGACCAGGGTCAGCGCGGGGGACTCGCGCATGTCATCGGTGCCGGCCTTGAAGGCGAGGCCCCACACCGCCACCGGCACGCCGGCCAGCGGCCCGACCAGCGCCTCGAGCTTGGTGAACAGCAGGTGCTTCTGGCGGTGGTTGACGGCCTCGACCGCCTCGAACAGGTCGGGGACCATCCCCGCGCTCCGCGCGGTGTGCACCAGCGCCTTCACGTCCTTCGGGAAGCACGAGCCGCCGTAGCCCGGACCGGGGAAGAGGAACGCCGAGCCGATCCGCGAGTCGGTGCCGATGCCCCGGCGCACGTTGAAGACGTCGGCGCCGACCCGTTCGCAGAGGTCGGCGACCTGGTTCATGAAGGAGATCCGCGTGGCGAGCATCGCGTTGGCGGCGTACTTCGTCACCTCGGCCGAGGGGATGTCCATGAAGAGGATCGGCGCGCCGCTCCGCACGTACGGCGCGTACAGCGCGCCGAGCATCGCCTCGGCCCGCGGGTCGTCGGTGCCGAGGACGACGCGGTCGGGCTTCATGAAGTCGTCGATCGCCGCGCCCTCCTTGAGGAACTCGGGGTTCGACGCGACGGCGAACTCGACGGCGGTCTCCGCCGCGATCGCCTCGCGGACCTTGGCGGCGGTGCCCACGGGCACGGTCGACTTGGTGACGACGACGGTGAAGCGCTCGAGGTGGCGGCCGATCGTGCGGGCGACCTCGAGCACGTGCTGGAGGTCGGCGGAGCCGTCCTCGCCGGAGGGCGTCCCCACCGCGATGAAGATCACCTCGGCGTGGCGCACCGCCCGGGCGAGGTCGTCGGTGAAGCGGAGGCGGCCGGCCTGCGCGTTCCGCGCCACGATCGGCTCGAGCCCGGGCTCGTAGATCGGCAGCTCGCCCGCCTGGAGGCGGCCGACCTTGGCGACGTCGCGATCGGCGCAGATCACGTCGTTGCCCGTCTCGGCGAGGCACGCGCCGGCCACCAGGCCGACGTAGCCCGACCCGACGACCGTGACCCGCATCAGGCCTGCCGGCTGAGCACGTGCCGCGTGTCGACGACCAGCCGCGCCGTCTGCTTGACCAGCCCCCAGTCGATCGCGCTGTGGTCGGTCACCACCAGCACCGCGTCCGCCTCGCGCAGCGTGGCCTCGGTGAGCGGCACCGACGCATAGTCGTGGCCGGCCTCGGAGAACTTCGCGACGTAGGGGTCGTGGTACTGCACGTCGGCGCCGTACTGGTGCAGCAGCCCGAGGATGTCGAGCGCCGGCGACTCGCGGAGGTCGTCGATGTCCTTCTTGTAGGCGACGCCGAGCACGAGCACCCGGGCGCCCTTGATCGCCTTCCCCGCGAGGTTGAGCTCCTCCATCAGCTTGCGCACCCAGAAGAGCGGCATCTCGCTGTTGAGCTCGCCCGCGAGGTCGATGAAGCGGGTCTTGTAGTTGAGGCCGCGCATCTTCCACGCGAGGTAGTGCGGGTCGATCGGGATGCAGTGGCCGCCGAGGCCGGGGCCCGGCAGGAACTTCATGAAGCCGAACGGCTTGGTGGCCGCGGCCTCGATCACCTCCCACACGTCGACGCCCAGCTTGTCGCAGACGATCGCCATCTCGTTCACGAGGCCGATGTTCACGCTGCGGAAGGTGTTCTCCAGCAGCTTCACCAGCTCGGCCGCCTCGGTGGTGCTGACCGGGACGAGCGTCTCGATCGCCGGGGCGTACATCGCGCACGCCACCCGCACGCAGTCCGGCGTGATGCCGCCGACCACCTTCGGGGTGTTCTTGGTGTTGAACCGCGGGTTGCCCGGATCGACGCGCTCGGGCGAGAAGGCGAGGAAGAAGTCCTTGCCGACCGCCAGGCCGGTGCTCTCGAGCGCCGGCAGCATGATCTCGCGGGTGGTCCCCGGATAGGTGGTGCTCTCCAGGATGATCACCTGCCCCGAGCGCAGCGAGGCCTGGACGGCCTCGGTCGCGGCGACGATGAACGAGACGTCCGGATCCTTGTACTTCGACAGCGGGGTCGGGACGCAGATCGAGATCGCGTCCGCCTCCTTGAGGCGGGTGGCGTCGGTCGTCGCCTCGAAGCGGCCCGACTCGCGCAGCTCGGCCACCTCCCTCGAGGTGATGTCCTTGATGTGCGAGGTGCCGGCGTTCAGCAGCTCGACCACCCGCTCCGAGATGTCGTAGCCGAGGACCCGGAACCCGGCCCGGCCCAGCTCGACCGCGAGGGGGAGTCCGACGTAGCCGAGGCCGACAATCCCGAAGGTGATGTCGCGCTTCTCGGCCCGGCCGATCAGGACGTCTGCAAGACTCATTGGCTCAATACTCCAAGGGCAGGGCGACCCGGCGGCCGTCGCGGGCCGCCAGGTAGGTGGCGATCAGGAGCTCGAGGGAATGGAGTCCCTCCCGGCCGTCCGTCTCCGGAAGTTCCGTGCCGCGGAGGGTCCCGATGACGTTTTGGTAGTAGCCCCGGTGCCCGTGGCCGTAGACCGAGGTGGTCTGGTAGGAGGCGTCCGCCACCCGGGCGTCGTCGGGGTGGGTGTCGGCGAACTCCCAGTGCTCGATCTGGTTGACCGCCACCCCGCCCAGCCTGACCGTCCCGTGCTCCCCGAGGACCGTGATCGATCCCTCGTAGTTCCGGGGGTGGGTGAGCATCGTCACCGCCATCGTCCCGAGGGCACCGCTCCGCCACCGGATCGCCAGCACCCCCGTGTCCTCGACCTCGATCCGCCGCTCCAGGGTGGCCGTGTAGGCCTGGACGCTCTCCACCGGACCGACCAGCCAGTCCAGCAGGTCCACGTAGTGGCTCGCCTGGTTCATGAACGCGCCGCCGTCGAACTCCC
>CAZKYO010000060.1:0-5396 GCA_964557115.1 uncultured Gemmatimonadaceae bacterium
TGATGGAGAAGCCCGACGTCGACGCGATCGAGGGGCTCTCGCCGGCGATCTCGATCGAGCAGAAGTCGACCGGCCACAACCCGCGTTCGACCGTCGGCACCGTCACCGAGATCTACGACTACATGCGGCTGCTCTGGGCCCGCGCCGGGGTGCCGCACTGCCCCAACGACGGCACCCCGATCACCCGTTCGAGCGCCGGGCAGATCGCCGACACGATCCTCGGCTGGCCCGAGGGCACCCGGATCGAGGTGCTCGGGCCGATGGTCCGCGGTCGCAAGGGCGAGTTCCGCGACGTGCTCGAGGACCTGCAGCGCCAGGGCTACGTGCGGGTGCGCGTGGACGGCCAGGTGCACGACCTCGGCGCGGTGCCGAAGCTCAACCGCCGCCAGAACCACGACATCGCGGTGGTGATCGACCGCCTCGTGGTGCGGGCCGCCGATCGCGGCCGCCTGGTCGACTCGCTGGAGACGGCGTTGCGCGTGGCCGACGGCGTGGTCGAGGTGGTGCCGCACGATGCGAAGGGCAAGCCGAAGGAGCCGCGGATGTTCAGCGAGCGCTTCGCGTGCCCCAAGTGCGGCCTCTCGCTGCCCGAGCTGGAGCCGCGACAGTTCTCGTTCAACTCGCCGTTCGGGGCGTGTCCCGACTGCCACGGGGTCGGCACGTCGCGGATTCCCAATGTCGACCTGATCCTCGGCGACCCGAGCATCTCGATCCTCGAGGGCGTGGTCCTGCCGTGGGGCGAGCCGAGCGGCTACCTCAAGCGGGTGGTGCTGCCGACCCTGGCGCGGCAGCTCAAGTTCGACTTGATGGCGCCGTGGGGGAAGCTTCCCGCCAAGGCGCGTGACGCGCTGCTCAACGGACTGCCGGGGAAGAAGGTCACCTGGGCCGCCGAGGGCGGTCGCGGGCGCGAGGTCGAGGGCGAGTGGGAGGGGATCCTCGCGAATGTCGCGACCCGGTGGCGCGAGTCGTCGAGCGACGCGGTGCGCGGCGACCTCGAGGCGTACATGGTGGAGCAGCCCTGCCCGACCTGCGGCGGACGGCGACTCCGCGCCGAGTCGCTCTCGGTGCTGGTGGCGGGGAAGAGCATCGGCGACGTGGTCGAGCTCCCGGTGGACGCCGCGGTGGACTTCTTCGAGGCGGTCCCCACCGGGCGCGGGGCCGGCGCGGTCGATCCGGAGATCGCCGGCCCGATCCTCAAGGAGGTGGTCGAGCGGCTCACCTTCCTCCGCGACGTGGGGCTCGAGTACCTCACCCTCGGCCGCAGCGCCGGGACCCTCTCGGGCGGCGAGTCGCAGCGAATCCGGCTGGCGACCCAGATCGGCTCGCGCCTGGTCGGCGTGCTCTACATCCTCGACGAGCCGAGCATCGGGCTGCACCAGCGCGACAATGCCCGGCTGCTGGAGACGCTGCGCGAGCTGCGCGACCTCGGCAACACCGTGCTGGTGGTGGAGCACGACGAGGACACGATCCGGAGCGCCGACCACGTCATCGACCTGGGCCCGAGGGCCGGCCGCTTCGGCGGCAAGGTCGTGGCCGAGGGGACGGTGGAGGAGATCCTCGCCCACCCCGACTCGCTCACCGCGCGCTACCTGCGCGGCGACCTGCGCGTGCCGATCCCCGCCGAGCGACGACCGATCGATCGCGCCCGCAAGCTCACGGTGGTCGGCGCCCGCGCCAACAACCTCCGGGACCTCACGGTGGAGTTCCCGCTGGGCCTCTTCGTGGCGGTGACCGGCGTCTCGGGCTCGGGCAAGTCGACGCTGGTGACCGACATCCTCTACCAGTCGCTGGCGCGCCACCTCTACCGCGCCAAGGTGCTGCCGGGCGAGCACGACCGGATCGAGGGGCTCGACCACCTCGACAAGGTGATCGACATCGACCAGTCGCCGATCGGGCGCACGCCGCGATCCAACCCCGCGACCTACACCGGCCTCTTCACCCCGATCCGCGAGCTGTTCACCCAGCTCCCGGAGGCGAAGATGCGCGGCTACGGCCCCGGGCGCTTCTCGTTCAACGTCAAGGGCGGTCGCTGCGAGGCGTGCCAGGGCGACGGCCTCGTCAAGATCGAGATGCACTTCCTCCCCGACGTGTACGTGCCGTGCGAGGTGTGCAAGGGGCGCCGCTACAACCGCGAGACGCTCGAGGTGCGCTACAAGGGGAAGAGCATCGCCGACGTGCTCGACCTCACCGTCACCGAGGCGCTCGACTTCTTCTCGGCGCAGTCGCGCATCGCCGACCGGCTCGAGCTGCTCAACGACGTCGGGCTGGGGTACCTCCACCTCGGCCAGCCGGCGACCACGCTGTCGGGCGGCGAGGCGCAGCGCGTCAAGCTGGCGACCGAGCTCGCCAAGCGCGACACCGGCCGGACGCTGTACATCCTCGACGAGCCGACCACCGGCCTCCACTTCGAGGACGTGCGGCTGCTGCTCGAGGTGCTGCACCGGCTGGTGTCGAAGGGGAACAGCGTGGTCGTGATCGAGCACAACCTCGACGTGATCAAGACGGCCGACTGGGTGATCGACCTGGGCCCCGAGGGCGGCGCCCGGGGCGGCCGGATCGTCGCCGCCGGGACGCCGGAGGCCGTGGCGCGCACGGCCGGGAGCCACACCGGCGAGTTTCTCGCCCGGATCCTCGGGTGAGCGCCGGCACGCTGGAGGCGCTCCGGCCACGCTTCGCCGCGCAGTACGCGCTGGAGCGGGAGCTTGGTCGCGGCGGGATGGGGATCGTGTTCCTCGCCCGCGAGCTCTCGCTCGACCGTCCCGTCGCGATCAAGGTGCTGCCGCCCGCCCTCGCGGGCGATCCCGCGCTGCGGGAGCGCTTCGTGCGCGAGGCGCGCACCGCGGCGCAGCTCTCGCACCCCAACATCGTGCCGATCTTCCGGGCCGACGAGATCGACGGCGTCGCGTTCTTCGCGATGGGCTACATCGACGGCGAGACCGCCGCCGAGCGGCTCTCGGCGCGCGGGCCGCTGCCGCCCGCCGACGTCGTGCGGATCGTCCGCGAGGTGGCGTGGGCGCTCGCATACGCCCACGCGCGGGGTGTCGTGCACCGCGACATCAAGCCCGAAAACATCATGCTCGAGCGCGGCGGCGGCCGCGTGCTCGTCACCGACTTCGGCATCGCCCGCGACGGCCGCGCCTCGGGCCTCACGGCCGACGGCATGGTGCTCGGCTCGGTGCACTACATGGCCCCCGAGCGGGTCGCCGGCGGCGACGCCGACGGGCGAGCCGACCTCTATTCGCTCGGCGTCGTGGCGTTCCAGCTGCTCTCGGGCCGCCTGCCGTTCGACGCGCCCGAGGCGTCCGCCGTGCTGCTGATGCAGGCGACCCGGCCGGCCCCCTCGCTGCATGACGCGGCTCCCTCGGTCCCGGCCGCGCTCGTGGCGGTCGTCGATCGCTGTCTCGCCAAGGAACCCGCCGCGCGCTACCCGAGCGGCGAGGCGCTGGCCGAGGCGCTCGAGGCGGCGCTGCGCGAGGCGCAGAGCGGGCCGCAGGGCGTCCCCGAGCGGGTGCTCGACGAGGACACCGCCAAGGCGGTGTGGCTGCGCGCCGCGCAGCTGCAGGCCGACGCCTCGCGCCGCATCCAGGAGCGCACCGCCCAGGCCGAGGAGTTCGCGACCGGCCTCACCGCCGCGTTGCCGACCGCCGGCTATCGCCTCGGCGACGTCGAGGCCGCGGCGGTGGAGGCCGGCATCGCCGAGGAGTTCGTCCAGCTCGCGCTCGCCGAGCTGCCGGATGACGAGGCCGCGCTGCCGGCGCGGCTCGAGGGCGGCGAGTCGCGCTTCGAGCGCGTCGTGCTGGGCCGGGTCGAGCATTCCCTGCGCGTCGCGAGGGTGATCCCGGCGCCGCCGCGCGCGGTGCTCGAGTCGATCGGGAGGATCTTCCCGGCCCATCCCTACGACCTGATCTTCCGCGACACCGTGGGCGGCCATCCCCTCGACGGCGGCGTGCTGACGTTCACCGCCAAGCCGGTGTCGTCGATGAACATGATGGAGAGCTCGATGAGCTCGCTCCGCTACTACATGACCGTGATCGACGCCTACCTGCTTCGCGTGACGGTGCACGCCGTGGCGGGCGACCCGCGCCGCTGCGAGATGGTGATCACCGCGGACCTCCGCTCCGGCGCCAACAAGAACGCCAAGTGGGGGTTCGGGATCGGCATCGGTGGCGGCGCGATCGGTGCCGCCGTCGGGGTCCTCGCGTCGATCGGCCAGGGCTCCCTGCTCCTCGCCGCGCCGATCGCGGCCGGCGCCCTCGGCCTGGTCGGGGCGGCCGCCGTCGGCATCTACCGGCTCGTGTATCGTTGGGGGATCCGCAAGGCCCGCGAGGAATTCAGCCACCTGATCGATGCAGTCGGCGCCAATGCCCGCTCGCAGGACGTCTTCGGTGCCCCGCCACCGCTGCCCGCGCCACCCAGGCCCGGCGGGATCCCGCCCGGCTGGATCGGCGGCTGAACCCCTCGCCGCACGGGGGTACATTCCAAGGAGTCCCTCACCTCGGAGGCGGCGATGCAGGTCGAGACGATCATCGAGATCCTGGGGTTCGCCAACGGCAATGACCGCGCGGTGCGCCTCGTCATGGAGGACGGCACCGAAGTGCTCGGCGTCCCGTCGAGCGTCGACCTCCACCCGGCCGCCCACGAGGTCTTCCTGAAGCCCTCGGGAGATGACGCGACCGAGATCGCCGTGTCGCTCGGCGCGATCACCGAGGCGGAGCTGATCTAGCCCATGGTCTCCATCCTCGACATCATCGGGCCGGTCATGGTCGGCCCCTCCTCGTCGCACACCGCCGGGGCGTGCCGGCTGGGACTCATCGCCCGTGCTTTGGTGGGCGGCACGCCGGAGAAGGCGAAGGTCGAGCTGCACGGCTCCTTCGCACGCACCGGGACCGGCCACGGCACCGACCGCGCGATCGCCGGCGGGCTGCTCGGCTACGCCCCCGACGACGAGCGCCTGCGGGAATCGCTCGCCTCGGCCGAGGCCGAGGGCGTCGAGATCACCTTCGAGAACGCCAAGCTCCGCGGCGACCACCACCCCAACACCACGCGGATCACCGTGACCCGGAACGGCAAGACCGCGACGCTCACCGGTTCCTCCCTCGGCGCGGGCCGGATCCTCGTCACGGCGATCGACGGCTTCCCGGTGGACATCACTGGCGCCTACACCACGCTCGTCGCGGTCGCCCACGACCAGCCGGGCATCGTGGCGAGCGTGGCAGGTGCCCTGGCGGAGGAGAGCGTGAACCTCGCGACGATGCGGGTGTCGCGGCGCCAGAAGGGCGGCGACGCGATCCACGTCTACGAGCTCGATTCGCCGCCAGCCCAGGCCGCGATCGACCGGATCGCCGCGATCCCGGCGATCAAGACCGTCCGCGTCGTGGAGCGCGTCGCATGAGCTA
>CAZKYO010000060.1:5496-9640 GCA_964557115.1 uncultured Gemmatimonadaceae bacterium
GCCGCGATCCCGGCGATCAAGACCGTCCGCGTCGTGGAGCGCGTCGCATGAGCTACGACTCGGTGCTCGAGGCGGTCGAGGCCGCCGAAGTCGCGGGCGTCTCGCTGGGTGAACTCGCGATCCGGTCCGAAGTCGAGACCGGGCTCCGCACCCGCGAGGAGGTCGAGGCCGGGCTCCATCGCGCGCTCGACGTGATGCGCCGCGCCGTCGATCGCGGCCTGGAAGGCGACATCCGCTCGGTGTCGGGCCTCGTCGGCGGCGACGCGGCGAAGCTCGCCGCCGGCCAGGGCCCCCTCGCGGGCACGGCGTTCGTGGATGCGCTGGCCGCCGCCCTCGCCGTACAGGAGGTCAACGCGGCGATGGGGGTGATCGTCGCCGCACCGACCGCCGGTGGCGCCGGCGTCCTGCCCGGCACCCTCCTCGGCCTGGCGGCGCACCATCAGGTGACCGACGACGACCTGGTCCGCGCCCTCGCCACCGCCGGCCTGGTCGGCGCCGTGGTCGCCGTGCGAGCCTCGCTCTCGGGGGCCGAAGGTGGATGCCAAGCCGAGACCGGCGCGGCCGCCGGGATGGCCGCCGCGGCAGGGGTCGAGCTGCTGGGCGGCACCCCGCGGCAGGCGATGCAGGCGGTCTCGATCACCATGCAGGGCACCCTCGGGCTCGTCTGCGATCCGCTTGGCGGGCTGGTCGAGGTCCCCTGCGTCTACCGCAACGCGACCGGGGCCGCGATGGCGCTGGCCGGGATCGAGATGGCGCTGGCCAACGTCGGCTTCCCGATCCCGGTGGACGAGGTGATCGACACGATGGGCAAGATCGGCCGCGACATGGACGTCCGGTACCGCGAAACGGCCGGCGGCGGGCTGGCCGCCACCCCGACCGGCCGGCGGCTCGCCAAGGAGCGACTGGTCCAGCTCAAGCCCCGGCCCGCCTGACCTCCGTTTCTGGCTGAAACACCCGGCCGGGATCCCCCGTAGACTCTGTCATCACGGGCAACCTGGGGGGCAGGTGGAAGACATCCTCGCCATCATTTTCCTCTTCGGCGGCGGCACCACGGTGCTGCTGGCCTTCTCCCCGATGGGGAAGGCCTGGGCCGAGCGGATCCGGCACGGCAAGCAGCCGCTGGCCGCGCCGGAGATCGACGAGGCGCTGTACGACGAGGTGGACCGGCTCCGGATCGAGGTGACCGAGATGCAGGAGCGGCTCGACTTCGCCGAGCGGTTGCTGGCGCGCGGACAGGGTGAGGCGTCGCCGGCCGGGCCCGGGGAGGGGTGAGGTGCACGCCGACCAGGTGCTGATGTTCGCCTTCGCCGTCGCCTTCACGGGGATCGTGATGAAGAGCTCGATCGCCCGGGCGGTGGCGGACCGGATCGCCGGGCGGTCCCGCGAGGACGAGGGCCGCCTCCTCGCGGAGATCGACGTCCTGCGCGCGGAGCTCGACCAGGTGCACGAGGAGCTGTCGCAGGTGCACGAACGACTCGACTTCTCGGAGCGGATGCTGGCCCAACGCACCGCGACCGACCGGGAGGTGGCGCCATGAGTGCCGTCGGTGAATTCGGGATGTGGCTCGCCATCGGCGCGGGTCAGGTGATGTTCTGGTGGGCGATGTCGCCGGTCATCCGCGCCCTCGCCAACCGCATCGCCGGGCGAGGCGCCCTCGGCCAGGTGGCCGAGCTCGAGGCCCGGCTCGCGGCGCTGGAGCAGCGCGGCTTCACCACCGACGAGGTGGAGTCGCAGTTCGAGCGACTGGCGGAGGTAGAAGAGCGCCTCGACTTCACCGAACGGATGCTGGCCGCTCACACCAATCCCGGCAGCCTGCCGGCGGAGGGCACTCGGTGATGGCTTCGCGGTTCTCGAAGGTCCTCGGGATGGGGATGGTGCTGTTCCTCGTCATGCTGAGCGGGCTCTACATGGTCTTCCTGCTCGACGAGGTGTCGCGGCGCGGGACCGAGTTCGTCCTCGCCGGGCTGCTCGGATTGGTCGCCGTCGCCTGGGTGCTGTTCCGCGGCCCGGTCGGCAAGGCGATCGCGGGGATGCTCGAGGGGCACGAGGCGGAGCACGACCCGATGGTCGGGGCCCGCCTGGCCGAGGTCGAGGACCGCCTGCAGGAGATCTCGCTCGAGACCCAGCGGTTGATGGAGATCGAGGATCGCCTCGACTTCACCGAGCGGCTGCTCGCGCAGCACACCGATCCGGGCCGCCTGGTGCGCGGCGAGGAGGAGGGCTGATGTTCGCTCCGCAGCAGATCCCCGACCTCCCGCCGATCCCCGATCCGGTGATCATCACGCAGACCGGGCCGGCGCCGCCGTGGGAGACGATGCCGCCGCAGGTGTTCGCGATGATCATGCTCGCGATCGTCGCGGGGTCGGTGCTGATCCTCTGGCCGCTGGTGCGCGCCATCGCCCGCCGGCTCGAGGGCGGCGACCGGAAGCTGCGCGCCGAGGTCGACGACTTGCGCGCCCGGCTCGATGCGGCCGAGCAGCAGGCGATCGGCAGCGGCGAGTTCGAGGCCGCCGACCACCGCATCTACGAGCTGGAGGAGCGGGTGCAGTTCCTCGAGCGGCTGCTGGCCCGGTCGGACAAGGAGGACGGTCGATGAACCCGCCGCGCGACGACGGCAACGGCTGGATGTTCTTCGGGCTCGGCATCGCCGCGGTCGCGGTGATGGGCGGCCTCCTCGGCGTCACCGGCATCATCGGCGCCGCGGCGATCCCGATCTGGGGCGTCACCATGGTGGCCGCGTTCCTGATCATGCGCGGCCCGATCGGCCGGGCGATCGGCGAGCGGATCACCGGCCACGCCGACGGGATCCCCGCCGCGCTCGACGTGCCGGACGAGGTCTATGCCGAGCTCGACGAGCTCCGGGCGCGGATGCTGGAGATGGAGGAGCGACAGGACTTCGCCGAGCGACTGCTGGCGAGCCGCACCGGCGAGGCGTCACCCGAGGGAGGTGCGGCGTGAGCGGTGGCAAGGACGACTGGCGCAGTTCGCTGTTCATCGGGCTTGGTCTCGCCGGTCTCGGCCTGGGGGGCGCCCTGGCGGCGGCCTCCGGGACGATGGGCCAGGCCGCGATCCCGGTGTGGTTCTTCGCCGCGATCATGGTCGCCGTCCTGGTCCGCTCGCCGATGGCGAAGGCGATGGCGCAGCGCATGATGGAGGACGGCCAGGGCGCGACCGGCGAGGTCGGCGAGGAGGTCTACGCCGAGCTCGACGAGCTGCGGGCCCGGGTGATGGAGCTGGAGGAGCGGCAGGACTTCGCCGAGCGGATGCTCAGCAGCCGCAGCGAGGCCGTCAAGGAGCCGTGACGGTGGCGTGGCCCCCGGTTCCGGGCGCCACTACGTTTCCCGCTGGAATCCCGGCCGTGCCGGGTCGCTAGGAGCGATGGATGACCACTCGCGAGGACGTGCAGGCCTGGCTCGACCGGCTCGAGATGCCGGTCGAGTCGGTGGCCGAGGACATCTGGTTGCTGCGCACCGACGGCGGCGCGGAGTTGGCGGTGCACTACGCCCCGCCGGTGCTCGTGCTGCGGGTCCGGGTGCTGCGGCTGCCCGCCGACCCCGTCCGTGCCGGCGAGCTGTGCCGCAAGCTGCTCGAGTTCAACGCCCGCGACCTGGTCCACGGGTCGTACGGCGCCGAGGGCGACCACGTGGTCCTGACCGACACGCTGGAACTCGCCAACCTGGATTATTCCGAGTTCGAGGCCAGCGTCGATTCCCTGACGCTCGCGCTCGCATCGCACGCCGGCAGCCTCGCGCCGTATGGGGAGGGGTGACACGACCATGGGGATCTTCGACCGTTTCGCGACGATGCTGCGCAGCAACATCAACGACCTCATCTCCCGGGCCGAGAACCCGGAGAAGATGCTGAACCAGTTGATCGTCGACATGCGCTCGCAGCTCGACAAGGCGCGCCAGCAGGTGGCCCAGGCGATCGCCGACGAGAAGAAGCTCGAGGCCGACTCGCTGGCCCAGAAGAAGCAGGCGGAGGACTGGGAGCGCCGCGCGATGCTGGCGGTCCAGGAGGGCCGGGACGACCTCGCCAAGCAGGCGCTGATGCGCTACAACGAGGCGCTCCAGGGCGCCCAGGCGCTCCACGAGACCTGGGTCAAGAGCAAGCAGGAGACGGAGTCGCTCAAGCACTCGCTCCG
>CAZKYO010000061.1:0-9562 GCA_964557115.1 uncultured Gemmatimonadaceae bacterium
GGGTGGCGGGTGCGGGGGTCGCCCTCCCGCCGCCCCGCCCCCCCCCACCCCGGGCCCGGGCGGCCGCGGGTTCGTCGCTTCAGGGGGTCCGCCCGTTCAACCGAGGAGGCCTCGTACCGCCCGCATCCCCTGTCGCAAGGTGAGATACCAGTCGGAGCGTCCATCGAGGTAGGCCCGCCATCGGGCGGGGTCGCGGAAGTAGTGCATCTCGATCCGGGGCAGGTCGTGGAGGTCGTCCCCCGAAGCGGCCCTCGCCAGCCGCGTCCCGAGCGCGAGCCGATAGTGCGCCCGCATCACCTCGCGCACGCGGTCATCCGTCGCGCCGTAGGGCGGCGCGAACGTGGTCGGCCTGGTCCCCGTCTCCTCGGCGATCCGCTCGGCCGGCTCGGCGACCTCGGCCAGGAGCGTCGTGTCGTCGAGGGTCGGCAACCGCGGATGCGTCTTCGAGTGGCCGCCGAAGGTGATGCCGTCCGCGGCCAGGCCGCGCACATGGTCCCAGCCCATCAGCGCGCGCGGACCGCCGCCACCCGGCGCGGCCCACTCCTCGCGCCCCCCGATGCGGTCGGTGGGGAGGTACACCGTCGCAGGCAGCCCGAGCGCCCGCAGCACGGGCGCCGCGCGCTCGGCGAAGTCGAGGAAACCGTCGTCGAAGGTGATGACCACCGCCCCGTCGGGCGGCGCAGCGCCGCCCTCCATCGCCGCCACCAACTGGTCGATGCCGAGCACCGGCCGGCCCGAGGCCGCCAGCTGCTCCATCTGGGCCCGGAAGCACGCCGGGCCGATGCTTGTCGGCCCGGGGGCATCCGCGATCGAGTGGTACATCAGGATGTCGGCACCGCGAGCCGACATCGGAGCTACTTCTTCACGCCGAAGTCGGCGATGTGCACGTCGAGGTTGTGGTTGAGCCGCAGCCCCACGAGGCCGTCGGTCGCGCCGCCGTCGAGTTCCGAGGCCTTGAGCACCTTCACTTCCTTGCCATTGACGAGGAAGTGGACCATGCCGCCCGCGACCCGGATCGCCAGGGTGTTCGTCGCCGCGCCGGTGGAGGGGTCGTCCGCGTGGATCGCGGGGTCCGGGGCATCCCCGTAGGCCACGAGACTCGTGGGACGACCGTCGCTGCTGCGATGGTTGATCAGGAAGCGCCCGTCGACGGGACGGATCACGAAGTAGGTGTAGTTCTGGTTCGCGGTCTGCAAGTCCTTGCCGCCGATGAAGATCCCGTACGCCTCGTGATTCGAGCTCTTGGCCTGGGAGATCGTGGCGCTCACGGTGAAATCACCCGTCTGGGCGTCCGCCGTCCGGTAGTAGATCGCGGCCGGCCCCGAGTTCAGGTGCCACCCGTTGCCCATCGCCCGGAAGTTGACGTCGGTCGGCTTCGGCTCGGGACCGCGTCGAGCCGGGTCGAACCGGAGCATCCACCCGGCCGGCAGCCCGCTGCCGGTGACCTTGGTGGTTGGGTCGTTGCCCTGGGCCGTGAGCGGCGCCGCGAGGGTTGCGGCCAGGATCGCGCCGAGAAGCAGGCTGCCATGTCGCATCAGACTCTCCAGTCATCCGGGGGATGTCGCGGGAATGGTCGGCCGGGACGGGGCACCGGCCAGCCCCTGCAAGATACGCCCGACGTCGCCCGGGGGGCGGTATGTTTCGGCCGGCCCGGCCCGGGCGCCGCAGGCGCCCACCTGCACCCGTGACCAAGGCGACGACCCGGCGTGGATTCCGAACACGATCACGACGTGACCGAGGCGGTCGACGGGCCGCCGGTCCCCATCCCGCCGAGGGTGCCCGCCTGGTTCTGGAGCGGGATCCTGATCGCCATCAGCGCCGCGTGCGGCATTGGCTGGCTCTTGACGCAGCGCGACCCACTCCGGTGGGCACTGATCCCGTTCACGATGATCGGGAACTCGCTCGCCATGGTCCCCTATGACTGGTACCTGCCGGCCTACGTCCAGTCGCACCCCGCGACCGGCGGCGTGATCGTGGCGACCCTGGCGAATGTCCTGGTCGAGTTCTGGAACATGGACGTCCTGGCCCGGCTGCTTTCCCGCGAGGGGACCGCGGCGTTCCGCGGGCACCACATCACCGCACGCTTCCTCCGGTGGTACCGCAAGGCACCCTGGTGGACGCTCACCATCGCGGGCTGCGCGCCGATCATCCCCTTCTACCCCTGCCGGTTCCTCGCGACCCTCGCGCGCTACCCGATGTGGCGATACCAGTCGGCGGTGCTCGTCGGACGCTCGATCCGTTATGTCGGGCTGGCCGGTCTCGGCCTGGTCCTTCCGATTCCGCCGGCGACCTATTTCGTCCTCGGATCGCTGATGCTGCTGTTCTTCGGGTACAACTACGTGAAGCATCGGCGCAGGACACGAGAGACGATAGCGGATACGCGATAGACGATGGACGATAGATAATAGGCGATCGGGCAGCGCCCTCCATCCTCTATCGTCTATCGTCTAGCGTCTATCGTTGTAGTTCAGCATCCGCAGCGCATTGGCGATCACGATCAGGGTGCTCCCCTCGTGCCCCACGACCGCCGGCCCGATGTGCAGGATCCCCGCGGCGGCGAGCAACAGCAGGACCGCCATCATCCCCCCCGCGATCACCAGGTTCTGCCACAGCAGCCTGCGCGCGCGGCGCGCGAGCCCGATCGCGTAGGGGAGCCGGGCGAGGTCGTCGCCCATCAGCGCGGCGTCGGCTGTCTCCAGCGCGGCGGCGGTCCCGGCACCGCCCATGGCGATGCCGATCGTCGCGGCGGCGAGGGCCGGCGCGTCGTTGACGCCATCACCGACCATGGCAAACTCGCCGTGTCGTCCCTCGAGCTCGCGGATCGCCTCGACCTTCTGCTCGGGCAGCAGGTCGGCCCGGACCTCGTCCACGCCGACTTCCCTGCCGATTATTTCGCCGACGCCGCGATGGTCGCCAGTCAGCATCACCAGCGGGGCCAGCCCGAGCTCCCGAAGTGCCGCGATCGTCCCTGGCACCGAGGCCCGCGGCGGGTCAGCGAGCCCGATCACCCCGAGCCAGCGGCCGCCGTGCCGGACACCCATCACGCTGCGCCCCCGGGCGGCGAGCTCCTCGAAGGCCGCGAGAATTGGCGGCGGGGGGGCGTCGTCGGCGCGGTGCCAGAGCCGCCGTGACCCAATGAAGACTTCCAGCCCGCCGACGTCCGACCGGACGCCGCGGGCCGTGATCGCCACCAGGTCCCCCGCCGGGGGCAGGTCGAGGCCGTCGCGCTCCGCCCGGCGCACGACCGCCTGCGCCAGGGGATGCTGCGATCGACGTTCCACGGCGGCCGCGATCGTCAGGAGCTCGAGCTCGCTCGCACCCGGCGCCGCCACGAGGTCGGTCACCTCGGGATGGCCGGCGGTCAGGGTGCCGGTCTTGTCGAAGGCGATGCCGCGCACGCGCGCCAGCGCCTCGAGGTGCATGCCGCCCTTGATCAGGATGCCGCGCCGGGCCGCCTGGGCGATGCCGGCCAGCATCACCGCCGGCGGGCCGAGCGCGAGCGCGCAGGGCGACGCGGCGACCAGCACGGTCATGCCGCGATACAGCGACGAGCCCCAATCGGAGAGCCCCAGCAGCGGCGGCACGACGATCAGGAGCAGGTCGGCCACGACGACGATCGGCACGAAGACCTTCTCGAATCGCGCGGTGATCCGTTCGGTCGGTGCCTTGGCGTCCTGCGCCTCCTCGACCAGCCGGATGACGCGATCGAGCGTGCGATCCCCGACCACGCGGGTGGCACGAATCTCGAGCGCGCCCTCGCCATTGATCGTGCCGGCGAACACCTCGTCGCCCGGCGCCTTGTCGACCGGCACCGACTCACCCGTGATCGGCGCCTGGTCGAGGGCGGACCGCCCGGCGTGCACGAGGCCGTCAATCGGCAGCCGCTCGCCCGGCCGCACCACCACGATGTCGTCGCGGCGGACCTGCGCGATCGGCAGCATCGTCTCGACGCCGTCGGCGAGGACCCGGGCCTCATCGGGCACCAGTTCGGCCAGCGCGGTGATCGCGTCGCGGGCTCGGTCGAGCGCATACCGCTCGAGCGCGTTCGCCAATGCGAACAGGAAGAGGAGGAACGCCCCTTCGACCCACGCCCCGACGGCCGCCGCCCCGACGGCCGCGATCACCATCAGGAAGTCGATGTCGAGCAGGAAGCGCCCGCGGCGGAGCCCGGCGAGGAGGTGGGCGACCGGCTGCCGACCGCAGATGACCCCGACCGTGACGTAGCCGGCGAGGATGGCGCCGCGGGGCACCGCCAATCCGATCTCGGCGAGCCAGGTGACAAGCAACAGCAACCCGGCGCCGAGGGCCCACGCGAGGTCCTCGTGCCGACTGAGGAGCCGGCCGAGGAACGAGGGCGCCGGGTCGGCGCCGATGATGCGATCCAGCCAGCCGCGAGGAGTCATCTCGAGGGATATTACCTTCGAACCAACGCGATGGCGCGGATCGACGGCGGCGACTCGGCCCGCCCGGGCGGTCCCCCATCCCCGAGGAGAGGCAGTGGTCGTGAATCACCTGGGCCTGCTCGGCGCCCTGGCGCCCGAGGGCGCGACGAGCGTCACGACGATCTTCCTGATGCTCGCGGCGCTGGTGACCGCCGCGCGCGTCGGCGGCGGACTCGCGGTCCGCATCGGCCAGCCCTCCGTGCTGGGCGAGCTGCTGGCCGGCATCCTCGTCGGTCCGTCGCTGCTCGGCCTCGTCGACCCGGGCGACCCCTTCATCCACGTGATTGCCGAGTTCGGCGTCGTCATCCTGCTCTTCCAGATCGGACTGCACACCGACCTCCGCGCCCTCATCAAGGTCGGGCCGGCGGCGTCCTCGGTCGGCCTGGTCGGCGTGGTCCTGCCGTTCGTGACCGGCTACTTCACGGCCCACCTGCTCGGCGTGGCGACCCTCCCCGCGATCGTCTGCGGCGCCGCCATGACCGCGACGAGCATCGGCATCTCGGCGAGGATCCTCGGCGATCTCGGTGCGCTGGAGTCCCGCGAGGGCAAGGTCGTCCTCGGCGCCGCGGTGCTCGACGACGTCGCCGGGCTGGTGATCCTCGCGGTCGTCGCGACGATGGCCCGCGGCGGCGACGTGACCCCACTGTCGGTGGTCCGCACGGTCGGTCTCGCCGTCGGCTTCCTGGTGGTGGCGATCGCGGTGGGTGGTGCGCTCGCGCCGCGACTCTTCGCGGTGATCGCCCGCAGCCCGGTCAGCGGCACGACGGGAGCGCTGGCGCTCGCCTTCGCCTTGCTGCTCGCCGCCCTCGCCGACCTGGGTGGCTCGGCGCTGATCATCGGGGCCTTCGCCGCGGGGCTCGTGCTGCACCGCACGCCGCAACTCCGGCTGATCGAGGACTCCACCACCGCCCTCGGCCACTTCTTCGTCCCGATCTTCTTCGCCTCGGTCGGCGCCGCGGTCGACCTCGGGGCGGCCGCGCACCCCACGGCACTGGCCCTGGGTGGCACGCTCCTCGTGATCGGCGTCGTGGGCAAGTTCGTGGCCGGCTACGCCCCGTTCCGCTCCCCCCTCCGCCACGCGCTGATCGGCGCGGCGATGGTGCCACGCGGCGAGGTCGGGCTGATCTTCGCGCGCATGGGTCTCGACACCGGGGCGCTCACGCCGGAGCTCTTCGGGGCGCTGATGATCATGGTGATCGGCACGACGTTCGTGACGCCGCCGTGGCTCGCGTGGCTCGCGCGTCGCACCCCGCGCCACGGCACGCCCGCCTCGTGGGGGGAACTCGAGCGCCTGCAGGACCTCACCACCGGCGTGCGCCCGGCCGTGCAGGACATCGGCACCGTCGACGACCTGGTGAGCGGCCCCGGCACGCACGACGCCTGAGCGGCGCCCGCACGTTCAGGCGTCGGGTCGCTTCGACTGGTGCATCACGTCGCGCATCCGGAGCGCCAGCCGCTCGATCTCGCGGAGTCCCGTCACGGTGCCGGCATCGAGCCGGTCGGCGTCCATCAGCATCAGCTGGACCTCGGCCAGCAGCGCCGCGAGCGGGTTCGCGATGTCGTGACGGAGCCGGGCGGCGGGATCGGGGAGTTCCATCGGCGCCTCAACCGGCGAAGGGGACCGGGATGAAGGTGAGCGCGAACACGAGCAGGCAGGCGAGCCCCACCAGCGCCCCCTGACGGAGGACGGGCCGACCGGGCACGACGACCGCCGGGTGGCTCCAGCTCCCCCGGCCGATCGCGAAGGAGAGCGCGGCCCAGATCCACCAGACCGGCGCCTGACGACCGAGCCAGACCAGGACGCCCACGGCAAGCAGGGACACGGTTGCCTGACGGCGGCCAAGCAGCCCGTAGAGCACGTGGCCGCCATCGAGCTGGGAAAGCGGCAGCAGATTGAGCGAGGTCACGAACAGGCCGACCCATCCCGCGAACGCCTGCGGCGACAGCAGGACCGGCCCGCTGCCCGGCAGGATCCAGTCCCGGAGCGTCCGCGTCAGCAGCGAGTCACCGATGACGATCGGCTGGCCCGCGAGCGCCACCATCGACGGGGCGATGACGCCGTGGGGAAGCCGGGTCGACGAGTGATACCCCCACCAGAGCACCGCGACGGCAACAAGGAACCCCGCAAGCGGTCCGGCCGCGCCGACGTCCAGGAGCTGCCGCCGATCGTAGACCGGCGTCCGGATCCTGATGAAGGCCCCGAGGTTGCCGATCGGGGAGAGGTGCGGGGGGACCGGCAGGAAATAGGGAGGCGACACGTCGATTGCATACCGCCGGGCCGTGAGATAGTGCCCGAGTTCGTGCACCAGGAGGATCGTCAGCAGCGGCCCGGCGAAGCTCCAGCCTGCCAGCAGTGGCTGCCACCCGCTGCCCACGAGAAACCCCCAAAAATCGGCCAGGCCGGAGACGATCCCGCCGAGCCCGGGGGTCGGTGCCGGGGTCCACGCGAAGTTGAGGACGGCACCGGCGGCCAGGGTGGTCACGACGGCAAGCAGGAAGAGACCCGCGTGCCAGACCCAGCGCTCGGGTCGCGCCGGTGCGGCGCCCCGGACCAGGACCAGCCGGCGACGCTCCGGATCGGCCCAGTACCAGGCCCCGGGCCATGCCCGGAGCCACTTCGCGAGCGGGGCGGAGGGACCCACGTGCTCGGGGGCGACCTGCCCCTCGGTCACCTCCCGAGACCCCGCGAGGGTGATTGTGCGCCAGACGGAAAAGAAGGAGCCAGGATCGCTCACGGCGCACCTTGACGGACCGGGGGGCGGCTCATATCCTCATCCACCGAACCCTCCCGCGCAACGCTCGTCACCCGCGCCGACGCCCGGCGCCCGATCCGACCATTCGCATCGACCTGCTGATCGACCCGTCGACGACTCGCCCCGCCTGCCCGCGCGGCCGGTCCGAAGGTATTGCCGGAGATTTCCGTGGACATCGCTGAACTGAAGCAGAAGACCGTCGCCGAACTGCACCAATTGGCGTCGGAACTGAACATCACCAACTACTCGGGCCTCCGCAAGCAGGACCTGATCTTCCGCATCGAGCAGTCGCTGCTCGACAAGGACACCGTCATCCGCGGCGAGGGCGTGCTCGAGATCCTCCCCGAGGGCTACGGCTTCCTCCGCTCGCAGGACTGGAACTACCTCTACGGTCCCGACGACATCTACGTGAGCCCGAGCCAGATCAAGCGGTTCGATCTGCGCACCGGCGACACCGTCCAGGGCCAGGTGCGCCCGCCCAAGGAGGGGGAGCGCTACCTCGCCCTCCTCAAGGTCGAGTCGGTCAACTACGAGGAGCCGGAGAAGACCAAGACCCGGATCGCTTTCGACAACCTCAAGCCGCGCTATCCCGACGCGCGGATCCGGCTCGAGAACAAGACCAACGACCTGTCGATGCGGGTCGTCGACCTCCTCTCGCCGATCGGCAAGGGCCAGCGCGGCCTGATCGTCGCGCCGCCCAAGGCCGGCAAGACGATCCTCCTGCAGAAGTTCGCCAACGCGATCTCGGCCAACCACCCGGAGTGCTACCTCATCGTGCTGCTCATCGACGAGCGGCCCGAGGAGGTCACCGACATGCAGGAGAACGTCAGCGCGGAGGTGATCGCCTCGACCTTCGACGAGCCGGCCGACCGCCACGTCCAGGTCGCCGACATGGTGATCGAGAAGGCGCGGCGCCTGGTGGAGCACGGCCGCGACGTCGTGATCCTGCTCGACTCCATCACCCGGCTCGCGCGCGCCCACAACGTGGTGGTGCCGCACTCCGGCAAGATCCTCTCCGGCGGCGTGGACGCCAACGCGCTCCAGAAGCCGAAGCGGTTCTTCGGCGCGGCCCGGAACATCGAGGGCGGCGGCTCGCTGACGATCATCGCGACGGCCCTGATCGAGACCGGCTCGCGGATGGACGAGGTGATCTTCGAGGAGTTCAAGGGCACCGGCAACATGGAACTGGTGCTCGATCGCCGCATCGCCGACCGGCGGGTGTATCCCGCCATCGACATCAACAAGTCCGGCACCCGCAAGGAAGAGCTGCTGCTCGACAAGGACGAGCTCAACAAGGTCTACCTGCTGCGCAACTTCCTGGCCGACATGCCGACGGTCGAGGCGATGGAGTTCCTGCTGGAACGGATGAAGCGCACCAAGACCAACAAGGAATTCTTCGCCACGATGGCGCAATGATCCCCCCGGCCGGCCGCGTCCTCGGCATCGACTGGGGACACGCCCGGATCGGGCTGGCGATCTCCGACGCCACCCAGCTCATCGCCACCCCGCTCGAGGTCCTCCGGCGCCGCGTCGGCAAGCGCCTCCCGCTCGGCCGCTTCCTCGACGTGGTCGAACGGGAACACCCGGTCGGCCTGGTGATCGGAATCCCCTTCGGCGACGACGGCCTGCCCGGCGAGGCCGCCGGCGCGGCCCGCGAGATGGGCGAGCTCTTCGCCGCCCGCAGCGGCCTTCCCCACGAGTGGCTCGACGAGTCGTTCACGACGAGCGAGGCCGAGGAGCGGCTGATCGATCGCGGCGTCGCGCCGCGCCGTCGCAAGTTCGACCTCGACGCCATGGCCGCCGCCGTGCTCCTGGAACGCTGGATCGAGCGCCGGCGGGGGACCTCGTGATTCGGGCGAGGCTCCGACGCGCTCCCGCGCCACGGTCGATGGCAGGCCTCCGCGAATGCCCGATCCTGGGAGGGGGCGGCCGCCACATCAGGCAAGCGATCGAAGCATTCGCTTCGGCCTCCATCGCCCGTGTCGCGGGCATGCTCCGCCGCGGGTCCCGCAGCGAATGCTTTGACCACTTGCCCTTGGCCGGTAGTGTCCGCTCGCACAGGTCAGGCATTCGCGCAGGGAGCCCGCGGCGGGGCATGCCATGGGCACTGCTCGTTCTGGCGGCATGTGCCCGCGTTCCCGACGGGCCCGTGGTCCGCATCGGCGTCCCGCCGGGCAGCTCGGTCGCGTCGGTCGCCGATTCCCTGGTCGCCCGCGGCGTGATCGCGAACCCCCGCTGGTTCCGACTCCTCGCCCGATTCCGCGGGACCCATCGCCGGATCCGTCCGGGGCTCTACGACGTCCGGCCTGGCAGCGGCGAGGGGGCGATCCTCGACCTGCTCGCGCGCGGTGCCGCCGTCCGACTCCG
>CAZKYO010000062.1:0-8486 GCA_964557115.1 uncultured Gemmatimonadaceae bacterium
CGAAGCAGAAGTCGACGTCGATGTCGGGCATCGACACGCGCTCGGGATTCAGGAAGCGCTCGAAGAGCAGGTCGAAGCGCAGCGGGTCGACGTTGGTGATGCCGAGGCCATAGGCCACGATCGAGCCGGCCGCCGAGCCGCGGCCGGGACCGACCGGGATGCCCCGCTCCCGCGCGGCGCGGATGAAGTCCTGCACGATCAGGAAGTAGCCGGCGTAGCCGGCGTCGGCGATCACCGTGAGCTCGTAGTCGCGCCGGGTGACGACCGCCTCCGGGAGCGGCGCGCCGTAGCGCGCCGCCAGGCCGGTGTCCGTGAGCGTGCGGAGCAGCGCGTCGTCGTCGGCGAAGCCCTCGGGGCGCGGGAACGACGGGACGAAGTAGCGGTGCTCGAAGTCGAACTCGCAGCGGTCCGCCACCGCCTGCGTGAGGTCGATCGTCTCGGGGCAGTCGGCGAAGAGCGTCCGCATCTCCGCTTCGCTCTTCACGTACGACTCGGTGCCGGTGAAGCGGAACCGCTTGGGGTCGTCCAGGTCGGTGCCGGTGCCGATCGCGAGCAGCACGTCGTGCGCCTCGGCGTCCTCGCGCCGGAGGTAGTGCGCGTCGTTCGTCGCGACCACGCCGAGTCCCAGCTCGCGCCCGAGCTCCAGCATCCCGTCCTTGACCAGGTGCTCGTCGCCGATGCCGTGGTCCTGGATCTCGAGGAAGAAGCGCTCGGGGCCGAACAGGCCGGCGAGCCAGTTCGCCGTCTCCCGGGCGCGGTCCATGTTCTGCTGGCGAAGCCAGAGGGCGACCTCGCCCGACAGGCACGCCGCCAGGCAGACGATCCCCTCCCGGTGGGCCTCGAGCACCTCCCGGTCGATCCGGGGTCGGCGGTAGAACCCCTCGAGGTACCCGATCGAGGAGAGCTTGACGAGGTTGCGGTAACCGGTGCGGTTCTGCGCCAGCAGGACGAGGTGGGAGTAGTTGGCCGGGGCCCAATTGGGACGAACCTGCGCTTGCCGGGGTCCGAAGGCGAGGTAGGCCTCGAACCCGAGGATCGGCCGGATGCCCTGCCGCCGGGCCTCGTCATAGAACGACCAGGCGGCGTGGAGGTTGCCGTGGTCGGTCACGGCGAGCGAATCCATCCCCAGCTCCCGGACGTGCTTGACCAGCTCGGGGAGCCGGTTGGCGCCGTCGAGGAGCGAGTATTCGCTGTGGGTGTGCAGGTGGACGAACCCCATGGCCAGCGGAATCGTATCCCGATCCGTGCCGATTGTCAAAAGTCCTTGTCCTGCTTACGCTTAGGGCAACTGGCCCCGACCGCAGTCCGGTGGAGATCCGATGCCGCATTCCCGCTCCTGGTTGCCCCTCGTCGTCGCCCTGTGGGTCGCCGGTTGCGGAGGCGACAGCACCGGCCCCACCCCCTCCGCCAACTGCGGCTCGACGATCGAGTTCAGCGGCGAGGTGGGGGCGAGCCGGATCATCGATCCGATCGCCGAGACGAACTGCGTGACCCTCCCCGGCGGCCCGGACCTCCGCGAGTACCTGGTGGTCGAGTATTCGGGCAACGGCAGTTCGGCCCCGGCCGGGATCTCCGGCAGCTTCCAGACCCGCGCCGAGCGGCAGGATGCGGCCTCGGCCTCGATCACCCGGTTGCCGTCGCTGGAGCGCACGCCGCAGGTCGGCAGCGCCGCGGCGCGCTTCGACCTCTCGCTGCGCCAGGCCGAGCGCGCCCTGGCCGCCGGTCCGCTGGTGGCCGCCTCGCGGGAGGCGGCGGCCCGGGGGGCCGCCCTTCGTGCGCCACCGGTGGTCGGACAGGTCGAGACGTTCAACGTCTGCCAGACGCTCGGCTGCGGCAGCGTCGTGGCGATCCAGGCGACGGTGCGCTACGTCGGACCGGTCGGTGCGATCTACCTCGACAACGAGATGCCGGCCGGGGCGCAGGTCCTCACGCAGGAGGACATCGACCAGCTCGGGACGCTGTTCGACGACTACCTCCATCCGATCGACACGACCGCGTTCGGTGCCACCTCCGACATCGACGGCGACGGGCATGTCGCGATCGTGATCACCGACCAGGTCAACGCCCTCACGCCCGACTGCACCGACGGCCGGGTGGTCGGCTACTTCTTCGGCGGCGACCTGCTGTCGTCCTATCCGGGGAGCAACAAGCGCGAGGTGTTCTACGCCTTCGCGCCGGCGCCCGGCAGCGGCACCTGTCCGACGGTGACCCGCGCCGGTGCGCTTCGCGCCCTGCCGCCGGTGCTGATCCACGAGATGCAACACATGATCTCGTTCAACCAGCACGTGCTGCGGCGCGGCGGCAGCGACGAGGTGGTGTGGCTCAACGAGGCGCTCAGCCACTTCGCCGAGGAGCTCGGCGGCCGGCTCGTGCCCGATGCGCGCTGCCCCAACTCGGCGAGCTGCTACAGCCAGTTCCTCACCGGCAACGTGACCGACGCGTACCTGTACCTCGAGGATCCCGAGGCAACCCACCTCGTCGCTCCCACGACCGACGGTCCTTCGCTCGCCGGTCGCGGGGCCGGGTGGCTCTTCCTCCGCTGGCTGGCCGACCACTACAGCGCCGACACCCTCAAGGGCACCCAGTTGACCCGGGCGCTGCTCGGCAGCGCCACGGTCGGCAGCGCCAGCATCTCCAACGCGACCGGCCAGCCGTTCGCCACGCTGGTCGGGGAGTGGGAGATGGCGAACTGGACCGACAACCTGCCGGGATTCCCGCAGACCGGCCGGCTCCGCTACCGCACCTGGAACCTTCGCAGCACCTTCGCGGCCAACTACCCGGCCCTGTTTGATCGACCCTACCCGCTGGTGCCCGACTCGACCCAGGGGGTCGGCTACGTCCACAACGGCACCCTCCGGGGCGGCTCCGGGCACTTCTTCCGGGTGCTCGTGCCGGTCGGGGTTTCCTCGGTGCAGGTGAGCATCGCCGGGCCGGGCGGCTCGATCCGCGTCGACGCCGGGCTCACCGCACGCGTGGCGGTGGTCCGGGTCCGGTGAATCGATGGGCGGCGCTCGTCGTGCTGGCCCTCCCGGCCGGTGCGGCCGGCCAGGCCGGCGCACCACCGGAACCGGCGCTGCCCAACCTGCCCGCGTCGGTGCGGTCCGCCGGCCTGGCCGGCATCTCGGTGGCCCTGCCGGGCGATGCCGCGGTCGTCTTCACCAATCCCTCGGCGATCGGCCCGATCCGCCGGCTCGCGGTCGAGGCGTCGTATTCCCGGCTGCCGGATGATCGCTGGTACACGACCGGTGCCGCGGCGCTGCGGGTCGGCCCGGTGGGGGTCGGCGGCGGGTATCGGTATCTCCGCTATCCCGGGGGCGAGGCGACCTTCGACAACCTGCAGTGGGTCGGCGCGGTGACCGCGCGGATCCACGGCGTGCACCTCGGCGTCGCGGCCAACTACGTCTCGGTCGAGGACTCGGCCGGGACGGTGTGGCGGACGCTCACCGAGGACGCCGGTGTCACGGTCGCGTTCTTCGACATCGCCGCGCTCGCCCTCTCGTTCGAGAACCTCGGGCGCCACCGGCTCACCGGAGAGCGGCTGGCGCTGCCGTCGGCGACCCACCTCGGCTTCTCGCTCAACCTGATCGACACCTACTCGCACGGGCGGCTCCTTGCCACGCTCGAGTCGACCTGGACCCAGGGCGAACCCCATCACGTGGTGGTCGGCCTGGAGGGGGGCGCGGTGTTCGGGGGCATGGGGCTGGTGGCGCGCATCGGGCACGGCGGCCAGGCCGCCGGCTCGGCCGTCAGCAAGACGTCCTACGGCGGTTCGGTCGTGCTCGGCCGGGGGCGACTCGACTACGCCTACCAGCCACGCAGCGCGATCGGCCGGGGCGTCCACCTGTTCGGGGTTCACTGGACGCCATGAGGGTGCCCCGGCGCCCGCGAAGGAGGAGGTGGCGGATGGGTCTGCTGATCGCCGCCGGGGCCCTGCTGTTCGGCTTCGGCACCGCCTACGTGGCGAGCAACGACGTGCGTTACCTCACCCGCGCCGGGTTCGAGGAGACGCGGATCCTCACCGGCCGCGTCCCGATCGAGCGGGTCGCGGGCGATTCGCTCGAGGCGCCGCTGCTGCGGTCATCGGCATCCCTGGTGGTCCAGGTTCGCGAGCAGGCGCGCCGCCTGGGCCTCGACGCCGGCGAGACCTACACGACGTTCAGCGACGTCGGGCGCGACACGCTGCTCATGGTCCTCACCGTGTCGCGGCGGAACTGCCTCTGCCCGGAGACGTGGCGCTACCCGTTCGTCGGGCGGGTGCCGTACAAGGGGTTCTTCGACCTCGCCGCCGCGGAGCGGGCGGCCGAGGGCTACCGCCGCCGCGGCGACGACGTCTCGCTGCGGCCCTCGGCGGCGTTCAGCACGCTGGGCTGGTTCAACGACCCGCTGCTCTCGACCGCGATCACCGGCGATTCGGTGGAGCTCGCCGCGCTGGTGTTCCACGAGATCGCGCACAACACGCTCTGGGTGAAGGACGCGACCGACTTCAACGAGTCGTTCGCCCAGTGGGTCGGCTACCGGGCCGCCGAGCGCTTCTTCCTCCAGCGGGGCGACACCACGCTCGCGATCCGCGCGCTCGATCGCTGGCACGACGAGCAGGTGCTCGGGCGCTACTACGACCGGCTGATCGAGCGCCTCGACTCGCTCTACGCCGACCGGCCGGTCGGGCCGCCGCTCGAGGCAGGGCGGGAGGCGATCGCGGCGTGGAGCCGTGACACCCTGCTCTCGGCGTTCGGCCAGTCGCTCCGCACGATCGACGTGCGACGCTTCGCGGACCGCCCGCTCAACAACGCCACGCTGCTCGGCGTGCGCCTCTACCGCACCGGGCTCGACCTGTTCGACGAGTGGTACTGGGACTCCGGCAACGACCTCGTGGTCGCCATCCACCGGCTGCAGCAGCTGCTCGAGGGCGCCCGCGGGCCGGAGGCCTGGGCGCTCCTGCGGTCGTCGTTACACGCGCGACCACCGTCCGACGGAACCGAGTAACTTTGGGGCCTGACCCCAACCGGAACGGATCGATGGACCAGGACTTCGTCCAGCGCGAACAGCCCCGCCTCCTCGCGGAGCTCTCCGAGTTCCTCGCGATTCCCTCGGTGAGCACCCTTCCCGAGCATGCCGGCGACTGCCGCCGCGCGGCGCAGTGGCTGGTGGACCAGCTCTTCGCGCTCGGCTGCCCCACCGTGCAGCTGATCGAGGGGAACGGCCACCCGGTCGTCTGGGGCGAAGGCCCCGCGGTGCCGGGCGCGCCGACCCTGCTGATCTACGGCCACTACGACGTGCAGCCGGCCGACCCGCTCGACGAGTGGCACACGCCGCCGTTCGAGGCGTCGATCCGCGACGGCAAGCTCTACGCCCGCGGCGCGATCGACGACAAGGGCCAGGTCTTCACCCTCCTCAAGGCGTACGAGGCCGTGCGGGACGCGGACGGCCAGCCGCCGATCAACGTGCGCTTCATCTTCGAGGGCGAGGAGGAGTGCGGCGGGCAGGTCATCTTCGACCTGCTGGCCGCGGAGCCGGAGCGGACCCGGGTCGACGCGGTCCTCGTCGCCGACATGGGCTACTACGCCCCGGGCTGGCCGGCGGTCTATACCGCGCTCCGCGGGATGTGCTACGCCGAGCTGCAGGTGCGGACGCTGCAGCGCGACCTCCATTCCGGGTCGTACGGCGGGGTCGCCCCCAACGCGATCGAGACGCTGATCCGGATGCTCACCGACATCAAGCGGCGCAGCGGCCGGATCCGGGTCCCGAGGCTCTACAAGAGCGTGATCCCGCCGACCAAGGCGGAGCGGCGCGGGTGGGCCTCGCTGCCCTTCGACGAGGCCGAGTACCTCGAGCACGAGGTGACGGGCAAGGCGCTCACCGGACTCGACGGCTTCACCGTCTTCGAGCGCACCTGGGCGCTGCCGACCTTCGAGATCCACGGCATCCGCGGCGGCTTCACGGGCGAGGGCGCCAAGACGGTGATCCCCGCCGCGGCGACCGCCAAGATCTCGCTCCGCCTGGTCCCGGGGCTGCCGCTGGCATTCGTGCAGAAGCAGCTGCGCCGCGCCGTCGAGCGGGTGGCGCCACCCCACGCCGACTGGGAACTGCGGTTCCTGCACGGCGGCGACCCGGTGCAGATCGGCGTCGACGCCCCGGCGTTCGCCAAGCTCGACCGCGCGTTCGAGGAGGTGGTCGGTCGCAGCACCGTCGCGGTGCGCGCCGGTGGCTCGATCCCGATCGTCTCCGAACTGGCCAAGGGCGGCGCGCCGGTGCTGCTCACCGGCATCGGCCTCCCCGACGACGGGCTGCACTCCCCGAACGAGAAGGTCGACGTGCAGCAGCTGTGGGACGGGATCCGCGTGTTCGGGCGGTTCTTCGAGTTGATGGGGGAGGACTAGACGAGACTCGCGATTCGAGATTCGCGAGTCGAGGGTCATGAAAGCGGCCGGCTCCCTGGAAGGGGACCGGCCGCTCACCAATTCTCGGATCGCGAATCTCGAATCGTGAATCTCGTCTAGTCGTCGTCCCGCGGCGGCCGGCCGCCGCCGGCGTACTGGTTCTCGATCCGCGCATGCAGCGAGTCGGCGCCGATCAGCCCCTTCACCGAGGCGATGATCCCGGCGACCACGTCGTCGGCCCAGTACTCGTCGACGTCCTCGGCCTCCGCGAGTCCGGCGGCCTGGCGATCGAGGTAGTCGATCGCCGTCTGCTGCCATTCGCTCACGGCACTCGGCACCAGCGACCACGAACCGGTGGCGCGGAGCTCGAGGGCGGCGAGGGCGTCGAGGTGCGGCTTCAGCTCGCGCACCACCGGGCCGTTGCGGAGCCGCTCGGCCACCAGGATGAGGACCGCCTTGCGGGTCGACTCGGCCGGCTCCGGCAGCGGCGCGAGATAGTGGCGCTGGTCGGCGACCATCTCGGCGAGGCGCACGCACACCGCACGGATCGCCGGCGTAAGCGCCGCGGGCGCCTCGGCGGCCCAGGAGGCGGCGGCAAGCAGGATCTTGTCGATCGTCTCGTTGGCGGCCGTCGAGACCTGCTCGCGATCAAGGGCATCTACCATGCAGGGAAGGGTGTCCCGGCCGGGGGCGAATCGCAAGACCGCGCGCGGCTCATCGCGCCGCCCCGTCGGGGGCGTTCCGATACTCGACGCGTCGTGCGAATGCGTTCGCCATCGCGTCGATCACGGCGGCCCGGGTCGGTGCCCACCAGCTCGACGGTTCGCCGCCGAGTTCCCGGGCCACCGACGTCATCGTGACCCCATGGAGCCCGCAGGGCACGATCGCCTCGAACCAGGAGAGGTCGGGGTCGACGTTCAGGGCGAAGCCGTGCAGCGTGACCCACTGCTTCACGTGCACGCCGATGCTGGCGATCTTGCGACCCCGGGTCCAGACGCCGGTGCGGCCCGGGTCGGGTTCCGCCGGCAGGCCGAGCACGCCCAGCGCGTCGACGAGGGCCTGCTCGAGCTGGCGCAGGTACCAGTGCAGGTCCTCGCGGTGGCCGCGGAGGTCCAGGATCGGATAGCCGACCAGCTGGCCGGGGCCGTGCCAGGTCACGTCGCCGCCGCGCTCCACCTCCGCGACGGTGGCACCGCGGGCCCTGAGCTGCTCGACGGCCAGCGGCAGCGAGCTCTCGCGGGTCCCGCGGCCGAGGGTGTAGGTGGTCTCGTGCTCGACGAGCAGCAGCAGGTCGTGTGGCTCGCGGCCGTCGAGGCGCGCGAGCCGCAGGTCGCGCTGCAGCGCGAGCGTGTCGAGATAGTCGCGCCGGCCGAGGTCGAGCACCTCGAGCGGGTCGGTCACCGGGCGGTCGCGGCCTCCGCCGCGCGCCTCGCGGCGAGCGCCAGCCACCAGGCGACCGGAAACGCCGCCACCGCGAGGACGAGGAGGCCGGGGCCGCCCAGCGCCTGCCGCGCCGCGAACGTCGCCAGCATGCCGCAGACCAGCCCGCCGAGGACGCCGACCATCACCAGTCCGCCGCGTCGCCAGCTGTCGGCGATCGGTCGCATCAGCCGCCAGCCGACCAGGCCGGTGAGCGGCAGCGTCAGCACGGTGCCGTAGAGCAGGAAGTTGACGTACCCGGCGCCGGGGTCGACCTGCTCGCGCGTCGTCGCGGCGCCGGGGCCGGCCAGCTGAAGGGTGCCCCAGGTGACCAGTGCCAGGCAGCCGACCGCGACGGCGAACTCGGCGCCGATCGCGCGCACCGCAAGCGGGACCTGGTCCACGGTCGCGGCGGCGTCGCCGAGGGGATTGGGGGAGGCGGGCGGGGACGTCATGCTCGAGATTCGCGAGTGGAGAGTCGCGATTCGAGGTCGGCGGGGACGTGCGCACCCTCCAATCTCGAATCGCGAATCCCGAGTCTCGTCAAATGTGCAGCGCCCGGCCCATCGAGTCGAGGCAGGCCTCGGCGATCGCCTCCGACAGCGTCGGGTGGGCGTGGATCGCGAGGTCGACCTCCTCGACGGTGTACTCGCTGGTGCGCGCGAGGACCAGCTCGGCGATCATCTCCGA
>CAZKYO010000063.1:0-8267 GCA_964557115.1 uncultured Gemmatimonadaceae bacterium
CGGCCGAGGGGATCGCCCTGATCCTCGGGGTCGACCGGATCCTCGACATGAGCCGCACGGTCCCCAACGTGATGGGCGACCAGCTCACGGCGCTGGTCGTCGCCAAGTCCGAGGGGGTCACCCTGCGGACCGAGTGAGGGGCGGGGACCGAACGCAAGACGGCGCCCGGATCACGAGGATCCGGGCGCCGTCCGCACTTCACCCCAGCGGGGTTACTTCAGCTTGACGACGTTCTCCGCCGCCGGGCCCTTCTGGCCCTGGACGATGTCGAACTCGACCTGCTCACCCTCGGCCAGCGACTTGAAGCCGCTGCCCTGGATGGCGCTGTGATGAACGAAGCAGTCCTTCTGGCCATCGGCCGGGGTGATGAACCCAAAGCCCTTGGCGTCATTGAACCACTTCACGGTGCCCGTAGTACGCATTCCAAACTCCTGATGCTGCGATGCTCGTGGAGTCCGGATTGTCCGTACTCATCATCGACCGTCGCTGATCCGCGGCAACCCGCCGCGTCCGGGGCGAAAACCTGACCATGCAAAACGGACCTGAACACGATTGGTCCAAGTCCGTCACTCGGTCCGATCCGGGTCTCCCCGAATCCATTCGCTTCCGGAAAGCTGAGGCAAACGGCCAAATCGCGCAAGGGGGTGGGGCCACGACGGGGGGGCGGGGGGGTTATCCTTCCCGGGTCCCCCCGCGCCCCGACCAGCCCCAGCGGCTCCTGGAGTCCCCTTGTCCCGTGCGACGCCGACGTTCCCGAGCCGGGAAGGCCAGGCCTTCCTTGCCGACGTCCGCGCCGCGGTGAGCGAGGACTTCGCCGCCCGTGCCGTCCCGATCCACGCCGACCGGGCGGTCACCCTCCGAACCGTGCTCCTGCTGGCGGTGACCTTTGGCAGCTGGGCCGTCATCATGGCCAACCTGGTCCCCCCCCTGGGGGCCCTCGCCCTGACGGTCGTGATCGGCCTCGGGATCGCCGGCATCGGGTTCGCCGTCGGCCATGACGCCCTCCATGGCAGCACCAGCGACGACTCCCGGCTGAACGCCGTCCTGGGCTGCTCGATGGACCTCATCGGCGCCAGCAGCTACCTCTGGCGGATCACCCACAACGTGATCCACCACACCTACACCAATATCCATGGCACCGACGAGGACCTGGCGGTCTCGCCGCTGCTGCGCCTCTCGCCCCATGCCGACCGGCGGTGGTTCCACCGGTGGCAGCACTGGTATGCGCCGCTGCTCTACTCGTTCACCACGCTCTACTGGGTGTTCGTGAAGGACTGGAAGTACCTCGCCGCCCGCGACCTCGGCCCGTTCAAGGACCGGCACCACCGGGCCCGCGACGTGGCGGGACTGCTGGCGGGGAAGGTGATCTTCTACGGCTGGTCGCTGGTGCTCCCGTTCATGCTCGTGGAGGCGCCGTGGTACGGGATCGCCGCCGGCATCCTCCTGGCCCACCTCGTGGCGGGAACGACGCTGGGACTGGTCTTCCAGCTCGCCCACGTGGTCGAGGAGACCGCCCATCCGCTGCCCGACGGGGCCGGGGCGATGCCGCAGAACTGGGCGGTCCACGAGATGGAGACCACCGCCAACTTTGCCCCCAGGAGCCGGCTGCTCAACTGGTACGTGGCGGGGCTCAATTTCCAGATCGAGCACCACCTCTTCCCGAAGATCTGCAGCATCCACTACCCCCGGCTGGCGCCGATCGTCCGCGCCGCCGCGCAGCGGCACGGCCTGCCGTACCACTCCCATCCGACCTTCCTGGCGGCGCTACGCTCGCACCTCGTCACCCTCAAGGCATTCGGCGCAAGGGCCTGAGGTCCGCCGCGGCCGTCCTGGCCACGGTTGGTCCAATCGGTTCGCTGTCCGCCCAGGCGACGGCCGACTCCCTTGTCGCCGAGGCCGCGTGGGGTACATACGGGGTCCGGGTGCGCTTCCCCAGGGAGCTCTCGCCCGGCCGGCTCTCCCTGGAGACGACGGTGGGGGACGCCTTCAGCGGGTATGAGTGGCGAGTCGTCCTCGACGTCAGTCCCAGGGCTTCCCTCGTGGCGTTCGTCATCCCGCCCGACTCCCAGACGCTGCGCCTGCCGACCTGGCACGACAACGTCGAGGCGGTCCGGCTGGGGCGCAGCCAGGTCCGCTCGTGCGACCCGGGGGTGATCACCCTCCGGTGCGGGCGACCCGCCAACGGGCTGGTTCGGCTGGTGGATGACCAGCTCGAACTGGTCATCGCCGAGCCGAGGTGGTTCCTGGCAGTATCCGGGTCGCGGCCGGTCCACCTTCGGGTGGCCGTCCGCCGGGCCGGGGAGGAGCTATGGCAGTCGACGCTCGACCCGAAGGCCGACCCGCCGTGAGATCAACCCGTCGGCTCCCGCAGGCGTACCACGTGCGTCCCCTACCCGCATTTTCACGGAGACTCCCCATGCGGCTGCATCCCGCCTTCCGCCGCGGTGCCCTGGCGCTGCTCCTCTCCCTCCCGGTCGCCGTTCGCGCCCAGGAGCGCGTGGACAACGCCACGATCGCGCGCATCAGCGAGGAAGCGTTCAACCGGTCCCAGGTGATGGACCTCATGAGCTGGCTCACCGACGTGCACGGTCCCCGGCTCACCGGCTCGCCGATCACTCGCGCCGCGGGCGACTGGGCCGTGAACACCATGAAGCAGTGGGGGCTCAGCAACGTCCACTTGGAGTCCTGGGGGCCCTTCGGGCGCGGCTGGACCGCCGAGCGGGTGAGTGCCAACATCGTCGCGCCGCATCCGTTCGCGATGATCGCGTACATCGGCGCCTGGTCGAACGGCACCAACGGGCCCGAGACGGGACCGGTGATGCGCGTCAAGCTCGACTCGCTCAGCGATTTCGACCAGTACAAGGGGAAGCTGCGCGGCAAGTGGGTGATCATGGCGGATCCGCTCGAGCTCGCGCCGAAGTTCGACCCGCTCGCCTCCCGGTTCAGCGACGACCAGCTCGAGAAGATGGCGGCCGCGACGCCGCCCGAGCCGCGCGCCGCAGGGAACCGCAACTTCGCCGGCCGGCGCGCGGGAGGCGGCGTCAACGTCGCGCAGGCCCGGGCGCAATTCCTGGTCGACGAGGGGGCCTTGGGGCTCCTGCAGCCTGGTCGCGGGGACGGCGGCACGGTCTTCGTCTCGGCCACGGGGTCCCGCAACAGCGACGCGCCGCCCAGCGTGCCGACGATCGTCCTGGCGGCGGAGCACTACGGCAAGATCGCGCGGATGCTGGAGCGCAACGTGCCCGTGAGCGTGGAGATCGATGCCCGGGTCAAGTTCTATGACCAGGACCTCAACTCGTTCAACATCATCGGCGAGATCCCCGGCACCGACCCGGCGCTCAAGGACGAGGTGGTGATGATCGGGGCCCACTTCGACTCCTGGCACGCCGGCACCGGCGCCACCGACAATGCGGCCGGTTCGGCGACGATGATGGAGGCGATGCGGATCCTCAAGGCGCTCGATCTCAAGCCACGCCGGACGATCAAGATCGGCCTGTGGACCGGCGAGGAGCAGGGGCTGCTCGGCTCGCGCGCCTATGTGCAGCAGCACTACGGCAGCCGGGACTCGACCGGCTTCCACCCGACCGCGGAGCAGGCGAAGTTCGCGGCCTACTTCAACGTGGACAACGGCACCGGCAAGATCCGGGGCGTGTACGAGCAGGGCAACGCGGCCGTGGGCCCGATCTTCGACGCCTGGATGGGGCCGTTCAAGGCCGAGGGAATGAAGACCCTCACCATCAGCAACACCGGCGGGACCGACCATCAGTCGTTCGATGCGGCGGGGCTGCCGGGCTTCCAGTTCATCCAGGACCCGGTCGAGTACTCCACGCGGACCCACCACTCGAACATGGACGTCTACGAGCGGATCCAGCCCGACGACATGAAGTGGAACTCGGCCGTGCTCGCGGCGTTCGCCTGGCAGGCGGCGCAGCGGGACGAGAAGCTGCCGCGGAAGCCGATGCCCTAGCCGGAGAAGGCGAGAAGGCCGTGAGGGACCTGCCCCGGATGGTGACGTTCCGCCGTCCGGGGTCGGTCGTTTGGGGGCCGGCCTCGCACATCCGCCGCGATGCGGCCAAGTTTGGGGATCCCCGCCAGCCGATCCCGAGCCATGCCCCTCCATCCCCGATCACGCCTCGCCCTCCTCCTGCTTGCGACGCTCCCCTCGTCCGGCGCCGCGCAGGCGGCCCGGATCAGCGAAACGATCCGGGTGATCGCGACCTATCCCTTCTCGGAGCCGGATCGCGTCCCGATCCTCGCCCGCGACGAGCGACTGTACCCGTACCATGCCTTCGCCGGGTACGCGGCGTCATCCGTGCCGCGCCCGTGGAGGGTGGTGACGCTCGAGAACGAGCTGATCCGCGTGGACGTCCTGCCCGAGGTCGGCGGAAAGGTGTGGGGCGCGGTCGTCAAGCGGAGCGGCCACGAGTTCATCTATCGGAACGAGGTCCTGAAGTTCCGGAACATCGCGCTCCGAGGTCCGTGGACCTCCGGGGGGATCGAGTTCAACTTCGGCGTGGTGGGGCACACCCCATCCACGGCGACCCCGGTCGACTACGTGACGCTCCGCAACGACGACGGCAGCGTGAGCTGCGTGGTCGGGATGATGGACCTGCCGTCGCGCACCCAATGGCGGGTGGAGATCCGGCTCGCCCCGGGTCGTGCCGCCTTCGAGACGCGCGTCCTGTGGTACAATCCCACGCCGCTCGTGCAGCCCTACTACAACTGGATGACCGCCGCCGCGCCCGCACGCGACGACCTGGTGATGACGATCCCCGGCGACGCCTACCTCGGGCATCCAGGAGAACCACATCCCTGGCCGGTCGATTCGCTGGGCCGTCGCCTCGATGCGTATGCCGCAAACGCCTTCGGCGGCAACAAGTCGTACCACGTGGTCGGGGAGCGCGCCGACTTCTTCGGCGGCTACTACCGCGACGCCGACCGGGGGTTCGGCCACTGGGCCCCGTACGACGAGATGCCGGGGCAGAAGCTCTGGCTCTGGGCCCTCTCCCGCGAGGGCGGGATCTGGGAAGACCTGCTCACCGACACCGACGGGCAGTACGTGGAGTACCAGGCCGGGCGGCAGCTGGTGCAGTACACGCCGACCGGTGCGGTGAACCCGATCAGCCAGGCCGGGTTCGCACCCGGCACCACCGATCATTGGGAGGACACCTGGTATCCACTCGAGGGACTCGGCGGGCTGACGGCGGCCTCGCGCCTCGGTGCGATCCACGTCGATACGTCGGCTGGGCGCCTGACGATCTCCGCGGAGGCGTTCCAGGCGACGACGGACACGCTGACGGTCACCGGCCCGGCCGGCGTGCTGCTTCGCGCGGCGGTGCGATTCGATCCGCTTTCGCCGAGGCGCTGGACCGTGGACCTGCCGCACGGGGCGGCGTTCCGTGTCGCGCTGCCGGCCCTCGAGATCGAGCATGCGTCGGATCCGGCCGAGCGAAGACTGGGTCGACCGTGGACGACACCACCCGCCGTGACTGCGCAGATCCCCGAGGCCGATCGCCTGGCGACCGAGGCGAGACAGCAGGCGCTCGGGAGGCGCTACCCCGAGGCGCGGCTGCTCTACGCGAAGGCCCTCGAGCGCGAACCCTGGCACCGCGGGGCACTGCTCGGGATGGCCGAGCTGGAACTTCGGCGCGGCCGCTACGCCGAGGGCCTCGCCCTGGTTCGCCGGCTGCAGTCGCTTGATGCCTACGATGCCGACGTGAACTTCCTGGCCGGAACGCTTCACCATGTGCTCGAGCACGACGCGGACGCGCTCGACGCACTCGGCTGGGCGGCGCGATCGCCCTTGTATCGGGTGACCGCCAGCGTGCAGATGGCCGAGATCGAGCTGTCGCGCGGCAAGCTGGCCGAAGCCCGGCGACACGCGACGGAGGCGATCGACTTCGACCGGCGCAACCTTCCGGCCCGCGAGATCCTCATGATGATCGCCGACCGGACCGGTGACCGGGCCGCCAGCGATTCCCTCGCCACGGCGATGCTCGCGATCGATCCATTGCACCACTTCGTCGCGGCGGAGCGGGCGCTCCACGGCCCGTCGGCGCTGGCGACGGTTCGTTCGAGTCTCGGCGGGGAGTATCCGCACCAGGTGGTCCTCGAGCTGGCGATCGACATGGCCCGGCGCGGCGCCACGGACGATGCGGTCGCGCTGCTCTCGGTGAGCGACGATCCGATGGCGCTGGCGTGGACGGCCTGGCTCACTCGGCAGCCGGTCCTGGGCCCGGCCCGCCTGGATCTCGTCTTCCCCTACCGGCCGGAGACGATCGACGCGCTCCGTTGGGTCGCCGATCACAATCCCCACTGGTCGTGGCACTACCTCTACGCCCTCAACCTCTGGGCGTGCGATCGCGCCGACGACGCGGCCGACGTGCTCGACGGATTCCGGGACATCGACTACGCCCCCGCGGTGGCTGCGCGCGCCCTCCTGCTGGATCAGGTCAGGGGAAACGATCCCGTGCCCGAGCTCCGTCGTGCGGTGGCGCTGGAGCCGGCCGATCGGCTCCTCCGGGTCCTGCTCGTGCAACAGCTCCAGCGCCGCTCGATGTGGCAGCCGGCGCTCGATGCCGCCCAGGCCGGGCGCACGGCATTCCCCGGCGACTTCAACCTCGACCTCCTCGCCGTCGGATCGCTCGTCCAGCTGGGTCGCGGCGCCGACGCGCTGGCGATCCTCGAGGCGACGCACGTCCTCCCGTCCGAGAACGCGCGCGACAGCCATCGCCTGTGGGTGCAGGCCAACACGCTCGTCGCGCTCGACGCGCTGGGACGGCGCGACCTTGCCCGTGCGCGGGCGCACCTCCAGTCCGCCCTCGACTGGCCGGAATCGCTGGGGCAGGGCAAGCCCTACCTCCCCGAGGAGCGACTCACCCGCCTGCTGCTCGGCGCGGCCGCGGAGCGGAGCGGAGACCGTGCCGCGGCCCGGGCGGCATGGGAGGCCGTGCTCGGCGGCGGCGAACCTCCGACGCCGGCGCTGTCGCTCGTCGTGGCGATTGCCCGCTCCCGCCGGGATGGCGCTCCGCTCCCCGCGCGACCGACAACCGGATTCGATGACCTCGACGGGCGCCTCGTCCTGCGCGCCATGGACCTCTTCCAATGATGATCCTTCCCGCCCGACTCGTCGTCGCCATCCTCGCCGCGAGCGGCGGTCGTCCCGCGCCGACGGCACCGGCACTCTACCGCGCCCCGGCGATCTCGAACGTGATCGACGGCGTGACGTTCACCGTCGGCAACTGGACGCCGTGGCTTGCCGCCGGCGAGAAGGGCGACTCGTGGGGGAACCATCGGGCCGTCGTCGAGGTGGCGGCCGGCACCGGTGACGCCGTCCGGGTGACGATCCCGTGGCGCCGGCACGACGACGATCCCGGCCTGAAGGACGTGGTCGTCCTCGATGCCCGCACCGGGCTCCCGGTCAACTCCTTCAAGCAGCGGATCGCGAACGTCTCGGGCGACGTCGTCTTCCAGGCGGCACCGGCGGGCGGGACCTACCACGTCTACTACATGCCGTGGCGGTCCGGCGGTGGCTATTACCCGAAGGTCACCTATCCCGCGGTGATGCACGTCTCGGACAGCGCATGGGTGCGACGGGTCCAGGCCGGCGATGCGTCCCGACTGCCGCGGGCGACGGTCACGCGCATCGAGGCGATCACCCCGTTCCACTCCTTCTTCCCGATGGAGGTGATCGCCACGCCGGAGGAGACCGCGGGCCTGCTCGCGAAGGCCGGTGGCTGGGCGGCGGTGGCCGAGCATCGCGACTACCCGGTGCGGATGTGGCACTACATCCCCCAGCACTGGGCGCATCGGGAGGGCCTCGACCGGCTCGACAGCAAGGTGCTGCGGGGCGAGTCGTTCACGTTCCAGGTCGCGGTGGTGGCGGGGAGCACACCCCTCGACTCGCTCGAGGTCCGCTTCGAGGGGTTCCCCGATGCAGTGGCCCGGGCGATGACCTGCTTCAATTGCGGCGGGATCGACGAGAACGGGCAGCCGTTCCGCAAGGTGGTCACGGTGCCGGCGGGGACCGTCCAGCCGCTCTGGATCGGCTGGATCGTGCCCGAGGGTCAGGCGGCAGGGATGGTGACGGGGCGCGTGGTGGTCCAGCCGCGCGGACAGGCGTCGCGGGCCGTCACCGTCCGTCTCGAGGTGCGCCCCGAGCTGGCGGTGAACCACGGCTACGACGAACCCGAGATGATGACGCGGTTCGCCTGGCTCAACTCGACCGCCGGCAGCGACCCCGACGCGATCATCGCCCCGTTCACGCC
>CAZKYO010000064.1:0-8129 GCA_964557115.1 uncultured Gemmatimonadaceae bacterium
CCGTTCTTCATCACGTAGGTGAGTCGCACGCTCTGGTGGATGTCGGCGAGCGGGTCGCCATCGATGACGAGGATGTCGGCGAGCTTGCCGACCTCGATCGACCCCAGGTCCTTCCCCATCCCGATCGCCTCGGCGCCGAGGATCGTGGCGGCGCGGAGGATGTCGTGCGGCGAGGCGCCGCCGCTCTGCATCGCCCACAGCTCCCAGTGATAGCCGAGGCCCTGCAGCTGCCCGTGCGAGCCCACCCCGATCCGGGCCGAGTCCTCCAGCATCCGCTTGACGAACTTCGCGTGGCGCGGGAAGACGTATTCCTCGTCGAGGAACCATCCCTCGGGGCCGGGATTGTTGCCGCGCCGCCGGCTCCGCGCGTCGATGCTCTCGTGGGGCGAGAAGTGGCGCAGCTTGGCGTCGTCGTGGACGTTCTCGTGGGTGTAGAACCAGTTCTCCCCGAACGGTCCGCCATAGCTCACCAGCAGCGTCGGCGTGTTGGTGGTCTGCGACGTCTTGAAGAGCTGCACCACGTCGCCATAGATCGGGGCAATCGGCAGGGCATGCTCGACGCCGGGATAGCCATCGATCGCGTGCGTGAGGTCGAGCTTGAAGTCGAGGCCGCCCTCGGTGGTCGGCATCAGCTGCAGCTTCTTGGCCGCCTGGATGATCCACTGCCGCTGTTGGCGGTTGCCGGTCATGTACATCTTGAGTGTGTGGGTGTCGTAGTACCTGGCATACCGCTCGAGCACCGTCTCGGCCTCCTCGGCGCTGGAGATGTTCTCCGAGGAGAAGACGCCCGGGCCGGTCGAGTAGGTGCGCGGCCCCAGCATCGACCCCGTCTCGACCCGGTCCTGGTAGCTCAGGATGTCGGTGCTGTTGGTCTGCGGGTCGCGGGTGGTCGTCACGCCGAAGGCAAGGTTGGTGAGGTACTGCCAGACCTGTTGCGGGTGGATCTCCGGCACCAGCCACTGGGCGTGGTAGTGGGTGTCGACGAAGCCCGGCACGAGCGTCTTGCCGCCGACGTCGATCACCGTGGCGCCCTCGGGGATCTTGAGGCTGTCGGTCCTGCCGATCGCGACGATCCGGTTGTCGGTGACGACCACGTCGACGCCGGTGAGGACCTCCTTGCCCCGCATCGTGACGACCCGACCGCCGCGCAACACGACGGTCCCGCGCGGGATGTCGCGGGCCATCTTCACGATGACCTGCTGCTCGGCGGGACGATAGGCGGTGGTGTCGGAGATGGCGCTGTCGCCGCCGGCACGCACCGAGTCGGCCCGTGCGCGGAGCAGCGCCACCCGGGCGCGCAGCTCGTCGGCCTGCCGGATCGCCGCGGCGACGCCGGCCTCGATCGAGTCGGCCTGGAGCGACTTGACCCGTGCGGCCAGCGAGTCGGGCACCGGCTGCTTCGCCTTGGTGAGCGAATCGATCCGGCCGCGGACGGCCTTGAGCGAGTCGACGATGCCGCGGGCCACCAGCGCCCGCGCCACCGTGGCCCGATTGGCCGCGACCGTGCTGTCCCTGATCGCCGCGACGCGCGCGAGGTCGTAGGTGAAGAGGTGGTTGCCGAGGGCGAAGGAGATCCGCTCGCCATCGGCGCTCCACGACGGGAACTCGCCGCCCACGTCGGTGAGCTTGTGGACCTCGACGGGAGCCGCTGCCGGCGCGGCGACCGACACCGTCGGGGTCGGCTCGGTGAGCAGCGGCATCTCGATGCTGTAGATGTCGGTCCCGACCTGCGCGAAGGCGCGCGCGCCGGTCGGCGAGATCATCACGAGTCCCGCGGGCGGGGCGCCGCCGGCCTCGGCGGGCGGCGTGGCCACGGTCGGATCGGGGACCTGGGGGAAGATCCGTCGCGGCAGCACGGCGGCCTCTGTCTCGAGCGGCGTGCCCATCGCCGGCGAGGGCGCGCCGCGCACCTGGAGATGCTGCTTGACGTCGCTGCCGTCCCACCGGAAGGAGACGAGGCCCTCGGCCGGGGAGTAGGCGTAGAGTCGGTCGGGCTGGTCGCGACGGAAGTGCAGCACGTCGCGGGAGCCGATCGGGGCGATCACCGAGACGGCGCCGCCGGCCGAAGGCACCCAGACGAACTCGCCGCCCACGGGGCCGAAGAAGACGTCGGGCGCCGATTGCAGCTCCCGCGCCGCGGCACGGGTCGCCACCACCCGCTGGCCATCGGGCGACCACGCGACGTTGTAGTAGAGCGCCGACGTCGACGTGAGCGTGACCGGGGCGGCCTGGCCGTCGGCGCGCACCTTCATGATCTGGCCACCGGTCGAGTCACCCCACGCCACGTAGGCGATCCAGGCGCCGTCCGGCGACCAGGCCGGGTGGTACTCGCCGGTCGTGCCGCTCGTCAGGCGGCGCGGCTCGCCGTCGGGCATCGCCTTGATCCAGAGACGGTCGAAGGCGGTGAAGACGATCGTCCGGCCGTCGGGCGAGGTGCCCGGCGAGCGGATCTGGTGCGCCGTCACCATCGCGGCGGTGTCCACCGCATAGGCGAACTTGAGCTCGGGCCCGATCGGGGTGTTGACGGCGACCTCGAAGGGAATCTCGACCTGGCCGCTGCCGTCGGTGGCCACCTTCCACAGCTTGCCGCCGTACGAGACCACGATCGCCGACCCGTCGGGGAGGAACGCGTAGCCGGGCAGCACGTCGAGCGGGGCACGCGACTCCTGTTCGTCGCGCTGCACCGGATAGGCGAGCCAGCGCTCGTCGCCGGTCTGCAAGTTCCGGATCCGGAGTCCGGTCTCGGTGTTCTCCCGGGTGCCGTAGACGAGCCACGCGCCATCGGGGGAGATCGCCGGCCGGAACGCCGAGCCGTAGCGCGTCGTCATCGTCGTCGATTCGCCGGTCTTCTTTTCCCAGCGGTAGAGCTGATACTGGGGGAACTGGGCGTTGTACTCCCAGTCCCCGGAGCGACCGGCGTACCAGAGGTACTTCCCGTCCGGCGTCGGCGCGGCCCCGAGCGCCTTGAGCGAGCCCGTGGGCGGCGTGACCGACGTCGCGGCGTGGCGACTGACATCGTACAGGACCAGCTTGTGGGCCCCGCCGAGGCCGGTGGCGCGCGAGACGACCACGTGCCGCCCGTCGGGCATCCACTCGGGCGACACGTAGAGGTTGCCGTTGCCCTGCGTCACCTGGACGGTGTCGGTCCCGTCGAGTCGCTGGACCCAGACGTTGTCGCCGCCGCTGCGATCGGAGACGAAGACGACCGACTCGCCATCGGGCGAGAAGCGCGGCTGGGCGTCGAAGGCCATGCCCGCGGTGAGCTGGGTGGCCCGACCTCCGGTGATCGGCATGGTGTAGAGGTCGCCGAGGAGGTCGAAGACGACGGTCTTCCCGTCGGGCGAGACATCGACCGACATCCACGTGGCCTCGCGGGCCGTGTAGGTGACGTGTCGCGATTCGGCCAGCGGCAGCGGCTTCTTCTTGTCCTTGGCGGCGGCGTCGGCACCCTGTCCCGCCAGGAGCGCCGGAGCGACCATCAGGAGGGCGACGCGGGCGAGGCGCGCCATTGCGCGGCCGCGGGTGCGGATCATGGCGTTCACGGGGCCACCTCCTTCAGGCCGGCGACGGTCTGCGGGGCGGTGTGGCGCCATGCCTCGTCGGGGGCTGGTCGTTGCCTGGGCCAGATCTCGTCGAGCGTGGCGCCGTCGTAGAGTCGACCGTTCTTCATCACGTAGCGGATCGTGTTGGTGTTGCGGATGTCGGCCAGCGGATCGGCGTCGAGGACCTGGAGGTCGGCGAGCTTCCCCGGCTCCAGCGAGCCGAGATCCCCCGAGAGGCCGATGGCGTCGGCGCCGATCAGCGTCGCCACGCGCAGCGCCTCGAGGTTCGTCATGCCGCCGCGCTGCATGGCCCAGAGCTCCCAGTGGTAGCCGAGGCCCTGCAGCTGGCCGTGCGAACCGACGCCGGCGCGGCCCCCGGCCTCGACGAGCCGCTTGGTGAACTCGGCATGCTTCGGGAAGGCGTACTCATCCTCCATGAACCAGCCGCCGGGGCCGGGGCCCGGGTTGCGGCGGCGGATCTTGGCGTCGAGCTCGGCCTTGGGCGTGAAGTGCGCCAGCTTGGCATTCCCCACCACGTTCTCGTGGGTGTAGAAGTAGTTCTCGGCCCACGGTGCCCCGTAGGACACGAGCAGGGTCGGGGTGTTGACCGTCTGCGAGGTGGTGAAGAGCTCGACCACGTCGCGATACGACGGCGCGATCGGCATGGTGTGCTCGACGCCGGGGTAGCCATCCATCGCATGGGTCATGTTGAGCCGGTAGTCGAGGCCGCCCTCGGTGGTCGGCATCAGGTGCAGCTCGCGGGCGGCCATGATCAGCCACTCGCGCTGCCGACGGTTTCCGCTCATGTACATCTTGAAGGTCTTGGTGTCGTAGTAGTCGCTGTAGCGCCGCAGCACGTCGCGGGCGTGGTCGAGCGACGAGACGCCCTCCGACGAGAACACGCCGGGTCCGGTGGAGTAGATCCGCGGCCCCGGCATCTGCCCGGCGCGCACCCGGTCCTCGTAGGTGAGCACGTCGGTGGTGGAGGTCTGGGGGTCGCGAGTGGTCGTCACGCCGTAGGCGAGATTGGCCGCGTAGAGCCACGGCCGGGCCCAGTGGATCCCCCAGGCCGGCCACATGTGCGAGTGCGTGTCGACGAATCCCGGAATGATCGTCTTGCCCGCGACGTCGATCACCCGTGCGCCCTCGGGCACCTCACCGCGCGGCCCGACCGAGACGATGCGATTGTCGCGGACCACGATGTCGGCGTCGCGCACCACCTCGTCGCCGCGCATGGTGATCGCGGTGGCGCCACGGAGCACCACGGTGCCCCGCGGGATGTCGCGAGTGGCGCTGACGTGCACCCGGCGCTCGATCGGGCGGTAGCGGTTGGCCACTCGGGCGGCCGAATCGGCCCCCGCGGCCCGGAGCGAGTCCTCGACGGCGGCGCCGCGGGCGAGGTCGTAGCTCACGAAGGCGTTGCCGATCGACCAGTGCACCCGGCTGCCGTCGCCGCTCCAGGTGGCGAACTCGCCACCGATGTCGGAGAGCTTGCGCGTCGGGACCGCCGCGGAGTCGAGCTTGGAGACCATCACGGTCGGCACCGCGCCGCCCACCCGGGGCACCACGATCGTATAGAGGTCGTTGTTGATCTGGGCGAGCGCCCGCGAACCGTCGGGGCTCATCAGCACCAGGTCGGCCGAGCCCTCGGGCAGGCTCCGCTCCCCGGGCTGCTCGGCGGCGAAATCTCGCGGCTTCAGGACGTCATCGTCCGGGCCGGCCTCCCACCCACCGCCGAAGACCGGCAGGCGCCAGGTGACCCGGAGGTGTGGCTTCAAGTCGGTGTCATCCCAGCGTGCCGACAGCAGTGCCGTGGTGGCGGCGCGCCCCTCCTGGTTCGGGACCCGGCCGTAGTAGAAGATCCGGGAGCTGTCCGTCGTGAAGTGCGGGTGCTGGCGCCCGTTGGTCGGGCCGATGACCGTGATGGCGCCACCCGCGGCGGGAACCCACACGAACGCCTCGCCGAGGCCTGGCGCGAAGGGATCGATTGCCTCGCGCAGGACCCTGGCGTCGCCGCGGCGGGCCACCACCCGATCGGCGCGCCGGGCCCAGGCGACTTCCTGATAGAACGCCGACTCGTTGCTGAGGCGGCTGGCGGTACCGCCAGCAGCGGCGACGCGCATCAGGTAGCCGTCGTTGCCATCCCAGGTGGCATAGGCCAGCTGGCGCCCGTCGGGCGACCAGGACGGGAAGTACTCGCCGACGCTGTCGGTCGTGACGCGACGCGGGGTCGAATCGGCCAGCGCCATCACGTAGAGGCGATCGAGCGCGGTGAAGGCGATGCGGGAGCCGTCGGGAGAGGGCACCGCATCGCGGATCTGCTTGATCGTGAAGGTGGGGGTGTCCTCGATCGGATAGGCGAACTTGAGCTCGGGACCGACCGCCACCTCGGCGTTCACCTGGAACGGCACCGCGACCGGCGCCGTGCCGTCGACTGGCACCCGCCAGATCTTGCCGCCGTAGCTGATGACGATCTCGCGGGAGTCGGGCGTCCAGGCGTAGCCCGGCAGGACGTCCATGTTGGCGATCGATTCCTGCTCGTCGCGCTGGATCGGGTAGGCGAGCCAGTGTTCCTCGCCGGTGGCCAGTTCGCGCAGCCGCAGCCCGGTCTCGGCGTCGTGGCGCGAGCCGTAGGCGATCCACTTCCCGTCCGGGGAGGGCGCCGGCCGGAAGGCGGAGCCGTAGGTCGACGACATCGTCGTGGCGGTGCCGTTGTTCCGGTCGTAGACGCCGAGCTGGAACTGGGGAAAGATCGCGTTGTACTGCCACGAGCCCTGCCGCTGGGCGTACCAGATGTAGCGGGGATCCTTGCCGAAGGCGGGGCCCATCACCCGCAGTGCCGGCGGCATCGTGCCGACGGCCAGGCCGGTGCCGCCCGCCTTATGGAACATCCAGAGCTTCTCGAGGCCGAGCAGCCCGCCGCCACGCGAGACCACCACGTAGTCACCGTCGGGGGTCCACTCCGGCGAGAGATAGGTGTAGCCCACGCCGTGGGTAAGCTGGTGCAGGGAGCCGTCGGCGAGCGTCAGCAGCCAGAGATTGTCATCGCCGCTCTTGTCGGAGACGAAGACCAGCTGGGACCCGTCGGGCGAGTACCGCGGCTGCATGTCATGCGGCAGGCCGACCGTGAGCCGGGTGGCGGCCCCGCCGGTGATCGGCATGGTGTAGAGGTCGCCGAGCATGTCGAAGGCGATCGTCCGCCCGTCGGGGCTCACGTCGAGGGAGATCCAGGTCCCCTCGTCGGTGGTGAACCGCGCGACCCGGCTGGCCGTGAGCGGCAGCCCGCGGTCGGGGTCGTCCGCGGACTGGGCGATGAGCGGCGCGGTGGCGGCAAGGACGAGGCACGAGAGGAGCAGTGACGCGGGCGATCGGCACATGCCGAGACTCCGGGGAAGGGGCAGCGGTGGGGCGGGATGGTGGTGGAAGTCGGCAACGAGTATCACCGCGGATCTGCTGCTGCGCCAGAACCCCCCCGGACTCACGGTGCGATCCGAAACGGGGCCGCCGCGCGGCGTCGCGGGGGCGAGGATCGCCTCCGGCGGGCCGGTCGATCGGGGCGTGCGGTGCCGAGAATCCCGCTCCCGCAGGTCGGATTCGCCGCCTCCCGGCCGCGGCTGGCCCAACGCCCGGTCGCCACTACCTTATAGGAATCGGTGCGATTCCTCCTGCTGGAAGGCGGCACTGCGTGGCGGCGACGAACGTCTCGGACCCCGGCTACTACCACAAGGTGGTGGATTGCCAGTGGGCCTGCCCGGCCCACACCAACGTGCCGGGCTACCTCCGACTCATTGCGCTCGGTCGGTTCGACGACGCCTACATGCTCAACCGGGAATCGAACGTCTTCCCCGGGATCCTGGGCCGCACCTGCGACCGACCGTGCGAACCGGCGTGCCGTCGCGGCCGGGTGGACGACAAGCCGGTCGCGATCTGCCGCCTCAAGCGGGTCGCCGCCGATCATCGCGGCGACATCACCGATCGCCTGCCGACCGCGCCGGTCGTCAAGAACGGCAAGCGGATCGCCTGCGTCGGCGCCGGCCCCGCGTCGCTCACCGTCGCCAACGACCTGCTGCCGCTCGGCTACGACGTCACGATCTTCGAGCAGCACCCGAAGCCCGGCGGGCTGATGCGGATCAACATCCCCGCGTTCCGGCTGCCCGGCGAGGTGCTCGACGAGGAGTGCGACTACGTGATCCGCATGGGCGCCGACATGCGGTACGACACGCCGGTCGCCAGCATGGGGGCGCTGCTCGCGGAGGGCTGGGACGCGGTGTTCGTCGGCAGCGGCGCGCCGAAGGGGAAGGAGCTCGAGCTGCCCGGCCGCTGGGACGCGCCGGAGCAGGTGCACATCGGGATCGAGTGGCTGGCCAACATCCATTTCGGCCACGTGACGCGGATCGAGCCGCGGGTGCTGATCATCGGCGTCGGCAACACCGCGATGGACTGCTGCCGTTCCGCCAAGCGCCTCGGCGCGACGGACGTCAAGGTCATCGCCCGGCGGGGTCGCCGGCACTTCAAGGCGTCGCCCTGGGAGCTGGAGGACGCCGAGGAGGAGCTGGTCGAGATCATCGAGAACCGGCAGCCGTCGCG
>CAZKYO010000065.1:0-1547 GCA_964557115.1 uncultured Gemmatimonadaceae bacterium
GCGATCTCCAGGAGCTCCTCGCGGATGCGGTTCGACGTCGCGATCACGAGGTCCGCCCGGCGCAGGTGCAACGGCACGACCTTGAGCTCGTAGTCGGCGAGTCGGTGGTCGGCGTAGCAGGTGACGCCCCGCGGGATGCCGAGCAGCTCGCTCGCGACGAGCGCCATGAGGCTGCGGTCGTAGAAGAAGTACGAGTGCAGGTACGACGCCCGGTACGCCTCGGCCATCCGGGCGAAGGTGAAGCCCTCGAGGACGTTGTCGTGCTCCCGGAGCGCCGCGACCTCGATCCCGGACGCCTCGGACAGCCGGGTCAGGAGCGCGTCCACGCGACCGGGCATCGAGCGCTCGTAGCGGTCCCGATGGCGGCGCTGCATCGGCCGGTGCTGTGCCAGCCGCCGCCGGCCGTGCCAGAGCGCGTCGAAGCGTCCCCCGAGGGCCGTGCGCGGCGCGGCTTGCGAGAATGCCACCCGCACCGCCGCCCCGGTCTCGGCGAGGCGGTCGAGCTCCTGATGGACGAACGTCTGCGAGTAGATCGGAAACTCGCTGCACACCGTCGCGAGGACGCGAGGCGTGCCGACGGCGCGACCCTCGACCGCCAGGCGCGAAAGGGTGAGCCGCTGTCCCAGCGCGGCGGTCGCGCCATGCCCTGCGCGCAACAGCCGGGCGAGCCGGAGGCGATTGAGGAGCACGTCTCCCAGCCGCCGTTCGGGCGAGGCCTGGAGGCGAGCCGTCTCGGCGTGCGCGCTGGCGAGTGCCCCCTCGAGGTCCCCGATCGTCGCGCGCGCACGGCTGTCCTCGGCGCGAAGGTCATCGATGGTGCGTTCCTGCTCGGTGAACCGTGCCACATCGGACGCGACCCGGTCGGTGAGGGCGGCGACCGTCGCATCCAGCCGCGCGATCACCTCCTCCGCCTGCCGCTGCTGGTCGGCAAGGTCGCGCTGCAGGGTCTCGCGCTCGCGCTGCGCGTCATCGAGCCGGGTCGCGAGCGCACGCATCCCCTCCTCCAGCGCCGCCCGCGCGTCCGCCGCCTCGATCCGCACCGCCTCGAGTCGTGCGGCCTCGAGGGCTAGGACGGGCTGCCAGGTCGGGCTGTGCGAAGCGATGCGATGGAGCAGGGCGGTCGTCGTCGCCGCGGCGAGTCCCGCAGCGCCCGAGTGGTGCTCGAGCGCCTCGAGGAACGCGGCGATCTGCTGGTGCGCGGTCGGCCAGAGCGCCTCCCACGCCGGCGGCGCGGCGCGGCTGGGCAGCGGAGCGGCGTCGAAGATGCAGGTGGCGACGGCATCGGGATAGAGTGCCGGGAAGCGCATCCCCTCCACCTGCGCCAGGAGCGGGCGCGCGTCGCCGCCGGTGCCAAGCACCAGTCCCGCGCACCAGCTCAGGAGGTAGAACGCCTGCGTCGGCACCTCATCCGGGGGTGCTCCCGCGGCGAAGTCGGGATCCGGATTGCCCACGCGCGGGTCGGGGCCATGGCCGCGCTGCAGGACGCGCAGGCCGTCGGCGAGCATCGCGGCCGCGTCGAGTGAGGCGGCCCCCTCGCTCATGCGATA
>CAZKYO010000065.1:1647-3489 GCA_964557115.1 uncultured Gemmatimonadaceae bacterium
GGGCGCCGTCGCGCGGGCGATCGCCGCCAGCGGCAAGACTGCCAGGGCCACGAGGAATGGGGTCACGCCGATGGCGTGGCGAAGCAGGACCATGTCGAGCGAGGCGGTCGCGAGCAGGTAGCCGACCACGATCCAGGCGAGCGCGAGAGCGCCGTGGCGGTGCCGCGTGCACAACCCGACGAGGGTGCCGAGCCCCGCCAGCACGAGCAGCACGGGCCACCACCGTTCTTGCAGCCGTTCCAGACGCCAGCGCAGTCGCAACGATGCCGCGGTGGTCGCCAACGGCGGCGCCGTGGCCATCGGGCCGGACGCCGCCGCGCGCACGTCGGTCCATTCGGGGATCTCGCCGAACGGCGTGGCGCGGATCTCGTCCCACGCCATTCCGGGGGTCGCCGCGACGAAGGCGAACGGAGCGGTGCGGATGCCCTCCTTCGCCACCCGGCCGAGCAGCGCCTCGATGTGGGTGTAGCCGAGGCGCTCGAATGCCGGGTCCGCCCGCAGGTCCCAGAAAGCAAGCGGCCGGGGGTCGGCCCCGCCGATGTCCGTCAGCAGTTCCCGACTCGCGGCGCCGGTGGAATCGAAGAGATGCTGGGTGAAGACGACCCGGTTGTAGAGGTGCAGGCCGACCGAGTTCGCGAGCCGTGGTTGTCCGCTCCGCAGCGTGAACCAGGCGAGGGCCGCGACGAGCACGGCCGTCCCGGAGGCGGCCGACCACGCAGCGAGCCGTACGCGGCGCTCATCTGTGGGGAACAGGAACCAGAGCAGCAGTGCCGGGCCGAGGGCCACGGCCGGCACCACGCGGGTCAGCACCGCGAGTCCCGCGCATGCCCCGGCCAGCAGCGCCGGGGTCGCTTGGTTGCGATCCTTCGCCTCGACCGCGAAGTAGGCGGTCCCGGTCATCAGGAATGCCGTGGGAACCTCCGACATCACCGCCTGCGACATCCCGAGCAGCGAGGGCATGGCGCCGATCGCCAGGCCCGCGAGGAGTGACGGCCCCGCGCCCGCGCGACGCCGCAGCAGGGCGTAGGTCCACGCACCGATCGCGATCACCATCGCGTGTTGCAGCAGGGTGACCGTGCCCCCGAGCGCAGGGTTGCCCCGGCCACCTGCGAGCAGGAGGAGGAGCGGGTAGCCGGGCGGGAAGTACGCCGGGCGCCCGATGCCCAGTTCGCTGACGCTGTCGAGGTAGCCGGTGGAGTCTTCGCCGATGCCGACCGGCTGGCCGGCCCAGAAGGCCAGATGGACGACAGTCAGCACGACCAGGAGCCATGCCAGGCGCTGGCCGTTGCCGCGCCACGGCCGCATCAGGAGTGTGATCGCAAGTCCCAGGATCAGGGCGAGCCAGCGCCACCAGGCAGGCGTCGCACTGGTCTCGTCGATCACCAGTCGCTGCCAGGGGTCGCGCACCACGACGCGCGAGAGCGGTGCGCCATTGCGGGTCACGTCGAGGGTGCCTCGCCAGCCACCCGGCCAGACGAGGAGCGCGAAGTGGCGCGCCCGGTAGGCGAGCTGGTGACGCGTCGCCTTGCCGTCGAGCACCAGCGACGGGGTGAGGCTCGCCTTCACGGTCGAGTCGAGCCGCCACCCCGTTGCCATCGCGTCGCGGTCGAGCATCGCGGTGGCACCGTCGATGAGCAGGGCGTCGACCCTCGGCGCACCGTCAGCACCGTCGATTGGTGTCGCGGTCACGACGGACGAAACGGCGGGTCCGCCGGGCGGCGCCGTCAACCGAGGGAGGATCGGACGGAGCGTCGCACCGAGGAGCAGGACGCCGATCGCGAGCGCGAGCCACTCCACCCCGCGATCGATCGGCGGGCGGTCGGGAAGGCGCACGGACGTCAT
>CAZKYO010000065.1:3589-6279 GCA_964557115.1 uncultured Gemmatimonadaceae bacterium
GGCGACGATCGCGCGGCCGGCCGCCATCGCCTCGAGGCAGGAGTAAGGGCAGTTCTCCCAGAGCGACGGCAGCAGGAAGACGTCGCTCTGGCACACGCCGGAACGGATCGCCGGCTGGTCGAGCTTGCCGAGGTAGTGGAACGAGCCACGCAGCCTTCGGGCGTCGAGCGCGGGCTGGATCGTGTCGCGCACGTGGTGGAACAGGTCGTCGCCGGCGAGGGCGACCGCCACCTCGTGCCGCTCGAGCAGCGGGACGACGATGTCGGGGAGGAGGCCGATCCCCTTGCGGGGCTCCATCCGCCCGGCGAAGAACACCAGCGGGCGGTCGCCGGGAATCGCGAAGCGGCGCCGGAACTCGACCTGGTCGGCGGCATCGAAGAGCGCCACGTCGATGCCGTTCGGGATCACCGCGATCGGGCGGCGCTCGCCCAGCTCGTCGCGCACCGCGCCGGCGAGGAAGCGCGAGCACGACGTCATCGCCGCCGCGCCCCGGATGCCCGACGCCTCGACCCTCGCGCACCACCGCACGTCCGCGGGCACCACGTCGTAGAACGGCATGATCAGCGCCGCCGGCGAGTGGAACCGGACGATTGTGCGGGCGCGCTCGAGGTGGTTGAGCAACGCCCCTTCACCGCCGCACTCGGGCATCTCGATCGCGTCGAAGCGATGCTGGCGCTGGAGCCGGCGGAGGCCGCGGTACATCGACCACGCCGTCTCGATCCGGTTGCGGGTCCACCACATCCGCCGCGTGCCGAGCGTCGCGGCCATCGCCATCACGCGACCGTCGCTCCGGAAGCGGTGCACCTGCACGCCATCGTGCTCCGTCGTGCGCAGCGGCGTCGCCTCGGTGGCCCCCGCGAGGACGTGCACCTCGTGGCCCAGTCGCGCGAGCGCGCGCGCGTGGTACCACGTGTAGGTGCCGATCCCGCCGAACCCGGTCTCCGGCGGATACTCGAACGAGAGCAGCGCGACCTTCACGAGCGTCCCCCCGCGAGGCGCAGGCCGATCTGGCGCGCGAGTCGTCGCGTGGTGCGGACGGGCCGCCGGGCGCCGCGGCCGAGCGAGGCGAGCAGGCGCGCGGCGTGGGTGGGCGCGCCGGTGCGCCAGGCCGGCGTCGCGGCCGGATCGATCGGGGTCCCCGGCGCCGGATCCCGCTCGACGCGCGCGAGCAGCTCGCGGTGATGGCGCACGACCGTGCCCGGGTCGCAGAGCCGGGAGATGTCGTGGGCCGCCTGCGCCCCGATCACGGCGAGCTCGTCCGGGCGACGGGCGAGCGCCTCCCGCACGGCGGCGGCGAGGTCGGCCGGTCGCGGCGTGGCGGCGATCCATCCCGTCGCCCCGTGGCGCACCATTTCCGCCATGCCGCCCGCGGGAGTGACCACGACGGGGAGGCCGCTCGCCATCGCCTCGATGCACGTGTAGGGGAAGTTCTCCCAGCGCGACGGGACGATGGCGAGGCGGGCCCGCGCCAGCAGCTCGCCAAGCGCATGGCGCGGGCGCGGGTCGTGGAACGTGAACCGGTGCCGCAGGCGGGCGGGCACCCGTGCCGCAGCATCGCCGCCGTGACCGAGCTGGAAGTCGAGATGGTCGGCGCCGACGAAGTCGAAGCGGAGGGACGGATCCCGGTCCGCGAGGGCGACCGCCGCCTCGAGCCACTCGAGCACGCCCTTGCGAAGCTCCAGCCGGCCCGCGTAGAGAATCGAGCCCTGGGCCCAGGTCTCGGCGCTGCGCAGGATCGCGGTCCCGTCGTCGAGCGGATACCGGATGACGGCGATGCGCTCGATCGGGACACCGAATCGATCGGCGACCTGCCCGGCGAGGTACCGGCTCGGGCAGATCAGCCCGTCGGCCGCCCGGATGCAGTCCGCCTCTCTCGCGTCGATCGCCGCGGTCACCGGGAGCTCCGCGCCCTCGCCGTTGGCGAGCGCGATGAGCGCCGAGGGCGAGTGCAGGTGGATGAGACAGGGCGGTCCACCGGTACGGTGCCGGAGGTGGTGCCACAGCGGCGCCTCGTACTCCGGCGCCTCGATCACCGCGATCGGTTCCGTCGCAACCAGCTGTTCGAGTCGTTCGGCGACCTGCACGGCGAAGCATGCGGCGGCGCCGCCGGCGTCCCACGCCGCGCGCGCCATCGGGGGCAGCGCGGGGTGGGCTCGGGTGCCGAAGAGCCAACCGGGCCACTCCACGGGGAGCCGGTGCACCACCAGGCGACCGTCGAGGAGCCGTTCCGCCGCGCCCGGCGCGCCGGGCCACGCCTGGGTGAGCACATGCACCGTGTCGCCGGCGGCGAGGTGCGCGCGCACGACCTGCGTGGCATAGGTGCCGATGCCGCCCCCGGGCGCGGGCGGGTACTCGCGCGAGACGAGGACGCGCGACATGTCAGGTCGGCGCCTCGACGGTGACTCTCGACTCGCCGCGGCCCGACGGGCGCGGGACGAGCATCGGGGACCACGGCGGCGGGGGTCGGCGGCTGCCGTGGATCGCCAGGAACGCGGTCGCGACCGCCCCGCCGAGGGTCCCGATCGTGAGCGCGAGCGGCACCGGGCCGTGGCGCGACGCGTACAGCCAGCTGCCCGCCAGCGTCGCCGTGAGCAGCGCATTCCAGGCGACGAAGGGCCGATAGGCCCCCGAGCTGCGCACCTTCGGGGTGACGACGTACCCGAGGCGGCGATTGCTGACCGCGTCGGCCA
>CAZKYO010000065.1:6379-7600 GCA_964557115.1 uncultured Gemmatimonadaceae bacterium
TAGCGCATCGTGAGCAGCAGGTCGTCCGCGTCGTGCACGGCGAAGCCACCCACCGCCCGCAGTGCCGCGACGCGGTGGACGTTGTGGCCGCCGACGATGATCGGGTAGCCCATGCCGAAGCTGGCCATCTGCACGGCGGAGAAGTACGCGTACGTCTCCTGGGCCGCGCCGCAGGCCACGAGGCTCGTCGCCTGGTTGTAGTAGGCCTGGGCGGCCTGGACGTAGCCGACGGTCGGGTCGGCGAGGTAGCCGATCGTGCAGTCCAGGAACTCCGGCTCCGGCATGTGGTCCGGATCGAACGCCGCCAGCACGTCGTAGCGCGTGAACCCCACGGCGTCGAGCCAGGCGTTGTAGTTGCCGTGCTTGGTCCGGGCCCGGAAGGCGCCATCCTCGGCCTGATACTCGGTGCGGTGGAGCCGCGAGAAGTGATGGACGCCCAGGCGCCGACAGAGCGCCGCCGCCTCGGCGTCGTCGCCCTCGTCGAGCAGCCAGGTGTCGTGCGGATAGCGGACCCGCCGCATCGCGACCAGCGTCGCCTCGATCATCGCCAGCGACTCGACGCCGGGCACGAAGGTGGTCGCGATGGCGACGCGGAGTCCTTCGGTGGCCGGCATCGGGTCGGGGCGGCGCATCGGGAGGAGCAGGAACCAGCGGCCCTGCTGGTTGATGACGAGCATCAGGAGCAGGCCGCTCAGCAGCAGCAAGACGAGCGGATGCGCACCCCATCCGCCGGCGACCCACGCGCCCGCGAGCCAGGCCAGCGCCGCGAGCCCCGCGGCGCTGAGCAGCGCGAACGCCGCGAAGTCGCCGGCGCAAAGCACCCGGCGGACCCGCAGGCGTGGCGCGGTCGGCTCAGGCATGCGCCAGCGTCTCCCGCTCGTACGCCCCGACGACCTCGTCCGTCGGCCCGGCCATCCGGACCCGGCCGCGTTCCAGCCAGACCGCGGTGTCGCAGACCTCGCGAATCGTCTCGCCCTGGTGCGAGCAGATCACCATCGTCGAGCCGCGCTCGCGCAGGCCGGCGATGCGGGCGGCGCACTTGTGCTGGAACGCGGCGTCACCGACGCCAAGGATCTCGTCGACGAGCAGCACGTCCGGATTCACCGCCGTCGCGACCGAGAAGGCGAGGCGCATCCGCATCCCGGTGCTGTAGGTGCGGAGCGGCTGGTCGATGGCCGCCTCGAGGCCGGCGAAGCCGACGATCGCGTCGAACGCGTCGCG
>CAZKYO010000066.1:0-7533 GCA_964557115.1 uncultured Gemmatimonadaceae bacterium
ACCTCGACGCCCGCACCGACGTCTATGCCCTCGGCTGCGTCGCCTACGAGATGCTGGTGGGCGAGCCGCCATTCAACGGCCCCACCGCCCAGGCGATCGTCGCCAAGGTGATGACCGCCACCCCGGAGCCGATCACCACCTTCCGGAAGACCGTGCCACCGGCGGTCGAGGACGCCATCCACACGGCGCTGCAAAAGCTCCCCGCCGACCGGTTCGCCACCGCGGCGGAGTTCGCCGCGGCGCTGGCCGGCACCCCGACCGGCACCCGTCGCACCAGCGGCATCGTGCGCGAACCGCCCGCGACCACGGCACGCTGGCTCCGCGACTGGCGCAGCATCGCGGCGCTCGGGGCGATCATCGCACTCGGCGCATGGGCGCTGCTGGCCCGCCCAGGAGGAGAGATACCCGGGGAGATGAGCCACAAGGAGTACCTGAGTTTCCCGGACTCGCTGGCGCCGGTGTCGATCATCGGTCGCACCTTCGCGATCTCACCCGATGGCCGCGATGTGGTGTATCCAACCACCGGTCCGTCCGGCGATGGCTCGTTGACCGTCCTCATGCGCAAGCGCCTCAACCAGCTCGATCCCGTCATGATCCCCGGTACGGTCGATGCCCGGTGGCCGGAGTTCTCCCCCGACGGTTCGCAACTCGCCTACGTCCGGACCGTCTTCGCGCAGGGCACACTGCAGGTCGTCCCGCTCACGGGGGGGCAACCCCGAACGCTGGTGGCCGACTCCGTGTTCATCGGGATCTCGTGGGGCGACGACGGCTACCTCTATTTCTCCCGGACGGGGAGTCTTCTCCGGATCCCGGTGGCGGGTGGGGCGACGGATACCCTCACCAGCCAGGTGGCAGACGGCAGCGTCAACGATCGGTGGCCGGTGGCGGTCCCCGGCGGCCGGGGCGTCTTGTTCTCCCGGCAGCAGGGTGCCGGCGTGATCGAGCTGCTCGCCCTTGCATCCGGAAGTCGCGAGCCGCGCCGCCTGATGGAGGGGATCCCGGTCGCGGTGCTGCCTTCCGGCCTGCTCCTCTACACGACGGACGGCCGGCAGGTGTTCGGCGTGAAGTTCGACCTCGATCGGCTCGAGGCGAGCGGCACCCCGGTCTCCGTCGCCTCCGACCTGCGGAACAACGGACTGGTGATCGCCGATGCGGCGTTCTCGGCCGACGGATCGATGCTCTACTGGAGCGACGGCGGCAGCGCCCGTCGTGTCTACTGGGTCGACCGTGGCGGCCTCGCCAGGATGATCGACCCATCGTGGCGGACGCCGGTCGCGGAATCACCCGCGATCTCCCCCGATGGCCGTCGCCTCGCCATCTCGTCCGGGCAAGGGCTGGAGGTGAAGCAGCTCGACGAGGGACCGGCGACCCAGGTGGTGCGGCCGATCGGCGGTCGGAACAACCTCCGGCCGGCCTGGCATCCCGATGGCAACTCGCTCCTGTTCTACCGTAGCGGCGCCATGGACTCGGTGCTGCGCGTCCGGGCCGACGGGGTCGGCGAGCCGAGTCCGACCCTGGACGACCCCCGTGGCGTCGCCGACGCGATCTGGTCCCCGGATGGACGCTGGATGGTGTTCCGGACCTCGGTGGAGGGCGTCAATGGGTCGGACCTCTTCGCGAAGCGCATGGACAGCGACGAGCCGATCATGCCGGTGGCCACCTCCGTCGCCTCCCAGGTCACCCCGGCGTTCTCTCCCGACGGGAAGTGGCTGGCCTACGCCTCGTCGGAGAGCGGGACGTTCGAGGTCTACCTCATCCCGTTCCCCAACGTCGGGGATCGCCGCATCCAGGTTTCGGTGCGCGGCGGGCGTCAGCCGCGTTGGTCGCGCCGGAGTGGCGAGCTCTTCTACGTGGGGGCGGAGGAGATGATGATGGCGGTGCGAATCCGGACCAGTCCCACGCTCGAGCTCGGCACGCCGGTGCCGCTCTTTCGGGTGACGCCGTACTACATCAGCACCGCCTTTCACACGAACTACGACGTGGATGCCGACGGCCGGCGTTTCGCCATGGTCGGCACCGGGGGGCTGCCGCAGGTGGTCCGCATCGATGACTGGTTGGCCGACTACCCGGAGCTGCGGCGGTGAGCGACACGATCGAGACGCTCAAGGCGAGCCTGTCCGACCGCTACCGCGTCGAGCGTGAGCTGGGCGCCGGCGGTATGGCCACCGTCTACCTCGCCCACGACCTCAAGCACGATCGCGACGTCGCCATCAAGGTGCTGCGCCCCGACCTCGGCGCCGTGCTCGGCGCCGACCGGTTCCTGGAAGAGATCAAGATCACCGCGCGCCTCGACCATCCCCACATCCTCACCCTGATCGACTCGGGCGCGACGGACGGGATGCTCTGGTACGTCCTCCCCTACGTGCGGGGCGAGACCCTCCGGGGCCGGCTGGTGCGCGAGAAGCAGCTCGGCATCGAGGAGGCGATCGGCATCACCCGGCAGATCGCCTCCGCGCTCGACTACGCCCACCGCCAGGGCGTGGTCCACCGCGACATCAAGCCCGAGAACATCATGTTCCAGGAGGGCGAGGCGATGCTGGCCGATTTCGGCATCGCGCTCGCCGTCAAGGAAGCCGGCGGCGATCGCCTCACCCAGACCGGCCTCTCGCTCGGCACGCCGCAGTACATGAGCCCTGAACAGGCGACCGGCGACCGCACCCTCGACGCCCGGAGCGACGTCTATTCGCTGGCGGCCGTGCTCTACGAGATGCTCACCGGCGACCCGCCCGTCACCGGCGCCACGGCGCAGGCGATGATCGCCAAGCTGATGACCGAGCGGCCGACCCGGATCCGCGTGGTGCGCGACGCCGTCCCCGAAGCGGTCGACACCGCCGTCTTCAAGGCGCTCGCCAAGATCCCGGCCGATCGCTACGGCGGCGCGCGGGAGTTCGCCGATGCACTGGTGGCGGGAATGCAACCGACGACGGCGGTCCCAGCGGCCGCTCCCGCCCCGACCCGGCGCATCGCGCTCGTTGCGGTCGCCACCCTGGCGATCGCCGCGGTGACCTTCCTGCTCCTGCGCGGTCGTGGCGGCGGCGATGGCACTGCCGCCCTGCCCACGCTCGAGCCGGGGCGCCAGGTGTCGTTTGTGGGCGACGTCCGCACCTTTGCGGTCGCGCCGGACGATCGCACCGTTGCCTACCTCACCCCTGACCTGCTGCGCGTCATCCTGTTCGACCTCGATGGCGGCGGGTCACAGGTGCTCTACACCGCCCCGCAAGGGGCCGTCATCTCCGACCTCCAGTGGTCGCCCGACGGCGCGCGGCTGCTCCTGACGGCGTGGCCCTATCAGGACCGGGTCTTCAGCGTGCCACGACTCGGCGGGGCGACGCGCGAAGAACTGCGACTCCCGGAGGTCAACTCGCTCAGTGGCTCGAAGTTGTGGCAGCTGGAGGACGGGCGCTGGCTGGTGGTCGGCGCGTCCAACACGTTCTACCTCGGCACCGATCCCGAAAGCGTCCAGGTCGACGGCACCCAGCTTGCCGGGCCGGGCAGCTTCAAGATCCCCGGACTCGGCTCCGTTGATCGGCTACGGATCGAGCCGACCCGGGACGGCTCGTGGCTCGCTTATCGAGGGACCACGCTCGAGGGACAGGGTGTCGGCGGCATCCTTGCGCTGGACGAGGCGGGAGCGCCGCACGTGACGGCCCAGTGGCCAGGGCTGGCGCCGGTGGGATGGAGTGCCGATGCCCGGCACTTGGTCATGGCGCGTGCCGTCGGCGACCAGGTGGCCGACCTCCTGATGGTCGAGTTCGACCCCCAGCAAGGTCGCGTCACCGGCGAGCCGCGGCTGCTGTATCCGAGATTGACGGCGAGCACGGTGGCGCTGACGACCGACGGCACCCGCATCGTCTATCTCGCCGGGGCCGAGGTGATGAACGTCCAGGAGATCACCCTCGATGGCACCCCGGACGTCGCCGACAACCCGACCCGGATGGTGACCCAGGGGACCGGGCGCTGGAGTGCCGGCCTCTACCTCCCCGATGGCAACGTGGTGGCGCTGCAGCGCACCGCCACCAGCATCGAGGCCCGCGAGTTCTCGCACGACGGCAGCCCGCTGCCGGTGATGCAGCGAGGCGATTCCGGATTGCGCGGGTCCAATGCGCTCTCAGGCGACGGCCGGATCCTCGCCTCGGCGCTATCGCAGGAGGGACGGTTCACCCTCTTCCTGCACGACCGCACCACTGGGCGTGCCCGGGAGCTCACGCTGCCACAGCAGCCGTCGGGGATGGCCTGGGCACCCGATGGCCGCCACCTCGTCGCGATGACCACGTACAGTGTGGATGAGCTGATGGTCATCGACGCCGAGGCCGGTACCACCCGCGTCGTGAAGCTCAAGTGCGGGAGCCGGTGCGAGTTCGCCTACGAGGGTGTCGCCATCGGCGACGCCTGGCCGGAGGTCGCCATCACGTCGGAGGTCGACACCTGGGTCGCCAACGTCGAGACCGGCGCGCTCCGCCACCTCGCCACCAACACCTGGTATGTCATCGGCTGGGTGAAGGACTGGATCTACTTCGGGCGGTCGGGAGGGCAGACCGACTATCCGGGGATGGTGCTGTACAGGATCCCTGCCAAGGGTGGCGCCGAGGAGCGGCTGCTGAACCTGCCGGTGGCCTGCGACCTCAATTCCGGTGTCCAGCTCTCGCTCGACGCCACCCGGGTGACCTGCGCACTCAACGAGACCAAGCGCGACTTGTACGTCATCTCCGGCGTCGCGTCCCCGCGATGAGACCCCCTCGTGGCGGAGGCACCCTGTGACGCTCGACGCCCTCAAGGCAAGCCTCGCCGACCGCTACACCGTCCAGCGCGAGCTGGGCGCCGGCGGCATGGCAACCGTCTACCTCGCCCACGACCTCAAGCACGGCCGCGACGTCGCCATCAAGGTGCTGCATCACGACCTGGGCGCTGCCCTCGGGAGCGAGCGCTTCCTGAGCGAGATCCGCACCACCGCGCGCCTCCAGCACCCCCACATCCTCCCGCTGCTTGACTCAGGCGACGCCGACGGCCTGCTCTACTATGTGATGCCTTTGGTCACCGGCGAGACCCTCCGCGAGCGGCTCGAGCGCGAGCAGCAGCTTCCGGTGGCCGATGCAGTCCTGATCGCCCGCGAGGTGGCCGACGCCCTCGGACATGCCCACGGCCTCGGCATCATCCACCGCGACATCAAGCCCGAGAACATCCTACTCCAGGGCGGCCACGCCCTGGTCGCGGACTTCGGCATCGCCCTCGCCGTCCAGACCGCCGGCGGCCCCCGCATGACCCAGACTGGCCTCTCGCTCGGCACCCCGCAGTACATGAGCCCCGAGCAGGCGATGGGCGAGCGCGCCATCGACGCGCGGAGCGACATCTACGCCCTCGGCGCGGTGACCTACGAGATGCTGGTGGGCGAGCCGCCGTTCACGGGACCGAACGTGCAGGCGATCGTCGCACGGATCATGAGCGAGGATCCGCGGCCGATCACAAAGCAGCGAAAGGCGGTGCCCCCGCAGGTCGAGGCCGCCGTGCTCCGTTCGCTCGAGAAGCTGCCCGCCGACCGCTTCGGCTCGGCGGCCGAGTTCGCCGCGGCGCTGCAGTCCGCCCCGACCGGCGTGATGCCGATGCACGCCCGACGCCGGGGCCTCGACTGGCGCGTCGCCCTCGCCGGAGGCCTGGTCGTGGGACTCGGGGTCGGTGCCGCCCTGATGGCGCGGCGAACCCCGCCGCCCTCCGGGGGACTGGAGCTTCGGCAACAGATCACCTTCAACGGCCGGACCACCAAGCCCGCCATCGCCCCCGCCGGTGATTGGGTCGCCTATGCCGACATCACGTGCCGGGGCGTGGCGGAGGCGGACTGCAGGTCGGCACTCATGGTGCAGGAGATCGGGAGCACGCAGGCGGTGCCGATCATCGAGGAGGCACGAAGCCTCGCCGACTTGCGATGGTCCCACGACGGGAGTCGGCTCGTGGTCCTGGGAGCACTCGACTCGCTGCGAGCGGGACTCTTCACCATCCCCCGATCCGGGGGTGTCGCCAGGCTGATCGGTCGCGCGCGAGCCGGAGACGCGTTCGACACCCACCCGTCGGCCGACAGCGTCATCCTGGTGCGGCGGAACCCCCGGCAGGACGCGACCGCCCTGGTGCTCACCCTTCCCGACGGCGCGATCGCGGACAGCTTCCCATTGCCCTTCGTGGGGGCGGGCGAAATCGCCTGGTCACCGGATGGTCGGCACCTCGCGGCCAATATCGCTGGCAACGAGGTCGTGATCGTGGACCGCACCGGCCGGGAAACGGCACGGCAGGAATTCAATCATCGTGCGTCGATCCGATGGAACGTGGCCGGGACCGCCATCATCCTCTTCGCCGTGGGAGCGGTGAAGGAGGACGAGCTGCTGCGCATCCCGGTGGATGCCGACGGGAGGATCGCGGGGCCGCCGACCGTCCTGCTGGCCCGCGTCCCGACGCTCTACCGCGGACAATTCGACATCGCGCGCGGCAGCGGACGCATGCTCGTCGAGACCGGCGATGCCGTCACCGACCTCTGGACCTGGGAGTTCACCCAGGGCGAAGCGGTCGACGTCCGCCAGACGAAGGGCACGACCTGGTACAGCTTCCCCGCGCTCTCGCCCGACGGGAAGACGCTCTATTACGGCCGGGGCGATGCAATCGGCGACAACCTCTATGCACTGACGCTCGACGATGGACGCGAGGAGGCGCTCAGCGCCGAACCCTTCCCCTTCGGCGACGCCGTCACCGTCTCGGCGGATGGTCGCCGCCTCGCCTTCGGACATGTCACGCCGGATGGCCCCCGGATCGATGGCCTCGAGCTCCCCTCGCGGCGCCCGTCCAGCCAGATGACGCCGGGGGATGGCAACCGTGGAAGGCCGCTGGGCACGCGGGGCCTGCTCGACCGGATGACGGGCCAACAAGAGTTGCTGGTACTCGACTCGATCGGCGGGGCATGGCGGCGGCTCCCGGCGCCGGATTCGATCGGGTTCGGGAACTTCGCACCAAGTCCCGAGGGCTCCCGCGCGGCGCTCATGGTGCGCACCCGCGGCGACATGCAGCTCGGGACGGTCTCGCTGGTGGCACCCGAGTGGCAGTTCACCCCCATCCTCCGGGTCCCGGATGTCGAGCCGGGGACGCCCAACCCTGCGGTCGATTGGCGAGCGGATGGCAACATCTACTTCACCCTCTGGCGGCGCGGCGATTCGCTGCCGGGCCTCTGGCGGGTGCCGGAAGCAGGCGGCGACCCCGTCCGCGTGAGCAGCGTGCCGACCCGGTGCAGGCTGGGCGTCATGCCGGCCGTGAGTCTCGAACGGCGGATCGGCGCCTGCATCGCGTGGGACTTCCGGAGTGATGTCTGGATCATCGAAGGAGTCGGCAACCGATGAGCATCGAGCGCCTCGCCGCCGCATTGAGCGATCGCTACCGGATCGAACGCGAGCTTGGCTCGGGCGGCATGGCCACCGTCTACCTCGCCCAGGACCTCAAGCACGACCGCAAGGTCGCCATCAAGGTCCTCCGCCCGGAACTCGCCGCCGTGATCGGCGCCGA
>CAZKYO010000067.1:0-7414 GCA_964557115.1 uncultured Gemmatimonadaceae bacterium
CGGGCGCCGGGCTGATCGTGCTCACCAAGTGGATCGGCGCCCAGTTCGGCAAGCACTTCGCCATTCCGCTGCACTGGCCGGGGGCGGTCTTCGCGCTCGCCTTCGCGCTGGCCGTGGGGGTGCTGTTCGGCTGGTACCCGGCGCGCCGCGCCGCGCGGCTCGACCCGATCGAGGCGATTCGCTGAGATTCGGTTCCCCTTTCGCCGGGCGACCCGGCGAGGTACCGTACGGCGTTCCCCCGACAACTCGAGCCGAAGGCCCCCGATGCTGCTCGCCACCGTGGTCAGCGCGTTGGTCGCCGGACCAGGCCCCGTCCTTCCGCACGTCGCCTGGAACGACAATCGCGCACCGGCCGGCCGCCTCGTGGCCGGCACCCTGCAGCTCGACCTCGACATCGTCCGCGGCGATTGGCACCCGCTGGGCGACGATCGCGCGGGCGCGACGGTGCTCGCGTTCGCGACGCGCGGGGCCTCGCCGAGCACCCCGGGCCCGCTGATCCGGGTGCGGGCCGGGACGCAGGTAAGGGTGTCGGTGCGGAACACCAGCGGCGACACCATCGCCGTGCACGGGCTGGCCGAGCGGGGGGGGATGGCCATCCTCGACTCCCTGCTCCTCCTGCCGGGCCGGGAGGGCGCCGTGACCTTCCGGGCGGACGAGGAAGGGACCTTCGTGTACTGGGGGGCACGCCCCGGGACCGCCATCGACGAACGCCTCTTCGACGATGCGCTGCTCAACGGCGCCCTCGTCGTCGATCCCGCCACCGGCCCGGTGCCCGACGACCGGATCCTGCTGATCGACGTCTTCACCGATCGGGTCCCCGGCGATAGCGGCCTCGAGGAGGCCGGCGAGATCCTGTCGATCAACGGCCGGCCCTGGCCGTTCACCGAGCGGCTCGAGTACGCCGTCGGCGACTCGGTGCGCTGGCGGCTGATCAACGCCTCGTACAAGAACCACCCGATGCACTTGCACGGGTTCTACTTCCGGGTCGATGCCGCAGGGGACTGGCAGGCCGACACCCTGCTCTCGCCGCGCCAGCGACGGATGACGGTCACCGAGAACATGGCGTCCGGCACGACACGGTCGATCGCGTGGTCGCCAAACCGTCCCGGCGGCTGGCTGTTCCACTGCCACCTGTCGTTCCACGCCGCGATGAACGCCCCGCTCGGCCGCGACTGGCCCGGCGGGATGGCCTACGCCATGATGGCCTACTTCGCCCCGAACACGGCAGAGGCGGATCATCACGTCGAGGAGCACATGGGCGGGCTGATGCTGGTGACGCGGGTCCGTTCGTCGGACCCGATCCCGGCCAGGCGGCCGGCCGAGCGCACGCTCCACCTCGCGGTGATCGCCTCGGCCGACACCTCGCCGATGACCCGCCATTACGGCTACCGCCTCGACGACGGCACGAACGGGGGGACGCCGGGGGCCGCGCCGCTGCTCGTCCTCCAGCGCGACCAGCCGACCGACATCGTCGTGCGCAACCTCACCCCGGATGCCACCAGCATCCACTGGCACGGGATCGAGATCGAGAGCTATTCCGACGGGGTCGTGGGCGTCGGCGGCTATGAGCACATGCCGACCCCCGCGATCATGCCCGGCGACTCGTTCGTGGCGCGCGTCACCGTGCCGCGCAGCGGTTCCTTCATGTACCACACCCACATGTCGGACATCAACCAGCAGGGGAAGGGGCTCGCGGGACCGATCGTCGTGGTCGACAAGCTCGAGGACTACGACCCGGTCCATGAGCGCGTCCACCTGGCCACCAACCTGCTCGACGTCCAGCGGCAGTCGCTCGAAGTCCTCGTCGACGCCGTCGCAGATTCCTCGCCGCCCGACACGCTCCGGGCCGGCGAGCGCTACCGCTTCCGCTTCATGAACCTCACCCTCGCCAATCCGGGGCTGCGCTTCGGCTTCGCGAGCGACGGTGCGCCTGCGTTCTGGGTCGAGGTCGCCAAGGATGGCTTCGAGCTGCCACCCTGGCAGCGCAACATCAGCGCCGCGGCGCGGCCGGTCTCGATCGGCGAGACGCTGGATGTCGAGTGGACGCCGAGGCCGGGGAGCTCAGGGTGGCTCGAGCTGCGAACGGAGGCCGGTGCGCTGGTGCACCGTCAGCGGATCGCGGTGATGAAGCCGTAGCCGAGACTCGCGAATCACGATTGGAGACTCGTGGGCTCGGCGACCGGCCGATCGTGCCAGCGTGCAACGCCGGAGAGGGGCCCGCCGTCGTGACGCGAATCTCCAATCTCGATTCGCGAATCTCGTATATTCCGGCCTTCCCCAAGCCGGAGCCGGCCTCCCGATGTTCGTCCTCGCCCTGCTCGCGCTCGCCCAGCCGATCGACACCGTCCACTACGAGGTCCGCTACCCCAACGCCGTCCACCACGAGGCCGAGGTCACGGTGACCTTCCCGGCCGCGGGCCGGGACACGGTGGAGGTGTGGATGAGCCGCTCCTCGCCGGGCCGGTACGCGATGCACGAGTTCGCGAAGAACGTCTACTCCGTCTCGGCGGCCGACCCCGCCGGCCGGGCGCTGCCGATCGTGCGACGCGACCCGTACCGCTGGCTGGTGGTGGCCGGCGGCAAGCCGGTGACCTTCCGCTACACGCTCTTCGCCGACCGGGCCGGCGGGACCTACACCGGGATCGACCGCACCCACGCCCACATGAACATGCCGGCCACCTTCGCGTGGGCGAAGGGACTCGACGCGCTGCCGATCGCGATCCGGTTCCATCCGCCCGAGGGGAGCGGCTGGAAGGCGGCGACCCAGCTGGTCCCGACCCGCGACCCGATGGCGTTCACCGCGCCGGACCTGCAGTACTTCATGGACTCGCCCACCGAGCTGAGCGACCACGCCGTCCGCAGCTGGACCGTCACGGGCCCCGGCGGCCGGGTGGACACGATCCGGATCGCGATGCACCACCAGGGCACCGACGCCGAGCTCGACGAGTACGTCGCGATGGCGAAGAAGGTCGTGGCCGAGCAGGTGGCGGTGTTCGGCGAGACGGCGCGCTACGACAACGGCACCTACACCTTCATCGCCGACTACCTCCCGTGGGCCTCCGGCGACGGGATGGAGCATCGCAACTCGACGATCATCGCCAGCACCGGCTCGCTGGCGCGCGGCGCGCGCGGCCTGATCGGCACCCTGAGCCACGAGTTCTTCCACTCGTGGAACATGGAGCGGATCCGGTCCGCGATGATCGAGCCGTTCGACTTCTCGACCAGCGATCCGTCCGACGCCCTCTGGTTCGGCGAGGGTTTCACCCAGTACTACGGCCAGCTCTTCCTCCACCGCGCCGGGATCGTGGACGAGGCGGGCTACATCCGCTCGGTGGGCGGCATTGCCAACGCCGTCGCCACCACCACGGCCCGGCGCTACGGCGGCCCGATGGAGATGTCGATCCGGGCGCCGTTCGTCGACGCCGCGACGGCGATCGACCCGACCAACTTCGGCAACATCTTCCTGTCGTACTACACCTACGGCGCCGGGGTCGCGCTCGCGCTCGACCTCTCGCTCCGCGAGCGGTTCCCGGGCAGGACGCTGGACGGCTTCATGCGCGCGATGTGGGAGCGCTTCGGCGCCGGAGGGCGCTACCAGGTCAAGCAGCCCTACACGGTGGACGCGATCGAGCGCACCCTGGCCGAGTACAGCGGCGACGCCGCGTTCGCGCGCGACTTCTTCGCGCGCTACGTGCGCGGCAGCGAGGCGCCGGACTACGCCGCGCTGCTCGCCCCGGCGGGCATCACGCTGCGCCAGGGGAGCCCCGACGCCGCCTGGTCCGGGCTGCGCCTCGGCCGCGACGACGCCACCGTGCCGTCGGGTACCAGCGTCGGTACCCCGGCGTACGATGCCGGGCTGGAACGCGGTGACCTGATCCGCACGATCGACGGGACGCCGATCAAGGGGCAGGCCGACCTCGACGCGATCGAGAAGGCCCACAAGCCGGGCGACCGGGTCGCGGTGGCGTTCACGGCGCGAGGCGAGGACCGCACCGTGACGATGACCCTCGGCACCGATCCGCGCCTCGTCGCCGCACCGGTCGAGAGCGAGGGCGGCACCCTCACCGCCGCCCAGCGGCAGTTCCGCGACGCGTGGCTGGGGAGCAGGGCGAACTGAGGAGGCACCCCGCCCTCCCGCAGCGCGGGAGCGGCGGGGTCTCCAAAGTCGGGCCGCCCCGACCAGCGTCGGGGCGTTCGGAGGCTCGGAGGCCCCGCCGCCCGGGCGCTGCCCGGGGGCGGGGTCTCGCACGGTATACTTAGTCGCCCATGTTCCCCTACCGCGACGAGAACCCCGCGATCCTCACCCCGGTCGTCACGGTCGGGGTGATCGTGCTGAACGTCCTGGTGTGGGTGTTCGTGCAGGGGGCGGGGCAGGACGTGCCGCTCGCGCGCTCGGTGTGCGAGCTGGGGCTGATCCCCGGTGACCTGCTGCACCGCCTGCCCGAGGGCTACGCCATCCCGGTCGGCCGCCAGCTCGCCTGCGTGGTCGAGGCCGGGACGCCGTGGAAGACGCTGGTCACCTCGATGTTCCTCCACGGCGGCTGGCTGCACCTGATCGGCAACATGTGGTTCCTCTGGGTCTTCGGGAACAACGTCGAGGACGCGATGGGCCACGGCCGGTTCGCGGTGTTCTACCTGCTGTGCGGCATCGCCGCGGCGATCGCGCAGGTGACGGTCGAACCCGGCTCGCCGGTCCCGATGGTCGGCGCCAGCGGCGCGATCAGCGGGGTGATGGGGGCCTACGCGATGCTCTACCCGCGGGTCCGCATCCACACGCTCGTGGTGCTGGTGATCCTCTTCTTCCGGGTCGCCGTGCCCGCCTGGGTGATGCTCGGCTACTGGTTCCTGCTGCAGCTCCTGAGCACCGGGATGGGCCAGGTCGGCGGGGTCGCGTTCTGGGCCCACATCGGCGGCTTCCTGGCCGGCGTCGGGTTGATCTTCATCTTCAAGGATCCGCAACTGCTCCGGCGCCGCAGCGAACTGATCGCCGCGCGCGCGTGGGGCGGACAGGAGGGCGTGCCGTGAGTCGCATGACCACCCCGCGCGCGGCGCGCGCGGTGACCTACGTGCCGCGCCCGGAGCCGCCTCCGGTGGGTCGGCTGCCGCGCAACCCGGGCGGCGAGCTCGACCTCGACCTGGTCGCGGCGATCCGCGTGAACCGGAGCGCGGTCGAGCGGCGGGCCGCCACGATCCCGACGCGGCGCAGCGTGAAGCAGGCCTGGCAGGCGGGCTGGCTGCTCCGGGCGCTCACGCTGATCGACCTCACGACCCTCCAGGGCGACGACACCGCGGGCCGGGTGCGGCGGCTCTGCGCCAAGGCGCGGCGTCCCGTTCGACGCGACCTGCTCGAGGCCCTCGGCGTCGCCGACCTGCCGATCCACGTCGCGGCGGTCTGCGTCTACCACGCCTACGTCGAGACGGCGGTCGCGGCGCTCGAGGGGAGCGGCATCCCGGTGGCCGCGGTGTCGACCGGTTTCCCGGCCGGCCTGTCGCCGATGGCGACCCGGCTCGCCGAGATCGGTGCGTCGGTCGCCGCCGGCGCGGAGGAGATCGACATCGTGATCACCCGCGCGCATGTCCTCACCGGCAACTGGCGGGCGCTCTACGACGAGGTCCGCGCGTTCCGCGAGGCCTGCGGCCACGCGCACCTCAAGGCGATCCTCGGCACCGGCGAGCTCGGCACCCTCACCAACGTCGCGCGCGCCTCGATGGTGGCGATGATGGCCGGCGCCGACTTCATCAAGACGTCCACCGGCAAGGAGCCCGTGAACGCGACGCTGCCGGTGGGGATCGTGATGGCCCGGGCGATCCGAGCCTGGCACGACCGGACGGGGCACCTGGTGGGGCTCAAGCCGGCCGGCGGGATCCGCCACGCCAAGGACGCGCTGGCCTGGCTCGCGATGATCAAGGAGGAACTCGGCGATCGCTGGGCCGAGCCCGACCTCTTCCGCTTCGGCGCCTCGTCGCTGCTCACCGACATCGAGCGGCAGCTCGAGCACCACGTGACGGGGAGATACTCCGCCGCGCACCGGCATCCGATGGGCTAGCACGAGATTCGCGACTCGAGAATGGAGATTCGAGGCACCGGGCCGCGGATCCCTCGAGTCGCCAATCGCCAATCTCGAGTCTCGACACCATGACCGACGTCCGTTCCGCCTTCGAATCGCTCTCCTGGGGCCCTGCGCCCGAGTCCGCCGCGCCGGCGCGCGAGTGGCTCGAGGCACGGAAGCGCCGCTTCGGCTGCTACGTCGACGGACGCTGGACCGCGCCGTCCGATCCGTTCGCGGTGTCGGATCCCGCGACGGGCGCCGCGCTGGCCGAGGTCACCCAGGCGGACGCCGACCTGGTCGACGCGGCGGTCCGCGCAGCGCGTGCCGCGCTGGGCCCATGGCAGGCCCTGGGACCGCACGGCCGCTCGCGCTGGCTCTACGCGATCGCCCGGGGGGTCCAGCGCCGATCGCGGCTCTTCGCGGTGCTCGAGTCGCTCGACAACGGCAAGCCGATCCGCGAGTCGCGCGACATCGACATCCCGCTGGTGGCGCGGCACTTCGCCCACCACGCCGGCTGGGCCCAGCTGCTGGAGTCGGAGTTCCCGGGGATGACGGCGGTCGGCGTCGCCGGCCAGATCATCCCGTGGAACTTCCCGCTCCTGATGCTGGCGTGGAAGATCGCGCCGGCGCTGGCGGCCGGCAACACGGTCGTGCTCAAGCCGGCCGAGTACACGTCGCTCACCGCGCTCTGCTTCGCCGACCTCCTCGACGAACTGGGCCTGCCGCCCGGCGTCGTCAACATCGTCACCGGCGACGGGCGGACCGGCCAGGCGATCGTGGCGCACCCCGACGTCGACAAGGTCGCCTTCACCGGTTCGACCGACGTCGGACGCGCGATCCGCGTCGCCACCGCCGGCTCGGGGAAGAAGCTGACACTCGAGCTCGGCGGGAAGTCGCCGTTCGTCGTCTTCGACGACGCCGACCTCGACAGCGTCGTCGAGGGCGTGGTCGACGCAATCTGGTTCAACCAGGGCCAGGTCTGCTGTGCCGGCTCGCGCATCCTCGTCGCCGAGGGGGTGGCCGACGCGCTCGTGGCCAAGCTGCGCGCCCGGATGGAGCGCCTCCGGGTCGGCTCGCCGCTCGACAAGGCGGTGGACATCGGCGCGATCGTGGCGCCGGTGCAGCTCGAGCGGATCGCGACCCTCGTCGCGCAGGGCACCGAGGAAGGGGCCACCTGCTGGCAGCCCTCGTGGAGCGTCCCGACGGAGGGGCTCTTCTACCCCCCAACGCTGTTCACCGACGTCAGTCCCGCGGCGGTCATCGCGCAGGAGGAGATCTTCGGTCCCGTCGTGGTGCTGATGACCTTCCGCACGCCGGACGAGGCGGTCGAGCTCGCCAACAACACCCGCTACGGCCTCGCCGCC
>CAZKYO010000068.1:0-7160 GCA_964557115.1 uncultured Gemmatimonadaceae bacterium
ATCACCCTCCGCTGAGGCCGACGATGCGAATCCTTCCCGCGTGCACGCTCCTCGCCGCGACGTGCCTCGTCCCGACCCTCGGCGCCCAGCAGACGGCCTCCCCGCTCGCCAACCTCGCCGCCGCCGGCTCGCCCCGCGACCCGAAGGTGATGGTGATGTGGGACCGGTTCTACCAGCACGCCGCGATCGGCGAGATCGGCCGCCGGCTGCAGGCCGCCCACCCCAACACCTGCCGGCTCTCGTCGATCGGCAAGAGCTACCAGGGCCGTGACCTCTGGCTGATCACCGTCACCGACTTCACCAAGGGCGATCCCGACGCGAAGCCGGCGATGTACATCGACGGCAACATCCACTCGAACGAGGTCCAGGGCACCGAGTTCGCCCTGTACACCGCGTGGTACCTCTGCGAGATGCAGGGCCAGAACGCGTGGATCGACTCGCTGCTCGCCGAGCGGACGCTGTACATCGTCCCGACGATCAATCCCGACGGCCGCGAGGACTTCCTGACCCGGCCCAACAACGCCTCCTCGCCGCGCACCGGCCTGGTGCCGCGCGACAATGACGGCGACGGGCTGGTCGACGAGGACACCTACGACGACATCGACGGCGACGGCAACATCACCCAGATGCGGCGGCGCTCCCCCTACGGCCGCTTCATCGAGTCGCCCGAGGACCCGCGGATCCTCGTCCCGGCCCCGCCGGGCACGCAGGGCCAGTGGGAGCTGCTCGGGGGCGAGGGGATCGACAACGACGGCGACGGCGCCGTCAACGAGGACGGGGTCGGCGGGTACGACCCGAACCGCAACTGGCCCTGGCGCTGGGCGCCCAACTACGTCCAGGGCGGCTCGGACTTCTACCCGACCTCGCTGCCCGAGACGCGGGCGGTCATCGACTTCGTGACCGCGCACCGGAACATCGCCGGCGCCCAGAGCTACCACAACAACGGCGGCATGATCCTGCGCGGTCCCGGCGTGCCGCAGGACGAGTTCCGCCCGCAGGACGTGCGCGTCTTCGACGAGCTCGGCAAGGTCGGCGAGCGGATCCTTCCGGGCTACCGCTACATGACGGTGTGGAAGGACCTCTACATCGTCTGGGGCGGCGAGCTCGACTGGTTCTACGGCGCGGAGGGGATCATCACCTTCTCCAACGAGCTGTGGACCGACTTCAAGCTGTTCGAGAAGGACGAGCCGCGAAACGCCAATCGCTACGACCGGCCGGACTACGAGTTCGACCGCCTGCTGCTCTTCGGCGGCGGCTTCGTCGACTGGAAGCCGTTCAACCACCCGCAGTACGGACCGATCGAGGTCGGCGGCTTCATCAAGACGTTCGGGCGCGCGGAGCCGGGATTCCTGATGCAGGCCGAGGCGCACCGGAACATGGCGTTCACGCTGTTCCAGGCCTGGCAGATGCCGATGGTGGCGGTCGACTCGATCGCCACCCGGTCGCTCGGCAACGGGCTGACGGAGGTGACCGCGATCGTCGCGAACCGCCGCCTGGTGCCGACCCACACGCAGCAGGACATCGAGAACCGCATCTCGCCACCCGACATCGTCGAGCTGCGGGGCGGGACCGTGATCGCCGGCTACCGGATCACCAACGACCGCACCGGGGAGAGCCTCGAGCAGGAGCAGCACCCGGCCCGGATCGAGCTGCGGAACATCGCGGGGCGCGACATCGAGCGCGTGAAGTGGGTGGTGCGGGGCAGCGGGCCGTTCACCGTGACGGTGACGTCCACCAAGGGCGGCAGCGACAGCAGGACGGCGAGGAACTAGGCGAGCGGGGGGACGGGGAACGGAGAACCGAGAGGCGGCCAGGTCGCGGCGCCTCTCGGTTCTCCGTTCTCCGTCCCCCGTTCTCTGTCCTCTAGCATCCCCTCGAGTAGTACCACACCGTCGGCTTGCCCCGCGTCCAGAGCGGCACCCAACCGGTGGCGAGCACCGGCGGGTCGCCCGCCGATTCGCACGGCGAGACGCGGTGCACCTCGACCTGCAGCCAGAGGCCGCCGTCGTCAAGCTGGCGGCCCCGGAGCACGCGCACGCTCGCCTCGCCGTGGTCGAGGACGAGGCCGGTGACGGGACGCCCGGCGCCGGCGCCGGGTTCCTCGTGCAGGGTGCCATCCCAGGCGGTGGTGAGGTAGCTGAGTCGCTCCGGCAGCAATTCAACCAGCGGCACGACGGTCGCTTCGCGCGGCAGCTCCACCCAGCCCATCACGCTGTCGCGGGTCGCCACCAGGTACCACGGGTGGGCGATCCGGTACACCGCGATCGCCGGCTCCTCGTAGGCGACTTCCTCGGCGACGAGGTCGCTCCAGCGCGTCACGGTCGTGACCGTGGCGGTGTTGGACGACGGCCCGCCATGCAGGTCGAGCGGGGCCGGCAGCAATCCGCTGCCGTCGCTCGGCGGCGCACCGAGGCGCATCATCGCCAGGAGCGAGTCGCCACCACGGACCAGCAACGGCGCCGTCGTGTCGGTCGGCGTCCCGGCGGCCGGACGGATCGGCCCAGGCACCCGGAGGATCGTCCAGGCGATCCCGGCGACGGCGAGGAGCGTCGTGGCGGCGGCGACCCGCAGGAGCGTGGGCCAGGCCAGCCGGAGGCTCGCCCATGCCGCGAGCAGCGCGGCGACCAGGAAGGCTCCCACCGCAAGGAGCGCCACGGTGCCGGCCTCGACCAGTCCGGCCGACTCGTGGGCGAGGACGAGGCCGCTGGTGCGGCCGACGATGAAGAATGCCGCGATCCCCGCGATCGGGACCAGCAGCATCGCGACCACAAGGCGGGATCCGCGTTCGGGCATGCCCAAACCTACTTCCGGGATGGGCCGTCGGAGAACATTCTTGGTCTGCGCGTCATCGCCCGAGCCGCCCCCGTCCGAGGAGCCCGCCATGGTGCAGTCTGCCGCCGCCACCGTCGACCAGTACCTCCGCGAGCTCCCGGCGGACCGCCGCGGGGCGATCGAGGCGGTGCTCGCCGTGGTCCGCCGCCACCTGCCGAAGGGCTACGAGGAGGGAATGCAGTACGGGATGATCGGATGGTCGATCCCCCTGTCCGCCTATCCCAAGACCTACAACAAGCAGCCGCTCGGATACGCCGCGCTGGCCGCCCAGAAGAACTACAACACGCTCTACCTGATGTGTGCCTATGCGAACTCTCCCACGGAGAAGGTGCTGCGGGAGGGCTTTCGGCGGGCGGGCAAGAAGCTTGACATGGGAAAGTGCTGCGTTCGCTTCCGGAAGGTCGACGACCTCGCGCTGGATGCGATCGGGAAGGCGGTCGGGGCGCTCAGTCCGGCGCAGTTCATCGCCGTGTACGAGGAAAGCAGGAAGCGGTAGCTGACCGGTCGCAGGATCGGCTATCGCGCCCGGTCGATTGCCTCGATGAACCGGGCCACGGTCCGCACCGCTTCGACGTAGAAGCCCGGCATGACCCGCTCGGGCTGGTCGCCCGGCCGGTGATAGTCGGGATGGTCCTCGACCCCGAAGTACACGAACGGGATCCCCTTGCGATGGAACTGGACGTGGTCGGACTGGGTGGTCCAGTCGTTGGCGGCGCCGTCGGCATCGGTGTCGTGACCGATCTTGAGGACCAGCCCCGCGCACCGGACCAGTGACTCCACCGGCGCGCGCATCGCCGGATACCGGCCGGGACCTGCCGCGAAGAGCTCGCGATTCACGTTGCGGGAGATCATGTCCATGTTCACGTCGACGAGCACGCGGTCGAGCGGCACCACGGGCGTCTCCACCAGCGCGCGGCTCCCGAACATCCCGCGCTCCTCGCCGTCCACCGCGGCGAAGAGCAGGGAATGCCGGGGCGGATGGCGTCGGAACCAGTCGGCGAGCACCGCGAGGGCCGCCGCGCCGGAGGCGTTGTCGTCGGCGCCGTTGTAGATCGAGTCGCCGTCCACCGGCCGGCCGATGCCGACGTGGTCGAAGTGCGCGGTGACCACGATGTAGCGATCCGGTTCCGCGCTGCCAGGCACGATGCCCAGCACGTTCCACGCGGCGGTCACGCCGGGGAGCCGCGCCGAGGCGACCGGGACCCGCTGCAGGCGACCGCCATCGACCATCTCGAGCCCGAGCGCGTCGAACCGCGCCGCGAGGTAGTCGCGCGCCTTGAGGTCGCCGGTGGCGCCGATCAGGCGGCCCCCCATCGAGTCGTCGGCGAGGCGGAAGATGTCGCGGATCAGCGCGACGGAGTCGATCGCGAGCGGGGCCGGGCAGGCCGGCGCGGCGGGCCGCGCCTGGGCGGCGAGCGGTGCGGCAAGGAGCATCGGGAGCAGGGCGGCAGCGTACGGGCGAGGCACCTGGGCTCCGCGGTGGCGGGGAAACGGACAGGGAGGGATTCGAACCCTCGGTACGGTTGCCCGCACGCCACGCTTCCAACGTGGTGCCTTAAACCACTCGGCCACCTGTCCGGGGCGGGGGAAGCTAGCCCATCCGCGTCCGGCTGTCATCCCGGCGTCGGTCCGGCCCGTGGGAACCACGCCGGCCCGGTCGTCGTAGGTTACAGGACCCCAGGAGAGCCGAGACGATGCTGATCCGCCGCCCCGAACCGATCCCCGCCCGTGAGATCACCGACGAGTCGCTCTACCTCGGCCGGCGCGAGTGGCTGGCCGCGGCCGGCATGGGCATGGTTGCCCTCGCCCCGCGCCATCCTCGACTGGGATCCCTCCTCGCGGGTCGGGACGACGACGTGACGCCCTACGAGAAGGCGACGACCTACAACAACTACTACGAGTTCGGGACCGGGAAGGAGGATCCGAGCGAGAACGCCGGCCGCCTGCGGACCCGACCGTGGACGGTGGACGTCACGGGCCTGGTGGCCAAGCCGGGGCCGCGATCGCTCGACGACCTGCTCAAGGGTCTCACGACCTTCGAGCGGATCTACCGGCACCGCTGCGTGGAGGCGTGGTCGATGGTGATCCCGTGGAACGGGGTCGCCCTGCGCGACGTGGTCGATCGCCTCCAGCCGCTCGCCAGCGCCAAGTATGTCGAATTCACGACGCTCCACGATCCGGCGCAGATGCCGGGCCAGCGATCGGGCATCCTGCCGTGGCCCTATGTGGAGGCCTTGCGGCTCGACGAGGCGCGCCATCCCCTCGCCCTGCTCGTGACCGGGATGTACGGCAAGCCGCTGCCGAACCAGAACGGCGCCCCGCTCCGGCTGATCGTGCCGTGGAAGTACGGATTCAAGGGCGGCAAGGCGATCGTCCGGATCCGCTTCACCGAGACCCAGCCCCTCACCACCTGGAACGCGGTGCTGCCGGACGAATACGGGTTCTTCGCCAACGTGAATCCCGCGGTGGACCACCCGCGCTGGAGCCAGGCGCGCGAGCGGCGGATCGGCGAGTTCCTGAAGCGGCCGACGCTGCCGTTCAACGGCTACGCCGAGCAGGTCGCGTCGCTGTACGCCGGAATGGACCTGCGGCGGAATTTCTAGGTGCGGACCGTCAATCGCCTGATCGGCCGGTGGCTCCGGCCGGCGGTCGTCGTGGGCGGCATCCTCCCCGCGATCCTCCTCGTCCTCCGGCTCCTGGGTGACGACCTCGGCGCCAACCCTGCGGAGGCCCTGGAGCACTCGACCGGATTCACGGCGCTCTGGTTGCTGCTCGGTTCGCTGGCGATGACGCCGTTGCGCCGCCTCACCGGCGTCGCCGCCTTCACCCGGCTCCGCAAGCCCCTCGGCCTCTGGGCCTTCGGCTACGCCGTGCTCCACCTCGGCTGCTACCTGGTGTTCGACCAGTCGCTGCTGTGGGGGGAGATCCTCAAGGACATCCTCAAGCGCCCCTACATCACCGTCGGGTTCACCGCCTTCCTGATCCTCCTCGCCCTCGCCGTCACCTCGCCCAGTGCCGTGGCGCGGCGACTGGGCGGCGAGCGCTGGCAGCGGATCCACCGCGCCGTGTACGTCGCCGGTGCACTCGGGGTGCTGCACTTCCTCTGGCTGGTGAAGCGGGACGTCACCGAGCCGGTGGAGGCCGGCCTCGTGCTCGTGCTGCTGCTCGGTCTCAGGTTGCGCCCCGCGTCCGGCCGGCGCGCCCCGGGGGAGGGTGCAATCGGAACCGGCGCGCTCCCGCATCGGCACGGACAGCCGTAGATTCTCCCTCGGATGGCGACGCGTCCGTGGTCCCGTGTCATGGCCGGCCTGCTCGGCCTCTGGCTCACCCTGGTGTGGGCCGGGCCGGACGCGCGCGTCAACTGCCCGATGCATGCCGGGACGGTCGCGACCGGGCCCGCCGCGCACGGCCATCACGCCCCGCACGCCCCCGCCGATTCCGGCGGTGACCACGGCGCGCCGGAGCACCAGGGCTGCAACTGCACGTGGTGTCCCACCGGGACGCGCCAGGCGATGCTCGACACCGCGCGGCTCCCCGAGCCACCGGTCGTCGTCGTCGCAACGGTCGCCTCCGCTCCGCTGTCGCTCCTCTCGGCGGAGCTCGCCAGCACTCCTCACCAGCTTCCCTTCGCGATCGGTCCCCCGACGGCCTGATTCGGGGAACCCCACGCACGTCGACGCGCCGCCACCCGTCGGACCCGCAATGGTCCGCGCGCGCGGCACGCCTTCGTGACGCGTGTCGGCGCTCCCCGCACCCGGACAATCGGTCGGGCGCACGAGGCGTCCCGACAACGGACCACGGCATGGGGAAACTCCGATGCATCAGTCATTGCGGTGGACGCCGGCTCGCGGCGTTCGCCTGATCATGTTCCTTGCCGTCTGCACTGCCTTCGGGCCGTCGCTCGCGGCCCAGCAGGCCGGGCAGCTCGGCGGCCGTATCGCCGATCGGAAGTCGGGGGCGCCGCTCGCCGACGCCCAGGTGCTGCTGCCGGGCGTCGGGCGTTCGGCGATCAGCGACGCCAAGGGTCGTTTCCGTCTCGCGGGGGTTCCCGCGGGTACGCAGCGGGTGATCGCCCAGCGGATCGGCTACCGCCCGGACACCACCGAGGTCACCATCGTCGCCGGGCAGGTCGCCTCGGTCACCTTCGAGCTGGACGAGGCGGCCACGATCCTCGTGCCGCTTGTCGTCAGCGCCAGTCGCGAGATCACACGACGCAGCGACGGCTCGCTGACGATCGATGCCTTGAGCGGTTCCGAGGTCCGGGAGACCCGGGCCGCGCACCCGGCCGGCATCCTCAACCGGCTCGCCGGGGTGCACGTGAGCGAGAC
>CAZKYO010000069.1:0-6826 GCA_964557115.1 uncultured Gemmatimonadaceae bacterium
AGCGCAGCCCCCCGCCCCGCCCCGCCCAAAATGGCCGCGGGCGGCCCCCACTCACGCCCCGGGCGGGCCCCCCCCCGGCGCCCGGCGCGCCACCTCCTGATGGTCGAGCGGTCCCTCGCTGCGCTCGGGACGAGGTCAGGCAGGTCCTGACGGTCGCTCGGGATATGCAAACGCCGCCTCACGGCGGCGTTTCAGCAGGCCCGGAGGGAATCGAACCCCCAACCCCCGGTTTTGGAGACCGGTGCTCTACCAATTGAGCTACGGACCTGGGTGTGCGTGCTCAGGGTGCCTGACGGGAATTGAACCCGCAACCTCCGCAGCCACAGTGCGGCGCTCTAACCGATTGAGCTACAAGCACCACGCATCCCACGAACCCGGGAAAATGCCGGGCGGGGAGCCCCGGGTCAACCCGGCCGGCGACGCCAGAAGCGCCCCGCGACGGCGGTGGTGCGGAGGTTCCCGGGCACCGGCTCGCCGTCGAGGGAGGAGACCAGCGTCAGCCCCCGCGCCGCGTTGCAGGCCACCAGGGAGCGCCAGGCCAGCTCCTCGCGCCTGAGGACCGCCTCCTTGATCCCCCCGCGGACCGTCTCGGCCAGCCGGGCCCGGGCGACGCTCGGCAGGCCGCCGAGCGCCAGCGGCGGGAAGTACAGCTGCTCGCCCTCCCACCACCCGATCGCCCAGATCGAGGACTCCACGACCCGGCCCCCGGCATCGAGGAGCAGTGCGTCGTCGCCCCCCTGGGGGCCGACCGAGGTCCGGGCGGCCTCGAGCCAGCCGCGGTCGGCGATCTTGTGCGGATAGCCCCTGTGCGGCGCCGGCGAGGTGATCAGCTCGAGCGGCTCGACCGCCTCCACCTCGCGCTCGGAGAGTGACATCTCGCCGGTCGCGTCGATCTCGAGGCGGACGATGCGATCGTCGCCCTCCGGCTCGTCGAGCGGCGGCAACAGGATGTCGAGGGCGTCGGCCGACCGCCGCAGGCGCTCCAGGTGGAGCGGCCAGAGCGGCGCGCGTCCGCCGGTCACGCGCACGGTCTCGATCAGGGCAGTCACGCCACCTCCATCCGCAGCGGTCGCCGGGCGGTCAGCACGGCCTGGGCGACCGTCGCCCCGATGATGACGACGCCGCCCGCCATCGCGGCCGCCGAGGGAACCTCGCCCAGCAGCAGCCAGGTCCAGCAGGGGTTGAGCGCCGTCTCCACCAGCAGCAGCAGCGCCGTTTCGAGTGCCGGCACGTGGGCCAGGCCGGTCGTGACGAGGACATAGGCCAGCCCGATCTGGAAGGCGCCAAGATAGCCGATCACCAGCCAGTCGGCGGTCCCCGCCCCGACCACCGGGAGCGCGATCGGCAGCGTGGCGAAGAAGGCCAGGAAGTTCCCCATCACCACCGCGCCCACCGCCTCGTGCGGATTGTCGTCACGGCCCAGCCAGCGCAACCCGCAGAGCAGCAGCGCGTAGCCGAGGCCGCTGCCGAGCGCGATGACGTTGCCGCGGGCGGGATCGGGGGCGGTGACGCTCGGCTGGTCGACGCCGGAGAAGACGAGCAGCAGGCCCACGAGGACGGCGACGAGCACCGGGATGTCCTGCCGCCGCAACCGCTCCTTGAGCAGCAGCGGCGCCAGCATCGCCATGAAGAACGGCGACGTGCTCTGCAGGTAGATGGTGTTGGCGCTTGTCGTCAGCCGGTTGGCGAGGACGAACGACACCAGCGTGAACGCGTACGCCACCGCGACCGCCGCGGCGCGCCAGGTGATGCCGCGGCGCACGTTCGGCAATGCGAAGGCCAGCACCAGGCCCGCCACGCCCGAGCGGAAGCAGGCGATCTGCCAGCCGTTCAGGTGGGCGAACTTGATCGCCGCCCCGCCGGTCGAGAAGAGCAGCGCGGCGAGGGCGATCCGGAGGCGCGGCGGGATGCCGCCGAGCGGGGAGCTGGCCAGGGTCACGCTGGAAGCTATGCCGGGGCGACGTGGCGGCGGAAGCCGATCCGGCGATATTCCCCCGCATGTCCGACGCCGACGACCGTTCGCCGCGCCTCGCCCGCTGGGCCTGGGCCACCGTGGTGGTCAACCTCCTGGTGATCCTGTGGGGGGCCTGGGTGCGCGCCAGCGGGAGTGGCGCCGGCTGTGGCAACCACTGGCCGCTCTGCGACGGGCAGGTGGTGCCGCTGGCGCCCGACCTGAAGATGCTGACCGAGTTCACCCACCGGCTGACCAGCGGCCTCGCCCTGCTGCTGGTGATCCGCCTGGTGGTCGCCTCGCGACGGATCCACCCGCCGGGGCACCGGGTGCGGCGTGCGGCGATCGCCTCGCTCGTCCTGATCATCCTCGAGGCGCTGCTCGGCGCCGGGCTGGTCAAGTTCGGCCTGACCGCCGACAACGACTCGATGGGACGTGCGATCACGCTCGGGCTCCATCTCGTCAACACCCAGCTGCTGCTCGCGGCGCTCGGCCTCACGGCGTGGTACGCGAGCGGACGGCCTCGGCTGGTGCTTGGTGCGCTCGGTCGCCGCGGCTGGTGGCTGGCACTCGGCACGGCGGCGCTGCTCGCGGTGGGGCTCACCGGCGCGATCGCCTCGCTCGGCGACACGCTCTTCCCGGCGCGCACCCTCGGCGAGGGGCTGCGACAGGACCTCGATCCGACCTCGCACCTGTTGCTGCGGCTGCGCGTGCTGCATCCCGCGTTCGCGCTCGCGACCGGGGCGCTGCTCTGGATCCTCAACGCCGCCCTCTCGCACGACGCGCCGTCGCGTCGCCAGGGGCGCGTGGTGTCGATGATGGTGCTGGTGCAGTGGGCGATCGGCGGCGTGTCGCTGCTGCTGCTGGTGCCGGTGGCGATGCAGCTGCTCCACCTGTTGAGCGCCGACCTCCTGTGGCTGGCGTGGGTACTCTACGTGGGGACGCTCCTGGGGGATCAGTCCGGGCGGAGCCGGACCAGCGCGGCCACCGACTGGGCCGCCTCGCGATCGAAGACAGTCCCGGCGCCCTCCTCGAGATAGAGGATCGCCTTCTCGGGCGACCACGCGGCGCGGAACGGCCGCGGGGCGCGGAGCGCGACGTAGCCGCCACAGGCGGCCGCGAGGCGCGACGCCCAGTGCGGCGCCGGCCGGAACCGGCGCGCCGGATACCCTGATCCGTCGGGACGGAGGTGGTGCTCGTAGGCGACGGTCGCCGCGAGCTCCATCGCCGGCCCGGAGAATCCCGCGAGCAGCTTCGCGCCGTCGATCACGTGGCGCTCCATCCGTTCGCGATCCTCGGGCGAGTACTCCTCAGTGAGGATCAACTCCTCGGGAAGCTTCGCCATCCCGATGTTGTGCAGCAGCATCGCGATGCCGAGGCGGTGACGGCCGGCCGGGTCGATGCCGAGGGCGTTGCCGACCGCCATGGCCAGCAGCGCGCTGTTGACGGCGTGGAAGGCGGCGTAGCCGTGATGGTCCTCCGGCAACGCGGCCTGCGGCAGCTCATGGTGGTCGAGGTAACTCCCGAGGATGCGGACCACCGCGTCGGCCTCGGAGCGCGCCAGCATCCCCCGCGCCGCCTCGGCGAGGATGTAGTCAACGGCCTGCAGCTCGTCGGTGAGGTCGAGCTGGAACTCGCGCGACTCCGGTTCCGGTGCGGGGGCCTCGGCTTCGGCGTCCTCCGCCTCGAGGCCGTCGTCGAACTGGTCCACCACCGCGACGCGCCCGTAGCGGATGCCCGCGACGCTGACCTCGTCCGGTTGGCTGTCGGCCGGTGCCCCCGAGGCGATCCGCTGGTGGACGTCGAGCAGGAACTCGGCGAGCGACTCCTCGGTGGCCTCGTCGCCGAACTCGAGCCGGCGCACGCCGGCCCGCGACAGGCGGGCGCGCCAGGGCCAGTCGGCGAGCTCGTGCAGGGCGCGGTCCTGGAACACCGGCGCGCCCCCCAGGAAGAGGAAGGTCGGCTGCTCCTGCTCGGCGAGCAGCGCGCGGAGCGCCTGCCACACCCCATCCCGGGCCCGGGCGGTGGCGGGATGGTCGGGGGCGTACAGCGCCAGGGTGGAGAGGCCCTGCGCCATCTGGTGGAGGAAGCGGGTCGCGACGTTCACGTCGCCTCCTCGAGGAGCCGCCGGACGCGCGGATCGGAGCTGCGCCGGACCAGCTGCTCGGCGACGACCACCTGCCGATGCCCGCGCCAGCGCCGCAGCAGCACCTCGAGCGCCGCCAGCGATTCCGGGCTCACCGGCCGCAGCCGCCAGCGACGGAAGAACCCGCCCTTCTCGCGGATCAGCGCCAGCAGCGGCGAGACGACGAGCGGGTTGTCGGAATCCGCGACGAGCCGGATCGCCTGGAGGATCACCTCGTCGTCGGCGATCGCGAACGACGCGAGGATCGGCGCGATGAGGTTCGGCGGACACTCGCTCCCGATCGCGGCGAGCGCGATCCGCGCCATGGCGGGGTCGCCGCCCTCGAGCGCCTCGGTGATCGTCCGGTCCCGATGGGCCGGGTCGCGGAGCAGGACCTTGAGCGCCTCGAACCGCACCCGGTTGTCCGCGTGCCGGAGCAGCGGGGTGACCTCGTCGATGCGGTCGACGTGCTCGAGCTGCGCGAGGATCGTGAGGATGTTGCGGGCCAGGTGCCACTCGGCGCCGTCGAGGCGCGCGACCAGGCGGGGCTCGGCCTCGCGTCCCACGGCGGCGATCATGTCGATCAGTCGCCGGCGCACGGCGCGGCTCTCGGCGCGGTCGAGGGCATCGAGCAGCGGGTCCACGGCGCTCAGGCCGGCGTGGCGGCTCACCCGCGTGACGAGCGACCAGTCCGGCGTCGGCTCGCCGAGGAGCCGCGCGAGGAGTCCGGGATCGATCAGCGCGCGCCGGACCGCCTCGGCGACGCGGCGGTCGTTGGCGGGGTGATCGAGCATCTGCAGCACCTCGGCGAGACGGCCGCTGCCGGCCATCACGCGCGCGGCGGCCACCACCGGCCCGCCGTCGATGCCGAGCTCGAGTCCGGTGGCGAGCACACGGATCGGTTCGACCACGAGGCGGACGTCGCCGTCGGGATCGTACGCCTCGATGACGCCGTCCCACTGCTCGATCAGCCCCATCACCTCGGTCGCGAAGATGCCGTCGGCGGCCGCCGCCTGGGTCCCCTCGCCGTTGGCCAGCTTGCCCAGCAGCCAGCGCAGGTGGGTCGAGATCGGGGCGTCGTCGGCCTCGGCCACCGACTCGAGCAGCTGCAGCAGCAGGATCGGCGGGACCTGCTCGAGCGTCTCGCGCATGAACCGCCGGCGCGAGACCGCCGTGGGCGCGGCCGTCATGATGCGGGTGGTGACCGGGCGGGAGAGCGCCGAGAGGACCTCGATGAAGCGGCGCCGGGCGGAGCCGATGTTGCGATCGGCGCGCGCCGAGAGCGCGGAGGAGAACCCTGCGAGCGCCTCGTAGACGCGGCCGGCGCCCTCGGTGCTCTCCATCGCCCGGGTGCTGATCGCCGTCGCCAGCTGCGCGGACGTCGGGGCGGCCTCCCCGTCGGCGAGCCGGCGGCCGAAGGCCGCCTCCACCAGCCGGGTCCAGAAGACCTCGTAGAGGTCCTCCTCGATGCCGCCGTCGCCAAAGGCGAGGACGTCGTAGGTGAGCGGCTCGACCCGGATGTGCGCCGACCGGAACCCTTCCCGCCCGACCTGCTCCTCCGCGTCGGCGGCGGCGAGCGCGCTCAGCATCGGGGCGACCTCGTCGACCGTGACGCCCGGGACGAAGTGGATCACGCCGACGTTGCGGCGGTGGAGCTTCTGCGCGAACTCGCGCAACGCCCCCGGGATCGGCTCGACCATCGTGCCGCCGATCACCATGGTGCGCGGCGTGAAGCCGATGGTGAGCGCGCCCTGCTTCTCGAGCGCCAGCGCGAGGTGCTCCGTGAACTCCGCCGCGGTGTCCCGGGCGAGCTTGTGTCCGGCCGGGTACATCGTGGCCTTGGTGAGCGCACCGGCGAACTGCCGGAGCACGCCGAGCATTTCGGCCGACAGCGGGCTGCCCTGGGGCTTGTTCATGCCGGGGCCAGCCGCCACGGGTCGGCCTCGGTCAGCGCGCCGATCACCCACATCGCGTCCCCGTCGTACCAGTAGATCGCCGATTGCTCCCAGCGCCGCGCCAGGGCGCGCACCGCCTCGAGCGACCAGGCGAGGGCGACGCCGACCTCGACCCGTCGGCGGTCGCGCGAGCAGCCGTCGACGCGGACGGGACGGTGGCCCGCCGCGGCGAGCTCGGCGTCGAGCCGGGCGCGGCGCGCGGCGTTCCCGGCCGCGTCGGCATCGCGGCCCCGGGGATTCTCGGCGGTGACCAGCCCGAAGCAGCCGGGGAGACCGGCGGCAAGGAACACGGCGCGCTCCTTCGCGCCGATGGGGCGCGACAGGTCGATGTCGGCGGGGGTCGGTCCATGCACCAGGAGTATCGTCCCGGCGTAGGCCGACCACCCCGGGTCGTCGCCGGGGCGCATCGCGCCGGCCGGTCGGGTGCCCGGGGAGTCCACCGGGTCAGGGGGTCATGTTCTCGACCACCGCGGCACCGAAGCCGCTGGTGGAGAGCTTGGTGGCGCCGTCCATCAGGCGCTCGAAGTCGTAGGTCACCCGCTTCTGGTCGATCGTCCGCTCCAGGCCGCGGATGATCAGGTCGGCCGCCTCGTGCCAGCCGAGGTGGCGCAGCATCATCTCGCCGGAGAGGATCACCGAGCCGGGGTTGACCATGTCCTTGCCGGCGTACTTGGGCGCGGTGCCGTGGGTCGCCTCGAAGATGGCGTGCCCGGTGACGTAGTTGATGTTGGCGCCCGGCGCGATGCCGATGCCGCCGACCTGCGCGGCGAGCGCGTCGGAGAGGTAGTCGCCGTT
>CAZKYO010000070.1:0-6692 GCA_964557115.1 uncultured Gemmatimonadaceae bacterium
AGGCGGACCTTGACGTCGCTGAGCTGCTCGTGGAAGTGCCGATGCGATTCGCCGCTCATCCGAACCTCCCGGTGATGTACGCCTCGGTCCGCTCGTGGCGCGGGTTGGTGAAGATCTGGTCGGTGTCGCCGAACTCGACCAGCCGTCCCGCGTCGAAGAAGCCCGTCAGGTCGGCCACCCGGGCCGCCTGCTGCATGTTGTGGGTGACGATCACGATCGTGTAGTCCCGCTTCAGCTCGACGATCAGCTCCTCGATCCGCTGGGTCGCGATCGGGTCGAGCGCCGAGCAGGGCTCGTCCATCAGGAGGACCGACGGCTCGTTGGCCAGCGCCCGCGCGATGCAGAGCCGCTGCTGCTGGCCGCCGGACAGCCCGGTGGCCGGCTGGTCGAGCCGGTCCTTCACCTCGTCCCAGAGGGCGGCGCGCCGCAGGCACCGCTCCACCACGTCGGGCAGGTCGCGCCGGGGCACCAGCGCGTTCAGGGCCGGTCCGTAGGCCACGTTCTGGAACACCGACTTCGGGAACGGGTTGGGGCGCTGGAACACCATCCCGACCCGCTGCCGGTGCGCCACCAGGTCGATCCCCGCGTCGTACACCGGCCGACCCTCGACCAGCAGCGCCCCGCCGGCCCGCGAGTCGACCACCAGGTCGTTCATCCGGTTGATGCTCCGGAGGAAGGTGCTCTTCCCGCACCCCGACGGTCCAATGATGGCGGTGACGGCCCGCCGCGGGAAGGCGAGCGTCAGGTCGAAGAGCGCCTGGCGCCGGCCGTACCAGAAGCAGAAGCCGCGCGCCTCGATCGCCGGGCCGTCGTCGGCGGGGCGCTCCTCCGCCGCCGGCGGCAACGCGGCCCGGCCGGCCGGCGCGCTCATCCGAACCGCCCGGTGATGTAGGCCTCGGTCCGCTCCTCGCGGGGCGTGGTGAACATCTGGCGCGTCGGGCCGTGCTCGATCATCTCGCCGAGGTAGAAGAACGTGGTGGTGTCGGAGACCCGCGCCGCCTGCTGCATGTTGTGCGTGACGATCACGATCGTGAACTCGTGCTTGAGCTCGAAGACCAGCTCCTCGATCCGCTGGGTGCCCTGCGGGTCGAGCGACGCGGTCGGTTCGTCGAGCAGGATCACCTCGGGCTCCGGCGCGATGGTGCGCGCCAGGCAGAGCCGCTGCTGCTGGCCGCCCGAGAGCCCGACGGCGCTCGCCTTGAGCCGGTCCTTCACCTCGTCCCACAGCGCCGCCCGGCGGAGCGAGCGCTCCACCACCTCGGCGACCTCGGCCCTGGCCCGCCGGCCGCCGATCGCGAGCCCTGCCGCCACGTTGTCGAAGATCGACATCGTCGGGAACGGGGTCGGCTTCTGGAACACCATCCCCACCCGCCGGCGCAGCTGGATCGGCGAGACGGCGCCGTCGTAGATGTCCTGGCCGTCGAGCGTCACCTTGCCGACGATCCAGCCCCCGGGCGACATCTCGTGCATCCGGTTGATGGTGCGCAGGAAGGTGCTCTTGCCGCAGCCCGACGGGCCGATCAGGGCGTGCACCCGGTTGGGTGCGAAGCCGAGCGTGACGTTCTTGACGGCGGTGAACTTGCCGTACATCGCGCTGAGCTTCTCGGTGCGGATCCGCTCCGCCGTCAGGACGCCCTCAGTCATGGCGACCGAACCGCTGGCGGGTGACGATCCGCGCGAGGATGCTGAGCACCAGCACGACGAGGATCAGGATCAGCGCCGACGTCCACGCCAGCGCGTGCCAGGCGGGGTAGGGCCCGGTCGCGTAGGTGTACACGACCAGCGGGAGCGCCGCCATCGGGCGGTCGACGTGGAACGTGAGGTACTGCGAGCCGAGCACCGTGAAGAGGAGCGGGGCGGTCTCGCCGGCGATCCGCGCCACCGAGAGCAGCGCCCCGGTGACGATGCCCGGCAGCGCGGTGCGCAGCACGATCACCAGCGCCGTCCGCCAGCGCGAGTAGCCCAGCGCCAGCGCCGCCTCCCGGAGCGAGACCGGCACCAGCTTGAGCAGCTCCTCCGTGGTCCGCATCACCATCGGGATCATCAGCACCGCCAGCGCGATCGCGCCGGCGGTGGCGGAGTAGTGCTTCTGGGTGCGGACGATGATCGTCCAGGCGAAGACGCCGACCACGATCGACGGCGTGCCGTTCAGCACGTCGGCCACGAAGCGGGTGATCGAGGCGAGCCGGGTCCCCTTGAACTCGCTGCAGTAGAAGCCCGCCGCGATCCCCAGCGGCACGCCGATCAGCGAGGCCATCCCGACGATGATCAGCGTCCCGACGATCGCGTGGAGCACCCCGCCGCCGGGCTGCCCGATCGGCGCCGGGGTGTTGGTGAAGAACGACAGCGACAGCGAGCCGGCGCCGCGGAGGATCAGCGAGCCGAGGATCAGGAACAGCGGCAGCACCGCCACCAGCACGGCGAGGACCATCAGCCCCACCATGAAGTTGCTGGTGAGGCGGCGCACCACGCGGCGGTTCACGCGGCGCCCCCGCGCCGCTGCGTGCGCCAGATCAGCAGCCGGGCGCCGGCGTTGACGAGGACGGTGATCCCGAAGAGCGCCAGGGCGACGTACGTGAGGGCCGAGTAGTGCAGCACCGAGCTCGCCTCGGAGAACTCGTTCGCGATCGCCGCCGCCATCGAGTAGCCCGGCGCGAAGAGCGAGGCGGAGATGTCATGGCTGTTGCCGATCAGCATCGTGACCGCCATCGTCTCGCCGAGGGCCCGCCCGAGCCCGAGGATCACGGCGCCGATGATCCCCGACTTGGCATAGGGCACGATCGCCGAGGTGACCGCCTCCCAGCGGGTGGCGCCCAGCGCCAGCGCGGCCTCGCGCTGGCCGCCGGGCACCGCCAGCAGCACCTCGCGCGACACCGACATGATGTACGGCATGATCATGATCGTGAGGATCAGCGAGGCCGACAGCACCGACGGTCCGTAGATCGGCCCCTGGAAGAAGGGCAGGAAGCCGAACAGCGACTGCAGCAGCGGGAAGACCGACCCGCGCAGGAAGGGGATCAGCACGAAGATCCCCCAGAGGCCGTAGACCACGCTGGGGATCGCGGCGAGCAGCTCGATCACCATCGCCACCGGCCGCCGGATCGGCCCGGGTGCGAACTCGGTCAGGTAGATCGCCACGCCGAGGGAAAGCGGCACCGCCAGCAGGAGCGCAAGGAACGAGGTCAGCAGCGTGCCGAAGATCAGCGGCCAGGCGCCGAACTGCTCGGCGACCGGGTCCCAGACGGTGGAGGTGAGGAAGCCGAGGCCGAAGGCCTGGATCGCCGGCCTGGCGCCCTTCACCAGCTCGAAGAGGAGGGCCAGGAGCAGCGCCGGCACCGACGCCGCCGAGAGGACGAGTACCCACTTGAACACGACGTCGCCCCGGGAGCCCCCGGCCAGCGACGGACTCTGGGCGGTGGCCCGCGGGGCGGCGGACTCGGGGGGCGCGGACGAGGCCATGGAGGCCCCGATTGTACCGGGCGACGGCGGCAACTCGGTCACGGATTTGTAACGGACAGGTAACGAGGAACGGGAACGGAGGACGGAGGACGGAGAACGGAGGACTGCCCCCAGGCCGGCTGACTGCCTGCTCGGCGCAGCCCTCGGTTCTCCGTTCTCGGTCCTCGGTTCTCGGTTATTCCAGCGCCTTCCCGTTCGCCTTGAGCCCCGCGATCCGGGTCTTCACCAGCGCGATCACCGGGTCGGGCAGCGGCGCATACTGGAGCTGGCTCGCCATGTCGCGCGCCTCGGGGGTCAGCATCCACTCCAGGAACTTCTGCATCGCCTTCGCCTTGCCGGCGTCGGCCATGTCCGGGCGGATCAGGAGCCAGGTGAACGACGAGATCGGATAGGCGCCGGTTCCCGTGGCGTTGGTGATCGAGACCCGGAAGTCGGTGTCGGCGCCGAAGTCGACGCCGGCGGCGGCGGCCGTGACCGAGGCGAGCGACGGGACGACGAACTCGCCGGCGGCGTTCTGCACCGTCGCCGCGGGGAGGTTGTTCTCGTGGGCGTAGATCAGCTCCACGTAGCCGAGCGTCCCCTCAACCTGTTTGACCTGCTGGGTGACGCCCTCGTTCCCCTTGCCGCCGAGGCCGACTGGCCAGTTGACCGACTTGCCCACGCCGACCGAGTCCTTCCAGGTCGTCGAGACCTTGCCGAGGTAGTCCGTGAAGATGTAGCTGGTGCCGGAGCCGTCGGAGCGGTGCACGACCAGGAGGTCCTTGTCGGGCAGCGCCACGCCGGGGTTGAGGGCCGCCAGGCGCGGATCGTTCCACTTGGTGATCCGGCCGAGGAAGATGTCGGCGATGGCGGCGCCGTCGAGCCGGAGCGAATCGACGCCCGGCATGTTCCAGGTGAGCACCACCGCGCCGAGGACGGTCGGGATGTGGAGCACCTCGCCGTTCACGGCGGCGATCTCCGCGTCGGTCATCGGGCCATCGGTGGCGCCGAAGTCGACGGTGCCCTCGGTGTACTGCTTGACGCCCGCGCCCGAGCCGACCGACTGGTAGTTGATCTGGTTGCCGGTCGAGCGGTAGAAGGCGTCGAACCACTGCGAGTAGACCGGGTTGGGGAAGGTCGCCCCGGCGCCGGTGAGCGCCACCGGCTGGCCCTCGCCGCCTCCGCCACAGGCGGCGACCGCCAGGGCGGCGAGCGAGAGGACGAGTGTCCGGGCGGACCCGGTGTTGCGTGCGACGGCCGACATGCGCTGCTCCTCGAGTGCGTGGTGGGTGCGGATCAGAACTTGAATTCGACGTGGAAGTAGAGCGAGCGCCGCGCCGCGTCGTACCCGTTGCTCGGCGAGCCGTGCTCGAGCGACGCCAGGTCGGCGTCGAGCAGCAGCCGCACGTCCGGCGTGAGCCGATACGCCGCCCCGGCGATGATCCGGGTCTGGACGTCGTAGCGCAGGTCGGGTTCGCTCGGGTCCACGTCGGTGTCGGGATCCCAGCGATCGACGCGCGCCATCAGCCCGAGCGGCGAGCGCGGCAGGTCGTACGTGGCGAATGCCGAGAGGACGCTTCCCTTGGTCTCGGGGGAGGCCACGGCCGTCGAATCCTTGGTGATCGCGTAGAGCCCGCCGAGGGTGAACGAGGCGGACTGGTACGAGAGCAGGCCAAGGAACCGGGTCCGCGTGCCGCCGCCGTTCGCCTTGCCGACCAGCGCGAACCCGGTGGCGCGCAGCCCGCCGGTCTTGCCCTTGGCCCCGGTGTCGAGCAGGCGCACGGAGACGCGCGCCGCGACGTCCTTGTACTGGTCGCCCGGCGCCTTGCTGTAGCCCTCGCCGTTGTAGACGCCCGCCGTGAGGTTCACCGCGTCGGCGCTCCAGCTGCCGTCGACGCTGGCGCCGACGTCCGACGAGCTGAGGTAGCCCTGGCGGTCCATCGCGACCGGACCCTGCATCCGGTAGCCCCAGAGCGACTCCTCGAAGTCGATGTACGGCGTCTGGATCTGGCCGAACTTCCAGGTCAGGGCGCTCCCCTTCGGCTTCCACGCCACGTAGGCGTACTTGAGGCGCAGCGTGAGCTGGTTGCTCGCCGCCTTGCGGCCGTCGACATCAGTGGTCACCCGGGTGGTGATCCCGTCGCGCAGCTTCCCCGTGATCGTCACGTAGCTGCGATCGACGTCGAAGTTGTTCGCGTGGCCGGGCACAGTCAGGGAGGAGTCGGTACCGAGGCTGTAACGGTAGTGGAGGTAGCCGACGCCGCTCACCGACACGGTGGGGGCGTCCTGGGCCGCCAGCGGGGCGGCGAGGGTGACGACGGCCGCGCCGAGGAGGGCGCGACGACGAGACGTCCGTGATCCGGCCATGTGCTGCTCCACCCGCCCCGAGAGGATCGCATTTGCACGGGCAACCGTGTGGCGGGAGTCCGGTTACCGGCGCGTGACGCGATCAATACCTCACCGCGGGGATCACGGCACCGTGACGGACGCGTCACGGCTCGGTAACGGCGGCCGGGAAGGGCCGCTGTGGCGGGGTTTGGGGGGCCGGCGGGTCGTTACCTGGCGGGAAACCAGGCGGTGATCCTGGTCCCCTCGCGCGGGACGCTCTCGGCCCGGACGCGGCCGCCGTGGGACTCGACCATGTGCCGCACGATGGAGAGTCCGAGGCCGGTGCCGCCCTCCTCGCGCGAGCGCGAAGGGTCGACGCGGTAGAACCGCTCGAAGATCCGCGGCAGGTGCTCGGCCGGGATGCCGCTGCCGTCGTCGGCGACCGCGAGCTCGACGCCTTCGTCCACCCGCCGGGCGGTGACCAGGATGTGGCCGCCCCGCTCGACGTAGCGCAGCGCGTTGTCGAAGAGGTTGCCGAGCACCTGCCGGAGCGCGTCGGGATCGGCCCGGAGCTGGTCGGCATCCGGATCGAGCCGCGCCTCGAAGTGGATCCCCTTGGCGTGCGCCCGGTCGGCGAACATCGACCAGCTCTCGGTCACCACCACGTCGGTGACGAGCGGCTCCGGGCGGGGCGTCCAGCGCCCCGACTCCACCCGCGAGAGGTCGAGCAGGTCGTCCACCAGGACCTGCATCCGGTGGGCATTGGCCAGGATCGTCTGGAGGAACCGCGCCCGGGTCGCCTCGTCGACGTCGCCGCCCGCCAGCGTCTCGGCGTAGCCGGAGATCGAGGTGAGCGGGGTCTTGAGCTCGTGCGAGACGTTGGCGACGAAGTCGCGCCGCACCGCCTCGAGGCGCCGCACCTCGGT
>CAZKYO010000071.1:0-6361 GCA_964557115.1 uncultured Gemmatimonadaceae bacterium
CCACCCACTTCACCCACTGGTTCCAGCCGCTGACCGGCGCCACCGCCGAGAAGCACGATTCGCTGATCTCGCCGGACGGCACCGGCGGGGTGATCTACAACTTCAGCGGCTCGGACCTGGTCCAGGGCGAGCCGGACGCGTCCTCGTTCCCGTCGGGCGGGCTGCGCGCGACGTTCGAGGCCCGCGGCTACACCGCCTGGGACCCGACCTCGCCGGCCTTCCTGCTCCGGAGCGGCGACGCCGTCACCCTCTGCATCCCGACCGGCTTCGTGTCGTGGAACGGCGAGGCGCTCGACACCAAGATCCCGCTGCTGCGCTCGATGGAGGCGCTGTCGCGCCAGGCGATGCGGATCCTCAAGCTCTTCGGCACGGACGAGGGGGTCACCCGCGTGATCACCACCGTCGGCCCCGAGCAGGAGTACTTCCTGGTCGATCGCGCGCTCTTCTACCGGCGGCCCGACCTGGTCACCTGCGAGCGGACGCTGTTCGGCGCGCGGCCGCCCAAGGGGCAGCAGCTCGAGGACCATTACTTCGGCGCCATCCCGGCCCGGGTGCTCCGCTTCATGAGCGAGGTGGAGGAGGAGCTCTACCGCGTCGGCGTGCCGGTCAAGACCCGCCACAACGAGGTGGCCCCGGGCCAGTACGAGATCGCGCCGCTCTTCGAGACGTCGCACATCGCCAGCGACCACCAGATGCTGCTGATGGAGACGCTGCGGCGGGTGGCCGACCGCCATGGCCTCAAGGCGCTGCTGCACGAGAAGCCGTTCGCCGGCGTCAACGGCAGCGGCAAGCACAACAACTGGTCGATGGCGACCGACACCGGCGTCAACCTGCTCGATCCCCAGGACGAGACCCACACCAACGTCCAGTTCCTGATCTTCCTGTGCGCGGTCGTGCGGGCCGTGGACATCCACGCCGACCTGATCCGCGCCAGCATCGCCTCGGCGGGCAACGACCACCGCCTCGGCGCCAACGAGGCGCCGCCGGCGATCATCTCGATCTTCCTGGGCGAGATGCTCACCGACATCCTGGACCAGGTCGAGAAGGGGCTGCCGAAGCGCACGCTGCGCGGCGGCACGCTCGACCTCGGCGCACGCACCCTGCCGCAGATCCCGCGCGACTCGGGCGACCGCAACCGGACGTCGCCGTTCGCGTTCACCGGCAACAAGTTCGAGTTCCGCGCGGTGGGCAGCACCCACTCGATCGCGTGGCCGAACACCGTGCTCAACACGATCGTCGCCGAGTCGCTCGACGAGATCGCGAGCGAGCTCGAGAAGGCGGTCGGCGCCTCGCCGACGCCGGCCAAGCTGCAGCAGGCGGCGATCGGCGTGCTGCGCCGGCTCGTGAAGGAGCACAAGCGGGTCTGCTTCAACGGCGACGGCTACTCGGACGCCTGGCACAAGGAGGCCGAGAAGCGCGGCCTGCCGCACCTGCGCGACTCGGTGGCGGCGTTCCCGGTGCTCAAGGCGAAGAAGACGGTGGACCTGTTCAAGAAGTACGGCGTCCTCTCCAAGGCGGAGGTGGAGTCGCGCTTCCACATCACCGTCGAGAAGTGGGTCAAGCAGCTCGGCATCGAGGCCGAGACGATGGCGACGCTGGCGCGGACGATGGTGATCCCGGCGGCGCTTCGCCACCAGGTGCTGCTGGCGACCGCGGTGACGACGAGCGAGAGCGCCGGGGTCGAGACTCCCGACACCGTCTCGGCGCTCGAGAAGTTCGCGGCGCTGGTGGCCGAGGCACGCCAGGCCCTGCTGGTCCTCGAGGGCGAACTGACCCACGAGGCGAGCGACCTGCTCAAGCATGCCACCCGGATCAAGACCGACCTGATCCCGGCGATGGCCCGGCTCCGGGCCGCCTGCGACGCGCTGGAGCTGTACGTGGCGGCCGACCTCTGGCCGCTGCCGACCTACCGCGAGCTGCTGTTCCTGCAGTAGTCACCCGGGCCGCTCCGGCGGCCCGCCCCTCGCATTTTCCCCGGCCCGGAATCCCCCATGGAATCCGGGCCGGTTTCGCAAGCCACGCTCCGACAACGACTTGGCCTCGCGGTATGCATCCTGCCCCCATCGGGGGCATGCGGCTCCAACCCCTCCTCCTCGTCCTGGCCCTCGCCTCCCCGACCGGTCGGCTCCACGCCGACGGGTCGCGGTACGTGCTGAGCAACCTGGATGGGGGGAAGGGACCGTTCTCCCTGCCGGGGCACCATGGCGGATTCAACGATGCGGCCTCGCCGCGGTGGGTCTCCGGCGGGACCGACCCGTTCCATCCCGGCCCCGGGTTCGGGACCGGCATCTTCCTTGGTGCCTTCCGCGGCGAGCTCTACTACGACCCGCCCGCGCCGTCGCCCACGCTCTTCACCTTTCCGGGAAGTGACGAACCGGTGTCGGTGCTCGAAGGCGACGTGTCGGTGGTGCCGGAGCCGGCAACACTCACGCTCCTCGGCACCGGCCTGGTCGGCGTGATGGGGGCGGCCCGCCGCCGACTGCGCCGCGAGCAGCTCGACTAGCGCGCCACGGCGATGCCCCTCGGTCCGCCGAGACGCTCCACCTTCCAACCCCGACGCTCCAGTCCGGCGATGATCTCGCCGAGTTCGGTCGCGTGGGTCGGCGATCCGACGAACGGCGCGTAGAGCCAGCGCAGCGTCGGCGAGTACACGACAATCGTGCCGGGCATGTCGGGCACCGACACCGGCTCGAGCCACAGCGAATCGCTGCCGAGGCGGACCCAGCGCGGTCGGTCGATGACGGTGGTCCCCGCGAGCCCGCCTGGCATCGCGCGCACCATCGCGGCGGCCCCCGGGGCGATGAACGCGGGGAGGTGCCGGCCGGTGAACCATGGCACGCCGCCGTTCGAGGTCCTGGTGAGCGTCGCGATGCCGGCCTCGAGCCGTGCCCCGGGGACGATCCGCCCCAGGGCGGCGCCGAGCAGGTCGACGGCGCCGGGGGACTGCGCGGTCTCCATCGCGACCCAGCCGCCACCGATCTGCACCGCACCCATCGCCCCGAACCACGGGGCGAAGGCGACGAAGTGGTCCTCGATCCGGCGGGTGAGCGTGTCGTCGGTCACCTGCCACATCGGACGGCGTTCCTCGGCGAGGTAGCGCGCGGCGAGCGCGGGCGTGATCGGGAAGGAATCGGCCGGGGCCTCGGCGTTGGCGACCGCGCGGAGGATCGTCATCCGCTTGTAGGGCCGACCGACGCGGTAGACGTCACGCTGCCGCGGCACCACGAGTCCGCCTGGCAGCGCGGTCCACGCGGAGTACCAGAACTCCACCTCGTGCTCGCCCCACGGGGCGAGCCCGAAGTCGTTCGTCTCGTCGGCCCGGAAGCGGACCAGCGTCGGCAGGGCATCGCTGCGGCGCAGGAACACGACGGCGGGCCATCCGTCGATCGTGGCGGCGAGCCGGGCGTGGGTGGCCCCGTCGATCGTCGTGTCGGGCAGCGCGCGAAGGTTCGCGGCGCGGCGCAGCGCCGGGATCAGTCGCTCGGGCGCGAAGGCGAACAGCTCGCGCCGCTCGTCGACGTAGGCGAGGTTGAGCGGACCCCAGGTCCGGTCGGCCCCCTGGGCGCGCGACATCAGGCGCGCCGCGACGGTGTCCACCACGACGTCCACGGTCTCGGGCCCGCCGAGGCCGAACTGCCTGGTGTTCCGCCAGGCCAGCCTCGCGTAGTCGCGCAGTTCCACGTTGTGCTCGTACGACGGAAAGTCGAGCGTCGGCGATTGCGCCATGCTGGTGCGGAGCCACTGCGTCATGACGTCGAGCCGGAGCGTGGTCGTCGCGGCGAGCACCGAATCGCCGCCGAGGCGCGCGGCCGAGCGCCGCAGCAGCGCGTCGACGGGCTCGGTCGCCGGGCGCTGGGCGGCGAGCGCCACCGGCAGGGCGAGGATGAAGCTGGACCAGGAACGACGCACGACGACCTCCGGAATCGGTGAGTGTGCGGGGCAAGGTCGAGCGGTGGCGGGCGTCGTTGCGCGCGCCCCGGGGCGAGGCGCGTCCCGGCGGGGCGAATCGCGGAACGCGCCGCCCTGCGGCGCTACATTCCCGGGATGACGCCGTCGGCTTCGCTGCGACCTCCCGCCCGCCGTGGCACGGCGTGGGTCGTGCTGGCGGCCTTCCTCGTCCTCTCGCTCGTCTCGGCGCTGCAGAGCTACCTCTCGGCGCGCGCGGGCAACGAGGACCGCCCCTTCGGCGCGATGCTGCTGTACGGCATGGCCGGGTGGGCCGCCTGGCTCCTGCTGGTGCCGCCGATCATCTGGCTCGGTCGCCGCTTCGACTTCGCGCGCGGACGGCTCCTCGCCTCGATCGCCGTCCACGCGCTCGCCGTGCTCGGCAGCTACGTGATCACGATGACGCTGCTCGTGTGGCTCGGCATCCGGATCTTCAATCCGGACGAGCCGTTCACCCGCGCGATGCTGGTGCGCACGCTGCTCGCGAGCTCGCGGCTCAGCATGGTGCTGGCCATCTACGCCGTGATCCTGGTGATCGACCGCGCGTTGCGCCTCTGGCAGGCCCTCGCGGTGCGCGAGACGCAGGCGGTCCGGGCCCGGCTGGACGTCCTCGCCGCGCGGCTGCAGCCGCACTTCCTCTTCAACGCCCTGCAGTCGGTGAGCGCCCTGGTGGACGAGGACCCGCCGCGCGCGCGCCGGATGCTCGCGCAGCTCGGCGACCTGCTGCGGGACGCCCTGGCCGAGCAGCGGGACGGCATGGTCACGCTGGCGGAGGAGATCGCGCTGCTGCGGCGCTACCTGGCGATCGAGGAGGTGCGCTTCGCCGACCGGTTGCGGGTGGAGGTGGACCTCGGCCCGGGCACCGAGGCGGTGCCGGTGCCGCGCTTCCTGCTGCAGCCGCTGGCCGAGAACGCGATCCGGCACGGCCTCGCCCCGCGGCCGGAGGGCGGGCGCCTGCGGGTGCGGGCGCGCCGCACCGGCGACACGCTGGAGCTGTCGGTCTGGAACGACGGCGCGCCGCTCGCGGCCCGGGTCAGCGACGGCGTGGGGCTCGCCACCACGCGCGAGCGGCTGGCGACCACGTACCGCGACCGCGCGACCCTGCTGCTGTGCACGGCGGAGCGCGGCGTCGAGGCGCGCGTGACGCTGCCGGCATGAGCGCGCTGCGCGTCGTCGTGGCCGACGACGAGCCGGTGATCCTGGCCGACCTGGTGCGGCTCCTCGCCGGCTTCGACGGCGTGACGGTGGTCGGCCAGGCGCGCAACGGCCTCGAGGTGGTCGATCTCGTCGAGGCGCAGCGGCCCGACGCGCTGTTCCTCGACATCCAGATGCCGGGCCTCGACGGCTTCGGCGTCCTCACCGAACTGGATCCGGCGACCGCGCCGGCGGTCGTCTTCGTCACCTCGTTCGATGCCTACGCCGTGCGCGCCTTCGACGCCCACGCGGTGGACTACCTGCTCAAGCCCTTCGATCCCGAGCGCCTGCGCGTCGCGGTGGACCGGGTGCGCGGCCGGCTGTCCCGGGCGCCCGAGGCGATCGCCCGCGCGCTCGCCGCGCTCGCCGACCGCGAGGCGGACCGCCCGGCGCGCCACCTCGACCGCATCGCGGCACGGGGCACCGGCCGCACCGCGCTGCTCGACGTCTCGGGGATCCGCTGGATCGAGGCGGCGGACAACTACGTCCGGCTTCACACGCGGGACGGTGCCTACCTCACCCGTCGCACCATGCGGGACCTCGAGCGGCAACTCGATCCGGCCCGGTTCGCGCGGATCCACCGCTCCACCATCGTCGCCCTGGACCAGGTGAAGGAACTGCGGCCGCTCGGCGATGGCGACCAGGAACTCCGGCTCGCCGACGGCACCCGGCTGGTGATGACGCGCTCGTACCGGGACGCCTTCGCGGGGCGGTTCGGGGGACTGGCGTGACGCCGGTCGCCTCCTAGCAGCAGCGCGTCGGGCCGCCCTCGTAGCGGCGCCGCAGGTACTCGTCGAAGAACGCGCGCTCGTCCTTGACCGGCTCGCCGGGATGCGAGGCGCGACGGTGCGCGAGATACGCCTCGTAGTCGGGCATGCCGGCGAGGCGCCGCACCCACCGCGCGACCTGGTCGAGCGCGCCGCGCGCCGCCCGTCGCCCGTCGCCCGTCGCCTTCACGCGTAGGCCCGCTGTTCGCCGCCCGCCGTTCGCCGTGCACCTCTCAGCCACACCCGTGCGCTGGAGACGACCACCGCCCAGGTGACCAGCAGGAACACCCCGCAGAGCACCGCGTTCAGTCGCGCGTTGAAGGCCAGCCGCGCCGCGGTTGCCGGGTCGCCGCCACCGGTGGCGAGCGAGGCGGCCTGGCTCAGGAAGCCGAGCCGCGGATCGGCGGCGAAGATCTTCTGCCAGCTCGCCGTGGACGTGATGACCAGCAGGGCGG
>CAZKYO010000072.1:0-2649 GCA_964557115.1 uncultured Gemmatimonadaceae bacterium
CATCGCCCCGGCCCGGCGTGACGAGCGTCGGAGCGTGCCGACTTCGGAGGCCCCGCCGCTCGCCCTTCGCTTCGCTCAGGGCGTGGGCGGGGCGAGCCCCTCCCGCCCGATCGCCGTCATCGCCTCGAACACCGCCCGGATGTCGTCCCGGGTGGTGCGGTGATTGGCGATCGAGAGCCGCTGGGTGATCCGGCCCTTGATCCGGGTGGTCATCACCAGCGCCACGCCGCGGCGCTTCACCTCGTCGGCGATCCTGGCGTTGAGGAGATCCAGCTCCTCCGCCGTTCGCTGTTCGCCGTTCGCCGATTGCCCGACGTAGCGGAACGAATAGATGTAGAGCTCCGGCTCGGGCTGGACGACTTCCCACTCCTCCGACGCGCTGACGAGGGCATGCAGGTACTTGGCGTTGTCGATCGTGCGGCGGAAGAAGGTGCGGTAGCCCTCGGCGCCGTAGTGGCGGAGCGAGGCCCAGACCTTCATCGCCCGGAAGCCGCGCGACATCTGCGGTCCGCGGTCGAAGAAGTCGTACGGCTCGAGCGCGTCGTCGCCGTCCTCGTGCAGGTAGCTGGCGCTCACCGCGAACGACTTCCGCAGCACCGCGCCGTCCTTCACCAGCACGCAGCCGCACTCGTAGGGGACGCCCATCCACTTGTGCGCGTCGAATGAGACGGAGTCGGCCTCCTCGATCCCGGCGTACTGCTCGCGCAGCTCGGGCAGGATGGCGCCGAGCGCGCCGCAGGCGCCATCGAGGTGGAGCCAGAGGCCGCGCGCCTTGGCGATCCGCGCCAGGGCGCGGAAGTCGTCGATCGCGCCGACGTTGATCGAGCCGGCGTGGCCGACGATGCAGAACGGCGTCATCCCTGCGGCCAGGTCGGCGTCGAGCATCCGCTCGAGCGCCGCGACGTCGATCGTGAAGTCGGCGTTGCTCGGCACCTTGCGCAGCGTTCGGCGGCCGAGGCCGAGGAGGTCGAGCGCCTTGGTGAGCGAGATGTGGGCCTCGTGATCGGCCATGTACACCGTGAGCTGCCGTGGCCGGTCGGGCGACTGGAGCCCCTCGTTTACCACGTCCCACGTCGCGGTGGCGCGGAGCGCCATCTGCAGCGCCGCGGTGTTTGCCATCGTGCCGCCCGAGACGAAGAGTCCGCCGGCGGTTGGGGCGAGCCCCATCAGGTCGGCGAGCCAGCGAATGGTCCGGTTCTCGATCACGGTCGCGGCCTGGGCCGCGCGCCAGCCGCCGAGGTTCGGGTTGAGCCCGGCGGCGAGCGCCTCGGCGAGGGCGCCAACCTGGGTGCCGCCGCCGTTGACCCAGCCGAAGAACCGGGGCGAGCCCTGGATGGTCGAGTTGGGGACGATCAGCTGCTCGAAGTCGTCGAGGATCGCCTGGAACGGCTCCCCCTGCTCGGGCGCCGGCCGATCGAAGAGCGGCTCGAGGTCGACCGGGGTCTTGAGCGCGAAGGCCGGCCGCTCCGGGATCGCGGCGAAATAGTCGACCAGTCGGTCGATCGTGGCGTAGCCGGCGGCCCGGAACTCCTCGGCTGGCAAGTCCACCTCGCCCGCCTGCGTCTCCAACCCCATGTCCCCCAACGCCATCGCGATCTCCGCGGTATCCAGACAGATGTCTCGCACCCGATGCTCCCGGACGAAGGTTCCCGGGATATGCGGGACAACGCCCAAGGGGGCGACAGGGTTTCAGGGGACAGCTGTCTACCGCAGGCTCGCCATGTCGATGACGAATCGATACCTGACGTCGCTCCGAAGCATTCGCTGCCACGCCTCGTTGATCGCCTGCATCGGGATCACCTCGACCGACGCGCCGATCCGGTGCTCGCCGCAGAAGTCGAGCATCGCCTGGGTGTCCACCAGCCCGCCGATCGAGGAGCCGGTGAGCGAGCGCGCCCCGCCCACCAGCCCCTCCATGTCGACCGGCGCCTCGCCGGAGGGGAGGCCGACCTGTGCCATCACGCCGTAGACCCGGAGGGCGGCGAGGTAGCGCTTGAGCGAGAACGTCCCCGACACCGTGTTGACGATCAGGTCGAGCGAGCGCTTGAGGCGCTTGAGGCCGGCCTTGTCGTCCGAGAGGATCACCTCGCTGGCGCCGAAGCGGCGCGCATCGTCGACCTTGCCGGGCGAGGTGGTGAAGACGATCACCTCGGCACCGAGCGCCGCGGCGAACTTGACCGCCATGTGGCCGAGGCCGCCCATGCCGAGCACGCCGACCCGCTTGCCGGGGCCGGCGTCGAAACGGCGGAGCGGCGTCCAGGTGGTGATCCCTGCACAGAGCAGCGGCGCCGCCTCGGCGGGATCGATCGTGGTCGGCATCCGGTAGACGAAGTCATGGTCGACGACGATCGCGGTGGAGTAGCCGCCGAAGGTCTTGCCGCCCAGGTGCCTGTCGTCGGAGCCGTAGGTGTAGGTGGGGTCGTTGTCGCAGTACTGCTCGAGGCCGGCCGTGCAGGAGGCGCACTGGCGACACGAATCGACGATCACGCCGACGCCGACCCGGTCACCGACCTTGTGGCGCCGCACCTCGCTCCCCACCGCCGTGACGGTGCCGACGATCTCGTGGCCCGGCACCACCGGATAGGTGGGCTTCGACCACTCGCCGCGCGCGTGGTGGAGGTCGGAGTGGCAGACGCCGGAGTGGGTGAT
>CAZKYO010000072.1:2749-3928 GCA_964557115.1 uncultured Gemmatimonadaceae bacterium
CTCCGACGCGCTGGTCACCCGCAGCGGCTCGCTGACCGTCTCGAGCGGCTCGATCTCGTGGCCGTTGTCGAGTTCCAGGTCGCGGAAGCGGCGGGCGGCCGGGAGGATCCGGGTCTCGATCGAGCCGACGGCGTTGTTGTAGGCGCCGACGGCGTCGCTCAGGCCGCGGCGGATCCGGCTCAGGTGCGAGCCGAGCTTGGCCATGCGACGGTAGAGCTCCATCCCGGCGTCACGGATCGCCTCGGCGTTGCGGGCGATGCGCTCCTGCTGCCAGCCGTAGTTGACCGCCTTGAGCAGCGTGATCAGCGTGGTCGGCGACGCCGGCACCACTCCCTTGCTCACGGCGTACTCCAGCAGCGACGGGTCGCGCTGGCACGCCGCGGCGAAGAACGCCTCGCCCGGCAGGAAGAGCACCACGAAGTCGGGCGCCTCGCTGAACTTGTCGCTGTAGTCGCGCTTGGCGAGCTGCTCCACATGACTGCGCACCTGGCGGGCGTGGCTGTCGAGGGCGGCGTCGCGGGCGCGCTCGTCGCTCGCCTCGATCGCCTCGAGGTAGGCCGACAGCGGCGCCTTGGCGTCGACGATCACGACCTTGTCGCCCGGGAGATGCACCACGAGGTCGGGACGCTGGGTGCCGTCCTCGTTGGTCACGGTGTGCTGGGTGGCGAAGTCGCAGTGCTCCACCATCCCCGCCAGCTCCACCACCCGCTCGAGCTGCAGCTCGCCCCACTGGCCGCGGCCGGTCGGGTTGCGGAGCGCGGTGACGAGCGAATGGGTCTCGGCGGTGAGCTCCTTCTGCGCCTCGCCCATCCCCTTGAGCATCGCCTCGAGCGCGCCGTGCGACTCGGCGCGCGAGCGATCGAGCGCCGCGATCTTCTCGTCGACCTGGGCGAGCGAGGTGCGGATCGGCTCGACCAGCGCCTGGACCTCCTGGCGCTTGAGGTCGAGGTCGCCGCTGGCGCGGGCCTGCAGCTCGCCGAGCATCGACTTGGCCTGCTCGATGAAGGCGGCGCTGTTGGCCTGGAGCGCCTCGGCCGACAGGGCGGTGAAGGTCTCGCGGAGCTTCTGGTCGCCGCCCTGGCCGGCCTCCTCGATCGCCGTCTGGGCGCGTTCGCGGAAGCGTTCGGCGGCCGAGAGCTCGGCGGCCTGGCGCTGGATGGTTGCCCGGAGCCAGAGCCA
>CAZKYO010000072.1:4028-6307 GCA_964557115.1 uncultured Gemmatimonadaceae bacterium
GCGATGGTGTCACCCTGGGTGACCGAGAGGACGCCGACGCCGAGGACGCTGTCGCCGCCCTCGGGGCGGACGACGAAGTTCCAGTCGCCGACCAGGTCTCGGGCCGCGAGGGCCGCCGGCGCGGCGGAGTCGGCCTGGGGCGCGTCGGAGCCGCCGCAGGCGGCGAGGAGCACGGCAAGGGTCAGGGTGCGGCGCATCGGGGCTCCCGGTGGGTGGCAATCAAACGTACCCTCGCCAGGTCATTTCCTTCCTGACCCAAGTGCGTCGAGCCGCGCCCGTGCCTGCATGGCGCGGGGCGCTTCCTTCCCGAACGCCTCCTCGAGGGTCTGCACCGCCTCCCGTTGGGAGGCGAGCGCAGCACCCCGCTGGCCGGTCGCGGCCTGGGCCTCCGCCAGCGCCTCCAAGGTGAATGCCAGGGCCGGATGGCCCGGTGGCAGTGCCCCGCGTCGGATCCTCAGCGCGATCTCCAGTTCGTCAAGCGCATCGCGATACCGACCGAGCGCGTTGAGCGCACGGCCGCGGACCGTCCTGGCTGCCGCCGCGAGTGGATGGTCCGGCGGGAGCGACCCGGGACCGATCCTCGTGATCAGCGTGTCGGTGATCGCGAGCGCTCGCGCGGGATCCCTCGCATCAAGCGCGTTGACGGCCAGGTTCACCAGCAGTCCGATCTCGTCGGGATGACCGGTACCGAAGATTCGCCGTCGCAGCTCGAGTGCCTCGCGGTAGTTCCGTTCCGCCGCGGGGAAGTCGCCCAGGTCCGAATACATGCCGCCCAGCGTCGCGAGCGCCGAGGCGAGCGGCGGCTCGCCGTCGGGCCCGGCACTTCGGAGCAGGGCGACCGCCTCTGTCACGTGTCCCTTGGCAGAGTCGGGCCAGCCGCTCTGCAGCTCCGCCACGGCGAGGTTGTTGAGCGAGTTGGCGAGGTCGATCGGCGGCGCGGCATTGCGGCGCCGGATGCCGAGCGCGTCGGTCGCCGCGACGCGAGCGGAGGCGGCGTCGCCCTGCAGCCCGTGCAGCCACGCCACGTCGGCCTCGACCGTCGCGATCGCGAGTGAATCGCCGAGGGCGGCGGCGATGACGGCCGCGGTGTCATACCACCCGCGCGCCTGATCCACGTCGCCCCGGTCAGCCGTCACTTCGGCAAGCGCGCGACTCGCCTCCAGCCGGTCGGGATCGAGTCGTTCGGTTGTCGTCAGTTGCCAGGCGCGGAGCAACTCGCGCTCGGCATCGTCCCAGCGACCGAGGCCGCGATACGACCTGCCGAGGGCGAGCCGCACCGCCGCCTCCACCCCCGGTTCGCCGGCGAAGTCGGCGCCGGCGCGGCGCGACGCCCCATCGAGCAACTCGCGCACGGTGACGTTGCGATCGCCGGTCCACGGATCGGGCGCCGCCAGCACCTCGGCGAGGAACGCGGTGACACGCTCGGACCGCGCCGCGGCCGCGATCGCCGCGCGCGAGGCCCGCGAGGCGCGCACCGCGCGGTCGATCGCGAGGCCGGTGGCGGCGACCAGTCCGAGCGCCAGGACGGCGATCACCGCGACCGCGACCGGGTTGCGGGCGACCAGCTTGCGGGTGCGGTAGCCGATCCCCTCGGGCCGGGCCAGCACCGGGCGCTGCTCCTCGACCGCCAGCAGGTCCGCCGCGAACTGCTCCGCGGTCGCGTAGCGCCGCGCCGGGTCCTTGCGGAGCGCCATCTGCGTCACGCGCTCGATGTCGCCGCGGAGCCAACGCCGCGCGCGTCCGGTCGCCCACGTCCCCATCGTCGTCGCGGCTTCGGGCGTCCGCGCCTCGGCCAGCGGGCGCGGGGTCGTCTCCGCCACGCGTCGTCGGTGGCCCGCCGGATCGGCATCGACCGGGAAGGGCGGTGCGCCGGTGAGCAGTTCGTAGAGCACCACGCCAAGGGAGTAGATGTCGCTGGAGGTGTTGACTGGCGCGCCGGCGAGTTGCTCGGGCGAGGCATACGACGGCGTGGCGGGGACGGCGCCCACCTGGGTGATCGAGGCGTCGGTCGCGTCGGGCGCCTCGAGCAGCTTGGCGATCCCGAAATCGAGCAGCTTTACCGTGCCGTCGGCGGTGACGAGGATATTGCCGGGCTTCAGGTCGCGATGCACCACCAGCTCGCGATGGGCGTGCTGCACCGCGTTGCAGGCCTGACGGAAGAGGGTGAGCCGCGCGGGCGGCGACAACCGCTGCCGCGCGCACCAGCGGGTGATCGGTTCGCCATCGACCAGCTCCATCGCGAACCAGGGGCGCCCGTCGTCGGTGATGCCGCCGTCGAG
>CAZKYO010000073.1:0-6263 GCA_964557115.1 uncultured Gemmatimonadaceae bacterium
GAACCGTTGCTGCCGCTCGAGCAGCGACAGCGGTTCACCGGCGAGCACGGCCACGCGCGCGGTGCGCACGCCACCGGCGACATCGGGTGGCACCACCTCCATGCGAAGCAGGCCGATGCGGAGCAGGCGGTCGGCCGCTTCCCACGCCGGTCGGCGCAGCGCCCGCGCCGCTGCGGTGGCCTTGCCGCGTCCGCCACGACGCAGCAACCAGGCGGCGAGCTCACCGGCGGTCCCGCCCATCCCCCGCGGCGGCTCGCCCTCGAGGACCAGCTCCACGCTCGATCGTCCCCAGAGCGCACCCGGCAACATGGCACGCAGCATCAAGCCGGGCGGTGCCCCCCAGTGCCGAGCCGCCTGTTCCGCGAGCGCCAGCAGGGCGGCGGGAACCGCCGCGACGGCATCCGGGACGGCGAGGATGTCGCGCGGCGCGCCGTGCGGCGGCGGCGCGGCGCCGACCCCGACGATCACGCCGATCATCTCGTGCGCCCGGACCGGAACGACGACGCGCGCCCCGGGGAGCGCGCGGTCGGCGAGGGCGGTCGGGATCCGGTAGCGATACGGCTCGGGGACCGGCAGCGGCAGGGCGACGGCCGCCCACGACGCGTCGGTCACCGCCTGGCGACGCCCAGTCCGGGACCGTCGGGGATCCGCACCTGCCCGCCGTCGATGGTGGCGCCGATGAACGGGTCCTCGCTGAGGAGTGCAGCGCCATCCAGGTCGACCACGTCCACGAGCGGCGTGAAGTGCGCCGCGGCCGTGATGCCGAGCGACGACTCGATCATGCAGCCGACCATCACCATGAGGCTGTGGGCCCGCGCGATCGCGATCATCCGGAGCGCCTCGCGCAGCGAGCCGCACTTGGCGAGCTTGATGTTGATGCCGTCGACCCGGCCGACCAGCCGCGGGATGTCGCGCGAGGTCACGCAGCTCTCGTCGGCGATCACCGGCATGCGCGCGTGGTCGCGCACCCGGGCGAGGCCCTCGAGGTCACCCGCCGCGACCGGCTGCTCGAGCAGCGTCACGCCGAACTCCTCGAGCACCGGCAGCATCCGGACCGCGTGGGGGGCGGTCCAGCCGCAGTTGGCGTCGACCCGCAGCTCCTTCGTCGTCGCGGACCGGATCGCCTCGAGCAGGGCGATGTCGCGATCGCCCCCGAGCTTGATCTTGAGGATCGGATACTGCTCCGCCTCGCCGACCTTGCGGCGCACCATCTCGGCGCTGTCCATGCCGATCGTGAAGGTCGACTGCGGCGCCGCGGCGGGGTCGAGGCCCCAGTAGCGGCAGAGCGACAGGCCGGCGCGTCGCGCCACCAGGTCGTGGAGCGCCGCCGACACCGCCACCCTGGCGGCGGCGTTGCCGCCGAGCGCCGCGAGCATCCGCGCCTCGATCGCGTCGAGCTGCTGGGGATCGTCGCCGAGGACCGCGGCGTACGTCGGCAACGCCGCCTGCACCGTCTCGAGCGTCTCGCCGTAGTAGCGCGTCGCCGCCGCCTCTCCCCACCCCTCGAGGCCATCGTCGTCCCGGATGCGGACCATCACCGTGCGATAGTCCGATTGCCCCCCGCGCGCGATGATGAACGGATGGCGGGTGCGCAGCGAGAGGATCTCAGTCGAGAGTGTCAGCGGCACGGCGGGGTCCCGGAAGAGGGGATTCGAGATTCGCGAATCTCGGGTCTAATCTACCATGGCCTCGACCGTGGCCAGCACGCCATCGGCGAGGCGCTCGGGGGCGTAGCCGCCCTCCATCACCGCGACGAGCGGGCGGTCGGGCCACGCCTCGCGGAGCCGGTGGATCCACGCCGCAAAGTCGGCCGGCTCCAGCGTGAAGCCGCCGAGCGGGTCGCCGGCGAGGGAGTCGTAACCGGCCGAGACGAGGACGATGTCGGGGCGCCAGTCGCCGGTCGCCGCCTCGACGGCCGACCAGAGCTCGGCGACGTAGCGCTCGCGCGGCAGGCCGGGCGGAAGCGGCACGTTGAAGCAGTTGCCGATGCCCCGCTGGAAGGCCGCGCCGGTGCCGGGGTACCACGGGTATTGATGCATCGAGACGAAGCGCACGTCGGGATCCTCGTCCACGATCGCCTGGGTGCCGTTGCCGTGGTGGACGTCCCAGTCGACGATGAGCGCGCGGGTGCGTCCCGCCTCCGCGGCCAGCGCGGCGGCCGTCGCGACGAGATTCACGGGGCAGAAGCCCATCGCGGTGATCGCCGACGCGTGATGGCCCGGCGGGCGGATGGCCGCGAAGGCGGCGCCGTGGTCGAGTGCGTGATCCAGGGCGGCCCGGACGGCCCCGGCGGCGCCCAGGACCGCGGGCCACGACGACGGCGACATCGGCACCTCGTCGCCCGCGGGCAGTGAACGATCGGCGCGCCGATGCAGCTCGGCGATCCATGCCGGGGGATGGCAGCGGGTCAGCAGGTCGTCATCGGCCGGGGGCGCCTCGACCAACGGAAACCGCCCGTCCTCGGCGATCCGTCGGTGGACGGCCGCGAGCCGGGCGGAGCGCTCGGGCCCGCCCGGCTCGTGGCCGAGGCAGCGCACCGAGGTGAAGACGGTCACCGCTAGCGCACGGCGCGACGGCGACGGCGCAGCACGATGACCGCGGCATCATCCGGGAGGCCGGCGCCATCGACGCTCTGCGACTCGTCGCGGAGTTCGGCCCCGCCGAACTTGAGCACGAACGCGGCAGGATCGCCCGCGACCCGCGCGGCGTCCAGGGCGGCCCGCTTGAGCTCGGCCAGGGTCTGGGCGCCAAGCCGGGGCAGGCGGATCTCGTCCCAGGTGTCGAGCACCGTCACGCGCAGGTCGCTCACGCGGCACCTTCCGCCGGCGGCAGCGTCGAGAGGAAGCGACCGAGCGCCTGGTCGAAGAGGAGCGTCGATCCACGCACCCGGGTGGTGGCGCCCTCGGCGCGCACCGCGATTGCGACCTCCTCGCCGCCCTGACCGCGGAGCACCAGGTGCTCCCCGCCGCGGCGCTCGGGGAACGCCGCCTGGAGCGGCACCCGCTCGCCGAAGAACGCCTCGGCACGGTCGAGCACCGCCTGCCCGTCGAGGCTCGTGAACACCTCGTGCACCATGATTCAACCCTCCAGAAGGGGCGTCATCGCCACGGTGCCCTGCCAGGGCGCGTGGCGCCGGAACAGATCACGAAAACCGGTCGGGCGTCGCAACACCAGCACCACGTCGCCGTCGGGCGCCCCGGCCAGTCCCTGCAGCGTGAGGAAGGCCGGCAGCGTCACACCACCCGGGAGCGCGCCGCGATGCCGGCGCCCCCGCCACTCCACCTCGACCGCCGCGGGGAGCCGGCGCACCACCTGCTCGAGGATCCAGTCTTCGTCGATCCGGCGGACCCCGGGCGCGACCGCCTGGGCATCCAGGAAATAGAGCGGATCGAACGCCTCGCCGTCGAGCCGGGCCCAGTGCTGCTCGGCGGCGCGATCGAACGCCTCGAGGTCGTCCCGGCGCGCCCGCCACTCGACGTGGTGCCGCAGCTCGTGCGTCAGCGTCTCCCACGCCTCGGCGCGCCAGTCGAAGGCGGGATCCAGCTCCGCCAGCGCCGCGAACGAGCCGTGGTAGAGCACCACGCGGCTCTGGATCGCGGCGGTCCCGCCATCCTCCAGCGGCAGCGGGATGCACTCGCCGAGCGTGAAGATGTCGCCCCGCACGGGGTGCGGCACCACCCGGGGCGAGACGACGACCTCGGTCACGCCGTCGAAATACTCCGCGGGAATGTCGTCACACATCGCCCGCACCATCGCCTCGAACGGGGCGAGCCGCATCGGGACGACCTAGACCGCCGCCAGGGCCTGGTCGAGGTCGGCGGTGAGGTCGCCCGGATCCTCGATCCCGACGGAGAGGCGAACGAGGGCCGGCGTGATCCCGAAGCGGGCCTGGTCGGCGCGGTCGACGTCGGCGTGCGTCATCGTCTGCGGATGCTGCGCGAGCGACTCCGTCCCGCCCAGCGAGACGGCGAGCTTGACCAGCACCAACGCGTTGAGGAAGCGGAACGCCTCGGCCTCCCCGCCATGCACCTCGAAGGAGATCATCGCGCCCGGCCCGCTGCACTGCCGGTCGTAGACCGCCCGCATCGGGTCGGCCGCGGGCAGCAGCCCGAGCCAGTTGACGCGGCGCACCTTCGGATGGGCGGCCAGGAAGCGGGCGACCTCGCCGGCGTTGCGCGTCGCCGCCTCCATGCGCAGGCGCAGCGTCTCGAGCGAGCGCATCAGCAGCCAGCCGGTCCAGGGTCCCGCCATCGTGCCGAGGAAGGTGCGCATGGCGCGGACCGGCGCCATCGCCGCCGCACCGCCGAGCGCCGCGCCGGCGATGACGTCGCTGTGGCCGCCGACGTACTTCGTGAGCGAGTAGAGCACGATGTCCGCGCCGTGCGCGAGCGGTTGCTGGAAGATCGGCCCGAGGAAGGTGTTGTCCACCATCAGCGGCGGGCGGCGATCGCCCCGCGCGAGCGTGCGGGTGAAGTCGGCGACCGCGGCGATGTCGACCAGGCCGTTGGTCGGGTTCGCGGGGGTCTCCACCAGCACGGCCCCCACCGGGCGATCGCCGATCGCGGCGAGGAGTCCCGGGACGAGCGGACCGAACGGCTCGCCCGCCGGGAACGGGATCGCCTCGATGTTCCAGCCCGGCAGGATGTGCCGCATGAAATGGTTGGATCCGCCATACAGCGGCGCGCTGTAGAGGATCACGTCGCCCGGCCGGAGATAGGCGAGCAGCGAGGTGGTGATCGCCGCCATGCCGCTGGCGAACGAGGCGGCGCGTTCCGCGCCGTCCCAGAGCGTCAGCCGGTCCTCGAGGATCTCCAGGTCGGGGTTGTTGAGCCGACTGTAGATCAGCCCGAGCTGCTCGCCGCCGCCCGCCTCGCGCAGGCCGTACGCGACCTCGAAGAAGGCCTTGCCCGCCTCGGCCGAGGAGAACGCGAAGGTGGAGGTCTGGAAGATCGGGCTCTTCACCGCCCCCTCGGAGAGGGCGGGATCGTAGCCGTAGCTCATCGCGAGCGACTCGGGCCGGAGGACCCGGTCGCCGATGCGGCGCGGCGGCCGGCCGCGACTCATGCCCGGTCGCCGAGGCGCTCGGCGATCCAGCCGGGAACCTGGTCGATCCCGACCCGCACCTGCGTCATGGCGTCGCGCTCGCGGACGGTCACGGTCCGGTCGGCCAGCGTGTCGTGGTCCACGGTGATGCACCACGGCGTGCCGACCTCGTCCTGGCGGCGATAGCGGCGGCCGATCGCGCCGCCGTCGTCGTAGAACGTCGGCACCCGGCGCCGCAGGTCGTGGTACAGCGCGTCGGCGACCTCGGGCAGCCCGTCCTTCTTGGTGAGCGGCAGGACCGCCGCCTTCAGCGGGGCGACGGCGGGATCGAAGCCCATGACCACCCGGAGCTCGCCCTCCACGGTCTCCTCGCGATACGCGTCGGCCATCACGGTGAGCGTCACGCGATCGGCCCCGGCCGAGGTCTCCACCACGTACGGGAGGTAGCGCTCGTTGGTCGCCTGCTCGAAGTACTCGAGCTTCTTGCCCGAGTACTCCTGGTGACGCGACAGGTCGAAGTCGGTGCGGTTGTGGACCCCCTCGATCTCCTGCCAGCCGAAGGGGAATTCGTACTCGATGTCGTACGCGGCCTTGGCGTAGTGCGCCAGCTCGCCCTCGCCGTGCTGGTGCCAGCGCAGGCGCGCCGGGGCGAGGCCGAGGTCGCGGTGCCACTGCATCCGCCACTCCCGCCAGCGCTCGAACCACTCCTCGTCGGTGCCCGGGCGAACGAAGAACTGCATCTCCATCTGCTCGAACTCGCGGGTGCGGAAGATGAAGTTCCCCGGCGTGATCTCGTTGCGGAACGCCTTGCCGACCTGGGCGATGCCGAACGGGATCTTCTGGCGCGAGGCGTTGAGGACGTTGAGGTAGTTGACGTAGATCCCCTGGGCCGTCTCCGGGCGGAGGTACACGACGGCCGCCTGGTCCTCGACCGGGCCCATGAAGGTCTTGAACATCAGGTTGAACAGCCGCGGCTCGGTCAGGTCGCAGGCGTCGTGCTCGCCGGGACGGCGCGACGGCTTCTGCGGGCAGCGGGCGTCCTCGAGCTTGTCGGCGCGGAAGCGGGCCTTGCAGGTGCGGCAATCGACCAGCGGGTCGGTGAAGCCGCTCACGTGCCCCGAGGCCTCCCAGACCCGGGGATGCATCAGGATCGCGGCGTCGAGCCCCTCGATGTCGTCGCGGGCGTGGACCATCGCCCGCCACCAGCGGTCCTTCACGTT
>CAZKYO010000074.1:0-3648 GCA_964557115.1 uncultured Gemmatimonadaceae bacterium
GGCTGGTTGCCCTCGCCCTCGCGGCGCACGGCGCGATGGACATCGTCCACCACCGCCTGGTGACCAATCCCGGCGTCCCCGCCTGGTGGCCGGCGTTCTGCGGCGCCTACGACATCGTCGCCGCGGGCTACCTCGCCTGGCTGCTCCGGAGCGGTCGTCTCCGCGTCAGGAGATAGCCCTCTCGTTCAAGACAGGCATCGGCACGCGCCGCAACTTCCCGGCGTTCGTGCCATCCCACGGGATGGCCCACCCTCACCCGGTCGCCGGTGCCCTGCCATGTCCGATCCCGCTCGCCCCACCCCCATGCGCCGCGAACGCTTCGACACGGTCGTGATCGGCGCCGGCCAGGCCGGCCTCGCCACCGGTTACCACCTCGCCCGTGCCGACGCCGACTTCGCGATCCTCGATGCGGCCGCCAGCCCCGGCTCGAGCTGGCGCAATCGCTGGGATTCCCTGCGGCTCTTCACGCCGGCCAAGCGCAGCGGCCTCCCGGGGATGCCGTTCCCGGCACCACCGGAGCACCTGCCGTTCAAGGACGAGGTGGCCGACTACTTCGAGCGCTACACCGAACGATTCGACCTCCCGGTGCGCGGCGGCACCCGCGTCACCGCGCTGCGCCAGGACGGCGGCGAGTTCGCCATCGAGGCGGGCGACCGACGAATCGAGGCGCGGCAGGTGGTCGTCGCGACCGGTCCCCATGCGGAAGTCTGCCGGCCACTGGGAAGCGATGCACTCGACCGGGGCATCCACCAACTCGACTCGACCGGTTACCGCAATCCCTTCGGGTTGCCCGAGGGTCCGGTGCTCGTGGTCGGCGCGGGCAACTCGGGCGCCCAGATCGCGCTGGAGCTCGCGCGCCACCGCAAGGTGTGGCTCGCGGGCCGCGACACCGGGACGATGCCGCGGCGCGTGCTCGGTCGCGACGTCTTCGACTGGATCTGGCCGGTGATCTCGCGGCTGCCCCTCGACGGCACGATCGGCCGACGGATCCGGTCGCGCCTCGCCGGCGGCGACGGCCTGATCGGGATGGACCAGGCGATGCTCCGCGCCGCGGGAGTCGAGCGACTGGGACGCTTCACCGGAACCAACCGGGGACTCCCGATGGTGGGCGACCGGACGATCGAGCCGCGGGTGATCATCTGGTGCACCGGTCTCCGCCCACGCCATCAGTTCATCGACCTTCCGGCGTTCGGCCCGGACGGGCAGCCGGTGCACCGGTTCGGCAGCTCGACGACGGTGCCGGGACTCCATTTCGCCGGGCTTCGCGGCCAGCGGCGGATCACCTCGTCGCTGGTGGGCGGTGCCGGTGCCGATGCGGCGGTCGTCGCGGCGGCGATCCTCGCCAGGGATGCCGCCTAGCGGATGGATTCCCCGGCCCCCCAAGGCGAGTTAGACTCTTGCCGCCACCTGCCAGGGAGCGGGATGACGGTACCGGTGTCGGGAGGCGTCGGGCAGTACGTCTCGTGGGACGGCGGCTGCCTCTTCATCGGCGAGAAGGTGGGCATCGTCCCGCTGCACTCGCACCAGGCGATCCAGGTGGTCTTCGGTTCCGAGCCCGGCGTGCGGCTCAAGCCGGGCAACGCCGATCCGTGGACCGCCTACGACGGCGCCATCATCGCCTCGCGACAGCCGCACTCGATGGACGCGAGCATGATGCGCGTCAACGCGGTGATCTTCATCGAACCGGAGACGCCCGAGGGCCGCGCCCTCGCCGCGCGGACCGATGCGGACGGGATCATCGAGTTCCCCGCCGGCGGGCGCGACATCGCCGCGCCGGTGATCGCCGCCTGGGATGCCCGCGACACCGACGCGATGATCGCCGCCGCCCGCGCCCTGATCACCGCCCTGACCGACGGGGTGGCGCCGCGGGTCGTGACCGACGAGCGGATCCTCCGCGCGATCCGCTACATCAACCTCCACCTCACCCGCCCGCTGACCCTCGAGGAAGTCGCCGCCGAGGCGTGCCTCTCGCCCAGCCGCTTCCGGCACCTGTTCGTGGAGCAGCTTGGAATGGGACTCCGGCCCTACGTGCTCTGGCGCCGCTTCCTGCGGGTCTGGGAGCTGCTCGACGGCGGGGCGTCGCTCTCGGCGGCGGCGCACGGAGCGGGCTTCGCCGATGCGCCGCACCTCTCCCGCACGTCGAACCGGATGTTCGGCTTCCCGCCCTCGATGATGGTCGTCGGCATGCGCGCGCGCTGAGGCGCGACCCCCACCGGACAAAGTCAGCCGCTTCATTCAAGCCGGTCATCCGTCGCGATCGGTAATGTGTGCGCGAGTCGAGCCACGAGGGCTCGTCGCCACCACATGACCGAAACGAGACCGACGATGCGCTCCATTCCCGGCACCATCCGCCTGCTGCTTCCCGCGCTGCTGCTCACCCTCGGCGCCTGCATGTCGGCGCAGGCCCGCCCGGCCCAGCTCGACATGTCGCGCAGCCGGGTCATGACGCAGGGCCTCTACCGCGCCGAGATCCGGCCGGACGGCGATTCGATCCCGCAGCGCAAGCTGCATCGCTGGTACCTCACGGTGACCACGGCCGATGGCGCGCCGGTCGATTCCGCCGCGATCACCGTGGACGGCGGGATGCCGCAGCACGGCCACGGCCTGCCGAGCGTGCCGAAGGTGACGCGCCCGCTGGGCGACGGCCGCCACCTGGTCGAGGGGATGAAGTTCAACATGCGGGGCTGGTGGGTGCTCAAGGTGCGCGTCGCTGCACGCGCCGGCACCGACTCGGTCACCTTCAACCTCGACCTCTGAGGGCCGCGATGACACTCGCCCTCAGGACCGACGTCGACCAGGTGCCGGAACTCGCACCGCTCGACGGACTGGTGATCGAACGCATCGACGACCTGGAGCTGATGGCGAGGCTCCAGGGCCGTCCGCTCGAGGCACTCGAGGCACGACGCGATGACGGACACCACGCCTGGGTCGCGTCGCTCGGCGGCACGGCCGCCGCGTTCGGCTGGGTCGCCACGCGCCAAGCGTTTATCGGCGAGCTCGGTGTCCGCGTCTCACTGCCGATCAACGAGCGCTACCTCTGGAACTTCGTCACGCTGCCGGCCTTTCGGGGCCGCGGGATCTACCCGCGGCTGCTCGACGGGATCGTGCGGCGCGAGGCGGCGGGGGTGCGGCGCTGGTGGGTCGCGTTCGCCCCCGAGAACCACGCCTCCGGCGCCGGGATCCGGAAGGCCGGCTTCACCCTGGTCGCCGATTTCTCGCTGCTCCCCACCGGCGACGTCGCGGTGCGGGGGCTGATCCCCGGCGGCGGGCCGGCGGCGGCCACCCTGCTCGCCCTCCCCGAGGTGGACACGCCACTCGACCGCTGCTGGCACTGCGGCCGGGCCCGTCACCTCACCGCCGGTTGCGGCAAGGGGCCGGGATGCAGCTGCGATTACCAGCGGCCGGAGGCGGGATGCCACGCCGCGTGAACCGCGGCGAAAGGTCAGCCCCTCCATTCAAGCCCGGGGGCCGGGGGTTCGGGAGATTGTTGGCGACGATCGCACGGGGCGATCGACAGCACGGGGAGACGATGATGCGGACACGGATCACGCGGACGATGACGATCGTGGCTGGGGCGGTGCTGACCGCCGGCGTGCTGGCGGCGGCGAGCGCCGACAGCACGGTCGCGGTGACGCGACGCTGGCACCC
>CAZKYO010000074.1:3748-5740 GCA_964557115.1 uncultured Gemmatimonadaceae bacterium
GCCGGCCTCCTGGTGGTGGCGATCGGCGTCGGCGCCTGGCGCGCCGTCGACTCCGCCGCGCCGGCCTGGACCACGGACGAACTGGCGCAGCTCCGCGAACTGGCGATCGACCGCCTGCCGGCGCTGGCGCCGGATCCGAGCAACCGTTTCGGCGATGACGCGGCGGCGGCGGCGCTGGGCGAGCGGCTGTTCTTCGACACCCGGCTGAGCGGCAACGGCGAGGTGGCGTGCGCCACCTGCCATGTGGCGGAGCAGCAATTCCAGGACGGGTTGCCGCTCGCGCACGGCGTCGGCACCACGGCGCGGCGGACGATGCCGGTGGTGGCGACGGCGCAGGGGACGTGGCAGTTCTGGGACGGTCGCAAGGACTCGCAGTGGTCGCAGGCGCTCGGTCCGCTCGAGAGCGCGGTTGAACACGGTGCGACTCGGCTCGGTCTCGTGCGGGTGCTCGCGGATCACTATCGCGAGGGATACGAGGCGACGTTCGGTGCGCTTCCCGACCTCGCCGGCCTGCCGCCGGCGGCGGGACCGGTGGCCGACACGGCGATGGCACGCGCGTGGGCGGCGATTCCCGCGGCGCGGCAGGACGGCATCAACCGCGCCTTCGCGAACCTTGGCAAGGCGATCGCGGCCTACGAGCGCCGCATCAGCTACGGGGCCAGCCGCTTCGATCGCTACGTGACGGCGCTCGAGTCGGGCAAGGCGATCCCGGTGGATGCCCGGCTCACGCCGGACGAGATTGCCGGGGCGAAGCTGTTCGTCGGCAAGGCGAACTGCGTCAACTGCCACAACGGACCGCTGCTGAGCGACGGGCACTTCCACAACACCGGCATTGCTGCCGTGGCGGGGCTGGCAGTGGACGATGGCCGCTGGAGCGGCGCGCGCCAGGTGCGTGACGATCCGTTCAACTGCCTCGGGCGCTACAGCGACGCGCGGCCGGAGGAGTGCGAGGAGCTGCAGTACATGGCGGTCGATGATTCGGCGATGGTGCGGGCGTACAAGACGCCTTCGCTCCGGAACGTGGCCGACCGGGCGCCCTACATGCATGCAGGCCAGGTGGCGACGCTGGAGCGAGTGGTGGACCACTACAACCGCGCGCCGGCGGCGCCGGCGGGGAAGAGCGAACTGCGGCGGCTCGAGTTGAGCGCCCGCGAGCGGGCGCAGCTGGTGGCGTTCCTGCGGTCGCTCAGCGGGCCGGTGGAGGCGCCGGGGGTGGGGCGGTAGGGGGGCGAGCTCGCGGCTCGCGGGTAAACCCGCGGCTCGGCTGAGGCGTCCGCTGAAGCGGGCCCGGGCACGAAGCTACGGCGGGTTTACCCGCTGCCCTGGCCGAGCCGTCGCTTCAGCGACGAGCGGCATGCGGAGGGCTTCGCCCCCTCCCCTTCGCTTCGCTCAGGGTCGGGGTGACAGCCGTCGCTTCACCGACCATTCGGGGCCGTGCGAAGGGTGCCACGCATCAGCGGGTGGTAGGTGCAGTGGTACCCGCCGATGCCGTCGGCGCGGACGATCCAGGTGAAGGATGCCCCGACCGCAAGGTCTCCCGAGTCCCACTTGCCGTCGTCATTCGTCACGGTGTGAGGGACGAGGTCACGGTTCACCCAGGTTACGGTATCGCCGGGAACCACCTCGAGCGCTGCCGGCCCGAAGGCCATCGCCTCGATCTGCAGGCGATGATGCGTCGGTGCCCGTGAGCCGGAGTGGCAGGCCGCCGCCAGGGCCAGCGCGGCGACCACCCCACCTCGTCGACTCACCGATTCCCCAGATCGTGCACCAGCGTCTCCACGTGACGCTCGTGCCCGCGGAAGATGGCGAGCGCGCCCTCGAATGCCTGCTTGACCTCGGGCGTCTTGATGTTCGGAATGAACTGGTCGGCCACCACGCCGTTGACGGTGTGATGGTAGTCCAGCTCGTTGCGGAGGTACGCCGAGTCAAACGCCTTCCCGCTCAGCTTGCCGAGCTTCGCCTTCTCCGCCTCGGCTCCCTTGAGCAGCGCCT
>CAZKYO010000075.1:0-5736 GCA_964557115.1 uncultured Gemmatimonadaceae bacterium
GCAGGATGTGCGGGTGCTGCAGGTTGGCGGTGGTCTTGATCTCGGCCAGGAAGCGTTCGGCGCCGATCACGGCGGCGAGCTCGGGGCGGAGGACCTTGATCGCCACCTTGCGGTCGTGCTTCAGGTCCTGGGCGAGATAGACGGTGGCCATGCCGCCGGCGCCGAGTTCGCGCTGGATGGTGTACCGGTCGCTGAGGCTTGCCCTCAGGGTGTCCACCGTCACGGCGACTCCTCCTGCCGAAGTCGGGTGCGGAACTCTCCCAACCAGTTGTGGACCACCTGCAGTCGCGCATCCCTGGTTCCCCGCACCATCAGGAAGCGACCATCGCGCGAGACGTCATAATTCGCGTGCGGGGCGTCACCGAACGTAAAGGGGTCCTCGAAGACGGCCGTGCGACCGGTGATCACGAACCCGCCGCTCGGAGCGAAGGAGGCGGCGATCAGGTGGCGACCGTCGCGATAGTAGAGTCGGCTGCCGTCGGGCGACCACACCGGCTCCTGCCCACCGGCGACCGAGACCTGCACGCGCTCCCCGGGCCCGGGGAACGGCCGCACGAATACCTGCCAGCCCCGTTCCTCGGCCACGTACGCCACCCACCGACCGTCCGGGGAGATGCGCGGTTGCATCTCGATGGCGAGGGTGTTGGCGATCGGTCGCTCACTGTCGGGATCGCCGAGCGTGCGCTGCAGCACATCAGCCTGCTGGGCGCCCCCATCGTCGAGTTGGTAGGCCACGCGGGTGCCATCGGGGGAAAGGACCGCCTCGTAGTAATCGTGGGTGTCACTCTCGAGGAGGGCCTCGACCGACCCGGTGAGGTCGTACGCCTGCCACAGGATCGCACTGCGCTGGTTGCGCTCCACGCGATACAGCACGCGGCGCCCGTCCGGCGACCATTCCGGGCGATCGCTGGTCACCGCGGTGTTGGTCATTCGCGTAGGTGCGGTTGCCGCGGTGTCAGCCACCCAGACGTCGGAACGCTGACCGATCGCAATGGTGTAGACCATGTGTCGGCCATCCGGGGAGAGCCTGGGATAGCCATAGCGCTGGGGCTCCTGGAGCACCGCCCGGAACCGTCCCTCTCGGTCCACCCAGCCCAGCGTCCCCTCGGCGTTGGAGACCTGATAGACCAGCGTGCCCGTCGGCGAGAGCGCCGCCGCGGCCGAGCCGCCGACGGCGGTGCTCAGGGCGGTGGCCCCGAGCGCCAGCGGCTCCCCCGAGATCCGGCCGTTGCCGAGGTCGAGGCGCACCGCCTGGATCGCACCCGCCGGCGTCACCACGATCACCGCACCGTCCACGTACCCGAGCGGCAGCGTGGCGCTCACGTCGAAGTGCTGCGCCTCGCCACCGGCGAGCGGGACCGCCGCGAGGCGTGATCCGCCGAAGCCACCGGTTGACTGGATCGAGAAGAGCACCGTCTTCTCGTCAGGGAGAAGGATCGGATTGCCGAAATAGGTCTCTCCGGCGGTGCCGTCGATCGAGAGGAGCACCCGCCGCTCCCCGCCTCCCACGGGGAGCGCGGCGAGGTCCGGGCCGCCGACCAGGAGCTCGTTGGTCGAGGTCCACGTCATCCCGCTGGCGATGCTGCTCACCGTGCCGACCCGCACCGGCGTGCCGCCCTCGATGCGCACCCGCCAGATCTCCGTGCCGCGGAGGTAGGCGATCCACCGGCCGTCCCACGAGAAGCACATCGTCTGGGCGCCGTCGGTCCCCTCGACCAGGTGCGCCGATTCTCCTTCGATCCGGCGCACATACACGTGCGGGATCCCCGCCTCGGACACGAGGATGAATCCGACGGTCTCGCCGTCCCGGGACACCGCCAGGTTCGGTCCCGTGCTCATCGTGGCGATCCGCTCCGTCGCGGGAACGTCCACGTGGAACCGGACCACGGCGTCGACGGCCGAGCCCCCGCCACGCGTCCACGCATAGCCGCCGAAGCCGATGGCCAGCAGGAGCGCCGTGGCCAGTGCCGCGACCAGCGGATGGCGCGCCACGCGGGCGGTGGTAGGCGACGCGCTCACGGCACCGGTCATCATCGTGGTGAAGCCGGGATTGGCGAGCGCCTCGGCAAATTCCCTCGCCGTAGCGAAGCGATCGGCGGGCAGCTTCTCGAGCCCCTTGGCGACCGCGGCGGCGACGTTGGCGGGCACGCTCTTGCGGTACTTGGTGACCGGCGCCGCCTCCTCGGCCACGATCTTCATGATGATCTGCTGCGCCGAGCTCCCGGTATGCGGGGGATTCCCGGTGAGCATCTCGTAGCAGACGCTGGCGAGCGAGTAGATGTCGCTGCGGCCGGTGATCTCCTTGTCGGCGGTCGCCTGCTCGGGGCTCATGTAGTGCGGGGTGCCGAGCGAGAGGCCGGTCTCGGTCATCCGGCCGCCGGCGGCGGCACTTACGGCGAGGGCGATGCCGAAGTCGGCCACCATCGGGCGGCCGTCGTGGAGCAGGATGTTCTCGGGCTTGATGTCGCGGTGCACGACGCCGTGGCGGTGGGCATAGTCGAGTGCGTCGGCGACCTCGCGGGTGGTCCGGACCGCCTCGTCGACCGGCAGCTGGGTCTCGCGGTTGAGCTTGTCGCGGAGCGTCTCGCCGTCGATGAACGGCATTGCGTACCAGAGCAGCCCGCCCGCCTCGCCGGAGTCGAACAGCGGCAGGATGTGCGGGTGGCTGAGGGCGGCGGTGGTGCGGATCTCCTGCACGAAGCGATCGGCGCCGAGGACGGCGGCGAGTTCCGGCTTGAGGACCTTGATCGCGACGTCGCGGTCGTGGCGGAGGTCGTGGGCGAGGAAGACCGTCGCCATCCCGCCGGCGCCGAGTTCGCGCTGGATCGTGTAGCGGCCGGATAGCGCCGATGCGAGCCTAGCCGCGGCTTCCGTCGCGGACCTTGGAGCGTCGTTCAGGGCGGGGCTCCTTGGGGGAGTCCCCAACGATACGACGATATCGAGGAGCGGGCCAGCGTGGATCGCCGTCGTCGCCCCCGGGGACCGCGCAATTGCGAGCGGTGCGGTCGACCGGTAGCTTCTGCCGCCCGCCTTCCCGGGATGTCCCGATCCTGCACATCCGTCGCCCCCGGGCCGCCTCGAGGGCCCTCCTGCGCCGCACCTCGCTGGTCATCGCGGTCCTGCTCGCGGCGTGCGGCCACGAGGAGGCGCCCCCCGGCCCCGTGATCGGCCTGATGACCGTGGCGTCCACCGCGCCGCTCGACGAGGCCCGGGACGGCTTCCTGAAGGCGCTCGCCGACTCGGGATTCGTGCCGGGCAAGACCTTCACGCTGCTCGACCGCAACGCCCAGGGCGACATCCCGGCGCTCTCGCTGATCGCCAACGAATTCGTGCAGCAGGGCGCCACCCAAGTGGCGACGATCTCCTCGATCGCGACCCAGAGCGCCATCAAGGTCATCACCGATCGCCCGGTCGTCTTCGGGGCGGTCAGCAATCCGTACATCATCGGGGCGGGGACGTCGGCGGCGGTGCATCGCCCCAACGTGACGGGAGCCGAGTCGCCGATCCCGGTCGACTCCACGCTGGCCCTGGGCCTCGACGTCTTCCCCGCCATCAAGGTCTGGGGCACCCTCTTCGATCCAAGCGATCCGTTCGCCGAGTTCTACCTCGCCATGGCGCGCGAGGGGGCGCGGCGCCTCGGCGTCACCTTCATCGCCGTGGCGTGCACCAGCCCCTCCGACATCGTGACCGGCGTGCACGCGCTGACGGGGCAGGGCGTGCAGGGGATCATGCAGATCCCGAGCGTGATGATCGGCGGCGGGATGCCGGCGCTCGTCAGGGCGGCGCGCGAGATCGGCGTGCCGGTGATCTCGGCGACGCCGGCGTTCGACGGCCCGCCGCTCGGGCTGGGGATCTCGTTCTACGACAACGGCTACGCAATGGGACTGGTGATGCTCCGGGTGCTGCGCGGCGAGGATCCGGCGGCGATCCCCTTCGTCACCAAGGTGACGCCGCGGGTGAGCGTCGACCTGGCCTCGGCGAAGGCGTTCGGCATCACGATTCCGGAGCGCGTGATCGCGCGTGCGAACATGGTGAATCCGGTGGGCGGCGCCGTGACGGCACCCGGGCCGGCGGCCCGCGCGCCGGGTGGCTCCTCCTGGGCGCTGTGGCTCTCCACGCTGGCGCAGGGGCTGGCATTCGTGGCGCTCGCGTGGGGCGTCTACCTCTCCTCGCGAGTGCTCCGCTTCCCCGACATCACGCCGGAGGGCTCGCTGCCCCTGGGCGGCGCCGTCACGGCGACGCTGATCGTCGCCGGGGTGCCGCCGGTGCTCGCGACGGTGGCGGCGTTCCTCGCGGGGATGCTGGCGGGCTACATCACCGGCGCGCTGCACACCCGGCTCCGGATCGCCGAGCTGCTCACCGGGATCCTGGTGATGACGGCGCTCTACTCGGTGGACCTCCGCATCCTGGGGCGGTCGAACGTCTCGCTGCTCGATCGCGACACGCTGGCGAGCGGGCTGCACGCGCTCGTCCCGGCCACAGCGGCGTGGGGGTCGGACGTCACGTTCGCGGTGATCTTCGCCGTCCTCGTGCTGCTGCTCGGCGCCCTCCTGGCGTGGTTCCTCCGCACCGACTTCGGCATGGCGATGCGCGCCGTCGGCGACAACAGCGCGATGATCACGGCACAGGGGGTCGATCCCCGTCGGATGATCGAGCTCGGCCTGGCGCTCGCCAACGGCTGCGTCGCGTTCTCGGGCGCACTGATCGCGCAGTACCAGGGCTTCGCCGACGTCGGGATGGGGGTCGGTGCGCTGGTGACCGGAATGGCGGCGGTGATCCTGGGCGAGACGCTCAAGCGCCGGCGCTGGGGCCTCGCCGCCACGATCGCGATGGTGGCCGCCGGGGCGATGCTGTTCCGCGCCCTCGTCGCCGTCGCGCTGCGTGCCGGCCTCAACCCGATCGACCTCAAGCTGGCGACGGCGGTGTTCGTGCTGGTGGCGCTCGCGCTGCCGCGGCTCCGCGCGCGGATCATGGGGGTGGCGCGATGATCGAGCTCTCCCGCCTCGACAAGACCTTCCAGCAACCCGGCGGGGAGTCGTCGCACGCGCTGCGCGACGTCTCGCTGGTGATTCCGGAGGGGCAGTTCCTCACGGTGATCGGCAGCAACGGCTCGGGCAAGTCGACGATCCTGAACGCGATCGCCGGCGTGTTCCTCCCCGACCGCGGCGCGATCCGGATCGCCGGCACCGACGTCGCCGCGCTGCCGGAGCACCGGCGCGCCGGGCGGATCGGCCGGGTCTTCCAGGATCCGTTCAAGGGGACCTGTCCGGCGATGACGGTGGCGGAGAACCTGCGCATGGCGGAACTGCGCGGCCTGCCTCGGCGGCTCTGGCGGGGGCTCGATCGCGCCTCGCGCGAGCGATACCGCGAGTTGCTGGCGTCGCTCCGGATGCGGCTCGAGGGGCGGCTCGACTCCGCGATGGGGGCGCTCTCGGGCGGACAGCGCCAGGCGATCACCCTGCTGATGGCGACGCTGCGGCGCCCCGACGTGCTGCTGCTCGACGAGCACACGGCGGCGCTCGATCCGCGCGCGGCCGAGCAGGTGATGACGCTGACCGATGCCACCGTGCGCGGCGGTGCCCTCACGACGCTGATGGTGACCCACAGCATGGATCAGGCGGTGGAGTTCGGTGACCGGACCATCATGATGCACCGCGGCGAGATCGTGGCCGACCTGTCCGGCGCGGCGCGTCAGGGGATGTCGGAGGCGGACCTGCTGCAGCGGTTCGCGGAACT
>CAZKYO010000076.1:0-5582 GCA_964557115.1 uncultured Gemmatimonadaceae bacterium
CCGGTTGGCGTGCGCGCCACTCCGCGGCGAGCCAGTCGGCCGGAGTCGGCGACGCGGCGGAAGGCGACGGGGCGGGGTAGAGGTTCAGCGGCATGAAGAACGTGAGGCGGTCCGCGGCCGCCTCGGTTGAACGGGCGGCCCCCCTGACGCGACCAACCCGCGGCCGATCGGCCGCGGGTTCGTCGCTTCAGGAGCGCCTTCAGGACTACCCGATCACCTGCACCCCGGTGGGCGTGATCGTGACCTGCACGCCGTCGATCGTGATCGTGTTGCCGCTCGAGGTGATCGTGGGGTTTGTCTCCCCGACCGTGACGACGTTGCGGAGCACCGTGGAGCCGCCGGTGAAGGCGGGTGCGAGGCGCAGCTGGTACTTGCGCTCCGAGGCCGCGATGTGCGTGTCGCCCGCCCACAGGACGCTCTCGTCCACGATGCGACCCGCCGGCGCGTAGCCGACCGGCGTGACGATCACCGGCTGGCCGCCGCCCGTCGTCCAGCTCCAGCGCCCACCGTTCGCCTGCGGAGTGACCGGCGCATGGAGGATCCACTCCACCAGCGCGGGCGAGGCGTTGATCCGATCGAGGTCAGCGGTCCGATAGCGGGTGAACAGGGGCAGCGACCGCGGATCCTGCATGTCGATCCAGTCGACCGTGACGACATGGTCGACGCCGTTCCGCTTGAGGTAGACCGTGGTCCGCTGCCAGTTCGACACGAACGCCGGCGGAGGCTGGTAGTAGTCGCTGGCGTAGTAGGCGCCGCTGGTGGACCCGGTGATCGCATACCAGTCGTTCCCCTGATCGACCCGGCTCGCACCGCGCGTCTGCATGGCACTCAGGCCGGCGAGGAGGAGGCCATTGGTCGCCTCGCCCTGGATCGCCGGGCCGTCATAGCCGACCGGCTTCGTGATCGCCCATTCGCCATTCCGGTAGAGCTGGAAATCGGCGAGGTAGCGGACCTCGTGGTCGACCCCGGTGCGATTGGCCATCGTGGCCGAGAAGAGGTCGGCACCGCTCCGCACGACGAGCTGCCCCATGCCGGAGGCGAAGTGCGCGCCATCCGGGTTCCAGGCCGCGCGCGGCGCATAGGGGTCGTAGAGCAGGTAGAAGCGGGCCCACGGCTCGGCGGCGCCATAGCCTTCGGCGCCGTAGCGCTGCACCAGCGCGTCGATCAGGTCCATTGCCCGCCCCGCCTCGTACGATCCGGGGCTCGCGCCCGACATCAGCCCGAGGATGTTGACGCGCTTGTAGAGCCGCCCCACGAATTCCCTGGGGTGCTCATCGTCCCCCCACTGGAACGCGTTGAGCAGATCCGAGGTCACCACCTGGGCGTTGAAGGCCATGGCCTCGCGGTAGAACTGGTCGATCTCCGGGAAGGGGTCGGTGGCCCCAGCGGCGGTCCGCACGGCCTCGATGCCCATGGTCAGCAGCGTGACCGTTCCCATGTCGTAGTCGCTGCTCTCGATCCACTGGCCGCCGTTGGCGACCACGGTGACGTACTGCTTCAGGGTGTTGCGGGCGGTCGCACGGTTGACCCCGGTCGCGTAGAGCCCACCCACGGGGAGCGTGCCCGCCCACCCGGTCTGGGTCGAGTTGAGCACGTCCACGTGCCCGGACATCCCCTGGGTCGCCAGGTCGGCGGCCGCGAGGCCGAGGTAGTAGCCGACCAGGGCGTCGCTGTCCCCGGTGCGCATGCCCCCCTCGTACTGCGCGGTCCCGATCGACAGCACGTAGTTGGCCCACTGGCGGAGCCCGGCCATGGCCTGGTTCCGCTCCGCGTCCGTGAGGGCGGGGTAGAGCCAGTCGAACATGATCGCGTTCTCGATGAAGTTCTCGCGCGCATCGTTGGCGCCTGCCGGCGGGTTCGACATCAGCGGACCCGCGACGGCCCAGGCGGCCCGGGCGGCCGAGACGTCACCGGTCCACTGGAAGATGAGCGTGCACCACAGCCCGCGATCCCCGTAGGCGGGATTGCCGGCGCGAAGCCGGTCGCACTTGCGCTGCACCATCTGGAATCGCGGATGGTTCTCTTGCACCATGCGATTCCATGTGGCCTGTCGCGTGGACGTCCAGATGAGACGCGGTTCGCGTCCGGTGGGTGACGCGGTCGCCGGCGGGGGCGGCAACGTCGGGATCGGGTCCGGTGGCGTGCCGTAGACCGAGTCGGTCGGCAGCGGATTGTCGCTGAGCGTGCCGAGGTCCGGGGCCTCATCAACCCGCGGCTGGGCACACCCGCTGAACAGGGTGATCGCCGCGGCGAATGGGATCAATGCCATGCCATATCTAGCCATTCTCACGGCACTCGCGAAAGGGTGAGCACGCCGGTGGCGGTCGGGCTCACGGTAACCGTCCCGCCGCTGGTGGCGGTGACGGACGGCAGCGTGCTGCGGCTGCCGGAATTGTTCGTGAAGGTGACCTCGTACGTGCCGGTGCGGAGCCCGCCGATTGAATAGCTCCCGGCGGCGTCCACGTGCAAGACCACGGCCATCCCGCCGCCCGGGTTGAGGAAGGCCACCGGGCGGAGGCCGCTGCTGGTCGACGCCGCCTGGACGCGCTGGGCGCCACGACGGACGTACTGGAAGTACTGACGGAGCAGCTTGGTGCGGCTTCCGGCCACCGGCTGGTTGCCCTGGATCATGTAGTAGACGCTGCCGTTGTCCGTGGTCGTCGGGTACGCGAGTCCATACTCGGACCAGCCGGACACGTTGGCGAGCGTCAGGTCCTTGTAGAGGTCCTCGACGCCGCTGCCGAGGTGCTCGAGCATCGCCGTGCGCACCCCCCGCTGTCCCGCGCGGGAACCGATGCTCTGGAGGTTCGCATCGCTGACACCGGCATACCGGTGGTAGGAGACCTCGGAGAGGTAGCTCCGAGCCGCCGTCACCGCCCACATCGCGTCGAAGAAGGGCACGGCGTTGCTCATGTTCATCACCGACGGCCCGATGAACTCCGGGTGGAAGCCCGCGGCGGCCAACCGGGCGCCGGTGGCGGCGATCGCCTGCCCGATGAGGGCACCGGTGAAGAACGTGCCATTGTCCGGCTCGAGGATGATCTCGATCGCATCGGGGACGAATCCATACCGTGACTGGATGTGCTGGAACGTCGCCAGCATGAGCTCGGCGTATTCGGCCGGATTCGAATGGAGGTGGCCGCTCGAGGTGTTGAACGCGACGTAGTCGAGGTTCACGTAGAGCTGCTCGCCCCGGGCCGCGAGGCGCTGCCGCATCGGCAGCACCACCTGGTCGATGGCGAGGTCGACCTCGCTGAACTGGAAGCCCGCCGCGTTGATCGACCCCGAGTTGGCGTTGTCGTTGATCGGGGCGTAGCGGTGGTTCCGCCACTCGGTCGAGGAGAGCGCGCCCGAGTGATAGAGGGCGAAGTAGTCTTGATCATTCTCGACCCCCGCCCGCACCTCGAGGCGCACCCGATTGATGCCGAGGTCGTTGGCCGCCAGGTCGGCGACGGACGAGCTCCAGGGCGTGCTGCTGAAGTCGGTCTGGCCGATCTGGGCGGTCGCCTCCCACCCGGACATCGTCTGGAACCGCACCGTCGTGTCGACGGTGACCGTCGCGGGCGCTCCGCCGGGAACGGCCGCGTAGGCGACCGAACGACTCGCCGTGCTCCCCGCCGTCACCGAGGCGGTCTGTGACGTCGGGGTGGGCGCATAGCCCGATCCGCCGACCGTCACCGACTGCGCCGTGATCGTGTAGGTGCCCGCCGCGAGGTTCGCAAGCGACGCCGACCCGGTCAGGGACTGGCTGAAGCCGCCGGGGCCGGTGATCGCGATGCTCGCGGCCCCACCGCTCGGCAGCCCGCTCACCGAGACGGCAAGCGTGCCGGTGGTCGGCGCCGCCGCCGAGTAGCTGACCGACTTGGTCGCGGTGGCCCCGGCAGTGACCGACACGGTCTGCGAGGACGCGGCGGGGTTGTAGGTCGTGCCGCCCGACGTCACGGCCTGCGCGGCGATGGTGTACGTGCCGGGCACGAGATTCGACAGGGTGCCGGTCGCGGTCACCGCCTGGGAATAACTCGAGGGCCCCGTGACGGTGATTGCGCCGGCCGTGCCACTCGGCAGGCCGGTCACCGACAGGCTCAGTGCCCCCGTCGAGGCCCCAGAGGCCTGATAGGTCACGGTCTTGGTCGCGGAGGTTCCGGTCGTCAGGTACGCCGACTGGTTGGCGTCCACCGGGGCATAGCCCTGCCCGGCGATTGTCACCGGATGCGCGGTCACGTTGTAGGTGCCCGGGGTGCCGAGGCCCGACAACGTCGTGGTCGTCGTGACGTGCTGCGCGTATCCCCCCGCGATCCACTGCACATCGACGTCGCCCGCCTGCCCGCTCGGCAGTCCGCTGATCACGACCTGGAGGCTGGCACCGCCGGTGGCCGCGTAGCTCACCGCGCGGCTGGCGGTCGATCCGCCCGTCACCGAGGCGGTCTGGCTCGCCGGCGTCGGCGTGTAGCTGGTGCCGGAAACGGTCACGGCCTGCGCCGAGATCGTGTAGGTCCCCGCCAGGAGATTGCCGAGGGTGGTGCCGGCCGTGACGGTGGTCGAATAGCCATTGGGGCCACTGACCGTCAGCGCGGCGGCGGCGCCGGACGGCAGCCCGCTGATCGCGAGCGCCAGGGCACCGGTCGTCGGAGCCTGGCCGGTGTAGACCACCGAACCATAGACCGTGTCGCCCGCGGCGAGCACCTTCGACTGGCTGACCGGGGTCGCGGCGTAGGTCGTGCCGGCGTCGCTGACGGTCTCCGCGGTGATCTGGTAGGTGTCCGGCGCCAGGCCGTCGAGCGTCTCGGTGGCTGCCAGCGTGTCGATCGAACTTGTCCCTCGGACGATCACCCGGCCGTGCACGTTGCCGGGCAGCCCGGCGATCGTCATCGCGATGGCCCCGGACTCGGCGGAGTACTCCACCTTGCCGTGCTTGGGGGTGAGCCCCGGGGTCATCGTGATCGTCTGGTTGCTGCGACGCGGCTTGTACTCCCGGCCGCCGCGGATGACCGCCGTCGCGGTGACGGTGTAGGTGCCGGGCCAGAGGCCGACGAGCGAGAGGTCATCATCGCCGCCCTGGGCGAAGCCGCCGGGGCCGGTGATGGTGTACTGCGCCTGGGCTCCACTCGGCAGGCCGTCGATCTCGATGTCGAGCGCGCCGGTCGAGAGGGTGTAGGGGATCTCGACCGGGTTGGTGCCGGGGTTGACGGCGACCGGGTACGCCTCCGCCACCGGCGACCAGGTGTGCCCCTGCCAGACGATCGGGAGCGGCAACGCCACGTAGCTGCCGGGGTCGAGGTTGTCGAACTGCGACGCGGTCGACACCGCCGAGCTGTACGACCCCGGCCCGGTCAGCGAGTACTGGCCGAGTGCGCCGGCGGGGAGGCCGCTGACAACCACCTCGAGCGCGGCCATCGCGCGGCGGTAGGTGAACGTGGCGGCGGCGGGCACGAGCGAGGCCGCCACGCTGACGGTGCGGATCGAATCAGCCGGGAAGTAGACCGAGGACCCGATGGTCCGGCTCGCGGCCGAAAGGGTGTAGCTGCCGGGGGCGAGTCCGCGGAGCACCGCCGTGCTGGCGAGGTCGAGCGTGAAGCCCGCCG
>CAZKYO010000077.1:0-5546 GCA_964557115.1 uncultured Gemmatimonadaceae bacterium
TCGCCATGTCGGCAAGCGCATTGAAGGTGAGCCGCAGCAGCACAGCGTCGTACGTCGAGTTCGGTGTCAGGAACGCCTTGATGCTGTTGTCGTGGATCTCGGGGCTCGAGCTGAGCGGCAGCCGCAACAGGCCATCCTCACCGCGCTCGAGCAACGCCAAGAGCGCGGTACCGATCTCCCGCACGAACGGATAGGCCCGCTCGGCGAGGAAGGTCGAGTCGCCGGTCATGCGCCACTGATGATAGAACGACCACGCCACCCAGGCGCCGTTGGTCGGACTCAGCGAATACATCCCCCAGCCGCCCATCGGCTTGCCACTCAGCGTCATCACGCCAGGGATCACCGCGCCGTCCACGCCGTAGAAGTCGCGCGCGAAGCGGCGGAACTCCGGCAGACGTTCCTCGAGGAACGTCAACCAACCGTCCATCGCCTCGTCGAGCCCGGCTTGGTGGGCAGCGAGGTAGGTCATCTGGGTGTTGAGGTCGTTGTGGTAGTCGCCCTTCCAGGGCGGCAGGGCGTCGTTGTCGGCGGTCCAGACCCCCTGCAGCGGGATTGGCGGCGCGCCCATTCGCGCGGCGGCACCGTAGAAGTACTTGGCGAGGTCGTACTGCGTCTGCAGCGCGGTGTCGGGGAGGGTAACCGAGGAGGTGGACCAGAAGTCACGCCACCAGGCGCGGTGCTGCCTGACCGCGGCCGTCCAGCCACTGTCGACCGCCACCTCCATCCCTGCAACAGGTGGGGCCCAGTTCGATCCCTCACCCCGCGGGCGCAACGCCGAAGTCGAGACGCCAAGCGTGGTGAGGTCTCGCGTCCGTTCATACACCGTTACCGCGTACGAACTGTCTCCTCTCGTGGGCTGCTCGTATGTCACCGTGTGCAGATCGGAGTGCGGCACGACGTTGACGCGCTCGACGGGAGCGTCATATCCGAGCGCGGTCACGCCCTTCGGGGGAGTCAACCCGTACAGGAGGTACCCGGTCGTCGCCTGCATGATGATTCCGGACTTGTCTGCGAGCGCGGCAACCTTCACCGTGTCGTGCCCAGCGATTGCGTACGCCTCACCGAGTCCGAGGTTCAGCTCGAAGCGGTCGATCGCCATCGGGGCACCGCTACAACTCCTCCATTCGATCACCACCCGCCCCGCCGGCAGCTTGGTCGGATACGGCAGTTTGTCGTACGGCTCGTCGAACAGCTCGTGAAAGCGGGTCATGTTGCCGGCTCGCACCAGCGCCTGCATCCCCTTCCAGGTCCACTCCGGATCGGAGAAGATCGCCGGCGTCCGCTCGTCCCAGAGGTCGCCGCGGTCGAGCGACAGGTAGAGCGTCGAGTCGCCGCCCCACAGCAATCCGCCGAGCAGCCCGTTGCCGACCGGGATCGCCTCGTCCCAGCGGGTGATCGGGGCGTCGAGGCGGAGGACGGTCGCGGGCTGCTGGGCGGCGAGCGCGGCGGGAAGGAGAGCGGCGAGGAGCGGGAGGGGGCGCATCCTGAAAGGATACCTCCACGCCGTCATCCCGACCGAGCGCCGAAGGCGCGAGTGGAGGGACCCCTTGCCCTCGCACCGGGTTTGGGCAAGGGGGCCCTCGACTTCGGCCGCTGCGCGGCCTCCGCTCGGGATGACGCCCCGCGCGTCAGTACCCGATCGTCACCTCCACGATCATCCCCCCGAACCGCGAGTTGAAGCTCGCGACCGCCGAGCTGATGCTGCTGGCCGGGCCGGCGAATCCGCTCAGCATGTGGCGGTACTCGGTGCCGAGGCTGCCGTCCTGCCCCCAGCCTGCGTCACTGCAGCCGATCTGGATCGGCAGCGGTGGGGTGACGCTGAAGGTCAGGTCGTTGTGCCCCGTGGCGGTGTCGTGGAAGCCGTAGGCGTGCACCGAATACGATCGCGCGTCGGCGATCACCGGGAACGAGATGTACGCCTCGACGCAGGCCCGCCCGTTGGCCAGGGACACCGTCGGGGAGACCGCCCAGCTTCCCATCACTATCGTCGGACGCTGGTGCTCCACCAGGATCGTGGCGGTCGCCGAGCCGAGGTTGCGGGTGGTGCCGTTCTTGGTCGAGGTGACCGTCACGGTCACGGTTTCGGTCCCCTCGATCTGCCGGTTGGCCACGTAGTCGATCCACTCGAATGTCGTCTGCGCACTGGTCTGGCCCAGCAGGAAGCTGCCGAGCGCCCCGGCGGTGTTCCACTGGTAGCTGAGGGTGCCGCCGTCCAGGAGCTTCGGGTCCACGATGGCAGTCAACCGCACGATCCCGTTGTAGTCGATCGAGCTCTGCTGCGGCGCGATGTCCACCTTGGGGGCGTAGGTGGTGATCGTGGAGGTCGCCTCGCCGATCACCTCCTCCTTGCCGTTGTCCACGATGTACACCACGACGGTGACCTGGTCGGTCCCCTCCTTGTGGATGTCGGGGGAGTACGAGACCACGTCCCGCGAGCTCGAGGGGATCGAGGTGGAGCAGCCCGCGAATTGCGCGCAGATCTCGCCGACATTGCCGGTGGTGCTCCAGCGATAGTGGAACACCGGGGCGGGACCGCCGTCGGTCGCCTCGAGCACCACGGCATGCAGCAGCTGCAGGTCGGAGTTCGCGATCAGCGCGAACGGTGGATCGAGCTGCACCTGCGCCTCGCCGACGTTGACGTCCCACACCTCGGCGTCGTTCGCCGTGGCGGAGTGCTTGACCACGTAGAAGAGGTCGCCCGCCGTGGCGACCGCCTCGACGATGGTGAGCACCTTGGTCCACGTCTTCGCCTTGGCGAGGATCACATCCTGCGGCACGCCGTTCGCCGCGATCGTCGTGAAGAAGACGTTGAGCAGCAGGTCCTGCCCGGGGCCGCTGTCCTGCAGCAGCGACCACGCCCCCTGCAGCGCCCCCTGCATGTCGCCAGCGGCGGCGGCCTCGAGGACCCCCGACGGCAGCACGTCGATGAACTTGCTCACTAGCGACGAGACGTCGGTCCCGGTGCCCTTCGACTGCAGCGCGTTGTCGGCCTGGAGCAGCTGATCGAGCAGCGGCAACAGCGCCTCCAGGACGAGCGTCTCGAACGAGGCCCGCCGCTGCTCGTCACGCTGCTCGAGCGAGAGCGGCACGTTCGGATTCGGGTTGCCCGGCCCCACCACCGTCACCCGGTAGCGCGTCGCGACGGCGTTGGCCGGGGCGAGCGGCACCGGCTGCGGCGCGCTCACGACCGGCGTCCACGCGGAGTTGCCGAAGAGAATGTTGATCCCGGTGCCGATCACCGAGGTGGCCGCCGTCACCGCCGCGAGCGGGATCGGCTGGCCGGCCACGGGAGAGGCCACCGTCGCGCCGAGTCCCTGCGGCACATAGGACACCCGGTCGACGAACGCCCGGACCCGGCGACGGCGATGGTTGGTGATCGTGACGGAGTTGAGGCCGACCTGGTCGACGAACACGCCGCTCTGCTCCTGCCCGCTCGGATCGATGATGATCCCGTGCGGCAGGCTGCCGGCCGAACGCAGCCGCTGGAGCAGCGCCACGCGCGCCTGCACGATTGCCGGCGTCGCGAGCGTGGCCGTGGCAGCAGGCCCGCGCAGCATCGTGGCGATCGCCGTCTCCAGCGGATCCAGGTCGGCGCTCGCGAGGTAGCTGCGCACCGAATCGCGCACCGCGGACTCGGGCATCTGGTAGCCGCCCAGGTCGAAGTAGGCGAGCACTTCCGCCGTGGTGCGCGCGGTCACGACGTGGTGCGGACCATCGAACCAGCCGAACATCACCGGCGATCCGTTGGCGCCATGCGCCGCGGCGAGCTGCACCCCTCCCTGCTGGGCCGAGGCGAGGAAGCCGCCATCGGCACCCACGGCGACATCGGCGATCGCAGTCTCGACGCGCAACGCGGCCGGCGCGAGCGAGGCGCCGGACGGCAGGGTCACCAGCCCCGCCACCGGCGTCGTCGGGATCAGGTACCGACCGGTTGCACTGAACGAGACCGCCGGCAGGCCCGCGACAGTCGCCTTCATCCGGTTCTCAGCCGGCATCGGCCCCAGCTGCCACCCGGTCGACGCGACCCCGCCGGCATCGGTCGTGGCGGTCGCGGCGGCGACCGACCCGCCGCCGGCCTCGACCGCGAACGTCACAGTCACCCCCGCCACCGGCTTCCCCGCGTCGTCCTTGACGACAACGGTCGGCGCCTGGGCCACCGCCGTGCCTGGCGCCGTCGCCTGGCCGTTGCCGGCGACGATCGCCACCGAGGCAGGGGTCGCCTCGACAGGCACGGCGGGAGGGGGCGGAGTGCCGGGGCCCGACGGGTCGCCGCCGCAGCCGACGAGGCTGGCGGACAACAGCAGGCCGAGACGGGGCAGGTGACGCATGCGATCCTCGCAGAGGGTGTCACCCGGGCATGCGCCGCGGCGCCGGCCGGGGGATCATCGCCCCCCGATCGCGGGCCAGGCGTTATGTATTGGGAGTTCCCACCCCGGCCCCATCCAATGCCAGAGACGACCGACCCCGGCGAGGTAACCGACCTGCTGCGCGCCGCCGCCGGAGGCGACGCAGCGGCCGACGAGCGGCTGTTCGCGCTGGTCTACGACGAGCTGCGGCGCCTGGCCCGGTCGGTGCTTCGCCGCGAGCAGGCAAGCACCCTCGAGCCGACTGGGTTGGTCCACGAGGCGTTCCTCCGCCTCGGCAACCGCCAGCAGATCGCCTGGAACGACCGGCACCACTTCTACGGCGTGGCCGCCCGCGCGATGCGCCGGGTGCTCGTGGATCGCGCCCGTGCCCGGCAGCGCGACAAGCGCGCCGGGATCGTCGTGACGCTCACTGATGTCGCTGCGGTCGGCGAGTCGCCGGCACTGGTCGTCGCCGTCGACGAGGCGCTCGAGCTGCTCGCCGCGATCGATCCGCGGCGTGCACGGGTGGTCGAGCTGCGCTGGTTTGCCGGGCTCGAGGTCGACGAGGTCGCCGACATTCTCGGGGTCGGTCCAGCGACGGTGAAGCGTGATTGGGCCGCCGCGCGCGCGTGGCTCGCCGCCCAGCTCGGCGAGCTGCAGGGATGATCCGCGCCGGCGCGCGGCGTCGCATGTCCGGGCAATGACGCTCTCGCTCTCGCCCGAGCAGTGGCACGCCGCCAGCGATCACGTCGCCGAGCTGGCCGAGTTGGCGCCGGACGAACGGCGCCTTCGGCTCGAGGCGATCGGCGATCCGGCGCTGCGCGACACGATCCGCATGCTGCTCGCCGCCCTCGACACCGACGCCCGTGTCTTCGACCGCCCCGCGGCGGCCTGGCTCGGCGCGGAGCCCGACCCCACGGACCCGAGGGACTGGATCGGGCAGCGGATCGGAGCGTGGCAGTTGGTCGAGGTGATCGGCAGGGGCGGCATGGGCGCGGTCTACGCCGCCGAGCGCGTGGATGGCGACTTCACCCAGCGGGCGGCGATCAAGATGCTGCGGCCCGACCTCCATCCGAGCGTCGCGATCGACCGCTTCCGGCGTGAGCGCCGCGTACTGGCGCGATTGGTCCACCGCAACATCGCCACGCTGCTCGACGGCGGCATCACCGACGACGGGCGCCCCTGGTTCGCGATGGAGCT
>CAZKYO010000078.1:0-5475 GCA_964557115.1 uncultured Gemmatimonadaceae bacterium
CGCGGCCGCCTGCGGTCCGTTCGAGCCCGATCCCACCCTGCCGGGCGGCGGGGGCGGGGGCGGCACGACCAATCCCACCTACGCGGTGCCCTTCAAGCTCGGCTCGACCGACACCGAGGAGGGGCGCGGCGTCGCCTTCGTCGGCGACGGGGTGGTGATGACCTCCTGGTTCGCCGGCCGGCTCGATTTCGACCAGGGCAGCGGCGTGAGCGCCAAGACTTCGTTCGGCGCCCAGGACATCGGCATCGCGAAGTACGGGCTGGATGGCACATTCCGGTGGGTCACCCAACTGGGCGGCACCGGGGCGGACGTCCCCAACGCCGTCGCGGCGACCCCGGACGGCGGCGTGGTGGTGGTCGGCTACGGCTCGGGCGGCGGCACCTGCGGCGGACGGACCCTCGCGGGCCCCGGCGGTCGCGACATCCTGATCGCCAAGATCGGCCCCGGCGGGACCTGCGAATGGGGCATGCTCGTGGGCGGCAGCAGCGACGACGAGGCGCGGGGCGTCGCGGTCGACGCCGACGGCTCGGTCCTCGTGGCCGGCCTCTTCCGCGGGACCGCCGACTTCGACCCGACCGGCAACGCGGCGCTCCTCGTCTCGCGGTTCGGCACCGACGCCTTCCTCGCGCGGTACAGCGCCACCGGCGAGTTCATCGCGGTCACCCAGGCCGGCGGCACCGAGGACGACCACTTCTCGGCCGTGACCGTCGATGCCGCCTCGGGCGAGATCACGGTGACCGGCGAATTCCACGGTACCGCCACCTTCGGGTCGTCGCTCTCGCCGCTGGTGCTGCAGAGCCTGGGCGGCGCCGACATCTGCGTGGCGCGCTACAGCGACCTCCTCGGCCTGCGCTGGGCGTTCCGCGCCGGCGGGCCGCTCGAGGACCGCGGCACCGCCGTGGCCCTCGACGGCAACGGTGACGTGCTCGTGGCCGGCAGCTTCGAGGGCACCGCCGACCTCGACCCGAGCGCCGGCACCGCCCTGGTCCAGAGCCAGGGGGCTGCGGACGTCTTCCTCGCCCGCTACGACCACTTCACCGGCGACTACGACGGCCTCTCGCGTTCCTTCGGTGGGCTCGGCAGCGAAGGCGTCACCGGTCTCGTCCGCCACATCTCCGGACGGATCATCCTCTCGGGCTACTTCCAGCAGTCGGTCGACTTCGATCCGGGCCCGGGCGCCCGGCTGGTGACCGCCAAGGGCACTGGCGGGGCGGGCGACCTGTTCGTCTACGCCTTCACCTCGGCTGGCGACCTGGCCTGGGTGGCCCCGGTCGGCGGCGTGGTCGGCGGCACCGACCACCAGTCGATCGCCAACGGCCTCGCCATCGACAACCTCGGCACCGTCTGGGCCACCGGCCGGTTCTTCGGCCGGGCCGACTTCGACCCCGGCGAGGGCGCCGTGGAGCTGACCTCGATCGGCGAGGGGGCCGACGGGTGGCTCTCCCGCTACGGGATCGACCTAGGGACCCTGGTCACCTCCCAACTCCAGGATTGACCCTCCGGAAGGGGTGACCCTTCCCTTTGGGCCGATTCGGGGGCATTTTTGGGGGCTTGGGTCCGGGATCTCCCCGGTGGCCCGATTTCGACCAGGGACGCAGGAGCAGGCGGCAGATGGCGAAGACCAGCGCGATGGTGCGCAACCAGAAGCGGATCAAGCTCGCGGCGCGGTGGAACGAGGAGCGCAAGCGCCTCAAGGCGATCATCCGTGACGAGCAGGCCGGTCCGGTGGACAAGGAGCAGGCGATGCGCAAGCTCCAGGCGATGCCGCGCAACGCGTCGCCGACCCGGATCCGCAACCGCTGCCAGATGACCGGCCGCCCCCGCGCCTTCGTGCGGCGCTTCGGGCTCTCCCGGATCGCCTTCCGCGAGATGGCGCTCGAGGGGAAGCTCCCCGGCGTCCGCAAGGCTTCCTGGTAAGCGCGAGGAGACGAGACCATGGCGAAGAAGGGCCGCGTGCAGGTCAAGCTCCGGAGCACCGAGAGCGCCTACATGTACGTCACGACGAAGAACCCCAAGAAGCACCCGGAGCGCATGGAGCTGCGGAAGTTCGATCCGACGCTCAAGCGCCACGTGAACTTCAAAGAGGAAAAGTAGGCCGGCTTCGCCGGCCTACCCCGAGCGCCGCGTCAGCGGCGTCGAGGGGTCTCAACGGGTCCCCATTGCATCGCGATGGGGACCCGTCCTGCTTTGGTCCCCATGGACACCGAAGCCTTCCGTCGTCACGGCCACCAGATCGTGGACTGGATCGCCGACTACTGGCGCGACCTCGAGTCCCGGCCGGTGGCCCCCGGCGTGGACCACGGCGCCGTGCGGGCCGCACTGCCCGTGGGGCCTCCCGAGACGGCCGAGCCGTTCGCGCAGATCCTGGCCGACTTCAAGACCGTGATCGTGCCGGGAATGACCCATTGGGGGCATCCCGGCTGGTTCGCCTATTTCCCCTCCAACGCCTCCCCGCCGTCGGTCCTCGGCGAGATGCTCGCCGCCGGCCTCGGTGCCCAGTGCATGTCGTGGGTCACCTCGCCCGCGGCGACGGAGCTCGAGCAGGTGGTGATGGAGTGGCTGCGCCAGCTGCTGGGGCTGCCCGGGGAGTTCACCGGAGTGATCCAGGACACCGCCTCGTCGGCGACGCTCGTCGCCTTCGTGACGGCCAGAGAACGTCTGGAGGCCGACGCCGGGCGGATGACGGCCTACTGGAGCGGCGAGGCGCACTCGTCGATCTCCAAGGCGGCGCGCCTCGCCGGGATCCCCGCGGCACGGCAGCGGGTGATCCCCACTGACGCCGCCTACGCGATGCGTGTGGATGCGCTCGCGGAGCACGTCGCCCTCGACCGGGCCGCCGGCCTGGTGCCCGGGATCGTCTGTGCGACAATGGGCACCACCTCGTCGACGGCGTGCGATCCGCTGCGCGCGATCGGCGAGGTCGCCCGCTCGGCGGGGGCCTGGTACCACGTCGACGCCGCGTACGGCGGCACCGCCGCGATCCTGCCGGAGATCCGGCCGCTGCTGGATGGCGTCGAGCTGGCCGACAGCTACGTCACCAATCCGCACAAGTGGCTGATGACGTCGTTCGACTGCACCGCCTACTTCGTGCGCGACGTCGATCGCCTCCTTCGCACCTTCGCGACCAACCCGGAGTACCTGCGCACGCGCCACGATCCGGAGGTGGTCAACTTTCGCGACTGGGGGATCCAGCTGGGTCGCCGCTTCCGGGCGCTCAAGCTCTGGTTCGTGCTGCGCAGCTACGGCGCCGAGGGGCTCCGGGCGATGTTCCGGGCGCACATCGCATGGGCGCGGGAGTTCGCGTCGTGGGTCGAGGAGGCGCCGGAGTGGGAACTGATGGCGCCGGTGCCGCTCGGCCTGGTCTGCTGCCGTCACGTGCCGGACAAGTTGCGGAACGACCCGGAGGCGGTCGATCGCCACAACGCCGCCCTGGTGGAGCGGGTCAATGCCGGCGGTCGCCAGTTCCTGAACCACACGACGCTGGACGGACGCTACGCGATCCGCGTCGCGATCGGCGCGTTCCGGACCGAGCGGCGGCACGTCGAGGCGCTGTGGGGGGCGCTGCGGGAGGCAGCGAACAGTGAACAGCGAACGGCGAACAGCGAGCAGCGAACGGCGCGCAGCGACTGACGGCCGGCACTGGGGACGATCACTCGGATCCGATCCCCGATCCGGCTCGACTCACCCCGTTCCTCGGTCGCCGTTCCCCGTTCTCTGGTCGCCGTTCGCCAGCAGTTCCTTCAGATACCGCCCCGTGTGGCTCCGCGCGACCTTCGCCACCTGCTCGGGCGTCCCCATCGCGACGATCTCACCGCCGGCCTCGCCGGCCTCGGGGCCGAGGTCGACGACCCAGTCGGCGCGCTTGATCACGTCCATGTGGTGCTCGATCACCACCACGGTATGGCCGGCATCGACCAGGCGGTCGAGCACGCCGATCAGGGTGCGCACGTCGTCGAGGTGGAGGCCGGTGGTCGGCTCGTCGAGCAGGTAGAGCTTGCGGCCGCCCTTCTTCTGGGCCGAGAGCAGTTCGCGCGCGATCTTGAGGCGCTGCGCCTCGCCGCCGGAGAGGGTGGTCGCCGGCTGGCCGAGGCGCAGGTAGCCGAGGCCGACCTGCTGCAGCTGCCAGAGCGCGGCGCCGAGCCGCGGCTGGTGCCGGAAGCGGCGGATCGCCTCGTCGACGCTCCAGTCGAGCACGTCGGCGATCGAGTGCCCCTGGATCCGGACGTCGAGCACCTCGCGCTTGTAGCGGGTGCCGCGGCAGACGTCGCAGGGGACGTACACGTCGGCGAGGAAGACCATCTCGACCTGCACGTGTCCGGCCCCCTCGCACGCCTCGCAGCGCCCGCCCGCGACGTTGAAGGAGAAGGTCCCCGGCGTGTACTTCCGCTGCCGTGCCAGCGGCTGTTCCGCGAACAGCTCGCGGATCTCGTCGAACGCCTTGATGTAGGTGACCGGATTGGAGCGCGGCGTCCGGCCGATCGGCGCCTGGTCCACCACGGCGACCGCCTTGAGTCCCTGCCAGCCGTCGAGCCGCTTGACGCTGCCCACCTGTTCGCCGAGGTGGGCCTTGGCGCTGTCCTCGCCCTCGAGCCGCCGCTCGAGCTGCCGGAGCAGGATGTCGTGGACGAGGGTGCTCTTGCCCGAACCCGAGACGCCGGTGATTGCGGTGAGGGCGCCGAGCGGGATGTCGGCGTCGACGCCGTGGAGGTTGTGGAGCGTCGCGCCGCGGATCACCAGGCGCGCGCCGTCCACCGGGCGGCGGCGACTCGGCACGCCGATCCGCTTGCGGCCCGCGAGGTACAGCGCGGTGAGCGTGTCGGTGGCGCCGTCCACCGGCCCGGCGTACACCAGCCGGCCGCCCTGCTCGCCGGCGCCGGGGCCGAGCTCGATCATCCAGTCGGCGCCGCGGATCGCGGCGGGATCGTGCTCGACCACCACCAGCGTGTTGCCGAGGTCGCGCAATCGGCGCAGCAGCTCGAGCAGCCGGTCGGTGTCGCGCGGATGCAGGCCGACGGACGGCTCGTCGAGGACGTAGAGCGCATCGACGAGTCGCGAGCCGAGGGCGTTGGCGAGGGCGATCCGCTGGGCCTCGCCGCCGGAGAGGGTGCGGGTCTGCCGGTCGATGGTGAGGTATCCGAGGCCGACGTCGCGGAGGTAGGCGATCCGTCCCTCGAGCTGCTCGAGCACCAGTGCGGCGATCTGGCGCGCGGTGGGGCCGAGCTCCAGGTGCGCGAGCCAGTCGGCGAGGTCGTCCACGGTGCGGTGAGCCGCCTCGGCGATCGACGCGCCGCCCAGCGTGATCGCCAGCACCTCGGGGCGGAGCCGCGCGCCGTGGCAGTCGGGGCATTCGTGCGCCAGCTGGTACTGTCGCAGGAAGACGCGGATGTACTGCTTGTAGCGCTTCTTCTCGAGTCGCTCGAGGAACGGGAAGATGCCCAGGTACTTGCCGACCTTGCCGCGCAGCAGCGTCTCGCG
>CAZKYO010000079.1:0-4668 GCA_964557115.1 uncultured Gemmatimonadaceae bacterium
GGCAGTGGGCGATCGAGAAGCACCAGGAGGGGCTCTGGTTCGGCGGGATCAACGCAGGACTGCAATACGTCCTGCGCGACGATGCCTACCTGCGCCCGCTCAACACCAACTTCTACCAGAACCAGCCGCTCCGGATGCCCTCGGCATGGTACAACGAGGGGAAGGGCGGCATAAGGATCCGGTCGCGCGACGGTGAGGTGCTCGCGGAGAACTACTCCGGCCCGCGGCGCATGGCGGCGGGCGACACGCTCCAGTTCGACATCCGTTTCCTGATCACGCCGTTCAAGCCGATCGACACGCGCGAGCACTTCCGCACCCGCTTCGTGCACCGGTACGTGCCGGTCGACAGCGTCAAGGCCTGGGGCGGCACGGTGGTGAACATCCACCATGCCAACGAGATCAACCCCTACATCAACTACCCGTTCTTCAACCTCGCCGAGCAGTCCGCCTACATCACCGAGGCGCACGCCAAGGGCGTCAAGGTCAAGCTCTACGACACGATCCGGGAACTGACCTACCGGACCCACGAGCTCTTCGCCCTGCGTTCGCTCGGCGACGAGATCTTCAACGACGGCGAGGGCGGCGGCCACTCCTGGCTGCAGGAGCACCTCGGCGGGCACTACCACGCCGGGTGGCACGCCTACTCGGTGGACGACGCCGCGATCCTCGACAAGGGGACCTCGCGCTGGACCAACTACTACATCGAGGGGCTGGCCTGGCTCGCCTCGCACCAGAAGATCGACGGCCTCTACCTGGACGACATCGCCTTCAGCCGGGAGACGGTCAAGCGCCTGGTGACCGTGATGCACCAGTCCCGTGACACGGTGGTGATCGACCTCCACTCGGCCAACCAGTTCAATCCCCGGGACGGCTTCACCAACAGCGCGATGCTCTACATGGAGCACTTCCCGTTCATCTCGCGGCTCTGGTTCGGGGAGTACTTCGACTATGCGAAGCCGCCGGACTTCTTCATGGCCGAGGTGGCGGGGCTGCCGTTCGGGCTGATGGGGGAGATGCTCCAGGATGGCGGTCAGCCGTGGCGCGGCCTGGTCTACGGCATGACGTCGCGCTTCTGGGGCGACACCGACCCGCGCCCCGTGTGGCGGCTGATGGACGAGTTCGGGATCGCCGACAGCCGGATGCTCGGCTACTGGCTGCCGACGCCGCCGGTGACGATCGACGACCCGGCGCTGCGAGTGACCGCGTACGTCAAGGACGACGCGATCCTGCTGGCGATCGGCTCGTGGTCGAAGCAGGACGAGACCGTCGCCGTGCGGCTCGATCCCGCCCTGACGCGGGGCTGGCCTGCGGCGCGCGCGGAGTTCGCCGAGGTCCCCGGGCTGCAGGCCGGCGGACCGGCCGATCTCGCACGACTCACGGTCCCGGCGGACAAGGGGACGTTCGTGGTGCTCCGACGGACGCCCTAGGCGACCGTCACTCCCCGTCCTCGCCGAACGGGTCGAACGGCGGCGGGGCAAGGGCCGGCGTGACCTTCGGCGCCTCGTGGTCGTCGAGCCAGCGCCCGAGGTCGCGGAGGATCCCGGCCCGCTGGGCGGCGCGCGCCTCGTCACCCACGGCGCGAGCCGGGGCGTCGCGCAGCGTCGAGCGCAGCGCCGTGAGCCGTAGGTTGAGCAGGTCTCGCACCTCGCGGCTGGTGCCTTCATCCGCGGCAAGCGCGAGCATCCGGTCCACCACGGCACGCTCGGCGACGCGGCGGAGCGCGGCCGCGTGTCCGGGCTCGGGTCGGGCCGCCGTCGCCCGGAGCAGCGTGTCGACCACCTCGCCGAGCGACATCGCGGCCGGATCATCGGCGCGCATCGCCACCAGCCGCGCGGCGCGTTCCGGTTGCAGGGTCGCGTCGACGATCAGCTGGGCCAGCGATCGTGCGGCGCCGAGCTCGTCGAACATCGGCGTGGTGCGGGAGCGGAACTCCTCCTGGGGTTCGCCCACGCCTCCGGCCGCCGGCGGCAGCAGGCGGAGGACGGTGTCGGGGATCGCCAGCTCGGCTGGCGCGAGCAAGCCGGCGAGCCGGTGCAGCGCGGCGCGCTGCTGGGCGGCGGGCAGCGGGCGCACGGCGACCTGACCGTCGCCGTTCACGGCATACTGGTACTCCAGTCCGCCGATCGTCTTGGCCATCGCCGCAAGGGCGTAGCGGTGCCAGAAGTAGAGGAACCGGAACCGTTCCTCCAGCAGCGACACCGGCTCCCCCTCGCGCAGGTTGCCGAGGCCGAAGCGCGAGATCGCGAGGCGGCGCACGGCGAGCTGGCGATCGAGGAACGCGGTCGCGTTGGCGCCGTCGTCCCAGAGGTTGGTGCGCGGGTCGGCGGCATAATCGGGGCGGGCATCGCCGTCTGACAGGAACAGCCAGCCGCGACGCAGCCCCTCGGCCATGATCGCACGGAGGGAATCCGCCTCCACCGCGGCGGGGAAGGTGCCGTAGCCCCACCGGATCGCCCAGACATCGAACGGTCCGGGCCCGACGTCGTAGGCGTCGGTCAGGTCGATCGCGCCATCGGTCACCTGCACCCGCGGGGCGGGGTAGTCCATCACCGAGCCCCGGCCGTAGGTCGAGGCGATGTAGTTGTGCGAGAGGCCCAGGGTGTGGCCGATCTCGTGCGCCGTCACCTGGCGCACCCGGGCGAGGATCAGTGCGGTGTCGCGGGCCGACGGAGCCGCGCCGACCAGGGCCGCGAAGATGTCGTAGTCGGTGCGGGCACGGTGCGAGTCCAACCGTGCCATCCCCTTGATGATCTCCCCGGTGCGCGGGTCGCCCAGGGACCCGCCGACCGACCAGCCGCGCTCGTTGCGATTCTCCCACTGGACGACGTTGTAGCGGGCGTCCATCGGGTCGACGCCGGCGGGGAGCCACTCGACGCGGAAGCCGCCGCTGAGCCCGGCGCGCGCGAACGCCTCCTCCCACCAGCGCGCCCCCTCGAACGTCGCCTGCCGGACCGGTTCGGGAATGCCGGGATCGACGTAGTAGATGATCGGGGCGACGAACGGCGACGCCGGGTCCTCGGGCTTGCGGCGCACCAGCCGGTGCCTCGCCACGGACGCCTGGTTGAGGCGACCCTGCAGCGGCTGGCTGAAGTCCTTGAACCGGGAGGCGAAGTAGCCGCTCCGGGGATCCCACGCGCGGGGACGATAGCCGTCGTCGGGTAGGGCCAGGAGCGTCACGTGCTGCCGCAGGGTGATCGCCTCGCCGTCCGGAGCGACGCGACCGACGATGCCGCCGGGCTGGCCGCCGGTGGTGAACGTGAGCGCCGCGTCGAGCTCGCTGTTGCGGGGAAAGGCGCGCGTGAAGTCCGGCTCGACCGACGACCGGTCGCGGGCCAGGGAGTAGCTCCCCTGGTTGCCCCGACGCAGCGTTCCCACCACGTCGGTCCAGTCGTGGAAGAGCAGGTCGCCGGCGTCGACGAGCAGCTGGCCGTCGCCGGCGCCGACCACCGGGAGGGACGCCACGGTCGAGCGGGCGAACGATTCGTCGACCGATCGACGGTGGTCGGGTGTCCCGGTGCTCCGATAGGACGTGTTCTCGAACGTGACGAGGACCCGCCTGCCGGCCGGGGTGAAGCGCACCAGCTGCGACGCGGCGCTCGCCCCCCGGTCGATGCCGATCGGATTGGAACCGAGTCCGGTGGCCTGGGAGACCAGGAAGAGGGCCTCGAGTCCCGAGTCGGGCAGGACCAGCCGGAGCTGGCGAAGGTCGGGATCGACCAGGACGGGGACGAACCCCTCCTGGCGCGTGAACCCCTTCGAGGCGTCGGCGATCGAGGGGAGCGGTTCCGCGGGCCGCTGCTGGGCGACGGCGGGCACGGCGAGAATGACCAGGGCGGTGATCGTGGCGAGACGGCGCATCGGATTCCCGGGAGGGTGGACCCGCCGAATGTGGCGCGCACCGGACCCCGCCACAACCTCGACGGGCCGCGGAACTGGCGCTGGACGCGCCGTCAGGCCATTTTTCAGGGCTGGATGGGCAACTCGCCCCGGCAGGGGCTCCTCTCACCGACTCACGGGCAGCATGGCAGCGACTGCGGACACCACGAATCCAATCGGCACCGAGGACAACGCCTCGGCGGCCCCGGTCCTCACCCCGCAGCGGCTCCGGCTGCTGGCGATGATCGGCGGCGGGGTGCTCCTGGTCGCCCTCATCAGCTGGTTCATGATCACGGCGGGGAAGCGCAAGGAGGCCTTCGGGGCCCGGGCGCTCGAGGACGCCCGGAACACCGCCGAGCAGGGGAACATCGGCGAGGCGGTGCAGCAGTTCCAGCAGGTGGCCACCACCTACGCCGGGACCGCCGCCGCGCAGGACGCGGTGCTCGGCATGGCCCAGGCGCGGCTGATCGCGGGCCAGTCGGAACTCGCCATCACGACGCTCCAGGAGTTCCTCGGCAACAACCCGCCGAAGACCTACGCGTCGCCGGCCAACGGCCTCCTCGGCACGGCGCTGGAGAACACCGGGAAGTACGCCGACGCCGCCGCCGCCTACAAGAAGGCCTCGGAGCAGGCCGACGTCGACTATCTCAAGGCCTCGCTGCTGCTGGACGCCGCCCGAGCGAGCCGGCTGGCGGGCCAGGCCGACCAGGCTCGCGAGTACTACCAGGAGATCGTCGACAAGTACGGCACCACCGCGGCCAACAGCGAGGCCCAGGTGCGCCTCTCCGAGCT
>CAZKYO010000080.1:0-4488 GCA_964557115.1 uncultured Gemmatimonadaceae bacterium
GGGTGCTGACGGCGGGGACCGAGGACAAGACGGCGATCAAGAAGATGATCACGACATGGCGCGCGGATCACCGGAGGATCTGACGCCTACTCGCCTCGCCTCGAGACCACCTTGCCGTTCGCAATGACGAGGCGGACGTCGTGCAGGTTGCCGATGTTCGAGAGCGGATCCTCGCCGACGAGGATGAGGTCGGCGAGCCTCCCGGTGGTGATCGTCCCCAGCGAGTCGGCCATCCCCATCGCCTCGGCGGGGAGGCGCGTGGCGCTCTCGATCGCTTCCATTGGCGAGAACCCGGCGCCGCGAACGAACAGCTCGAGTTCATCGACCACCGAGGCACCCGGATAGACGAGCGGCGATAGCGGCGCGTCGGTGCCCGGCATGACCCGGATCCCGGCGCGATGAAACGCGCCGACCTGCTGCATGTGCCGATCCAGCACTTCCCGCCAGCCGGCGAGGTCGGTCCTGGTGTCGAGGCGTCGCGGACCCAGGTTGCCCAGCCACGGCTCGAGGAGCGAGCGCGGGAGTCTGGTGCGTCGAGGACCGTGTCCGCCGGTGCTGTCGGTGACCTCTGCCAGGACGGAGTCGTAGGGCAGGGCCCGTGGCTCCCAGGTGACCAGCGTCGGCACCAGGGCGATGCCATTGGCCCGCATAGTGGCGAGCATCGCCGCGTTGGTGGCCGAATCGAGGGCGTTCGGGGGCCACGGGTAGAAGCCGTGCTCGAAGGAGGCGACGCCCGGCAGCATGGCGGCTGGGGCCGGGACTGCATACGGGGGGTGACCGGCGAATCGCAGGCCATGCCGTCGGGCCGCCGCGACGATCGCCACGTACGTCGCCGAGTCCGCGTAGCTCCTTGCCTTCACGAAATCGCCGCCTGCCGCGACCACCGCGGCGACGGCGGAGTCGGCCTCGCCCGCCCCCGCCACGGCGATGCGCGGGCAATCCGGTTCGCTGCCCGGCATCGGCGGCAGTCCGAGACTGTCGGCGGCCCTGCGGATCCGGGCGTGCGAAGCCAGCTCTTCGGGACTCTCCAGGATCCTGGTGGCCACCAGCATGCGGGGTCCCGCCAGCCATCCCTGTCGAATCGAATCCCGCAGCGACAGCAGGTTGGCGCAGCCGTCTCCCATGTCGCGCACCGAGGTGACACCGGCATCGAGGAGCAGCGGGATCACGTCGTGGGCGTACCGGCCGAGGTGGAGGTGCATGTCCCAGAGGCCGGGGAGCGCGTAGCGACCGGTCGCGTCGATCACGGTGCCGCGCGGGGTCGCCTGGCCCGAGGGCCGGAGCGCCGAGATCCGCGAGCCGGTGATCTCGATGTCCATCCCGGATCGCGCGGAGCCGCCGGTCCCGTCGATCAGGGTGACGTTGGTGATGGTGGTGACGGCGCCGCAGGGGCCCGTCCCGCACTGCTGCGCCGCGCAGCCGCTCGTGAAGGCGAGCAGCAGGCCGAGGCAAACGCGAAGATTCACGGCCGCACCCTCCTCGCCTCGGGATTCGCCTCGACCTGGCCGATTGCCCAGTCGGCGGCGGAGACGACGAAGGGATTGGCCGAACGCCGCATGCCGCGCAGCGTCGCGAGGGCACGCGGCGCACCGATGCGGCCGAGCGAGCATGCTGCCGCCTGCTGGACATGCTCGTTGGGGTGCGCGGCGGCCAGCAGGAGCGCCGTGGTGGCGCTGGTATCGCCGACCCGGCCGATTGCCCACGCGGCCTCGCTCGCGACCTCGGCGCTGCTGTCGGCCATCGCCCGGGCGAGCGCTGCGGTCGCCGAACGATTGCCGGTGGCGCCAAGGGCACGTGCGGCGGCCTGGCGCTGGTGCTTGTTGCCGGTGGTGAGGTCGTGCAGCATGGCGGCGATCGCAGGCATCCCCAAGGGTCTCGCCGTGACGCCGCCGCGCGCGGGCAGCCTTCCTTCCCAGGTGCAGCGCGTGGTGTCGGCCTGCGCTGGGGCGCGGAGGGGCACCAGCATCAGGAGGCCGACGCCGAGGATGCGGAGTGCGCCGCTCATCGCAGCCTCGGCAGTGCTTCGGCGGCCGCCAGCCGGACATGCTCGCTGGTGTCGCGGCTGGCGCGGATGACCGCCGCCCGGGCCCGACTGTCGCCGATGCGTCCCAGGGTGGTGATCGCGGCGACCCGTACGTGCTTGTTCTCGTCGTCCACCGCCCGGATCAGCGGCAGCACCGACGCGCTGTCGGGTCGATCGCCGAGCGCCTCGGCTGCGGCACTGCGAACGCGGGGGTCGGGATCGGCGAGCGCGCCGGTGAGGGCGCGACGCACGACCCTTCCGGCGTGGCGGCCGAGGGCGCGCGTGGCGGCCACGCGGACGCGGCAGCGACCGCCCTGGGCGGCGCGAAGCAGGCTCGCCTGCATCGGGGCAGTGGTATCGGAGGCCGTCGCCTCGATCGCGACGACCGCGACGTTGCAGTCGGGGTCCTCGATCGCGGCGCGCAACGCCGGCTTGTCATTCGCGTCGCCGGCACGAGCCAGCAGGCGCACGGCGACGCGCCGGACCAGTGGATCGGTGGCGTGGAGCTCCAGCCGCCACTGGGTTGGGCCGGCTTCGCGCATCCGCGAGACCAGGGCGGGATCGTCCTGGGTCAGCACGAACGGCGCGACATCGGCGCAGGCGCATTCCGGTGACGTCGCGCCACACGGTGCGGCTCCGAGCGCGAGCAGGTGGAGCAATGGGGCGATGATCATTGGTCGGGGTCCTTTCCCGCAGCGCGATCGTGTTCGCGCCAGGTGTCGCGGGAGAGCGCGGCCTTGCTGGCGCTGTCGCCGAGGTCGCGCAGCGACCGCCGGGCCGCCTGGCGGACGTGGATCGAGGAGTCGGCGAGCAGGGTGGCCAGTGTTGCCACCACATCATCGTCGCTGGCTGCCGGGACCGGTTCATCCGGCGCGGCTGGGAGGGCGCGGCCGGCGCGTGGTCGAGCCTCCTGCCGCGCGGCGGGGCGCGGCGTGGCGGCCTGCAGCGCCGCGACCTGGGTCGCCGCGAGGACCGGCACCGGCACGGGCGGGACTGCGGCCATCACGGTGGCGACGGCGGCCAGCGTGATCGTGGTCCGAAGCGGTCCGGAGACACTCCGCGGGTGGCGGCGTTCCAGCAGGCGCTGCACGCGCTCGGCCAGCGGCGACGCGGTCAGTGCGGTGGCGAGTGCCGGGCGGTGGCGACCGCGGTCGGCGAATTGCAGCAGCGCGCGGGCCAGCGCCAGCGACGGCACGACGCGGCAGGCCTCGCGGTCGGCCAGCAATTCGGCGGACTCCGTCACCAGTCGGCGCATGGCGCGATTGCAGGGTTGCCACCAGAACACGCTGGCGAGGAGTCCGGCGAGCTGGCCGCGCCACGGATCGAGCCGCGCGAGATGCGCCAGCTCGTGCGCAAGGACGGCCTCACGTTCCGACGGCGGGAGATCACCGGGGAGGCAGATCTCGGACGCGCCGAGGGCGAAGGGAACCTTGCTGTTGGCGGAGACCGTCACCCGGACCGGGCGGGAGACCCCGAGGCGGGAGGCCAGCGCGCGTGCCAGTGTCTCCATGCTGGGATCTGCGCTGGGACGACGGGCGAGCAGGCGGAGCAGCCGGCGGCGGCGCACCACATCCCGTCCGACGAGGACCAGCGCGCCCACTCCCCAGACGAGGAAGAGCGGTGCGGGGCTCCGCTCGGGGAGCGACGGTTCGGTGATCGGATCGGCGCGGACGATCGGCGTCACCGCAGCCGCCACGACGATGACCTGGTGGCGCCGGAGTGCGTCGCTGTTGAGCTGGGTGGCGACCGCGATCGGGGCGAGTAGTGCCGCCCAGGCGAGCGTCTCGCGCCACTCGGGGGCGAGGTATCGCCGCAGGGCGATGGCGAGGAGCGCAGCCGCGGTGCTGGTGGCGGCGTAGGCGATCAGCCAGTTCACGGCTTTCGCTCCTCGGGCTGAGCCTGGGCCATCATGGCGTCGAGTCGACGGCGCAGGGTGTCGAGTTCGGCGTCGTCGATCTTCGAGGTGTCGAGCAGGTGGGAGATCGCGAGGGAGGCGTTGCCGGCGAAGAGCAGCTCGGTCACCTCGCCGAGCGCCTGGCTGGCGAGGTCGGCCTCGGCCACCAGCGCGGTGTAGCGGAACTGACGGCCGTCGCGGCGCATGCCGACCAGCCCGCGCTTCACCAGCCGGCCGAGGTGGGTCGAGACCGTGGTGGCGGCGAGGTCGTGCTCGGGGCGGAGGCGGGCCTGGATCTCGGCGGCTGTCGCGTGGTCGTGCGACCAGAGAAGCCGGAGGATGCGGAGCTGGAGGTCGGTCATGAAATCAAACTACACTATGTAGTTTGATCCGTCAACCTGGGCGCGAGGGCGGCGCGATTGACCGTGGGGGCTGGCCGAGCGCCACCCTACGGGGGGTGCGACCGGGTGTTTCCGGGGGCATCGCGGCTGGCGCCTGGCACTTTCCGCTCCTACTCTCTGGGGTCCCTTCCCCCGAGGGTAGCTGATGGTCCGTCGCCTCCCGTCCGCCG
>CAZKYO010000081.1:0-4455 GCA_964557115.1 uncultured Gemmatimonadaceae bacterium
GCATCGCCTCGAGCAGCGCCGACTGGGTCTTGGGCGGGGTGCGGTTGATCTCGTCCGCGAGCACCACGTTGGCGAAGATCGGCCCGGCCATGAAGGCGAGCCGCCGCTGGCCCGTGGCCGGATCGTCCTGGATCACGTCGGTGCCGGTCACGTCCGAGGGCATGAGGTCGGGGGTGAACTGGATCCGCGCGAACTTGAGGTCGAGGGCCCGCGCCATCGACTGGATCAGCAGCGTCTTGGCGAGGCCGGGCACGCCCACCAGCAGGCAGTTGCCGCCGGCGAACAGGGCGATGAGCGACTGCTCGATCACCCGGTCCTGCCCGACGATCACCTTGCGCAGCTCGGCGATGATCCGCCGGCCGGCGTCGTGCAGGCCGTCGGCGAGCGCGGCGTCGTCGGTGCGGTCGTGGTCGGCGGAGAGCGGGACGGCGGACACGGGGGATCCTTTCGGTCAGCGCGTGAGCGCGTAGAGGATGTAGTTGATGCCCAGCTTGAACGACTCGTTGGAGAGCGGCATCGGGAAGAGGCCGAGGTCGGCGAACTCCCAGTACTCCGCGATGTCGCCGTTGTAGTTGGCGATCACCATCAGCCGGGCCGTCGGGTCGTTGTGCTCGAAGACGCCCCAGAACTGCGTCTGCATCCCGCCGTACGGGTGCCGCACGCCGGCGAAGTCCGTGAAGTGGTAGAACGAGTCGAAGACGGGGTGTTCCGGCGGCACCGGCAGCAGCCGGGCGTCGGGGAGCACCCGCCGCATCTGGGCCTCGAAGTTGGCGATGTCGCCGTCACGGAAGTCGTCGACGATCAGGAAGCCGCCGCGCTCGAGCCAGCGGCGCAGCGCCTCGACCTCCGTGTCGTTGGGCGCCCAGTGCCCCACCTCGACGATGTACGCGACGCTGTGCTGGAACAGCAGCGGATCGTCGAATCCGAAGACGGCGCTCGCCTTGGTGCGGGTCCGCACCGTGCTGAGCTCGAGCAGGATCTTCGTGAAGTTGGCCTCCGCGCGGGCGTAGTCGTGCGACCACATCGGGTCGCGCCGGAAGCCGTTGCCGGTGGCGTTGTAGCGGATCCGCGCGAACTCGAACGACCCGTCATAGGGGGCGTTCACGTCGAGCGAGACGTGGGGCGCGTCGCCGCCGCCGCGGAAGCCGAAGTCGCGCTGCGCCGCGAGCGGGGCCAGGGGTCCGGACAGCGCGAGCGCCAGCGCACACGAGCATGATCGCCTCACGGCCGCCCTCCCGCGCGCGCGTCGAGCAGCAGCTCCTGCGCGCGCTCGTAACTCGGTGCCTGCTCCAGCACGCCGAGCAGCTCCCGGCGCGCCGCGTCGGGGTCGCCGCCGCGGAGCAGCGCGGCGGCCAGGTCGGTGCGTGCCGCGATCGGGTCGGCCGGCCGGAGCGCGACAAGCGCCCGGCGCGACAGCACCTCCGCCGCGTGAGCCCCGGCGGCCTGGGCCACCTCCGCCCGCTGCCGCCAGACCCCCGACTCCGCCGGGGCGATCCAGCTTGCCCGGGCAAGGGCCGCGAGCGCCGCCGTCGTGTCGCCCGCTTCGAGCCGCCACGCCGCCTCGGTCCGGTTCGCCGCGAGGGCGGTCTCGTCGCTCGACGTCACCACCGCGATCTCGCGAAGCGCCGCCGCCCGGTCGCCCCGGCGCCAGTAGAGCATCGCGAGCGGCAGGCGCGGCCCGCCCGCATCGCCGTACTCCGGATACCGGTCGCGCACCTCCTCCAGCAGTCGCAGCGCCGCGGCCGAATCGCCGCGCGAGAGCGCCTGCGCGGCCTCCTGCATCTGCTTGATGAAGATGTCGCCCTCCCCCGCCTTGATCGCAGCGAGCGGCCGGGCGAATCGCTCGCCGATCCAGCGATCGAAGCCGGCCTGGAACGCCTCGGGGGCCTGGCCGGTGGCCGTGCGGAACGCCGCCGGCGTGTCATCCCCCGCGGCGTAGCGGCTGAGCAGGGTGCGGATCCCGGCGATCCCCTTCTCGCGCTCGAGGTACTCCATCACCAGCGACGCCTGGTAGTAGCTGAGGCCGAGGCGCTCGGGGCGATCGGGCCGCACGAAGCCGTCGTTGAGCCGGACGATCGGCAGCAGGTCGCCGGCTGCAAGCGCCTGGGCGAAGAGCATCGACGCGTGGGCGCCCCAGCCCACCCGGGCCCGCCGCTCCTCCAGCACCGAGAGTCCCTCGGAGATCCAGCGCGGCACCCGGAATCCGGAGCGCCCCAGCGTGAAGGTGTGCGCGAGCTCGTGCCACGCGGTGGACCCGAGGTTGAAGTCGCCGGCATCGCGCGCCTCCGGGGCGTCGAGCACCACCACCGGGCCGAACGAGACGCCGAGGGCCCCGAGGCCGGTGAGGCCGATCGTCCGCACCGAGAAGTCGGCGTGACGGTCGTACACCTCGATGCGGATCGGGGTCGGCGGCCGGTAGTCGTACCGCGCGGCGAGCGAGTCGTACGCCTCCTCGAGGAGCGGCGACAGCAGCATGCCGAGCAGGGCGGTGTCCCGCACCGCGGCGACCACCGCGAAGCGTCCGCGCGAGACCGTGCCGTAGGTGGCGAGATAGTCGAGCAGGTCGAGCGTGTTCTTGTTCCAGAGATTGTAGCCGTCGAGGGCGAACGCGCGCTCCAGCGTCGCGCGACCGCGGGCCATCTCGCCGGTGCGCAGCAGGTTGTTGCCCAGCGCGGTGAGCGCCGGGACCGAATTGCTGTCGAGCGCCACGCCGCGGTCGGCGAGGACGACCGCCTCCGCGTACCGGCGGTGCCGCGCCGCCGCCTCCGCCACCTCGGCGTAGAAGCCGGCCGGTCGGCGGTCGAGCCGCGCCGCGGTCGCCTCGGCGGCGCGCCAGGTCGCGGAGTCGCCGGCGAGCCACGCGAGGGCACCGCGCATCGCCCATCCCTCGACCGCCGTCGAGTCCGCCGCGAGCGCCGCGTCCGCCGCCACGCGCGCCGAGTCGTACTGCTCCGCCTCGAGCTGGAGGCGGGCGCGCAGCAACTGCGCGCCAAGCAGTCGGGGGTTGCCCTTCAGCGCGTCGCGCACCAGGGCCAGCGCGTCGCCCTGGTGATCGAACGCGGCCGCCCGCGCCATGCCGAGCAGCGCACGCGGCTCGCCCGGATGCGAGGCAAGCACTGCCTGGTAGCCACCGCGTGCATCCGGCGCGTTGTAGTGGTCGAGGAGGAGGTCGGCGGCGGCGAGCGGACCGGTCACGGCATCGGGAGCCTTGGCGGCCGACGCGTCGTAGGCCGCGAGTGCGTCGCGCACCGCCTGCGGATTGCCGTCGGCGAGGAGCTCCAGCGCGCGCCCCGCGGCGAGTTCGTCGCGCGCGGACCATCCCGCGTGGTCGCGGCGCCAGGGATCGGCGAGCGATGCCGCGAGCAACTTCCCCGCATCATCGTCGCCGCGACGCACGGCGAGCTCGGCGAGGCCCGCGACCGCGGAGCGCCAGTCGGGTCCCTTGGCGGCCCGGACCCGCTCGAACACGGCGCGTGCCTCGTCGAGCCGCCCCTGCAGCACCAGCACGTCGCCCAGGCGCACGGCCATCGTGTCGCCGCCGGCACGTGCCAGCGCCTCGGCGGCACCCAGCTCGCCCCGGGAGACGAGTCCGTCGAAGTCGGGCGAGGACTGTGCCCGGCACGGCGCGGCGAGCAGCGCCAGCAACAGCGGCCACGAGGCGCGGATCATCACGGCTTCGCCTCGGAGAGCGCGCGGATCTGCCGGGTCCGTTCCGCGATGCCGACCAGCAGCCGCTCGAGCTCGGCGGTGTAGTTCGCCTCGCTCATCGCCTCCTTGCGGCGCCGGAGCGCCTCCACCTGCGTCTCCAGCTCGCGGCGCTCGGCGAGCAGCGCGGCGACCCGTGGATCGCTCACCGCCGCGGCCTTCCCGAAGGTCACCCGCCGGGCAAGCGTGCCGTCGGTCGAGCCCTCCGTGCCGGGCTCGGCGCTCCCCTTCCCGTCGCCGTTGTCGTCGAGCTGGGCGTGCTCGGTCTGCAGCCGGTTGTCCTTGGCATACGCCGCGGCCACCTCGCGTCGGGCGTACTGGTACGCCTCCAGCACGCTCACCTTGCCGTCCTTGTCGGCGTCGGCCTCGAGCGAGGCCAATCCGTGCGCGAACCGCGCGGCGAACAACGACTCGTTCCGCTCCGTGGCGCTCTTGGTCGCGGTGATCACGATCCGCCCGGGCCGTGACAGCACCGGCAGGAAATCCCCGCTGCCACTCGTGCCGATGACGGCCACCACGGTCCGCCCGGCGAGGCGATCGAGCCAGCGGCCATAGTCCGCCGCGGTGGGATCCGGTCCCGGCAGCGACAGGCGCGACTGGTTCGCCTCGCCGCTGCCGTGCCCGACCAGGAAGACGGCGATCACGTCGCCCGGACGGCTGTTCGCCGCCAGGCGGGCGAAGGCCGAGTCGAGCGTCGCCTGGCCGGCCTTGCCGTCGATGCGCGCCGCGTCGCGGGTCGGGTCCTCGGCG
>CAZKYO010000082.1:0-4183 GCA_964557115.1 uncultured Gemmatimonadaceae bacterium
TAGGCCACCAGGGCGGTGATGTCGGGCTCGTCGTCGACCACGAGGATGCGATGGCTCATGCCGGCTCCGGGGGTGTTTACGACTCGGCCAGCGTCAGGCGCTGGGAGGTGTGGGTGCGGCTGCGTTCCACCGCCCGTCGCCGCTCGCCGCGGAACTCGCCGTCGCCGCGCACCGCCTCGAGGACGTCGCCGACCAGTCGTCCGGAGGGGCCGCCCTCCCGGCTGAGCCGGTACAGCACGAACTGGCCGATCGGGGTGTCGCGCACGACGCCCGCCTGGCGCAGGAGGCCGAGGTGGCGCGAGACGGTCGACTGGGGCAGGTCGAGGATCGCCTGCAGGTCGGACACGAACAGCGGCGCCGCGGCCAGGCAGTTGAGGATCCTGAGCCGGGTCGGTTCGGAGACCGCGAGGAGCACTTCCACGGGCGACGAAGACATATTCGGCAGGACGAATACGCCCACCGCCACCCCGCCGCAAGCGGCGTGACGTTGCCGGGGCGCACCTTGTGACGGGATATTTACGACGTGACTTCGCCGACGATTCCAGTCTTCCTGAACGGCACCCCGCTCCAGGCCCGGGCCGGCACCACCCTGGGGCAGCTCCTGGCCGAGCACGACGCCGACCTCCTCGCGGCCCTGCTCGGGGGCGGCGGGCAGGTCACCGACGCGCGCGGGATCGCCGTCGATCCCGACGCCCCCATCCACGCCGGTGCCATCTACCGTGCCTTCCGCTCCGCCCGTCGCGACCCCGATGCCGACGCCTGAGGCCTTCCGGCGGATGCCGAAGGCCGAGCTCCACGTCCACCTCGACGGCTCGCTCCGCCCGGCGACGCTGCTCGAGCTCGCCCGCGAGGCCGGCGTGCCGCTGCCGGCGGCGGACGCCGAGTCGCTGCGCCGCTACATGCTGGTCGACGACGCGCGCGACCTCGAGGAGTACATCGCGCGGTTCGAGCACACGATCGCGGTCCTGCAGACGCCCGAGGCGATCGCGCGGGTCGCCCGCGAGATGCTGCACGACGCGCGCGCCGACGGGCTGCGGTACCTCGAGATCCGCTACTGCCCGCAGCTCAGCACCCGACAGGGGCTCACGCTCGACGAGGTGGTCGCCGCGGAATGGCGGGGATTGCAGCAGGGGATGGCCGAGACCGGCGTGGTGGCCCGGATCATCAACTGCTCGCTGCGGCACTACGATCCCCAGGTGTCGGTCGCGATCGCCGAGCACTCGGTGCGGATGCGCGATCACGGCGTGGTCGGCTTCGACCTGGCCGGTGGCGAGGCGGGCCGCCCGCCCGAGCGCCATCGCGAGGCGTTCGACATCGCCTCGCGCGGCGGGCTCGGCATCACGGTGCACGCCGGCGAGGCGGCCGGGCCGGAGAGCATCTTCGAGGCGATCCACGCCTGCCACGCCGAGCGGATCGGGCACGGCACCAGGCTGGTCGAGGATCCCGCGCTGCTCGCCTACGTGCGCGACCGGCGGATCCTCGTCGAGGTCAACATCACCAGCAACGTGCAGACCCACGCGGTCGAGAGCGCGGCGCGGCACCCGGTGCGGCGGCTCGTCGACGAGGGCGTTGCGGTGACCCTCTGCACCGACTCGTGGCTGATGAGTGGCGTACGCCTCTCCGACGAGTACCTTCTGGCACAGGAGGCGCTGGGGTTCACCCCGGCCGAGCTGGAGGTGATGGCGCTCGCCGCCTTCGAGCACGCGTTCGCCCCGTGGCCCGTTCGCCAGGAACTGCTCGCCGCCCGGCGGGCCGACCCCGAGACCCTGACGTGACCCTCCCCATCCTGCTGCAGGCCCAGACCGCCGCGGACCGCTTCGAAGCGATCCGCGGCGGTCTCGACATCCCCCTCGGCGCACGCCTCATCGGCGTCGTCGGCATCGCGGTGATGATTGGCCTGGCGGTGTTGATCTCCTACGACCGCCGCAAGATCAACTGGCGGCTCGTCGGCAGCGGCGTGGCCCTCCAGGTCGCGTTCGGGCTGCTGGTACTCAAGACCGGCGCCGGCCGCGCCGTCTTCGAGACGCTGGGCGGCTGGGTCACCGCGCTGCTCGGCTTCCAGGAGCAGGGCGCCCGGTTCGTCTTCGGCAACCTGGTGCAGAACACCGTCCCGGTCGGCGCGCCCGACGGCGCCGGCGGCGTGGTCCCCGCCGCGAACATGGTGGCGCACACCGGCTCGTTCTTCGCCTTCAACGTGCTGCCGACGATCATCTTCTTCTCGGCCCTGATGTCGGTGCTCTACTACCTCGGCATCATGCAGCTGGTGGTGAAGGGACTCGCCTGGGTGATGCAGAAGACGCTGCACACCTCGGGCGCGGAGACGCTCAGCGCCTCGGGCAACATCTTCCTCGGCCAGACCGAGGCGCCGCTGCTGATCAAGCCGTTCGTCGGCACGATGACCAAGTCGGAACTGGTGACGGTGATGGTGGGCGGCTTCGCGACCGTCGCCGGCGGCGTGCTGGCGGCCTACGTCGGGATGCTGTCGGGGATGCTGCCCGGGATCGCCAGCCACCTGCTGGCCGCCAGCGTGATGAACGCACCGGCCGGCCTCTACCTCTCGAAGATCCTGATGCCGGAGACGGCGACGCCGGTGACCGCCGGCGGGCTGCCGCTCGACGTCGCGGCGACCAAGGCGGAGGCGCCGCGCCTCGGCACGTTCCGGTCGTTCCTGATGCGTCGCGGCAGCCAGGAATCCGGGGTGATCGAGGCGGCCGCCAACGGCGCCGCGCAGGGCGTGCAGCTGGCGATCAACGTCGCGGCGATGCTGATGGCGTTCGTCGCGCTGGTCGCGCTGCTCAATGCCGGCCTCGGCTGGGTCGGCCACCTGGCCGGCATCGAGGGGCTCTCGCTGCAGGCGATCCTCGGCTTCGTGCTGCGGCCGCTGGCGTGGACGATGGGCGTGCCGTGGCACGACACCGCGTACGTGGGCGGGCTGATCGGCCTCAAGACCTCGCTCAACGAGTTCGTGGCGTACGCCCAGTTCGCCAGCGACCTCGGCGCCGGCCGCGCGCTCGACCCGCGTTCGGCGCTGATCTGCACCTACGCCCTGCTCGGCTTCGCCAACTTCTCGTCGATCGCGATCCAGATCGGCGGGATCGGCGGCCTCGCGCCGGAGCGGCGCAGCGAGATCGCGTCGTTCGGATTGCGCGCGATGATCGCCGGCAACCTCGCCGCGTTCATCTCCGCCGCGCTCGCCGGGATGCTGGCGTGAGCGACGACGCCGCCCGCGCGACCGCGGCGGTGGCCGCGGCGCTCGGTGAGTTCCGGCCGCGCGTCGCGATCGTGCTCGGCTCCGGCCTGGGCGGGCTGGCCGACCATGTCTCGGACCGGGTCCGGATCGGCTACGCCGCGATCCCCGGCTTCCACGTGCCGCACGTCGCGGGGCACCGCGGCGAGCTCGTCGCCGGCACGCTGTCGGGCGTGCCGGTGCTGTTGCAGGCCGGCCGCTTCCACATGTACGAGGGCCACGACGCCCAGGCCGCCGCGCTGCCGGTGCGCGTCTTCGCCGAACTCGGCTGCGACACGTTGATCGTCACCAACGCCGCCGGCGGGATCCGGCGCTCCTTCCTGCCGGGCACGCTGATGGTGATCGCCGATCACCTCAACCTCACCGGCCGCTCGCCGCTCGAGGGCGCGGTGCGGTCGGCCGAGGTCCGCTTTCCCGACATGTCGGTTGCCTACGACGCGGACTTGCGCCGCCTCGCGCACGAGGCGGCGCTCGCGATCGGCACGACGCTGGAGGAAGGGGTCTACGCCGGCCTGCTCGGTCCGTCGTACGAGACGCCGGCCGAGATCCGGATGCTCGAGCGTCTCGGCGCCGACGCCGTCGGGATGAGCACCGTGATGGAGGTGATCGCGGCGCGCGCGCGGGGGATGCGAGTGCTGGGGATCTCGCTGATCAGCAATCCCGCCGCCGGCATCTCGGCGAGGCCGCTCGACCACGCCGACGTGATGGAGGCCGCGGAGGCAGCCGGCGGGCGCCTGGCGGCGGTCGTGGAGGGGGTGGTGGCACGGCTGGACGAATCGTGAATGGTGAAGGGTGAATGGGCCGCGCGGAGGGCCCGATTCACCATTGACCATTGACCATTCACCCCGGCGGCCTGACGCCGTGCTCGACCGGTCCGTTCCCGGCGCCGAGGCCGGGTGCCGCGCGGATCGCGGCCTGCAGGTAACCGATCGCGCG
>CAZKYO010000083.1:0-4119 GCA_964557115.1 uncultured Gemmatimonadaceae bacterium
AGCCGATCCGCGAGTCGCGCGACATCGACATCCCGCTGGTGGCGCGGCACTTCGCGCACCACGCGGGCTGGGCCCAGCTGCTCGAGTCGGAGTTCCCGGGGATGACCGCCGTCGGGGTCGCCGGCCAGATCATCCCGTGGAACTTCCCGCTGCTGATGCTGGCGTGGAAGATCGCGCCCGCCCTCGCGGCCGGGAACACGGTGGTGCTCAAGCCGGCCGAGTACACGCCGCTCACCGCGCTCTGCTTCGCCGACCTGCTCGACGAGCTCGGCCTGCCGCCCGGCGTGGTCAACATCGTCACCGGCGACGGACGGACCGGGCAGGCGATCGTGGCGCACCCCGACATCGACAAGGTCGCCTTCACCGGCTCGACCGACGTCGGCCGCGCGATCCGGGTCGCGACCGCCGGCTCGGGGAAGAAGCTCACGCTCGAGCTGGGCGGAAAGTCGCCGTTCGTCGTCTTCGACGACGCCGACCTCGACAGCGTGGTCGAGGGCGTGGTGGACGCGATCTGGTTCAACCAGGGCCAGGTCTGCTGCGCCGGTTCGCGCATCCTTGTCGCCGAGGGGGTCGCCGACGCGCTGGTCGCCAAGCTGCGGGCGCGGATGGAGCGGCTCCGGGTCGGCTCGCCGCTCGACAAGGCGGTGGACATCGGGGCGATCGTGGCACCGGTGCAGCTCGAGCGGATCGCGTCACTCGTCGCGCAGGGCACCGAAGAAGGCGCCACCTGCTGGCAGCCCTCGTGGAGCGTCCCGACGGAGGGGCTCTTCTATCCGCCGACGCTGTTCACCGACGTGAGCCCCGCCGCGGTGATCGCGCAGGAGGAGATCTTCGGCCCCGTGGTGGTGTTGATGACCTTCCGCACCCCCGACGAGGCGGTCGAGCTCGCCAACAACACCCGCTACGGCCTGGCCGCGAGCGTGTGGAGCGAGAACCTCAACACCGCCCTCGACGTGGCGCCGAGGATCAGGGCCGGCACGGTGTGGGTCAACTGCACCAACATGTTCGACGCCGCGAGCGGCTTCGGCGGCTACCGGGAGAGCGGCTATGGCCGCGAGGGCGGCCGGGAGGGGGTGTTCGAGTACCTGACCGACCGCCACGCGGCCGGTCATCCCGAGCGAGCGCCGGATGCGCGAGTCGAGGGATCCCCGGCTTCCGATCTGGCGGCGGGGCTCGCTCGCGTGACGACGCCTGATGCCGGCCTGCCGCCGATCGACCGGACGCCAAAACTCTACATCGGCGGCAAGCAGGCTCGACCCGACGGCGGCCTCTCGCTCGCGGTGACCTCGCTCGCCGGCGCATCGGTCGGCGAGGTCGGCCGCGGCAACCGCAAGGACATCCGCAACGCGGTCGAGGCGGCCCACAAGGCCCAGCCCGGGTGGGCCCGGGCGACCGCGGCCAACCGCGGCCAGGTGCTCCACTTCCTCGCCGAGAACCTCGCGGCGCGCGAGGTCGAGTTCGCCGAGCGCCTGCGCACGCTCACCGGTGAGGACGGCGCCACCGAGGTGACCCGGGCGATCGAGCGCTGCTTCGCCTGGGCGGCGTGGGCCGACAAGTACGACGGCGCCGTGCATCACACGCCGCTCCGCAACGTGACGCTGGCCATGCCCGAACCGATCGGCGTGGTCGGGATCGTGGCGCCCGACGAGGCGCCGCTGCTGGCGTTCGTCTCGCTGGTGCTCCCGGCGATCGCGATGGGCAACGCCGTCGTCGCGATCCCGTCGGCGCGCTGGCCGCTGCCGGCCACCGACCTCTACCAGGTGCTCGACACCTCCGATGTCCCCGGCGGCATCGTGAACATCGTCACCGGACGGCGCAACGAGCTGCTCGCCGCGCTCGCCGGCCATGATGACGTCGACGCCGCATGGGTGCACGCCACGCGCGACGAGGTCGCCGAGGCCGAGCGCCTCTCGGCCGGCAACATGAAGCGCACCTGGGGCGACTGGCACCTGCGCGACTGGCACGACCCGCGGGAGGGCGAGGGACGCGCGTTCCTCCGCCATGCGACCCAGGTGAAGAACATCTGGGTGCCGTACGGAGCCTAGATCGAGAACGGAGAGCGGAAAACGGAGAACGGAGAACGAAGCCTGTTCGGTCGGTTCTCAGTTCTCCGCTCTCCGTTCTCCGTCATTGTGCATCCCCCGTTCGCCCGCTCGTCTCCCCTCATGAAGACAATCACTTCCGTCTTCAAGAAGGGAGCGTCATGAACACCGACACACTCGAAGGCCAGTGGACCCAGCTGAAGGGCAAGGTGCGCGAACGCTGGGGCAAGCTCACCAACGATGACCTGGACAAGATCGAGGGCAAGCGCGAGCAGCTCGTCGGCCTGATCCAGGAGAAGTATGGCGAGGCGCGTGACAAGGTCGAGCGCGACGTCAAGGAGTTCGCGAAGATGCACGATCGCGCGCACGCGGGCGCGAAGCACTAGCCGGAATGCGGTGACGCCACGGCTGCAGGAGCCAGATGAACAGGCCGTGACGCCACGGCACGATCCGCCGGGATGCAGACCACCGCGTTCCGGCGGGTTCGCTATGTTCCGTGGCCGTCCCGTCGCCCGGAGCCCTCCTGCCGCCCGAGTCCGCCACCCCCGACTCCGCCCGCGCCCTTCTCCGCGAGCGCGACTACATGACCTACCTCGTCGCGCGGGGACTCGGCGTCCTGGGCACCATGGCCCAGAGCGTGACGATGGGATGGCAGGTCTATGACCTCGCGCGGGCCGGTCGGGGGGTGACCGAGTCGGCGCTCTACGTCGGCCTGCTCGGGCTGGCCACCTTCCTGCCGCTCTTCCTGCTGGCGCTCCCCGCCGGCGTCGTCGCGGACCGCTATCCGCGCAAGCGGATCCTGATCCTCTGCTTCCTCGGCGAGGCGGGCTGTGCGGCGATGCTCGTCGCGTCCTCCGCGATGGGCCGGCTGACCACCCACGGCCTCCTCGGCATTGCGGTCCTCTTCGGGATCTCGCGCGCCTTCCGCGCCCCGGCCGGCTCGGCGCTGGCGCCGATGCTGGTGCCGAAGGCGCTGCTGCCGCGCGCCATCGCGTGGAGCTCGCTCGCCTTCCAGTTCGGCACGATCAGCGGGCCGGCGCTGGCCGGCTTCCTGGTGGGGCACTGGTCGTCGACGGTGTCGTACGCGGTGTCGCTGGCGCTGTACCTGGCCCCGATCGCGGGGCTTTCGCTGATCCGCCGCTCCACCCGGCCGGCGCCGCACGTCGGCTCGCCGCTCGACCGGGTGAAGGAGGGCCTCGCCTACATCCGCGGCAAGCGGGTGGTGCTGGGGGCCATCTCGCTCGACCTCTTCGCCGTGCTGCTGGGCGGCGCGACCGCGCTGCTGCCCGTCTTCGCGCGCGACATCCTGCACGTCGGTGCGGAGGGGTTCGGCCTGCTGCGCTCGGCGCCCGCGGCGGGGGCCGCGGTCGTGGCGACGGTGCTCGCGATCCGGCCGGTGCGGCGGCAGGCGGGTCGCGCGATGTTCGCGGGGGTGGCGCTCTTCGGGGTGATGACGATCGCCTTCGCGCTGTCGCGCCACTTCTGGCTCTCGCTCGCGGCGCTCGTGGTGCTGGGCGGTGCCGACATGGTCTCGGTGTACGTCCGCCAGACGCTGATCCAGGTGGTGACGCCGGACGCGATGCGGGGCCGCGTCGCGTCGGTCTCGTTCCTCTTCATCGGGGCGTCGAACGAGCTCGGCGAGTTCGAGAGCGGGGTGACCGCGCGACTGCTCGGCCCGGTGCTCGCCGCCGGACTCGGCGGGGTCGGGTCGCTCGTCGTCACCGGCCTCTGGGCGCGGCTCTTTCCCGAGCTGCGGACGGTGGACCGGCTGGAGTGATCAGCCCTCGGCCCGGTGCATGATCACCTCCACCTTCTCGAGCGTGATCAGCCCGCCGCCGATCCGCTCGTCGAGCTTCGGCAGCACCGCCTCGATCCGCTCGGTGGCGTCCACCACTTCGACGACGATCGGCAGGTCCACCGAGAGGCGGAGGACGTTCGCCGTGTGGACCACGCTGTTGGCGCCGTACCCCGCCACCGCGCGCAGCACGGTCGCCCCCGCGATCCCCTCGGCACGCAGCAGCTGGAGGATCGCCTCGTAGAGCGGCTTCCCCTGCCACTTGTCGCTCTCGCCGATGTA
>CAZKYO010000084.1:0-3259 GCA_964557115.1 uncultured Gemmatimonadaceae bacterium
ATCAACGGCCCCGTGCGGCGCGACGTCGTGCGCCTCCCGGTCGAGGCCGTCTTCCTCTCCGAGGGATTGCCGATCGTCTACAAGCTGGTCGGCGGCAAGCCCGAGCGGACGCCGGTCGAGCTCGGCCTCGGCGACCTCTCGTGGGTCGAGGTGCTGCACGGCCTCGCGCCCGGCGACTCGGTCGCCCTGGAGGATCCGGTCGCCGCCCAGGAGCGGGCGGCGCGCGTGAGCCAGTGATGTCCGCCCTGATCGAGGCGCGCGGGCTCGCCAAGACGTACCGGCTCGGGCGGGTCGACGTGCCGGCGCTTCGCGGCGTCGACGTCGACGTGGCCGGCGGCGAATTCGTGGCGATCATCGGTCCCTCCGGGTCGGGCAAGAGCACCCTGATGCACCTGCTCGGCTGCCTCGACACGCCGACGGCGGGGACCTACCGGCTCGACGGCGAGGACGTCGGCGGGCTCGCCGGCCGGCGCCTCGCGCAGGTGCGCAACCGCAAGGTCGGGTTCGTCTTCCAGACGTTCAACCTGATGCCGCGACTCTCGATCGAGGAGAACGTGGCACTGCCGCTCAAGTACCGCGGCGGCATCGCGCGCGGCGAGCGCCGTCGCCGGGCGGTCGCGGGGCTCGAGGCGCTTGGCCTCGGGCACCGGATCGGCCACAAGCCCGACGAGCTCTCCGGTGGCGAGCGCCAGCGGGTCGCGATCGCCCGCGCGCTGATCGGCGAGCCGGCGATCCTGATGGCCGACGAGCCGACCGGCAACCTCGACTCGCACGCCGGCGCCGAGGTGCTGCGCACCTTCGAGTCGCTGCACGCGGCGGGGCACACCGTGATCCTGGTGACCCACGACCCGCTGGTGGCGCAGCGGGCCGGCCGGATCATCCAGATCGCCGACGGACAGGTCGTGGCGTGAGCCTGCTGGAGTCGCTGCTGACCGGCCTCGACGAGGCCCGCCGTCACCTCGGGCAGACGCTGCTCGCGATGCTCGGCATCATTCTCGGCACGGCGAGCATCGTCACGGTGCTGGCGCTCTTCGGGGGCCAGGCGGCGCTCACCCAGCAGTACCTGGACGAGGTCGGCGGCACCGGCACGGTCATCGTCGGCGACCTCCCGATGGCGGTCTCGCCCTCGGCGCGCGAGCTCGCCTCGCGGCACCTGACGCTCGACGATGCCGACTTCCTGCGCGCGCGGAGCACGACCCTCGAGGCCCTGGCCCCGGGCTGGGAGGTGAACCTTCCCTACCGCGCCAACGGGCGCGACTTCACGGGGCAGGTGAGCGGCACGCTGCCCGACTACGCCCGGATCAACGACATCCGGCCGCTGGTCGGGCGCTACCTGTCGGACCTCGACGTGGCGCGGCGGGCGCGCGTCATGGTGATGGGCTGGAAGTTCGCCGACTCGCTCTTCGACGACCCGCGCGCGGCGCTCGGCCAGCTGGTCAACGTCGGCGGCAAGCAGTTCACCGTCGTCGGGGTCCTCGAGCGCGAGGAGTTCTACTTCGCGGCCTGGGAGAGCAACGCCCTCGAGTACCGCAACGAGCGGGCGTACATCCCGATCACGACGGCGTTCGCGCAGTTCGCCGACAACGACCACCTCTCCTTCCTCACGCTCAAGGCGCGGCCCGGGATGGTCGACCGTGCCGTGGACGAGGTGCGGTCGCTGCTCTATGCGCGGCACGGCGTGGAGGACTTCGAGATCCGCCCCTCGGGCAGCTTCGGCGGCGGCGGCGACTCGGGGCAGTTCATGCTCCTCTTCAACTACATCTTCCTCGTGGTCGGCACCGTCTCGCTCTTCACCGGCGGGATCGTGATCGCGAACATCCTGCTGGCCTCCGTCGTCGAGCGGGTCCGCGACTTCGGCACCCGCATGGCGCTCGGCGCCACCGCCGGCGGCGTCTTCGTCCATGTCCTCAGCGAGGCGATGGTCGTGACGGTCCTCGGCGGGCTGCTCGGCCTCGCGATCGGCGCGGGCCTCACCGGCACGGTCGCCCACTTCATGAAGCTTCCCGCGGTGGTGACGCCGCTGATCGCGGGCCTCGCGGTCGGGACGTCGGTCGTGGTCGGGCTGGTGGCCGGCCTGTACCCGGCGCTGCGCGCCGGCCGCCTCTCGCCGGTCGAGGCGCTCCGCTATGGCTGACGGCCAGGGACGGCTGGGGGCGGTGGCGGAGCTCTTCGGCGACGCGGTGCGCCAGATCCTCGCGCACCCGCTGCGCTCGCTCCTCACGCTGTCGGGCATCGTCTTCGGCGCCGCGTCGCTGGTGTCGATGACGTCGATCGCGGTGGGGATGAAGGACATGGCCTACCGCGACCTCGAGTCGATCGGCTTCCCGCGCTCGGTCACGGTGCAGGACGAGGGGCCGCGCGGCGACGCCAGGCGGGCCGTCGACCTCCGGCATCCCGGCCTCCGGATCGCCGACGCCGAGGCGCTGCGGTCGGTGCCCGGGGTGGAGTCGGTGATGGAGAACATCTGGGGCAGCAACATGGTCGTGCTCGGGCCGGCCGGCCGACGGGTGATGCCGATCGAGGGGATCGCCCCGGGCTATCTCGGCTTCCGCAACAACCGCGTCGTCGCCGGCCGCGAGATCGGCGTGCGCGACGTGGAGCAGGTCTCGCGCGTGATCGTGCTTGGCGAGCAGGTCGTGCACGACCTGTTCGGGAACGCCTCCCCGGTGGGACGGAGCATCACCGTCGGCGGCGTCCGCTTCACCGTGATCGGGGTGGTGGCGCCCCAGCTGTTCGAGATGGCGCCGATCAACTTCGACTGGATCTCCCGGCGCGCCTACGTGCCGTGGACGTATGCGCAGCGCTACTACCGCGAGCCCGCCCGGATCGACCAGGCGCTGGTGACGGCGGTGCCGGGCGAGGACGTGGGCGCCGTCATCCGGCGCGTCGACGTGCTGATGCGGCAGCGGCACCTCGGCGCCGTGGACTACAAGCTGGACAACGAGGCGGCCGACGTCCGCTCCGACCTCGCCATGGCCGACTCGATCCTCGGCGGCTGGAACGGCGTGATGTACGCGATCTCGATCGTCACGATCCTGGTCGGCGGCATCGGGCTCTTCTCGGTGCTGCTGATCTCGGTGCGCGAGCGGGTCCGCGAGATCGGGATCATGAAGGCGCTCGGCGCCGACGACGGCCACATCCGGCGACTCTTCCTCGCCGAGTCGCTCACGCTCGCCCTGACCGGGGCGATCGTCGGCATCGGGGCGGGCGCCGGGCTGATCGTGCTCACCAAGTGGATCGGCGCCCAGTTCGGCAAGCA
>CAZKYO010000085.1:0-2967 GCA_964557115.1 uncultured Gemmatimonadaceae bacterium
AGCATCGAATCGATCGCGGCGGGACTCAGCCACTCGCCCCGCACCACCACGCCCCGCACCTGCCGCACCGCGGCGAGGTCCTCGAGCGGGTTGGCGCCGAGGAGGACCAGGTCAGCGCGCCTGCCCGCCTCCACCGTCCCCACGGAATCGGGCACGTGCAGGTGTTCGGCGGCGCCCAGCGTCGCGGCCCGCAACACCGCGGCGCGCGGGATGCCGGCCCGCTCCAGTGCCTGCATCTCGTGCAGCAGCGAGAATCCCGGCACCAGCAGCGGGTTGGGCGTGTCGGTCCCCACCAGGATCGGCACCCCGGCCTGCCAGAGTCCCACGGTCAGCGCGCGCTGGAAGGCGATGTACGGCCCGTCGCCACCCACCGGGCCGGCGCTGCCGCCGCTCCGGCGGAGCGCGTTCCACCAGCCGCGGATCCCGACGGGTGCGTAGCGCATCTCGGGCCGCTGGTACAGCGTCGGGAACCACGACGAGCCGCGATCCGACAGGATCTCCGCCGCCGCCAGCGTCGGCGTCACCGCGGTGTGGTGGCCGCTGAACATCGCGACGATCGGCGCCACGCCGGCGAGGTCGAGCTTGTGATCGACCGTCGAGTGGACGATCTGCTCCACGTGCTCGATCGAGATCTGCCCATGACCCAGGACGTACTGCACGCCCACCGCGTCGGGAATGTGCCCGGCGACGGGAATCGAGTGCTCGCGCGCCGTCGTGACGATCGCCATGTACGACTCCGGCGAGAGGCCGTCGTACACCTTGAGCAGGTCGTAGCCGTCGGCGATGTACTGCTCCGCCCAGAGCCGCGCGTCGTCGGGATTCTTGATCAGCGTGAAGTGGAACGGCACCGAGTCGCCCGAGAGCAGCGGGCTCGCGACGTAGAGCCGGGGCCCCAGGCGCGTGCCGCGACGGATCTCCTCCCGCCACCGGAGCGTCTCCGGACTGCCGTTCATGTCGCGCGCCGTGGTGATCCCGTTGGCGAGCAGCAGCGCCAGGTCGTCCTCCTCGAGGTGGACGTGCATGTCGGCCAGCCCCGGCATCGCGTAGAGCCCGGTGCCGTCGATCACTGTGGCGCCGGCGGGGGGCTGGATGGTCGCCGCCACCTGTGTGACAAGTCCGTCCCTGACCAGGATCGAACGATTGGGGACCAGCCCGCCGCCCCGCACGTCCACGATGGTGATGTCGCGGATAAGCAGCGGCGGCGCGGCCTGGGCGGGCGAACCGGGCGGCAGCGCGAGGAGGGCGAGGGCGAGCAAGGAACCGGGCATGGCTGAACCTCCGGGAGTGGGCCTGACGTAGAGGCGACACGTACGGGGCGACCGTCCGCCCGCGCTACCGGATTCCCCTTGGATTTCCCTTGGAATTGGCTTGGAAGCGCCCCACGCCCGGAGAACCGCCCAGTGACCGACCCGATCACCCTCGACCGCACCACCGGGGAACTGCGCGGACCGGCAGGTTCCTGCCGCCTCGCCCCGCAGCCGGCCCGCCTGCTGGAGCTGCTCCTCGACGGCGCCGGCGAGCTGGTCTCCCGCGAGACACTCGCCGCGGCGATCTGGCCCGGCGAGGCGTTCGGCGTCCAGGATCGGCTCACCTGGTGCGTGCACCAGCTGCGCGACGCCCTCGCGAGCGTCGGCCTCCCCGCCCTGGTCGAGACGCTGCCGCGCCGCGGCTACCGGATCGCCGCCCAGGAGGGCGCGGCGATCGCCTCGGCACCCTCGCCGCTGCGGATCCGGCGCCGCTGGCTCGGCTGGGGAGCGGTCGCCGCGGTGATCGGGCTCATCGCGGTGCTCGAGTTGATCCCGCGGCCCGCGAGCACGCTGAGTCCCAAGGAGCGCCACGCCGCCATCCACGCCGCGAAGCACCAGGCGATGAACGCCCAACGCTGAGCCGGACTCCCTCGATGCCGATCCGCCTCCTCGCCGTCGCCGGCGCCGCCACCCTTGTCGCCATCGCGAGCGGCATCTCCGCGTCGCCGTACGCCGCAACTCCTGCGGCCGCCGCCGACACGACGATCACCTCCGCCGACTGGCTCGCCCTCCTCCCCGACGGCGAGGCCAAGCGCCAGTTCATCATCGACTGCACCAACTGCCACCAGATCGACGAGCGCCACACCCTCCCCAAGGGCACGGCACGCACGGAAGCCGAGTGGATCACCGCGATCGGCCGGATGCTCGGCTACGCCGGCGCCAACACCGGTTTTCCGGTGGTCTCGGCCGGTCGCGATGCGGCGGGCACCGCCCGCTGGCTGGTGCAGTACCTCCAGGACCGCCGGCCCGCGCCGTCACCGCAGCGCGCGGCCACCGCGAGCGCCGACATCGGCGAGTTCCGCTTCCCCACGCCAAGCGATCTCCCGCACGACGTCGCCGTTGATGCTCAGGGCCAGGTGATCGTGACCGGGATGATGTCGCACGTGATGCAGGTGCTCGATCCGGCGCGCGGCACGTGGCAGGAGGTGCCGATCCCGGTCGAGCGAGCCAACCCGCGCGCGGTGGAGATCGATCGCCGAGGCAATTGGTGGGTGGTGCTGGGCTCGCCCAACATGCTCGCCCGCTACGACGGCGTGTCGTGGGACAGCTGGGACGTCGGGATGTACGCCCACAGCGTGGCGCTCGACTCGAACGGCGGGGCCTGGGTCAACGGCCACTTCACCCGTCAGCCGGAGCTGCTCGCCTCCGTCGACGCGCGTGGTGTCGTGCAGCACGAGCTTCCCGGCCACCCGACGATGGCCGGCACCCCCGGCGGGCCGATCCCCTACGAGCTCCGCACCGGTCCCGACGGCACCATCTGGATGAGCGAGCTGCAGGGGAATCGCGTGATCGCCTACACGCCGTCGACCGGTGCCAGCCGCGTCTTCACCATGCCGACGCCGGTGAGCGGGCCGCGGCGACTCGACGTGGACAAGGACGGCATCGTCTGGATCCCCGGCTACGCCTCCGGCACGCTGATCCGCCTGGATCCCTCGAAGCC
>CAZKYO010000086.1:0-2966 GCA_964557115.1 uncultured Gemmatimonadaceae bacterium
TCTAATCCTGTTTGCTCCCCACGCTGTCGCGCCTCAGCGTCAGCAACGGCCCAGCAGACCGCCTTCGCCACTGGTGTTCTTCCCGATCTCTACGCATTCCACCGCTACACCGGGAATTCCATCTGCCTCTACCGTGCTCAAGTCCGGCAGTCTAGAAGGCAGTCCCACGGTTGAGCCGTGGAATTTCACCCCCTACTTACCGAACCGCCTACGCGCCCTTTACGCCCAGTAATTCCGAACAACGCTCGCACCCTCTGTATTACCGCGGCTGCTGGCACAGAGTTAGCCGGTGCTTCCTTTGGGGGTACCGTCAGAGCTTCGTCCCCCCCGACAGCGGTTTACAACCCGAAGGCCGTCATCCCGCACGCGGCGTCGCTGCGTCAGGCTTTCGCCCATTGCGCAATATTCCCCACTGCTGCCTCCCGTAGGAGTCTGGGCCGTGTCTCAGTCCCAATGTGGCTGATCATCCTCTCAGACCAGCTACCCGTCGTCGCCTTGGTGGGCCATTACCCCGCCAACAAGCTGATAGGCCGCGAGGCCCTCCATCGGTGCATTGCTGCTTTCCCGGTCGCGACATGCGCCGCAACCGACGTACGCGGTATTACCCGGCCGTTGGGCCGGCTATCCCCCGCCGATGGACAGGTTCCTCACGTGTTACGCACCCGTTCGCCACTGGGCATTGCTGCCCCGTGCGACTTGCATGTGTTAAGCACGCCGCCAGCGTTCGTCCTGAGCCAGGATCAAACTCTCCAATGGAGACTTCGATATAGCTCTCAGACCGAACTAACTGGTTCACAGTTGTCCGGATTGGTCGTTCAGTTCAAAACCCTCGGCGCCGCCGCTGAACCGGCGATGCCTCACAGGGTCCGCACTCGTCGACTTCTCCCAAACCTTCGCTTGTCAAAGAGCTTACCTCAAGGCGACCAAGTTCGTCGCCAGCCCCCAACATTAGCACGGGTCTCCTGCTGAGTCAAGGGATGGTCACGACATCGACCAGACCTGCCCAGCCACCCGCGCCGCGGACCGCAATCACCGGCCGCATGAGGGACGGCAAGTCTAGACACCACGCCGAGTTGACGCAAGGGGTGCGGGAACCGAGAACCGAGGGTGGAGAACGGAGAACCGAGCGCCGTGCAGCCGGCGGGTTCGCCGTCCTCGGATCTCCAGTCTCGATTCGCGGATCTCGTCTGTCAGGGCTGGCGGCTGGGCGCGTCCGCGTCGAGCTCGAACCGGGGGATCTGGGCCTGGAAGGCGGTGCCGTCGGGGCGGACCAGCTGGTAGGACCCCTCCATCCAGCCGCGGGGGGACTCCAGGATGCAGAACGACTGGTATTCGTACACCCCGCCCGGGGGGATCGTGGGCTGCTCCCCGACCACCCCTTCCCCCTCCACCTCGGTCGTCCGGCCAGTGGCGTCGGTGATCCGCCAGTTGCGCGAGAGCAGCCGGGCCGGGTGCGCCGCGACGTTCTCGAGCCGGATCCGGTAGGCGAACACGAAGTGCCGCTCGCTCGGCCGGGACTGTTCGGCGACGAACCGCGGCCGGGCGGTGACCCGGAGGCCCTCGGTGATGGCGTAGAAGAAGGCGGGGCCCCCGTCGCGGCTCATGAGGTCGGCGGGCTGAAGGCCGCGTGCTGGGCGTCGAGCCAGGAGGCGTGATAGGACGCGTCCTCGAAGCCGGACGCCGCCGTGGCCACGTGGAGCGGCCGGAAGGAGTCCATCATCACGGCCAGCTCGTTGGTGTACTTGGCCCCGATGCTCGCCTCGGCCCGGCCCGGGTGCGGGCCGTGCGGCAGGCCGTCGGGATGGTGGGTCACGCTGCCGTACTCGATCCCCTTGCGGCTCATGAACTCGCTCGAGGCGTAGAACAGCACCTCGTCGGAATCGACGTTGCTGTGGTTGTACGGGGCCGGGATCGCCTCGGGGTCGAAATCGTAGGGGCGCGGGCAGAACGAGCAGATCACGAAGCCGTCGCCCTGGAAGGTCTGGTGCACCGGCGGCGGCTGGTGGATCCGCCCGACGAGCGGCTCGAAGTCGTGGATGTTGAAGATCCACGGGTAGAAGTGCCCGTCCCAGCCCACGACGTCGAACGGGTGGTGGTCGAGGACCAGCTCGTTGATGGCGTCGTACTGCTTCACCCAGATGGGGAAGTCGCCCCGCTCGTCGTGGGTCACCAGCTCCGCGGGCCGGCGGATGTCGCGCTCGGAGAACGGGGCGCCCTCGAGGAGCTGGCCGACGTTGTTCCGGTACCGACTGGGCCAGCGCACGTGTCCGCGGCTCTCGAACACCACGAACTTCACTGGGCCCGCGCCGAGGTCGAGGCGCCAGCGGTGGGTGATGTTGCGATGGATGACGACGTAGTCCCCGGCCCGGAACGGCAGGTTGCCGAAGACCGACTCGAGCACGCCGCTCCCCTCGACGACGTAGACGACCTCGTCGGCCTGCGAGTTCCGCCAGAAGTGCGCGTCCTGCGCGTCGGGCGCGACGTAGGACATCGCGATGTCGGCGTTGAAGAGCAGCGGCACCCGGTCGAGCGTCGGCGAGCCGCCCTGGCGCGCCCGGGCGGTGCGGAAGTGCCGGTGGCGAAGGGACGTGGCCTGGTCGGCCTCCCAGCGCACGTCGGCCACCCGCCGCACCGACTTGACCGTGGTGGGCGGATGGACGTGGTAGAGCAGCGCGGACGTCCCGGTGAAGCCCTCGTGCCCCATCAGCTCCTCGGAGTACAGCCCGCCGTCGGGCCGCCGGAAGACGATGTGCCGCTTGCGCGGAACGGAACCGAGTTGATGGTAGATCGGCATCAGAGGTTGCCCCGCCTGGCCTGCTCGCGCTCGATCGCCTCGAACAGCGCCTTGAAGTTGCCGGCGCCGAAGCTGCGGGCGCCCTTGCGCTGGATGATCTCGTAGAAGAGTGTCGGCCGGTCCTGCACCGGCTTGGTGAAGATCTGGAGCAGGTAGCCCTCGTCGTCGCGGT
>CAZKYO010000087.1:0-2930 GCA_964557115.1 uncultured Gemmatimonadaceae bacterium
GCCCACTCCGGCAGCGCGGTGTAGTGCAGGTGGTGCGGGCCGGCCCAGATGTACAGGAAGACCAGCGACCAGAAGTGCAGGATCGACAGCCGGTAGGAGAAGACCGGCCCCTCCGCCGCCTTGGGCATGAAGTAGTACATCAGCCCCAGGAACGGCGTCGTCAGGAAGAACGCCACCGCGTTGTGGCCGTACCACCACTGCATGAAGGCGTCCTGCACGCCGGCGTAGAGCGAGTAGCTCTTGAGCGGGCCGGCGGGCAGCGAGAGGTTGTTGAAGATGTGCAGGACCGCCACGGTCACGATGCTGGCGATGTAGAACCAGATCGCCACGTAGAGGTGCCGCTCCCGGCGCCGCACCATCGTCCCGACGAAGTTGATCGCGAACACCACCCAGACGATCGTGATCAGGATGTCGATCGGCCACTCGAGCTCGGCGTACTCCTTCGCCTGCGTGAAGCCGAGCGGCAGGGTGATCGCGGCGGCCACGATGATCAGCTGCCAGCCCCAGAAGTGGATCCGGCTGAGCGCGTCGGAGAACATCCGCGCCTTGAGCAGCCGCTGGGTCGAGTAGTAGCAGCCGGTGAAGAACGCGTTGCCCGCGAACGCGAAGATCACCGCGTTGGTGTGCAGCGGGCGGAGCCGGCCGAACGAGGTGATCGGCAACCCGAGGTTGAACGCCGGGTTCGCCAGCTGCAGGGCGATCAGCAGCCCGACCAGCATCCCGACCACGCCCCAGAGCACGGTCGCGAACAGGAACTTGCGCACGATGGCGTCGTCGTAGGAGAACTCCTCGAGCACGCCAGCGGGAGCGGTGGACCCGGTCATCCGGTGACCTCGCGGCTAGGGAAAAGCGGAGTGTCGCGCTCGGGATTGGCCCCGAAAGCGCAGCGACCGCCGGGCCGTGGGGCCCCTGCGGTCGCCTGGGAATCGTCAACGCGTGAGCGCAACCTCACGGCATGTCCTTGCTGGCGTCATCGGGTCGTCGCCGGGCGTCGCCGGCGAAGGGCCCCAATATGATGACGCGTCGGGCGATTCGGGAGGGGGCTCCAGACAGAGAACGGAGAACAGAGAACGGAGAACCGAGGTGCCCCTTCTCCGTTCTCTGTTCTCCGTTCTCGGTCTAGAGCCCCCCGAACCACGGATAGCCGCGGTCCTCCCAGTAGCCGCCGGGCTTCCGGTCGGTGAAGGTGATCCGCGTCAGGTACTTGGTCAACTTGTAGCCGAGCTTGATCGGCGAGTACAGCCGGAGCGGCGCGCCGTGCTCGGCCGAGAGCGGCTGGCCGTCGTGCCCGTCGGCCAGGATCGTCTGCGGGTGCATCGCGGAGGCGATGTCCCAGCCGTTGTAGTAGTCGGCGTCGAACGAGTCGAACCGGACGTAGCGCGCCGACGGCATCGGCTCCACCATCGCCGCGACGCTCGCGAACGGCACGCCGCGCCACGGCTTCACGACCGTCCACCCCTCGACGCAGTGGTGGGTCACCGTGTAGCCGACGTGCGGCATCGCGCCGAGCATCTCCAGGGTGAACTGCGCGGGCCGCCGCACCAGTCCGGCGACCTCGAGGCGCCAGCCGGCGGGATCGACCAGCCGCGGCAGTTCGGGCGAGACGAAGTACGCCGGCATCGTCCCGCGGGGGACCTGGTCGGTGGCGACGGTGCCGTGGCGCACGGCCTGGAGCCGCTCGCCGAGCCGGTTGTTGAAGCCGATGACCCGGTCGAACACCGGCTGGAGCCGGTCGCCGCCGTCCCACCCGCAGGCGGCCAGCGCCGCGGGCAGCAGCGGTGCCAGGCGGCGCAGGAACTCGCGACGACCGTCGGCGTCAGGGCGCATCGGGGAACCTCCCGCGGTAGCGGCCGGTGATGATCGCGCGCAGCGACGCGGGATCGGCGACGAACACCATCACCACGTGCGTCACGGTGAAGGCGATGAAGGCCCACACCGCCACGAAGTGCCAATAGCGCGCCAGCTCGTAGCCGCCCATCAACGCGGTCAGGAAGCCGAGCTGCACCGGCTTGGCGATCGCGAAGCCCGACAGGATCGACACCAGCGCCAGCAGCATCGCCGTGGTGTAGGCGGCCTTCTGCAACGGGTTGTGCTTCCCCTGGGGCGGATGGTCCTTGCGGAGGCGCAGGTAGTAGCGAGTCATCTGCCACGCACCCGGCACGTCGCGGGGCCGGAAGAGGAGCTTGCGCCACTCGGCGGAGAACGCGAGGAAGAGGACATAGGCGAGGCCGGTGAGCACGAACGGCCACGCCAGCGTGAAGTGCCACCGCAGCCCGCCCGCCAGCCAGCCGCCCAGGCGGATCGACTCGGGCAGCTGCCCGATCCGGTTCGCGTCGAACGGGTTCGGCACGCCGGCGACCAGGCCCTTCGAGCCGATGTGGGGGAACGCGGTGTAGATCTGCAGCCCGCTCGCGATCATCCCCGAGAGGAAGACCGCGTTGAGCCAGTGGGTGACCCGCACCGCGCCGCCGTGCCGGCGACGGGCCTGGCCTGGGGGGGCGCCGGGATCAGCGACCTCGGACATCGTGGCTTCCTCCGGAGGGACGACCGGATACTAACGTCCGCCGCGCGGCCCCGGATCTCCGGCGCCACCGTCCACCAGCGCCGCGGCGGACTCCCACGCCGCCAGGGCGGCCTCCAGCTCCCGGCGGGCCTGGTCGCGATCGACCACCAGGCCGCGGGCCCGCTCGGCGCCGTCGGCCGTGGCATAGAGCGCCGGATCGGCCAGCCCGGCCTCGGCCTCGGCGAGCGTCGCCTCCAGCGCGGTCACCCGCGCCTCGGCCTCGGTGGCCGCCCGCTCCAGCCGACGGCGATCGCTCGCGTCGGCGTTGCGCGGCGCGGGGCGGCGTTCGGGCACCGGCGCGGGCGGCGGCGCGGCGGCCGCCCGCTCGGCGCGCCGCGCCGCGCGGCTCGCCTCCCACGACGCGAAG
>CAZKYO010000088.1:0-2914 GCA_964557115.1 uncultured Gemmatimonadaceae bacterium
AGGCGGGCGAAGGCGGAGTCGAGCGTTGCCTGGCCGGCCTTGCCGTCGATGCGCGCCGCGTCGCGGGTCGGGTCCTCGGCGAGCCACGTGACGTCCGAGTCGGGCACGCCCCAGGGACCGCGTGCGGCCTCGACGAGTTCACCGCCGGTGGCGGTGAAGGTCGCCGCGAACGATGGCTCGCCGGAAAGCCCGGTCACGACGAGGACGTGGAGGCGGCCGTCCTGGGCGGCGAGGGAAAGCGGCAGCAGCACGCATGCCAGGATCAGCCGCGTCGCGAGTGACGCGGGAGCCAGCAGCGCCTCGGCGAAGCGCCTCACGCCAGCCCTCGCCACCGCCGCCAGCCCCAGTCGATCCCCAGCAGCAGCAGGAAGAGGAGGAAGACGAGCGGCGCGTCCCACAGGTCGCTCGTGGCGCGGGCGGTGACGCCGCTGTTGGTGAGCAGGACGTCCTCGGGGAGCCCACGCACGTCGTCGATGTCGTAGGCGCGTCCGCCGGTGCGCTCGGCGATCCGGCCGAGGACGCGGTCGTCGCGTTCCATCGGGCCCGGATCGCCCAGCGTGGCATCGGCGATCGCGAGGCCGCCGGTCTCGGTCGTGTCCGCTCCGAGCACCGAGCTGACCTCGAGCCGGTAGGCACCGGTGCCCGACGGCGTGAAGCGCCCGGTGTACTCGCCGGTCTGCCCCAGGTCGGGCAGCAGCGGCAGGTCGAACGACGGTGCATCCGGCGGGAAGACCCGCGCCGTCACGCGTGCGTCGTCGCGCGGCGCAAAGGTGGAGTCGGTCACCCGGGCACGCACCTCGACCGGTTCGCCCGGTGCGGTGAGTCCGGGGTTCGCGTCCACCTGCACGCGATCGGGCACGTCGTCCACGGTCCAGCGCAGCAGCCGGTCCCAGAACGCCTTCTGGGTCTGGTCGTCCCGCGGCAGCTTGTCGGTGAGCTGCCAGCGCCAGATGTCCTGGGCGAGCAGCACCGCCGACTTGCCGCGGCCGTAGCGCTGCACCGCGAGCACGGGGAGGCGGCCCGCGGCATTCTCCCCCTCGAGCAGCACCGTGGCGCCGGGGCGGACCTTGCCCGGCAGGTTGACGGCGGTGAGCGTCGGCAGCGAATCCCAGGGCGAGGTGCCCTTGTCGGGGAACGCCAGCGCGGGATGCTCGCGTCCCTCCGCCGTCGGCCGGATCGCGAGTGACACCACCGTCTCGTCGTCACGGCCGTTGACGGCGCCGTCGAGCTCGAGCGGCAGCACCTCGTCCACCGGGGTGCCGGCGTAGCCGCCCTCGCCCAGCGCGCGGCGGCCGCCGAGCGCCAGGAGACCGCCGCCCCGCGTCCCGACGAACTCCTGCAGCATCCGCAGCTGGTCGCCGGTGAAGTACGCGGCCTCGATGCTGCCGAGGATCACCGCGCGGTAGCGGAAGAGTTCCTCGCGCGTGGACGGAAACCCGGTCGCGAGCTCGAGCGAGTCGTCGACGCCGAGGCGCAGGTGCTTCTCGCGCGCCGTGCGGATCAGGGCGACCACCTGCAGCGCGGAGTCGTCGGCGACGGCGCGGCGCAGGAACGGCAGCTCGGGGCGCGGCTCGCCCTCGACGTAGAGGATCTTCTCGGGACCGCGGCGGATCCTGACGATGGTCGACGCGCTGTTGTTGAGCGTGGTGGCCTCGCCTTCGACGGGCGCCACGCTCACCCGCACCGGCAGGGTGCCGCTTCCCACGGCGGGGACGCGAATCGGCACGACGACGAGCTCGCGGTCCTTGGGAATCTGGACCGTGTCCACCTTCACGAGCCGGCCGCCAGCCTCCACCGTCATCGCGACGCGGCGGTCGGCCATGCCGCGGACCCGGAGCACCGCCTCGCCGGGCGCCTCGCCGCCCTCGAGCACCTCGCGCGGCAGGCGCACGGCGTCGATGCCGACGTCGCGATCGAAGCGCGGCGAGCCGACGCCGACGGTGTGCACCGGCACGCCCTGCGCCGACAGGCGGAGGAGTTCGGCATCGAGGTCGCCGCTGCCGTTCTGGGCGCCGTCGCTCACCAGGACGATCCCGGCGAGCGGCATGTCGGCGAGCGCCTCGCGGGCGGCGGTCAGGGAGGCGGCGAGGTCGGTCCGGGTGGCCCCGGCAGTCAGCGTCGCGGCGCCGCCGGTCATCGCGGCATCGGCGCCGGCGCGGAAGAAGCGCAGCGCGAACCGTTCGCCGAGCGCGCGGACCAGCACCGACGAATCGGCGAAGACCCGCTGCTCGGCGGCGAGCCGGGTGCCGTCGTCGCGATCGGTCACCGCCATCGAACGGGAATCGTCGAGCACGATCGCCAGGACATTGCGCTGGGGAATCGCCTTGGAGAGGACAAGCGTCGGCCGGAGCAGGCAGAGGCCCACCAGCAGGAACGCCGCCATGCGGAGGCCGCCGAGCACCAGCCGGTCGCTCGTCGCGACGCCGCGGAGCCGCCGGACCGCCACCCAGCCGAGCGCCACGGCGGCGACCAGGGCGACCGCCAGCGGCAGCATCCCGACCACCGGGGCGAAGACCAGGTCGCCCCGAGCCAGCTCTCCCCTGGGGTGCTTGAGGAGGAAGCTGCTCAGGGCGTCGAGGAAACGGTCCAAGGATCACTCCGGCGGGGTGCGACGGGAGCCTGCGGGTGGGAGGTCGGGCGCCTCCCACCCCTTGACGAATGGGGCGGCGGGAAGGTTGCGGCGGGTGCCGCCCCGCATCCTTGATGATACGTGGTGCCCTGGCGTTTTGTTGGTGATGGTCTTGTGAGGGAGGACGCGCCGGGGCGAGGCGGCTCGCTGAACGACAAGGCGCCCCGACCGGGGTGAGGTCGGGGCGCTGGACGGAACCGATCGAAGCGGTCCCTCGGTCGCGAGGCGGCCTCGGGAAGACATAGCAGGGGCGGGACTCGAACCCGCGACCCCGGCATTATGAGT
>CAZKYO010000089.1:0-2840 GCA_964557115.1 uncultured Gemmatimonadaceae bacterium
GCGCGGCGCGTCAGGGGATGTCGGAGGCGGACCTGCTGCAGCGGTTCGCGGAACTGAAGAGCACCGCGGAACTGCGGTTCACCAGGCAGATGGCGGTGCCGACGGAGTGAGCGGAGCGGCGGCCCAGGGTTGTCCCGGGGCCGTCGATCGTCATTCCCGCGCCGTGCGCCTCAGGTCGGCGAGGAAGTTCTCGACCCGGACCAGCCGGGGCGTGCTGTCGTTCCCCAAGCCGACCATCAGGAAGCGCTTGCCATCGGGGCTCACGTCGTAGCGCGGGTAGTCGAGGCCCGAGGCGGCCTGCACCTGGAACAACGAATGCGGGGTGCCCCTCCGGAAGGTCGGCGACGTCTCGATGTCGACCGCCATCATCCCCTGGCGGTTGATGGCACGAAAGAAGAGCTCCCTTCCGCTGCGCGACCAGCGCGGTTCCACCCCGCCGTCGGTCGAGATCTGCCGCGGCCCGCCGGCGGCATCGGGGAAGCCCTGGACGTAGACCTCGCGTCGCCCCGAGGACGTGGAGACATAGGCGAGCCATTTGCCGTCGGGCGAGAGGATCGGGTTGGTCTCGGCCCCAGCGGTGGCGAGGACTGGCCGAAGCACGCTGTCGCTTCCCAGTTGCATCGCCAGGATGTCACCCTGACCCACCGCCGAACCCGTGGTGCGCGCCAGCAACCAGTGGCCATCGGGAGAGGGATAGGCTTCCGAGAGGTTCCGATCGGACTGGGCGATCCTGACCGCGGAGCCGGAGCCGTCGGCTCGCCGCTCGTAGATCCCGTTCGGCGCGGTCCGCTCGGAAATGAAGACGATGGATTGACCGTCACCGTTCCAGGTGGGGCGGATGTCGGCGGCCGGATCGAGGGTGAGTCGGGTGAGCGGTCCCGCAGCGAGGCGCTTGACCCAGATGTCGGTTCCGGTGCCGCTCCGGGAGATCTCGAGCGCCACGCTCTTCCCGTCGGGCGACAGCGCCACGCCCTTGATCTCGCCGGTTTCCCGCCAGGTTGTGTCGACGGGCTCGACCTTGCCGGTCCGGTCCACCCACATGAGCGTCGAGGCGATCTCCGGGGTGCCCTGCAGGTAGTGCAGGGCGCCATCGTCGCTGACGGTCAGATCCACGCCGGCGAAGCTCCCGCCGATGCGGACGTTGGTGGCCAGCGTGCGTGGATCGCCGCGGAGCTCGAGCTTGTCGACATCGAAGGGCGCCGCCTGGAGGGTGCCATCGGCGGTGACGAAGAGGAGCTGGTCCGCGGCGTACCAGGCACTCACCGCACGGACGATCACCCGGCGCGTGCCGCTGGCGAGGTCGAGCCCGACGATCACGAAGTCAGAGGGGGCATCGCTGATGTGACGGAGCCGGGCGATCACGGCTCGCCCTCCCGGCAGGGCCTTGGGCCAGGCGAAGCCGGCGTCCTGCTGCAACGAATCCAGCGTCGCGATCGACTCGCGTCCGGTACCGTCGGGCCGGATCCGCGCCATGCCGGCGAAGTCGGCGTCGAAATAGATGTAGCCGTCGGTCCCCCAGTCGGCACCGCTGGTGCCAAGCGGCGCGGTGGTCACCGTCCGGGGGAGTCCGCCGGCGAGCGCCACCACCCGCAGGCTGCGGCCGTCCCGGTCGGTCACGAAGCCGAGCTCGCGCCCGTCGGGCGAGAAGAAGGGATCGTAGGCCCCCTCGCTCCCGGGGACCGGCCTCGCCTCGAGGGCGTCGCGACGCTTGATCCAGAGCCGCGAGTCGAGCGAGTCGCCGCCGACGTAGGCGAGCATCGTCCCGTCTCGAGTGACAGCAATGTGGGTGCCGAGCCGCGCCAGTCCGAGTCCCAGTTCACTGGGCAGGGCCATGATGAATCGGGACACGATCGGCTCGGGCGCAGGGCGCAGCCACGCCCATGCCGCGAGGGCGAGCGCCAGCACGACCGCGACCGGCCAGGCGAAGCGGGCGGGACCGGCCGGCATCGCGTGGCGAGTCGCCGAGGTGCGGCGCGTGCCGGTGCCACCGCCCGCGAGCGCCGCGGCGAACTCGCGGGCACTGGCGAAGCGATCGGCGGGGAGCTTCTCCAGGCCCCGCAACACGGCGTCCTCCGCGGCCTCCGGCACGGCCTTCCGCTGCGGCGTGATCGCGCGCGGCTCCTCGGTCATGATCCGCGCGACGATCGCCTGCACGCTTGGTCCCGTGAAGGGCGGCTCGCCGACCAGCATCTCGTAGGTCACCGCGGCGAGGGCGTAGAGGTCGCTGCGGGCGTCGATGGTGCGCTCGCCCATCGCCTGCTCGGGGGACATGTATTGCGGTGTGCCGAGCGAGAGGCCGGTCTGGGTCATCCGCTCGCCGCCGGCGGTCTGCACCGCCAGCGCGATGCCGAAGTCGGCGACCAGGGCGTGGCCGCCCTGCAGCAAGATATTCTCGGGCTTGATGTCGCGGTGGATCACGCCGGCGTCGTGGGCGTAGCCGAGGGCATCGGCCACCTCGCGAGCCACTTGCAGCGCGTCGTCGACGGGGAGCTGGCGCTCGCGCTCGAGCCGGGCGCGGAGCGTCTCGCCGGTGACGAGCGGCATCACGTAGAACAGCAGTCCATCAGCTTCGCCGGAGTCCAGCAGCGGCAGGATGTGCGGGTGCTGCAGCCGCGCCGTGGTGCGGATCTCGGAGAGGAATCGCTCGGCGCCGAGGGCGGCGCCCAAGTCGCGGTGGAGCACCTTGATGGCGACGTCGCGGTCGTGGCGGAGGTCGTGGGCGAGGAAGACCGTCGCCATGCCACCCTGCCCAAGCTCCCGCTCGAGGCGATAGCGGTCGGCGAACGCCGCGCCGAGTCGCGAGAGGTCGTCGGTCATCGGTTGGCCTCGTCGACCGCGCG
>CAZKYO010000090.1:0-2805 GCA_964557115.1 uncultured Gemmatimonadaceae bacterium
CTGGTCGACGTGCACCCGGCCTCGGAGCCCGAGGCCCCGCTGCTCGCGGTGGCCGGGCACGGCTCGCTGCTCCTGACCCCTCCCGGCGACCAGGGCAGCCAGCACGACGCCTCGCGTTGCCCGGCCTGCATCGCCCAGTCGATCCACGCCCCCCCGCCGGCCGCGCCCTGCACGTTCTGGCGCGACCTGGAATGTCGCCGGGTCGGCGACGCCGTGGCCGCCATCAGCGTCTCGCTGTCGGCCCCGAGTCAGCACCACTCCCGCGCCCCTCCCGCGATCGCCTGAGGCCGCCGCCGTCCCCACGGGGATGGCAGGCGCCAGGATCGCCGCGCGGCCCGGACGGGCCGCCAGACATCTGATTCGCGTCGCGTCCCCTCGCGGGACGAGGCGCCAACGACCCCGGGAGGGTCCGTGTCGTTCAGTCACCGACTGGCCGCGCTGCTTGCCTGCAGCGCCGCCCCACTCGCCGCGCAGGTGCCGCGCGACCCGCCTCGGGCACAGCCCGACAGCGCCGCGATCGCCGACTCGATCCGGCTCGTCCGCGAGCTCGAGGCCATGCAGCAGGACACGACAACCGCCGCGCGGACCAGCGGGGTCGGCCCGACCAATCCGCGCCTGCTGCCGGACATCAGCGCCGTCGGCGATTTCGTCGGCGACTTCTCGCCGCGACGCAGCACGCAAGGCGACCCGGAGCGCCGATTCGGGCTCCGCGAGGTCGAGGTGGCGATCCAGGCCGTCGTGGATCCGTTCTTCAAGGGCGACGTGTTCCTGGGGATCTCGCCGGACGAGGGGATCGCGATCGAGCAGATGTTCCTGACCACCACGGCCCTGCCGCACCAGGTCGAGGCGCGACTGGGACGCTTCCTCCTGCCGGTCGGGAAGATCAACGTCACCCATGAGCACGACCTCCACACCTTCGAGTACCCGTGGGTGGTGAAGGACTACCTGGGCGACGAGGGGCTCAAGGGCGACGGCCTGTCGCTTCTTCGGGTGATCGCCCCGTTCGGCTGGTACCAGGAGGTGCAGGTCTCGGTGTTGAACCGCTTCGGGGACCACCCCGAGGGGCTCGAGACCGGTGCGCCGATCAACGCGAAGCTTGGTGGACTCGCCTACGCCGCCCGGCTCCGCAACTACTGGGACCTCGGCGAGGCGACCAACCTCGAGCTCTCCGGCAGTGCCATCACCGGCCTGCGCGAGCAACCGCTCGACCGCACCCTGGCCGACGGCGTGAATGCGGTGGCCGCCCGCCAGACCCTCTACGGCGTGGACGCCACCTTCCGGTGGCGCCCGCTCCAGCAGGGCCTGTACAAGTCGTTCATCGGGCAGTTCGAGCTGTTCCGGCAGGTCAATCAACCCGACCCCGTGCTCCCCGACGACGGCGGCACCAGCGTCGGCTATCTCGGCCCGCGGCACGACGCCACGGGCCTCTATGGCTTCGCCCGCTGGCAGCTCACGCAGCGCACCTTCATCAGCGGCCGGTACGACCGCGTCGGGTCGGCGCAGTTGCCCGGCACCGACGACCTCCAGGCGGCCTCGGGCTACCTGGAATTCTTCCCGAGCGAGTTCTCCAAGTTCATCCTCGGCTACGAGCGGGTCTTCAACGGCGGCCTCGCGGCGGGCTTCGACCGCGACGCGATCGATCGGGTGCTCTTCCAGGCCTCGTTCGCCCTCGGCCCCCACAAGCCGCACCCGTTCTGATGCCGACGATTCCCTTCATGATCGAGGAGTGCAGGATGCGCACCTTCCGCAGCCTCCGCGCCACCGGCCTCGCCCTGTTCGCCCTCCTGGCGACCGTGGCCCCCCGGGCCGGGGCGCAACTCAAGGTGGTGACCAGCACCACCGATCTGGCCGACATCGCGAAGTCCGTCGGCGGCAACTTCGTCCAGGTGGACCACATCGGGGCGGGCTACCAGGATCCCCACTTCATCGAGGCGAAGCCGAGCTTCATCCTGAAGATGCGTGCCGCGGATGTCTGGGCGTTCGTCGGCCTCGACCTGGAGATCGGCTGGATGCCGTTGCTGATCGACGGCTCGCGGAACCCGAAGATCCGCCTCGGCGGCTCCGGCTACGTGGACGTCTCGAAGGCGATCCCGGTCCTCGACGTGCCCTCCGGCCAGGTGGACCGCAGCGGCGGCGACGTCCATCCGCTCGGCAATCCCCACTACTGGCTCGATCCCGAGAACGGCAAGCGGATCGCCGGGCTCTTCGCCTCCAAGTTCTCCGAGCTCGACCCGACGCACGCCGCGGCCTACGCGGCCAACCTCGCGGCCTTCCAGCAACAGGTCGACGCCATCCATCGCCAGCTCGCGCCGCAGCTCGCCGCCATCAAGGGGAAGCCGATCATCGCGTGGCACACCAGCTGGCGCTACTTCGCCGAGTACACCGGGGCGAACATCGTCGGCTTCATGGAACCGAAGCCGGGCGTGCCCCCCTCGCCGTCGCATCTCGCCGGCCTGATCCAGACCATGAAGCGCACCGGAGCCAAGGTGATCGTGATGGAACCCTTCTACGACCGGAAACTCGCCGACTTCGTGGTGAAGAACGTCCCCGGGTCCTCGGTGCTCATCCTGCCGCCGTCGGTCGGCGGCGGCAAGGGCGCGGAGAATTACACCTCGCTGGTCCGGTCCGACGTGACGGCGCTCGCGGCGGCGGTCCAGTGACGCCCGCCGATCCGCGCACGCTGATCCGCTTCGACCGGGCCACGCTCGGCTACGGACGGAAGGCGATCCTCACCGACCTGTCGTTCACGATCCCCGACGGCGACTTCCTCGGGCTGGTCGGACCGAACGGGGCGGGGAAGACGAC
>CAZKYO010000091.1:0-2802 GCA_964557115.1 uncultured Gemmatimonadaceae bacterium
ATGGACGTGGTGCTGATGGGCCGGTACAACCGGATCGGGCTGGCCCGCCGGCCCGGTGCGGATGATCGCCGGCACGCGATGGCCGCCCTCGAGCACGTCGGCATTCCCCACCTGGCCGATCGCGGCATCGGCGCGCTCTCGGGGGGGCAGCGGCAGCGGGCGCTGATCGCCAGGGCACTCGTCGGCGAGCCGAACCTGCTGGTGCTCGACGAGCCGACCAACGGGATGGACCTGGTCGCGACGACCCAGATCCTCTCGCTGGTGCGGGAACTCCACGAGCGCGACCGTCTCACCGTCCTGATGGTGAGCCACGCGCTCAACGAGGTCGCGAACTACGTCAACCGGATCGCCCTGGTGCTGGAGGGGGCGTTCCGGATCGGGCCGGTGGACGAGATCCTGAACGAGTCGGTGCTGAGCGCCATGTACGGCATCGCGGTCGACGTCGAGCACGTCGGCGACCACCGCCTGGTCGTCGCCCGGCGCGAGCGGACGGAGGTGTCCCGTGCTTGAGTCGGTCCTGCTCTTCCGCGAGGCGCTCTACGGCGCCCTCGTGATCGCGCTCGGCTGCTCGGTGCTCGGCGTCTACGTCGTACTCCGTCGCATCGTCTTCGTGGGGGCGGCACTCGCGCAGCTCTCGTCGGCCGGCATCGCGCTCTCGCTGTTCCTCGGGGGGTTCGCGGCCACGGCCGTGCTCGGGGCGCACCCGGTCGGCCTGGCGCTGCTGCTCACCCTGGGAGGCGCGGTCTTCTTCGGCATGGGCGGCAAGGCGCGCGTCTCGCCGGACGCGACGATCGGCGTCGCGTACGCCGTCGCCGCGGCAGTCGGCATCCTGCTCGTGGCGAAGGCAACGGTCGGCGAAGCGCATGACATCTTCCTGCAGGGAAACATCCTCGGGATGACGCGGCACGACTCGATGACGCTGCTGGCGATCGTCGCGCCCGTGCTCCTGCTCCACGCCGTCTTCTACAAGGAATTCCTGTTCGTCTCCTTCGACCGGGAGACGGCGCGGACGCAGGGATTCAATGTCACCTTCTGGAACCTGCTGCTGTACTTCACGCTCGGGCTCGTCATCGCCTTCGCGATGCAGTTCGCCGGGGTGATCCTGGTCTTCTCGTTCCTGGTGTTGCCGGCAGTCACCGGCCTGCTGGTGGCGCGGAGCATGGCCGGGACCTTCGCCATCGCGATCGCGGCGGGGATCGTGGCGGCGGTGGTCGGCTTCGCCGTGTCGGTGCCGTTCGACCTGCCCACGGGTCCGGCGATGATCGCGGTCTCGGGCGTCCTGGTCCTGGCGGGATGGTCGGTGCGGCGGTTGCAGCGACGCTGAACCGCCTCGCGCCGCTCGCGGGATCCGCCTAGGTTTGGGGTTCGCGCCCCCGTAGCTCAGCCTGGATAGAGCACCGGTTTCCTAAACTGGGGGTCGCAGGTTCGAGTCCTGCCGGGGGCATTCCCGCCTGCGCGACCTTCCGCATCCCGACCCGAGAGACGACCCATGCGACCACTCGCGGTGTCCACGCCGACCGCCCTCCTCGCGGCATCCCTGATCTTCGCGGCTCCCCTGGCGGCCCAGTTCCCCGGCATCTCGCTCGGCGCCGGGGCCCGCTACGCCTCGCCGGGGGGTGATCTAGGGGATGCCCTCGATCCCGGCTACGGCGGCTACGTCAAGGCCGAGGTGAGCGCCATTGCGATCGGGGCGGCCGCCGAGGCGAGCCTGACCCGATTTGGCGGGGCCGGTGACGCCGATGCCGTCACGGTGTACGGGGTGCAGGTCGGCCCGCGGGTCGGGTTCGGCCTCCTCAAGGTCGGCCTCGACATCGGCTGGTACCATCTGGGCTTCGATCCGGGCGTCTCGAAGACCGGCTACACGCCGAACGTCTCGGTCGGACTCGGACCGCTCGAGGCCGGGGCGGGAGCCACCTTCATCAGCGGCGGGCGCTGGCTCTACCTCCGCGCCGGACTGAGGTTCTAGCGATGAAGCTTCTCGTCGCGCTGCTCCTCGTCGGCTTCCTCGGCGTCGCCGCGACCCGGTGGCGCACTGCCCAGTTGCACACGAAGATCCTCCTCGGCCTCGCCCTCGGCGCCCTCGCCGGCATCACGGGGAAGCTCTGGTTTCCCGGTGCCCCGTGGCTGATGTGGCTGGTGGACAACGTCGCCAATCCGGTGGGGCAGGTGTTCCTCCGGATGCTCTTCATGATCGTCATCCCGCTGATCTTCGGCTCGGTCACGCTCGGCGTGGCCTCGCTCGGCGACCTGAAGAAGATCGGCCGCGTGGGGGGCAAGGCCTTCGGGTTCTTCTTCGTGACCACGGCGGCGGCCGCGACGATCGGCCTGACGCTGATGAACCTGATCGCCCCCGGGCGGCGGATGGACCCGGCGGTCCGGGCCGACCTCCTGGCCCAGTATGGCGGCGAGGCGGCGCAGCGCCTCGGCGGCGGGGTCGACTTCGGCGTCAACACCTTCGTCAACATCGTCCCGCGCAACATCGTCGACACGATGGCCCGGATGGACATGCTGGGCCTGATCTTCTTCTCGATCATCTTCGGCATCGCGCTGACGCAGATCCCCCGCGAGAAGGCGCAGCCGATCCTCGCCGTCCTGGACGGGCTGGTGGAGGCGGTCTCGAAGATCATCGACTACGCGATGCGCCTGGCCCCCTTCGGCGTGGCCGGGCTGATCTTCGCCGTGTCGGTCCGGTTCGGGACCGAGGTGCTGCAGTCGCTGGCGTTCTACGTCGGCACGGTGCTGCTGGGGCTGGTGATCCACCTGACCGGCGTGATCGGCCTCCTGGCGCGATTCGTGGCCGGC
>CAZKYO010000092.1:0-1287 GCA_964557115.1 uncultured Gemmatimonadaceae bacterium
CCGGAGCCACTCATGCGCCTCAGCCACCTGTTCGCCATCGGTCTCGTCGTTGCCGCCTGTGCCCCGGAGGCCGAGGACAATGACGAGGGCGGCATGATGCCGCTGTCGCAGGCCGCGATCGACTCGGTGCGCGCCGTCGACGCCGCCTTTGCCGCCGGGATGAACGCCGGCGACTCGGCCGCCGTGCGGGCGATCTACGCGGCCGACGCGAACCTGATGCCGCCCGACTCCCCGGCGCTCCAGGGCGACGGGATCGGCGCGGTGATCGGCAGCCTGATCCGCGGCGGCGCCAGCAACATGACGCTCAACACCACCTACACCTACGGCATCGGCGACCTGGCCTACTCGATCGGGACGGCGACGTTCACGATGGGCGGTGCGGAGGAGACGGTGAAGTACACCGAGGTGCTGCGGCGCGGCGAGGACGGGAAGTGGCGGTATGTGGTCGACATGTTCAGCGGCGTCGCCCCGGCGGCGGCGAAGGAGTAGCTTTCCGGGGTCCCCACTCCAACGCCGGAGCACCCCACCCGTGAACCCGACTCGGACCGGATTCCTCGCCTCGACCCTGCTCGCGCTGCTGGGCGGCGCGGTTCCGGTCCGATCGCTTGCGGCCCAGCAGGCCGACACCCCGGTCCGCGACGGCCCGATGCCCGACTGGGCCAACCCCGCCATCGTGCGGCGGAACGTGGAGCCGACGCACGCTTCCTTCACGGCGTGGCCCAGCGAGCAGGCCGCCCGGACGGCGCGGAACACCGCCCCGTTCTACCTCTCCGATCAGCCGACCGCGGCGCCTTGGTATCAGTCGCTCAACGGCCGCTGGAAGTTCAACTGGGTGCGGCGGCCGGCGCAGAAACCCGCCGACTTCTACCGCGACGACTTCGACGACTCCAAGTGGCCCACCATCCCGGTGCCGTCCAACTGGGAGCGGCAGGGCTACGGCGAGGCGATCTACACCAACATCAAGTACCCCTTCCATCCGTTCAGCAGGCCGGTGCCACCCGAGCTGCCGGCCGACAACAACCCGGTCGGCTCCTACCGGCACAGCTTCACCATTCCCGCCGAGTGGGATGGACGGCAGATCACGCTGCGCTTCGGCGCGGTGAGCAGCGCCTACTACCTCTGGATCAACGGCCAGATGGTCGGCTACAACGAGGGGAGCAAGGACCCGGCGGAATTCGACGTCACCCGCTTCGTGCATCCCGGCACCAACACCCTCGCGCTCGAGGTCTATCGCTGGAGCTCGGCGAGCTACCTCGAGGACCAGGACTTCTGGCGGATGAGCGGGAT
>CAZKYO010000092.1:1387-2772 GCA_964557115.1 uncultured Gemmatimonadaceae bacterium
GCCGATCCTGATCAAGGGGACCGACTACCACGAGCACGACCCCTCGACCGGCCACGTGCTGGACGAGGCGATGATGCGGCGCGACTTAGGCCTGATGAAGCAGCACAACCTCAACGCGATCCGCTTCTCGCACTATCCCGAGCCCGAGCGGATCTACGAGCTGGCCGACGAGTACGGGCTGTACATCGTGGGCGAGGCGAACATCGAGTCGCACGGGATGGGCTACGACCCGGTCTTCACGCTCGGCACCAAGCCGGAGTGGCTGGTGATGCACATGGACCGGACCCAGCGGATGGTGGAGCGCGACAAGAACCACCCGTCGATCGTGATCTGGTCGCTCGGCAACGAGGCCGGCGACGGCGAGAACTTCGTCGCCACCTACGACTGGATCCACGGCCGAGACGGTTCCCGGCCGGTCCAGTACGAGCGGGAGACCAACCGCTACCGGCGCCACTCCGACCTGCGGGTGCCGATGTATCCGGGGATCCCGTGGCTCGAGCGCTACGCCACCGGCGACGACGACCGGCCGCTGATCATGTGCGAGTACGCCCACGCGATGGGGAACTCGACCGGCAACCTGGCCGACTACTGGCACGTGATCCGGAAGTACCCGCGGCTCCAGGGCGGCTTCATCTGGGACTGGGTCGACCAGGGGCTGGCCGACACGAGCTGGAGCGGGCGGCCGTTCTGGGCGTACGGCGGCGACTACGGCCCGCCCGGCACCCCCAGCGACGCCAACTTCCTCGCCAACGGGCTGGTGGGGCCCGACCGGGTGCCGCACCCGGGGCTCGAGGAGGTGAAGCACGTCTACCAGGACATCCACTTCGCCGTGAACGACCTCAAGGCGGGGAAGGTCGGGGTGCGGAACGAGTTCTTCTTCAAGACGCTCGACGGCTACGACCTCAAGTGGGTGATCACCGACGACGGGATGCCGATCGACTCCGGCGTGGTGCCGATGCCGAAGGTGGGCCCCAGCGGCGCCGCGCTGGTGACGCTGGGGTACACCCTGCCGCGGATCGTGCAGGGGCACGAGGCGTTCCTCAACCTGTACGCGATCGCGCGCACCGGCTACGGCCTGGTGCCTGCCGGGCACGTGGTGGCGAGCGAGCAGCTGGCGCTCCCGGCGATGGAATACGTCGCGGATTACATCGGACCGGAATTTCCGCCGATCCAGGTGACGCGGGACAGTGTCTCGCTCACCCTCGCCACCAACGGTACGGTCGTGCGCTTCGACCTGCGGCGCGGCACGCTGGCGACGCTCAAGTACCGGGGCCAGGACGTGATCCGGCGCGGACCGGAGCCCAATCTCTGGCGGCCGGCCACCGACAACGACTGGGGCAACGGGTTGCCGAAGCGCGCCGCGGTGTGGCGGCACGCCGCCGAGC
>CAZKYO010000093.1:0-2771 GCA_964557115.1 uncultured Gemmatimonadaceae bacterium
GGTGGACGCGTTCAACGTGGTCTCCAGCGACGTCGGCGTGGTCGACCGCGCGGCCGTGCTCATCGATCCCGCGCGCGCGATCACGACGGACGCCGCCGGCAACGTGGTCCTGCCGCTGATGCTCAACGATCACTTCGGCCAGCTGCTGTCGCGCCGCTCGGCGCCGCGATCGATCCGCTTCGGCCTTCGCGTGGAGAACTGACGATGTCGCGCTCCCTTTCGATCGCCGCAGCCCTCGCACTCGGGCTGGCCGCCTGCTCCAACGCCGGCGAGGATCTCGGCTTGCCGCCGCTGGCGGTCGGCTCCATCCAGGTCACCACCCTGTTCGATCGGGACGGGACCGGTACCCTGACGCCCTTCGACAGCATCCTTGGCGCGATCGACATCGGGATCTTCCCCGATGGCGGCATCGACCCCGTACGCGTCGAGCGCAGCAACGCCAACGGCGTGGTGACGTTCACCAGCGTCCCGATCGGGAGCTATCGCTACCGACTGATGCCAAGGGCCCTCGGTGACACGCTGGTCCCCGTGCAGGGCAACGACGTCGCCTTCCGGGTGCGGGCCGACTCGCTCAACGGCGGTGCCGGCGTCATGATCGGTTATCCCACCCTCACGGTCGCGGAGGCGAGACAGGCAGCGGCGGGCAGGCCCGTGGTGATCCGCGGGGTCGTCACGGCCGGATTCCAGTCGTTCGCCGACTCCGCCACGTTCCTCACCTCGGGTGGCGTCAGTCTTCGGGTCACCTCGGCCGAGCACTGGCCGGGTCGAAACGGCAACAACGTCGGCGACTCGGTGATCGTCCTCGGGCATACCGGAAGCGACCGCGGCCAGCCGGTGCTGCTGGATGGGAAGGTCTACACGGCGGGGGTGAGCGCCGCGCCGCTCGTCACCGACCTGACCGTGGTCGAGGTGCACACCGCCAAGGACGGCGCACTCGACGCGGCCCTCGTGCGGGTCACCGGCGCGACGATCGCCGACACCGCGACGGTGGCGGGGGCGTTCGAGGTGCGGATCGCGAACGGCACCGACACCGCGCTCGTGGTGATCGACTCGCAGCTGCAACCGACCAAGTCGCTCTTCGCTCCCGGGCGAGGGATCACGAGCCGCGGGGTCCTTGTTCCCGACGGAGCAGGGGCCTGGTACCTGAAGCCCCGCCCGGTGTCCGGGGAAATCGTCGTGAATTGACGCCGGCGAACCAGCCGATCGCGAGGGCGATGACTTCGCCGACCGTCGCGATCGCACCGCTGCTCGCGCTGACAGCCAGCAGGATCCCGACGGCGGCAAGCCCCCAGGCGAGCCGCCGTCGGCGCATTCCGGCAGCCCAGCCCAGGAGGGCGCCCCACCCGGCCAGCCATCCCAGCGTCCACCAACGCCAGGCGGCCTCGTCTCCGGCCGGCGCGAACGGATTGAGCAGCGCCCAGCCGGAGGTCGCCCCGAGGCGTACCACCCGCTCGGTGGCTGCGGACGCACCCTTCACCGCGATTCGGATGGCGCCCGAGATGGCTGTCGCCCGTACCGAGAGGGACTCTCCCCCGCGCACACCGGGGGGGACGTCGACCGTCCAGCTCGGCGTGCGGAGGCGCCAGCGTGCCGCCGCGAGCCGGAGTTCGATTCCCAGCACGCTGCCGCGCCGGTCGACGGCGACGACGGTAGCGTCGCGTCGATCCTCGAGTCGCATGATTGGTGTGAGGGCGTTCGTGTCGGGCGGAGCCCACGCGAAGGTCGCCTCGAATCCGATCGGCCGGTCCAGTCCATCGGTGATCATGGTGAGCGTGTCCGTCGCCCCGCGATACACGGGGCGATTCGCGAAGCCTGGCGGCGTCGCCAGGGTGGCGCCTCCGGACAGGGCGAGCGAGGGCAGCACCAGTGTCGCGCTCGAGACAAGCACGAAGGTGAACAGGAGCAGAGTCAGGGCGGCGAGTCGATCACGGTGTCTGGCCAGCGCCTCGCGCAGCCAGGGACCCGCGAGGAGGTTGCCGAGCAGCGCACCGCCGCCGTTGGCCACCACATCGCCGAGGGCGGCGTCACGGCCTGGGATCACGGTGCCCTGAAGCACCTCGATCGAGGTGGCAAGCAACACGCCGGTCACGAGGGCCACGCCGGGACCCCGGTGCGCCCGCGCGAGCAGCCATCCCAACGGGAGGAAGAGGCAGACGTTGAGGAGGATGTCCGCACCCCCGGCGGGGCCACACGCGAGGCACCACCACGGGGAGGCCGCTGCCGCCGGCGCCGCCCCTGGGTCAGGGCGAAGGGTCAGCCACGCCACGGCCGCCAGCCAGCAATACAGGGCCGGCCGATTGAGGGGGGTCCTCGGTCCGCCCGCGGCTCGAATGTCTGTCAAGAAACAGAACGGCTGCAATACTTGACGGCCGCCTCGACAGGATGGCAAGAAGTATTCAAGTCTTTCATTGACAATAGCTTAAGATAATATTTGGTCGCGGGTCATCGGTTGGCATCGAGATTGCCGATTCCTTGTCAGTATCAGGCGCCTCCATGGCGCTGGCGATACTCGCATTCAGGGAACACCTTGGCGATGACCTACACCTTCAAGCTCTCGAGGCGACTCGCGGCGAGTCTCCGTTCCCGGCCAGTCCTGGCCGGGCTGTGCTTCTCGCTTGTGGCGTGCGGCGGCAGCCCGACGGGGGCCAGCGACTCCACCCCTGGCGCTCCTGGCTGGTTGAGCGTCGAGCTCACGACACCGAACACGGACGATGGTGCCGTGCAGCTTCGAATCAGCGGTCCCGCGATCGACAGCGTCAAGGCCGCGTCGC
>CAZKYO010000094.1:0-2695 GCA_964557115.1 uncultured Gemmatimonadaceae bacterium
CGCCGCCCTGAGCGGCCCCTTCCGGGCCTTCCGCCACCCCGACTTCGCGCGGTTCGCCACCGGCCAGACGATCTCCCTGGTCGGCACCTGGATGCAGACGGTGGCGCAGGGCTGGCTGGTCCTCGAGCTCACCGGCTCGGCCTTCCAGGTCGGCCTGGTCACCACCCTCAACACCCTGCCGATCCTGCTGTTCACCCTCTACGGCGGGGTGGTGGCCGACCGGGTCGACAAGCGCCGCTTCATCATCCTGCTGCAGGCGATCATGATGGTGGAGGCCGCCGTGCTGGCCGGCCTCACCCTCAGCGGCCACATCACGGTGGCCCTCGTCTTCGCCCTCGCGCTGGTGCACGGGCTCGCCACCGCGTTCGAGGTGCCGGCGCGCCAGGCGTTCCTGGTGGAGCTGGTGCCGCCCGAGGAGCTGGTCTCCGCCGCCGCCCTCAACTCGACCATCTACAACCTCGCCCGCGTGATCGGCCCGGCGGTCGCCGGCATCGTGATCGCCTGGGCCGGCCCCGGGATGGCGTTCGCCCTCAACGCGGCGAGCTACGTCGCCGTGCTCGTCGGCCTGATCCGCATCGTGCACCGGAGCCTGCCGCGCGTCCCCGCCGGCCGCCCGTCGATCCTGACCGGGGTGCACTTCATCCGCGCCCAGCCGGTGCTCGAGGGGCTCGCGATGCAGATGACGCTGGTGACGATCTTCACCCTCTCCTTCATCCCGATCCTGCCGGTCTTCGCCAAGGACGTCCTCGGCACCGACGCCGCGGGATACGGCGCGATGACGTCGGCGGTCGGGATCGGCGCCGCCTGCGGCGCGATCATCGTCGGCGCCGTGGGGCGTCGCATCACCCGCGCCCGCCTGGCCAGCGCCGGCGGGACGATCCTCGCCGCGCTGGTGATCGTGCTCGCGATGGCGCGTGACGTGACGACCGGCCTCATCGTCCTCGCCCTGGCGGGTGCCAGCATGGCCACGGCCGGGATCTCGACCGCGACCTCGCTGCAGCTCGCCGCGACGCCCGAGGTGCGGGGCCGCGTGATGGCGGTCTACTCGTTCGTGGTGCTGGGCCTGGCGCCGATCGGCGCGCTGCAGGCCGGCTGGATCGCGGAACACTTCGGCGCCGCCCGGGCCGTGCTGGCGAGCGGGATCATCTCGCTCATCGGGATGCTGTGGCTCCGGCGCCGCCTCTGGAACCCGGTGGAGGACTGATGTTCATCACCATCTCGCGCGAGTACGGCGCCGGCGGCTCGTCGGTCGCCCGATTGGTCGCCGATCGCCTCCGGTGGCGCCTGGTCGACAACCAGGTCGTGGAAGAGGTCGCCCGGCGCGCCGGCCTTTCCACCGACGACGTCGCGCGACGCGAGGAGCGGGGGCCGTCGTTCATCGAGCGGATGGCCCGGGCGCTCGCCCGCGCGACGCCGGAGCTGCTGACCACCGGCGAGTTCGAGGCGCCCGAGGCCGACGAGCAGCGGCTGGTCAAGCTGACCGAGCAGGTGGTCGCCGACGCCTGCGGCGAGGGCGACGCGGTGCTCGTCGGCCGAGCCGCGTCCGCCCTGCTGGCCCGCCGCGAGGACGCCTTCCACGTCCGGCTCGTCGCCCCGGCCGACCACCGCGCCCGGGTGATCGCCGACCGCCTCGGCGTCGACGAGGCCGAGGCCGCGCGCCGGATCCGCGAGGTGGACGCCAACCGCGCCCGGTACCACAAGCAGTGGTACGCCCGCGACTGGCGCGACTCGCGCAACTACCACATGACGCTGGACACCGCGCGACTGGGACTGGAGCGGAGCGCCGAGCTGGTGGTGGTCGCCGTCGGCGACCGCGAGATTCGCGAATCGTGACTGGCGATTCGAGGGCGTTCCTCGAATCGCCAATCTCGCATCGCCCGACTCACCCCTCGTACTCCGGCGGCATCCGCCGTCTGGTCCCCCGCACCCGCTGCCAGCCGTGCTCCTCGCTGCGCGAGATCCGCTGCTCGGCGACGAGTGCCTCGAGCACCACCTCGCAGGCGGCCACCACGAGCTCGACATCCCCTGCGTCCGCCATGCCGCGATCGGTCACTGCCTCGATGAGGCCTGGGACGGTGGTGAAGGCGCGGTGGCAGGCGGCCGTCGTCTCCTCGTGCCCCACCTTGAGCGCGCCGCCCTCGTCGAACCACTCGACGATCGGGTCGAGCACGCCCTCCTCGATCCGCTCGGCGACGACCGCCGCCGCGGCGCGCCGGATCAGGTCGCCCGCGACCGCCTCGGGTCCCTGCAGCTCGCCCTCGTACTCCAGCTCCACCTTGCCGGTGATCGCCGGCAGCGCGGCGTAGACGTCGCCGATCCGCGCGGTCGCCTCGTCGCCGTCGGGCACCGACACGGCGCGCCGCTCCACGTTGCTGACGACCAGCTCGGTGAGCGCGATCGGCAGCCGCTGCGACACGCCGGCCCGCTGGTCCACCCGCTTGTCGCCGCGCGCGGCGAACGCGACCCATTCGATCAGCTCCTCGAGGAAGTCGGGCAGGCGCACCTCCGGTCCCCGGCGGGACTGCCACGCCTCCTGCCGCGTGATCAGGACGCCGTCCTCGATCCGCTCGGGGTAGTGCGTCCGGATCTCCGAGCCGATCCGGTCCTTGAGCGGCGTGATGATCTTGCCGCGCGCCGTGTAGTCCTCGGGGTTGGCGGTGAAGACCAGCAGCACGTCGAGCGGCAGCCGCACCGG
>CAZKYO010000095.1:0-2641 GCA_964557115.1 uncultured Gemmatimonadaceae bacterium
TTGGAGCGCGGGCAGTGCGCCACGGCGACGCCGTGGCGGGCCATCAGCGCGACGTCCGCCTCCCCCACCTGGATCGCGTGGATGCAGAGGGTCCGCTCGGAGAGGACGCCGTGCCGCGCCATGAACGCCATCGGCGAGATCGCCGCCGCCGACGGGCGCGGAATCCCTTCCCGACGGAAGTGCTCGGCGAAGATGCCGGTGAAATCCCCGAGCAGCGACGCCTCGCCCGGGGGCTCCGCCACGTGCACGGCGATCGGCACGCCGTGAGCCCGCCCGAGCGCGCAGGCGGCCTCGTAGAGCGGCCCGCTGACGGTGTAGGGTGCGTGCGGCGACACGCCGAGCGCCGCGCGACCGGTGGCGTGGGCGGCGAGCCGGTCGAGGTCGCGCGAGAAGCGGCGCATCGCGCCGTCGCACTGCTCGGGGTGGGCACCGAACACCTCGTGATGGTAGATGCCGCTGGCCCCGAGGTGGTCGAGCGCCTCCATGACGGCGCCGGTGCTGCCGGTGTCGGCCACCGTCGTCACGCCGCGCGCCCAGGAGTGCCGGATGCCCGCGCACGCCTGCTCGAAGAACTCCTCCTCGGACCGCGCCGACTTGACCGCGATCACCTGGAGGATCCACTGCCAGAAGTCCGGCGCGTCGACCCGGCCGGCGAAGCCGGTGAGCTCGAGATGGGTGTGGGTGTTGACGAGGCCCGGCAGGAGCGCGGCGGCACCGAGGTCGATCGTCAGGCCGTCGGGCGGTCGGGGCACCGCCTCGTCGCGATCGACCGCGGCGATCCGCCCCGCTGCATCGACCAGCACCGCGCCGTTGGCGATCGGGGGCCCCGCCACCGGCAGCACCCACGCCGCGGCGAGGCGCAGGCTCACTCGGTGTCGCCCGGGCGGTACGGTGAATGAATCGGGCAGTACTCGCGCGGCTCCTGCCCCGGCGCGAAATACCGGATCTCGACGGCGTCGCGCGGGCAGAACGGCGTCGCCCGGAAGCCGGTGGTCCGGTCGATCTCGACCGGGCGGAGCATGTCGGCCGGCTGCTGCCAGCCGCCCGGCGTCGGGCGGCGCTGGTAGATCTCGCGCATGAACTGCGTGTAGGCCGGCGCCGCGAGCAGGCCGCCCTGCGCGTTGCTCATGATCTTGGTGTTCTGGTCGAAGCCCATCCAGACGCCGGCCACCAGGTCGTTGGTGAAGCCGATGTACCACACGTCGTAGTAGTCGTTGGTGGTGCCGGTCTTGCCGCCCGACGGGACCTGGAAGCCCTTGTTCCACACCTCGGGACGGCCGGTGCCGTGCTGCACCACGCCGACCAGCGCGTCGGTCATGGTGTACGCGGTCGCCTCGTCGAGCACGCGGCGCCGCACCGGCTTCGCCTCGTACACGATGCGACCCTTGTTGTCCTCGACCCGCAGGATCGCGTTCGGCTCGGCGCGGACGCCGAGGTTGGCGAACGTCGAGTAGGCCGAGATCATCTCGATCGGATGGACCCCGAGCGACCCCAGCGCGAGCGACGGGACCACCGGGATGCGAGTGGTGAGGCCGAACTTGCGGGCCTCGTCGACGACCTCCGGCAGGCCGGTCTCGAGGGCGGCCTTGATCGCGATCGTGTTCACCGAGCCCCAGAGCCCCTCGCGCAGCGTCATCGGCTGGTTGGTGAACTTGCCGTTGTAGTTCTGCGGCTCCCAGTTCGGCTGGTCCGGGATCGGGATCGAGAGCGGCTCGTCGACCTGCACCTGGTCGAGCGAGATGCCGTGCTCGACCGCCGCGGTGTACACGATCGGCTTGAAGGTGGAGCCGGGCTGTCGCTCGGCCTGCACCGCCCGGTTGAACTTCGAGTCGTCGAAGTCGCGGCCACCGACCATCGCGAGGATGTTGCCGGTGCGCGCCTCCATCACCAGCGCCGCACCCTGCAGGTACGGGGTGGTCGAGTGCTCGGTCGTGCCGTCGCCCTTCCCTTCCAGGTATTCCCGGTAGGTCTCGTGGCGGTACCGCGGATCGCTCTCGATCCGCTCGAGCTGCGCCGCCATCGCCCGTTCCACCGCGGCCTGGGCGTCGAGGTCGAGGGTGGTGAAGATCCGGTAGCCGTCGGTGTACAGCGCGCTCCCGAAGCGCGCCTCGAGGATCTGCCGGACGTACTCCACGAAGTACTCGCCCACGCCGGCGAAGTCGGAGCGCGAGGAGAGCGCCAGCGGGTACGCCTTCCAGGTCTCGGCCTCCTCGGGGGTGAGGGCACCGTCCTGGCGCATCAGGTCGAGCACCAGGTTGCGCCGCTTCACCGCCGCCTCCGGATTGCGGCGCGGGTTGTAACGCGACGGCGCCTGGGGCAGCCCCGCGAGCATGGCTGCCTCGGCCGGGTTGATCTCGCTGGCATGCTTGCCGAAGTAGCGCTGGGAGGCGGCCTCGACCCCGTAGGCGCCGTTGCCCAGGGAGATGTAGTTGAGATAGAGCTCGAGGATCTTGTCCTTGGAGTAGCGCTCCTCGATCTGCTGCGCGACGCGCGCCTCGCGCACCTTGCGCGCGATCCCGGCGAGCCCGCTGCGCTTGGACCGATCGATGTCGGCCGGCCAGAGGTTGCCGGCGAGCTGCATCGTGATCGTCGACGCGCCCCGGCCGCCGCGACCGATCAGGCGGTCCTTCACCGCGGCAAG
>CAZKYO010000096.1:0-2638 GCA_964557115.1 uncultured Gemmatimonadaceae bacterium
CGACGCGAACGTGCCCACCGCGATGCTCTACGGCTGCGTGGTCGAGCAGGTCGACGTGTCGGTCGACGAGCTGCAGGGCATCCTGCGGCGACTCGTCGGGCGGGGGTGAGGGACAGAGGGGGGAGATCGAGGCGCATCTGGCCCGCGGGACACCGACCCTCCAGAGCGCCGATTCCTGGATGGCGAGGATGGCGAGCAAGGTCGAGGTCGCGTCGAGCGAGCTCGGAGTCCTGCTCTGGCGCGCCGGGCCCACGGGTCTGTTCGATGGCCTCGCGCCCGGCGGCGACATCGCCGACCGGCTCATCGCGAGCGACGAGTTTGCCGCGCTCTGGCGCCACCTCGCAGCGCATGTCCGGACACCTGCCGCTTTCCTCAGCGGCTGGAGATCTGGTCGCTTGGGAGGCTCCGCCAAATAAGTGCTACACCTACGACGCGGTGACTGGTACGGGGATCTTCCCGGAGGAATATGAACTCCCTCAGGCGAAGCGCGTTTGCCGTGTCGCTGTGGTGCGGCTGTCTCTCGGACGACCCGGACGATACGGCAGCGCAGACAGCGGACGGCGGCGGGGCGTCCACCGCTGCCGGTACCGCCGGGTCGAGTTCGGACGCCGCGACGACGACAACGACGTCGTTGGACGACGGTTCGAGCAGTGGGTCCTCGGGCGGCAACGCGAGCTGCGGCAACGGCACCGTCGAACCCGGTGAACAATGCGACTCCGAGCCGTTCGCGGGGCATGCATGTCCGGACACCTGCCGCTTTCCTGAGCGGCTGGAGATCTGGTCGGTTAGGGTCGATCTCGACGGCGGGATGGATCGCGGGTTTGACCTCGCAGTGGATGACGCGGGCCTGATCGGGGCAGTCGGCGAGTCCGCGCCGGGTGGGCCCGAAGCCGGCAATGTGTTGGTGGCGATCATCACGGCGGAAGGCGAGCTGACCTGCGCGAAGGGCCACGCAGCTGGCGCGGGCACGAACGAGTTCGCCGAAGCTGTATCCGCTGCACACGGGGTGCTCGCCGTCGCGGGGCGGCGAGGCGACGAGATCTGGGCGGGCGGCTTTTCAGGCTCGTGCGATCTGAGCTGGGATCTGTCGCTGGCGGGCGAGAATCCCGACGCGAGCTACTGGGCGAGCTCCGTCGTCGACATGGGCGGCGACGGCCTGCTCGTGACGGCGACCGCTGATCTGCCAGAGCCGCTGCCGGGCTATCTCGTCACGCTCAGCCCCAAAGGTCTGGACCCGACGGTGTCGCAGATCGCCGGTCCGCTCGACGGCAATGGCAACGGGACGCTTTGGGACCTCCACGGCGCGTTGCTCCCGGGCGGCGACATCGCGCTGATGGCCACCACGTTCGCGCGGGCGCGCCTGGATGGTTGGTTGGAGCGCCGGGGCCGCACCGGCGACGTGCTCTGGGAGACGTTCATCGAGGCGCCGGATCCTGCGGGCACCGTGCGCGTCGCTGATCTCGCGGTGGACGGAGCCGGCGATCTGATCGTCACGGCGGACTGGCCAACGGTGACGGACGACGGCATCGACATCGTCGTGCGTCGGTATGCGCCCGACGGGCAGCAGCGGTGGACATCGATCTACTCCGGCCCGATGGGACTGACCGACGAGGCCGGCGGCGTTGCGGTGGACCTGGCGGGCAACGTGTACATGCACGGCCGCACCGAGGTCGGCCCCGAGGACCACGACATGGTCGCGCAGAGACTGTCGCCGGACGGGGACGTGGTCTGGACCGAGACGTGGAGCGCCCCGGCGACCGAGCCGTTCAACCATGACTACGGTGCGGAGGTCGAGGTCGACCCCCGCGGGCTCGTCGTGCTTCTGGGTTACACCTACGCGCAGGCGACGAACTACGACGTTCTCGTGCGAGTCATCGCGCCGTAGGTCCCGGGCGCCCGGAAGCTCGGAAGCGGCGACATCGCGAGCTGGCGACCGCCTCCACTTCCCGCCGCGCCCGGCCGTACGCCGCCGTGCGAGCGGCTCCGCCCGCGCGGCGCGCGTCACATCAAGATCCCCTTCGCGTCCGGCTTGGGCAGCGGCGGCAGGCCGGTCTCGCCCAGCCGCTGCCGCAGGTTGATCTCGATCGTCGTCGAGAGCGCCGTCAGCGGCAGCGCGGGCCAGAACATCGTGAAGGGATCCTCGAGCACGCGGCCGACCTCGGAGATCAACGTGAAGCCCATGCACACCAGCGCCACCAGCGGGATCGTGGCCCAGCCGACCTCGGCGACGATGCCGGTGGCCATCAACGCGGCGTAGACCATGGTGAGGCGCGAGGCGAGGAAGCCGTAGCCGGGCGGGAACGGCGTGCGCTTGATGCGTTCGCAGCCGCCCTGCACGTCCAGCAATGTCGCGATCGAGCGGTCGAGCGATTGCAGCCGGTAGGGATCGAGGTGCCCCGAATCGGACAGCCCGACCAGCGCGAGCCCCTGGCGGTGCAGCAGCGCGTGGTTCAGGTTGGATTCGCCGCGCAGCGCCTCGCGGTCGGCCTCGGGCAGGAAGCGCTTCACCTCGGCGTCCTCGAACGGGTCCTGCCCCCGCAGCGCGCAGCGCAGCACGTGCACGTATGCGATGTGGCGCCGCACGATGGCGTGCTGCCGCTCGCGCACGTCGTCGTCGACCCGCTCGGTGTACGAGAGT
>CAZKYO010000097.1:0-2583 GCA_964557115.1 uncultured Gemmatimonadaceae bacterium
ACCGAGCTGGCTCGCGAGAACGGGACGCCCTGGCAGGCGATCTCGCTGGAGCCAGGCGAAGGATCGATCGTGGTGCAGCGGTACGGGCCCGGCGGGCCGGGCGAGGTGCAGAGCCTCGACCTCTTCCGCTACGAGATCCCCTAGTCGACTCGGCTCAGGGGCGGCAGGCGACCCGCGCATAGCGCACCGTGAAGCCCTGCAGCCCGTTCGGACCCGGCCCTTCGACCGTGGCGGCGAGCGAGTCGGGGCCGACCGGCCGGTACGTGATCCGGGTCGGGAAGTCGTGGGCAGCGTTCTCGACGCGGAGCACCGTGTCGCTCGCGGCCGTGGCGCGGAACGCGGCCTCGCGCTGGCCCGACGGGATCGCGGTGTACACCGGGGTGTCGCCATCGAGGGAGAGCAGCAGTCGTTCGAAGCTTCGCGCGACGCCGTCGACGACGGTCCGCCCGCCCCCCAGCATCACGCCGCCCGCCGGCGGCGACCACATCTCGAACGTGGTCCGCGACCCTGCTCGGGCCTCCCAGCAACCCGCCATCCAGCCGAGGCGCGTCATCGGGTCCTGGGCGACCGCCCGGCCGAGCGGGAGCGCGAGGGAAATGGCGGCCAGCCACCCGAGGGCACGGCGCATCGGTGTCATCACTTTCCCGCGGGGGCGCCCGCGACGTCGACCGCGATGCTGCGCCACTTCCCCTGCGCGAAGCGGATGCGCGAGAGGGTGTAGCGGGTGGTGTGGCCGACGAGGATCGCGATCCAGATGTGGATCGCCTCGAGCGTGCCGAATCGCTGGATCACGACGCAGATCCCGAGCGGGACGATGATCTGCGAGATCAGCGAGATCCAGAGCGGCGAGCGCGTGTCGCCGGTGCCCTGCAGGCCGCCGGTGTAGGAGAGCGCCATCGCGATGAAGATCCCCGACACCGACAGCACGCGCAGCAGCTGCACCGCGAGCTCGATCGTGGTCGGGTCGTCCATCCCGAAGATCGCCAGCAGCTGGCGCGGCAGGAACAGGAAGGCGAGGCCGAGCGTGGCGGCGCCGGTCCCGGCGAAGCGCGCGGCGACGTGGACGCCGTCGAGCGCGCGATCGGGGTGCCCGGCGCCGAGGTTCTGGCCGGCGACGGTCGCGGCGGCGCCCATCAGGCCGACCGAGGTCCAGGTCACGAACGAGAAGAGCTGGGTGTAGCTCACCGCGTACGCCGCCTGCGCGGCCGCGGAGGCCGCCAGCGAGCCGACGAACTTGAGCAGCAGCACGCCGCCGATGTTCATCGCGATCCCCTGGATGCCGGTCGGCAGGCCGAAGCGGAACAGCGAGCGGATGATCGTCCAGTCGGGGCGATAGCCCATCCCCTTGGGGAACGAGACCACCCAGCCGCCGTGCCAGAGGCGCCAGACGCCGTAGGCGCCGACGATGCCGGAGGCGAGCGCGGTGCCCATCGCGGCGCCGGCCGTGCCGTAGGCCGGGATCGGCCCCCACCCGGCGATCAGGATGACGTTGAGGATGATGTTGAAGATGGTCATCGCGATGCCGAGGACCATCGGCGTGCGCGCGTCGCCGGCGGAGCGCAGCGCGCCGCCCAGCATGTAGAACAGCAGCATCCCGGCGCTGTAGACGAACATGATGCGGAGGTACGGCAGCGCCTCCGCCTGCACGCCGGGGGCGGCGTTGATGAAGTCGAGCAGCGTCGGCGAGAGGAAGTAGCCGAGCGGGGCCATGATCCCGAGCGACAGCACCAGCGCGGTGAGGAACGCCTGGTAGACGGTGCGGTCGGCCTTGAGCGCGTCGTCGGCGCCGACGAAGCGCGCCACCAGCACGCTCATCCCGGTGAAGAGCGACATGATGAACGCCACGACCACGATGAAGATCTGGGTCGAGACGCCGATCGCGGCGTTGCCGGTGTAGCCGACGTAGTGGCCGACCATGATCTGGTCCACCATCGCCTGCAGGCCGCCGATGATGTTCGCCAGCATGGTGGGCCAGGCCAGCTTCCAGATTGCCGGTGCGAGCGGCCCCTCGACGATCGAGCGGTCGTACTTGCGGGCGGGCCGCACGGCGGGCTGGGGCGCGGCCGGCGGCGGCTCGCCGGCGGCGTCCAGGGAGGAGTCGGTCACGGAACGAATCTAGCCCGGAGGCGTCGCGGCACGGTCAGGAAGCCGACAAGCAGGTCCGAGGTGACGGGGTACCGCTCACCGGCTCGACCGCCGGGTCAGCCGGTAGACCAGCACCAGCGGCTCGTCGAGCTCGCCCTTGCGCTGGGCGAGGAGGTGATCGGCATCGATGTCGCGCACCACCAGGTCGCTCGGCAGGCGGGCCGTGCCGAGCAGCTTGCCGTCTGGGGCGAAGAGGTCCCAGGTGGCCGTCGCGAGGGTGTCGGGGAAGACCCGCGCCCAGGCCACGCCGGTGCGGTCGACGGCGAGCTGGTCGTACGCGGGCATCGAGTCGGGGGTGGTGGCGAATTCAAGCGCCCGCCGAACGCCGGCCGCTTCCTCGCCGCGGACTTGGGCAAGGCGGCGCTCGATCTCGTGACGCCGCTGGTCGTCGCGGACGGGACGACGCGGTCGTCCGGAGCGAACGATCTGCACCCGTCG
>CAZKYO010000098.1:0-2561 GCA_964557115.1 uncultured Gemmatimonadaceae bacterium
GGGCCACCCGGACCGTGGATGGCGGCTACGTGATCTCCGGACGATCCGACGCGACCCTGAATCCCGGCGGCGTCCGGATCGGCACCGCCGAGATCTACCGCCAGGTCGAGGCGATCGAGGAAGTCCTGGAGTCACTGGTGATCGGCCAGCGCGTGGGGACGGGCGCGACCGGCGACGTGCGGGTGGTCCTCTTCGTCCGGCTCAGGCCCGGTGTCACCCTCGATGACGCGCTGCGCGATCGAATCCGTTCCCAGGTTCGCCGCGGAGCCTCGCCCCACCACGTGCCCCGGGTGATCCTCGGCGTCGGCGACCTCCCGCGCACCCGGAGCGGCAAGCTCTCGGAACTCGCCGTGCGCGACGTGGTCGAGGGGCGCGACGTGAAGAACGTCGGGGCGCTGGCGAATCCCGAGGCGCTCGAGCACTTCCGGAATCGACCAGAACTGGCGACGTGAACGGTGAATCGTGAATGGTGAATGGGCGCTCACGGCTGGTTCGGCCTCGCCATCGCAGGCCCGAGGGGCGGGCCCATTCACCATTCACCAATCACCATTCACCCCGTTATCTTGCAAGCAGTTGGGTTCTCCTGGGAGGCAGGCATGTCGGGCACCTCCACATCCTCCGCCGTACCCGCCGGACTGACGACGACCAAGTCGCCGTTCATCGAGCAGGCCCGGGAAGACGGTCGGCTCTACATCGACCAGCCCTACGACCTCTACACCGACGAGAACCACGACGTGTGGCGCCGGCTCTACGCCCGGATGGAGGAGCGCTGGGCCCGGTATGCCAACGCGAAGTTCCTCGAGGGCCTCGCCACGCTGCACCTCGACCCGATGCGGGTGCCCCGGCTTGAGGACGTCAACCGGTTCATGGCGCCGCTGACGGGGTTCCGCGCCAAGGCGGTGAGCGGCTACGTCCCGGCCTACCTCTTCTTCGACTGCCTGCGCCAGCGGGAGTTCCCGACCACGATCACGATTCGCGACGGCGAGGTGCTCGACTACCTCCCGGAGCCCGACATCTTCCACGACATCTCCGGCCACGTCCCGATGCACACCGACCGGGCGTTCGCCGACACCCTCGTGCGGTTCGGCGAATGCGCGCGCACGGCGGCGGAGCGGGCGGCGGAACTCCCGGAGGGCGAGCGGATCCGGCGCCTCACCAGCGTGATCAAGGCGATGGCCCGCTTCTTCTGGTTCACCATCGAGTTCGGCCTGATGCGCGGCCAGCGGCCCGGCGAGCTCAAGGCCTACGGCAGCGGCCTCCTCTCGTCCTACGGCGAGCTGCAGCACTGCATCGAGTCGCCCGACGTCCAGCGGGTGCCGTTCCAGCTCGAGTGGGTCGTCAACCAGTACTTCGAGATCGATCACTACCAGCCGCTCCTCTTCATCGTCGACTCGTTCGACCACCTCTTCGCGGAGGTCGGGCGCCTGGTCGAGTGGGTGAAGGAAGGGCGGCTCGACAACGTCGCCCCGGGCGAGCCGGAGATCGGCGAGGCGGACCTCGCCTCGTTCCTGGCCGCCGGGGCCGCCTGACCCGACCGGAGGCACGATGACCTCGACCGCACCCGCCCGCTCGCCGGCGCCCGAGGCGCCGCACGACGCGTTCCCGATCAACGGCACGGACTACATCGAGTTCTGGGTCGGCAACGCCAAGCAGTCGGCGCTGTTCTACCGCGCGGCCTTCGGCTTCGAGCTGGTGGGCTATCGGGGCCCCGAGACGGGCGTGCGCGACCGGGCGTCCTACCTGCTGGTGCAGGACAAGCTGCGCTTCGTGCTCACCACGCCGCTGGGGCCCGACGGCGAGATCGCCGACCATGTCCGCCGCCACGGCGACGGGGTGCGCGACATGGCCTTCTGGGTCGACGACGCGCGCGCCGCCCACGCGGTCGCCCTCGAGCGGGGCGCGACGAGCGCCCGCGACCCGGAGGTGCTGCGCGACGCCGACGGCGAGATCGTCATCGCGGCGATCCGCACCTACGGCGACACGATCCACTCGATCGTCGAGCGGCGCGGCTATCGCGGGCTCTTCATGCCGGGCTTCGAGCCGGCGGCGTCGCCGTACCGTCCCGGCGGCACCGGGCTCAAGTACGTCGACCACTGCGTCGGCAACGTCGAGCTCGGCAAGATGAACCCCTGGGTCAAGTTCTACGAGGACGTCCTCGGGTTCACGAACATCCTCACCTTCGACGACAAGACGATCAGCACCGAGTACTCCGCGCTGATGTCCAAGGTGATGAGCAACGGCAACGGCCGGATCAAGTTCCCGATCAACGAGCCCGCCGCCGGCAAGAAGAAGTCCCAGATCGACGAGTACCTCGAGTTCTACCACGGCCCGGGCGTGCAGCACATCGCCATCGCGACCGACGACATCATCGCGACCGTGCGCGAGCTCAAGGCGCGCGGGGTCGAGTTCCTCACCGTCCCGCCGACGTACTACGAGATGGTGCCGGCGCGGGTCGGCGCCATCGACGAGGACCTCGCGCCGCTGGCCGAGCTCGGCATCCTCGTCGACCGCGACGACGAGGGCTACCTGCTCCAGATCTTCACCAAGCCGGTGCAGGACCG
>CAZKYO010000099.1:0-2532 GCA_964557115.1 uncultured Gemmatimonadaceae bacterium
CGGTACTGCTGGCCCTCGTCGACCGTGAGCCGCAGCGTCGCCTTGCCGGTCTCGGGGTCGGGGAGGAGGGTGTCCTCGGTGACCTGGAAGTCCACATAGCCGCGGTCGCCGTACCACGACGGCAGCCGGTTGCGGATGTCCTCGGCGATGCGGTCGTCGTCGTACTTGCCGTTGCGGAACCAGAGGAAGCCCTCGGGCTTCGACGCGATCGCGCCGACGAGGTCCTCGTCGCTGAAGTGCTCGTTCCCCTCGACCGCGACCTGGGAGATGACGATCCGGTTGCCCTCGCGCACGTCGAAGGCGACCGTCACGCCGTCCTCGACCGGGTCGGTCCTGGTCGTGACCTGGACGCCGTAGTACCCGGCGTCGCGGTACATCGAGTCGATCTGGAAGGCCGACTTGGCGATGGCGGCGCGGTCCAGCGGGCGCCCCGAGACGAGGGTGATCCGGTCGCGCACCTCGCGGGTCGAGAGCTGTCGCGGGCCGGCGAGCGACCAGTTCCGGAGGATCGGCCGCTCGGTCACCACGAAGACGAGCACCACCTTGGCGGCCGCGGTGCGCTGCTCGACCCGGACGGAATCGAACTGGCCGGTGGCGAACAGCGTGCGGATCGACCGCTGCACGTCGCGGAAGGTGACCTGGGTCCCGAGGACGATGCCGGCAGCGGTGGCGATCTGCTCGGCCGACAGCCGGGCGTTCCCCTCGACCGCGATGCTGTCGATCCGGGGGAACGACGCCGGCTGGGCGCCCTGGTCCTGGGCCGCCGCCGGATGGGCGGTGGCGAGCAGGAGGACGGGAACGACCAGCCGACGGAGCAGGCGCCAGGGGGCGGCGCGGCGGGACACGGGGCTCAGGTCCCGGTCCCGGTGAGGGCCCGGAACACCAGCCGGTCGCGCTCGGGGGCGACATCGACCTCGATGTCGTCGCCGGTGTGCAGGTCGCCCGCCAGGATCCGCTCGCTGAGCGGGTCCTCGACCCAGCGCTGGATGGCCCGCTTGAGCGGACGCGCGCCGTACGCCTGGTCGTAGCCCTGCTCCACCAGGAAGTCGATGGCGCCGGTCGTGAGCTTGACGTGGTCGCCGATCCGGCGCGCGGTCTCGTGCAGCAGCACCTCGACGATCTTGGCGATGTGCTCGCGATCCAGCGGGTGGAAGACGATCACGTCGTCGAGCCGGTTCAGGAACTCCGGGTTGAAGACCTTGGCGATCTCCTCCTTGACGGTCTCGCTCATCTTCTCGAAGGTCCGCGCGGCGTCGCCGGCGTGGAAGCCGAGCGACTTGCCCTGCAGCAGGTCGCGGGCCCCGACGTTCGAGGTCATGATCACCACGGTGTTCTTGAAGTCGATCACCCGGCCGTAGTTGTCGGTGAGGTGTCCCTCGTCGAGCACCTGGAGGAGGATGTTGAAGACGTCGGGATGGGCCTTCTCGATCTCGTCGAGCAGGACCACGCTGTAGGGCTTGCGGCGCACCGCCTTGGTGAGCGTGCCGCTGTCCTCGTAGCCGACGTAGCCCGGGGGCGCGCCGATCAGGCGGCTCACCGAGAACTTCTCCATGTACTCCGACATGTCGACGCGGATCAGCGCCGACGGGTCGTTGAAGAGGAAGCGCGCCAGCGCCCGCGCCAGCTCGGTCTTGCCGACACCGGTGGGGCCGGAGAAGATGAACGACCCGATCGGGCGCGACGGGTCCTTGAGGCCGGCCCGCGAGCGCCGGATGGCGCGGGAGACGGCCTTGATCGCCTCGTCCTGGCCGATCACCTGCTTGTGGAGCTCCTCCTCCATGCGGAGGAGGCGCTCGGCCTCCGCCTCCTGCAGGCGCGTGACGGGGATCCCGGTCCAGCGCCCGACGATGAACGCGACCGCCTCCTCGTCGATCACCGGCCGGCGGGTCTGCCGCTCCCGCTCCCACTCCTCCTGGACCGCGCGAATCTGCACCTGCAGCTCGCGCTCGCGATCGCGCAACGCCGCCGCCTTCTCGAAGTTCTGGTCGCGGACCGCCTCCTCCTTCTCGGCCGTGACCGCCTCGAGCTGCGCCTTCAGTTCGCCCACCTCGGCGGGCGGGTGCTGCGAGGCGAGCCGGGCGCGGGCGCCGGCCTCGTCGATCACGTCGATCGCCTTGTCGGGCAGGAACCGGTCGGTGATGTAGCGCTCCGACAGCTCCGCCGCCGCCTGCAGCGTCGCGTCGGGCAGCGAGATCCGGTGGTGCTCCTCGTACTTCGGGCGCAGTCCCTTGAGGATCTCGACCGTCTCCTCGATCGAGGGCGGCTCGACCATCACCGTCTGGAATCGGCGCTCGAGCGCGCCGTCCTTCTCGATGTACTTGCGGTACTCGTTGAGCGTGGACGCGCCGACGCACTGCAGCTCGCCGCGCGCCAGCGCCGGCTTGAGCATGTTGGACGCGTCGATCGCCCCCTCGGCGGCGCCGGCCCCGACCAGGGTGTGCAGCTCGTCGATGAAGAGGATCACGTTGCGGCTCTGGGCGATCTCGTTCATCACCGCCTTGAGCCGCTCCTCGAACTGGCCGCGGTACTTGG
>CAZKYO010000100.1:0-2480 GCA_964557115.1 uncultured Gemmatimonadaceae bacterium
GGAGGATCGCCTCGTAGAGCGGCTTCCCCTGCCACTTGTCGCTCTCGCCGATGTAGATCCGCATCAGCGTCTGCTGGCCCCGGATGCCGCGCATCGTCATCGCTCCTCCCGTCTACAGCAGTCGGCCGGCCAGCGCCGAGCCGGCGAGCACCGCCGCGAAGCAGCCGGCGACGGTCACGAGCAGGTAGGCCCCGAGCCGCACGGCCTGGCCCGACGCCCCGAGCTGGACCGCCTCGTACGCGAACGTGCTCATGGTGGTGAAGGCGCCGCAGAAGCCGATGGTCACGCCCGCGCGCAGCTCGGGGGACCACGCCAGGGTGCCGGTGGCATAGCGCATCACGAAGCCGATCAGCAGCGAGCCGAGGAGGTTGACCACCAGCGTCCCGCGCGGGAAGCCGCCCTCGCCCGGCGGCAGCCAGCCGCTCACCAGCCAGCGCGACAGCGTGCCGAGGGCGCCGCCGACGAGGATGTAGAGGAGGGTCACGGGCGCCGCCGCAGGCGGCGGGAGATCGGCGAACCGAGATTGGAGATCGGAGCGGTCATCTCACCGTCTACGCTAGAGGTCCACGGCATCGGTGGCAAGAGTCTCCGTCCAGGCCTGGCCGCCCTCGATTCGCGAATCTCCATTCGCGAGTCTCGCTACAGTCCCGCCGCGATCACGACCTCGCGCCCCAGTGCCCGGGCCAGGACGTCCTGCTTGCGCTCGGCGCCCCAGACCTCGAGCGAGAGGTCGGCGCCCTTGAGGCGCGGATAGGCGCGGATCACGCAGCGATCGGCGAGCAGCGTGACCGTGAGCCGGTCGACCGAGGCCGTGTGGCCGCGGTCGAGGCCGTCGGCCACCCGCAGGAGCGCGCTCACGCGGCGCACCACTTGCTGGTCGGCGTCGTCGAGCGCGGCGAACTCGGGGTGCTTGCGGCTGGGGCCGCCCTTGCGGTGGTAGCGCGAGATCAGCGCGACCAGCGCGCGGTCGCGCGGGCCGAGGCCGAGCCGCTCGGCGTTCATGATCAGCTGGTAGGAGTGCTTGTGGTGCTTGCGGTACGACACCAGCTGGCCGACGTCGTGGAGGAGCGCCGCGGCCTCGAGGAACCAGCGCTCCTCGGGGGCGCAGCCGAGCTCGTCGGCGAGCGCGTCGAAGAGCGCGAGGGCGAGGAGGCGGACCTGCTCCACGTGCCGGCGGTCGCCGCGGCAGCGATCGACGAACTCGCGGAGCGGCCGGAGTGGGTCGGCGTGGCGGGGCGACTGCGGCTCGGCGCCGACCATCTCCAGCAGCAGTCCTTCGCGCAGCCCGAACGCGCTGACGGTGAGCTCCCGCGCGTCGAGGCGCTGCAGCAGCTCGGCGGTGACGGCGAGGCCGGCGAGGATGATGTCGGCGCGCTGCGGGTTGAGGCCGGGGACCCGGGCACGCTCGGCGGTCGTCATCGTGGAGAGCCACTCGAGCAGCGCCTCGACCTCGCCGGTGCTCACGCTGGTGCCGTGGATCGGGTCGGTGGGGTCGCCGCGACGGTCCGCGGCCATCCGCGCGAGGTTGGTGAACGAGCCCCCCGAGCCGATCAGTCGGGCGCGGCGCCACGAGCGCCACGGCAGCGCGCCCTTGAGCCCGCGGCGGGCGGCCTTGCGGAGCGCCGTGACCTCCTTGCGCGTGTCGCGCTCGCCGGGCAGCCAGTCCTCGGTCATCCGGACCGCGCCGAGGGGCAGCGACGCCGCCTCCTCCACCAGGCCGTCCACCGCGGCGATCAGCTCCAGCGAGCCGCCGCCGATGTCGGCGACCAGGGCGCGGGTGTCCTCGAGTCGGAAGTGATGGGCGACGGAGCGCCAGGAGAGGCGCGCCTCGCGGTCGGCGTCGATGATCTCGAGCGGGATGCCGAGCTCGCGGCGGATCCGCTCGGCGAACGCGGGGCCATTGCCGGCGTCGCGCATCGCCGAGGTCGCGACGGCGGCGAGGCGGCCGACGCCGCGGCGGCGGGCGACGTCGGTCATCCGGGAGAGGGCCGCGAAGGCCGCCTCCATGGCGTCGGGGTCGAGGGCGCCGGTGCGGGCGATGCCGCGAGCGAGCCGCGGCTGCGCCTTCACCTCGTCGATCACCTCGAGGCCGGTGGCCGGATCCCACTCGGCCACCAGGAGCCGGATCGAGTTGGACCCGACGTCGATCGCGCCCAGGCGCTCCCTGGCCGGGGCGGCGTCGGTCACGCGGCCGGCTCGCCCCGATCCTCGGCGTGGTGCTTGATCGACTTGCCCTCGACCAGGAAGACCACGTCCTCGGCGATGTTGGTGGCGAGGTCGGCCACCCGCTCGAGGTTGCGCGAGACGAGGAAGAGCTCCATCCCGCTGCCGATGTTGTGCGGATCCTCCATCATGTGCGTCAGCAGGATCCGGAAGGTGGAGCGATGGAGCGCGTCGACCTTGTCGTCGCGGCGGCAGATCTCGCGGCCCGCCTCCGCGTCGCCGCGGATGAAGGCCTCGATCGCGTCGGAGAGCATCTG
>CAZKYO010000101.1:0-2426 GCA_964557115.1 uncultured Gemmatimonadaceae bacterium
GTTGGACGAAGCCGCTACGCGGAGGAAACCCCGGTGCTGTAGTCGTGTTGAAGTCAAGATGTTACCTCGCCCCTCAACCGAGGGTTTCATGACGAACGCGAGGTTACCGCAAGATGGAAGACGTGTTGGCAGTGGCTGCTACGAATTTCGACAAGAACTACCTGTTGCTGCTCAAGCACCTGAAGCTCAAGGGTTTGCGGCCGAAGACGATCGAGGCGTATTCCCGCGCCATCCGCCGGATTGGCGAGTACTTCGATCATCAGATCGAGCACCTGACCGAGGCCGACCTGCTCGATTACTTCACCGACCTGCGCGCGACGCACTCGTGGAGTTCGGTCAAGCTCGATCTGTATGGGCTGAAGTTCTTCCAAGAGCACGTCCTGAAGAAGCCCTGGGTGGCGCCGGGACTGGTCAAACCGCCGCGCTCACTTCGCGTGCCGGACATTGTCACCGTCGATGAGGTCGAGCGAATCTTCATGGCCACGCAGGTACTCAGTTACCGCGTCTTCTTCTTCACCCTCTACAGTCTCGGCCTTCGCCTGGGCGAAGGGCTGCGGCTGACGGTCGCCGACATCGATGCGGCACGCGAGCGAGTGCATATCCGCGACGCCAAGGGCAACAAGGATCGCCTGGTGCCACTGCCCAGCGCCACCTACCAACTGTTGCGCCGTTTCTGGCAGCGCCACCGCCATCCCGTCCTGCTCTTCCCCAATCGCCACGGCGGCTTGGCGGGGGCACGTGCCGCCAAGACGCCGCTCGATCGTGGCGGCGTTCAGAACGCCCTGCGGGCGGTGGTCGAATCCTGTGGCTTAAAAAAAAGATTTCGCCTCACAGCCTTCGCCACGCCTATGCCACTCACCTGATCGAGGCCGGCGTCGAACTGACCGAGGTGCAGAGCATTCTCGGCCATCACTCGATCCTCACGACGGTCCGCTACACCCATCTGACGGATCAGAGCCGGCATCGCGCCATCGACCGGATCAACACGCTGATGGACCGCTACTGCCTGGCCAAGGGGATGCCGCGATGATCCGCCTCGCTCAAGTCATCGCCGAATTCGAGGCCGAGTTCCTGGCGCAGTATCGCCACCGGCTGAGCCTCGACCAGATTCGGGCGCTCGCGGCGATTCGCCATTGCCGCAGCCCGGCCAGCCCGATGATGCACGTTCAATGCACCGACTGCACGCACCATCGTCTGCTGCCGCATTCCTGCGGCCATCGTCTCTGTCCGCACTGCCAGCACCACGAGAGCCAGCAATGGCTGGAACGCCAGATGCAGCGCCTGGTTCCGGCCGACTATTTCCTGCTGACCTTCACCTTGCCGGCCGAATTGCGCGGGCTCGCGGCGGCGCACGCCGGGCTCGTCTTCGACCAGTTGATGCGCGGCGCCTGGGACACCGTGCGCTGTTTCAGCCAGAACGACCGGCAGTTGCAGGGCACGCCGGGGGCGATCGCGGTGCTGCACACGCACTCGCGCCGGCTCGATTTCCACCCGCATGTCCATCTCGTCGTCCCGGCGGCGGCGCTCGATGCGACGAAGCAGCGCTGGCGACGCAAGCGGCGCGGCAAGAACGGCACTTACCTGTTCAACGAGAAAGCGATGGCGAAGGTCTTTCGGGCCAAGATGCTGGAGGCCATCGCGGCGGCCGGAATCGGCCTGCCGGCGTGCTATCCGCGCGAATGGGTGGCGCACTGCAAGCCGGTGGGCAGCGGCGCGAAGGCCGTGGTCTACCTCGGTCGCTACCTCTACCGCGGGGTCATTCGCGAGGAGGACATCCTGTCCTGCGACAACGGCCAAGTGAGCTTGCGCTACCGCAATGCCGAGTCCGGCAAACTGGAACAGCGCTCACTCGCCGGCGCCGATTTCCTCTGGTTGATTCTCCAGCACGTGCTCCCCAAGGGCTTTCGCCGTGCCCGCAATTTCGGCTTCCTGCACGCCAATTGCAAGCGCCTGATCGGCTTGCTGCATCGGTTGCTGAAATTCGATCCAGACCGCTTCACGCCACCGCGCAAGGAGCGGCCAGCCATGCTTTGCTCGTGCTGCGGCGCGGCGATGGCGATCATCAGGACGCGGATTCGGCCGACATCGTTCGCTCTGGTCGCCGGCCCACCGGTCGCCAGGGTCGCCCTCTGATCATGTAAGCCGCCTTCACAGCGCTGTGCGGTGCGCCTTCGGGACTTCAGTTTCCCCAAGCTGAGTGAGGCGGCCGCCCGCAATTCGGTCGCCGGGACGATAAAACGGCCGGTTTCGCACGATCTTTGCGCACTGTGCAGAAGCACGCCGGGGAGTCCTGCTCCCGACCCTCCGCAATTCATGCTTCCGGCGTAGCTCCAAAAAAGATATTTGCAGAGGGGGCGCCCAGCGCTCCGCACCGGGCTCGTCCAACAAACGGATCAGATCGTGGCTTCGCACGATCTATCCTTATT
>CAZKYO010000102.1:0-2411 GCA_964557115.1 uncultured Gemmatimonadaceae bacterium
AGGATGGCCACCAGGCTCCCGCGCGCCCGCGCGAGTCCGGCGGCCCGTCGACGATCGTAGAGCTCGTGTTGGCCGGCGGCGCTGGCAAGGGGCCGCGTCGTGGGGATCGGGCCGATCGCCAGGAAGGTGACGGCCGGGAAGCTCGGCGCCAGCTGCGCGACCTCCGCGACGCTGTCGTCGTAGGGCACGAGGACCTCGAGCGGCGGGGGATCATCCTGATCCCGAAGTGCCGCCAGGAAGTCGCCAAGTGCCGGGAGGCCGTCAACGACGGTGACCACGATCGAGAGCAGCGGGTCGGGCGGCGGGGCCCCCTCGCTCATGGCCGCATCGCACCGAGCGGCGGGAGGTGCACCGCCTCCTTCGATGCCGAGCTCGTGCGGATCGCGCTCGACACCTCGATCGCCCGCAGGCCGTCATGCCCGTCCGCGAGGCTCCCTCCCGTGCCGCCGGCGATCCGGTCGACGAAGTCCTCGAGTTCCGCCGCGAAGGTCAGCGTCGCGGTGGACTGCCAGCCACGGAGTCGCTCCCTCACGATCACGTTCGGATACCAGTTCCGCCGCCGGGTCGTTCGCCCGCCCGGTTGCGAGCTCGTGATCAGGAGCGATTGCATCGGGGCATAGGCGCCCCGGACCATGCCGAGCGAGCCGTAGGCCTCGACCGCGACCCGATACCCCTTCCACTCCGTCCACGTGGCTTGATAGGAGGCGGAGACGCCCGCCGGATTCCTGAAGACGGCCAGGGCGTTGTCCTCGGATCCGGGAATGCGCCAGACCCGTTCCGAGAGCGCCCCGTACACCTCGGTGATGTCCCCGAGGAAGTACCGACCAAGGTCGGACATGTGGATGCCGACATCCATCGTCGCGCCGCCCCCCGACACGGGGGCCCGGAACTGCCAGTCGGCGCGGAAATTGGCCAGCCCGGTGTGGCCACCGAACAGTCGCACATGATCAAGCTCACCGATCGTGCCATCGAGGACGACTCGGCGGGCGAAGCGAATGGCGTCGAAGTATCGCAGGTTGAAACCCACCGCCAGCACCCGACCAGCGGACTGCGCCGCGGCCACGATGCGCCGAGCGCTGTCGACCGAGTTGGAGAGCGGCTTCTCGCACAGCACGTGGAGCCCTCGCTCGAACGCGCGCAGCGCCTGTTCCTCGTGCAGCTGGATCGGCGAGGAAATGATCACGGCATCCATCGGCACGGCGAGGAAGGCATCGAGGTCGGTCACGACCGCGCCGTGGCCGGCCGCCGCCGCCCCGGCGGCCTCCGCCGAGATGTCGCAGGTCGCCACGAGCGAAGCGGCCGGCGAGTCGCGGACGGTCCGCGCCCGCAGCTGGCCGATCGAGCCGGCGCCGATCACACCGATCCGGAGTGTCACTGGGTCTCGCCTGTCGAGGTGGGTGGCAGATGCCTGGTGACGGGCAGGTTCCATGCCGACCGCGGGGCCGGACACGGCCACCCTGTCCCGCCGGTTTGGGGGTGTCGCACCGAGGACCGCACCGACCCGGAGCGCCACCGCGACCCTGCCGGCCTTCGCGCGGCACACAAACGCGATCTGTTTGTATGATTTTTATACACTATACCACTATTTTTCGAACAGTAGTGATCTATCAATGTACATTAAAATGCTGCTGTATATAGATTTACATGTCTGTTGATTGTCGTCCTACAACATGGCATTAGGTTTGCCGATTCTATACAGCGTGCCGGTGCAGCTCGCCGGCGTGAATCGACAAACCGCTGCTCAGAGCCCACCCGGGGTGACCCGGGGTCGCAGAGCCAGGGAGCTCCCTCCGGGGAGCCCGCCCAGCCGCCAGCGCGAACGAGCCCTCCCGTCCCGGGGGGAATACTCGTCCGGTGGCGGAACGCGAAGCCGCCGGACCCAGCTGCAACGGAGCCGGCGGCCCGATGACGAACCCGATCCCGACCCTCTCGCGCCAGTCGCGCCGCCTCCGCACGGTGGCGGCAATCAGCGTCCTCCTCTCGCTCGCGGGCTGCGGTGCCGGCGGCGATGCCGTCCTCACCAGGGCCCCCGGTGCCCTGACGCTGACCATCGACGGCCTGATCGACGGCGTGACGCCCTCGGTCGAGCTGGTGGGGCCGAACGGATACCAAAAGACGATCCGCCATTCCGAGACGATTGAGGACCTCGACCTCGGGACCTACCAGATCCAGGCGAGCCCGACGACCGCGCAGTCGACCACGTGGTCGCCGACCAGCGGGACCCAGTCGATCACGCTGAGCTCGGGCGCTCCGGCCGCCTCGGCGGTGGTGCGCTACCAGCTCGCGACCGGTGCACTCGATCTCCGCATCGAGGGGCTGCCGGCCTCGACCGGGTCGGCCGTCCACCTGAGCGGCCCGGCGGGCTTCACGCTCGACCTCGCCAGCACGGCGGTGCTCCGCGGACTCGCCCC
>CAZKYO010000103.1:0-2406 GCA_964557115.1 uncultured Gemmatimonadaceae bacterium
TGCCGACGGCGAGCTGGATCGTGGCGGCCGGCGCGGTGGTGGCGCTCACGGCGGTCCTGCTGGTGTTCCAGTACGGCCAACCGCGGATCTTCTTCTCGATGGCCAAGGACGGGCTGATGCCGAAGTGGGCCGCCAAGGTCCACCCGACGCGCCACGTTCCGCACGTCACCACCATCCTCACCGGGCTGGTGGTGGGCCTCGGCGCGCTGGTGGCCGAGGAGAACATGATCTACGACCTCACCAACATCGGCACCCTGGCGGCGTTCTTCCTGGTCTGCATTGGCGTGCTGGTGCTGCGGCGCCGCAGCCCCGACGCCCCGCGAGTGTTCAAGGTGCCGTTCGTGTGGGTGATCGCGCCACTCGGCGCGGCGGCCTGCCTCTTCATCATGAAGGGGCTGCCGCGCACCGCCTGGGAGCGGTTCGGGATCTGGCTGGTGCTCGGCGTGATCCTCTACTTCGCGTATGGCTACCGGCACTCGGTGTTGCGGACGGGGAAGCCGGTGGAATAGCGACGGGCGACAGGCGACAGGCGACAGGCGACAGGATGTACCGCGAAGGGCCGGCTCCTGCTCATGGGAACCGGCCCTTCGGCGTGCCTCTGGCTTATCGCGTGTCGCCTGTCGCTACTTGAGCCCCAGCAGCCGCACCCGGCTGCCGGCCTTGTCGATCCGGTCGAGGGCGGCCTGGAGGACGCGGTCGTCGGGGATGCGGTGGGCAAACGAGGCGGAATCACCGAAGGCCAGTCCGGCGACCTGGGCGTCGATCAGCCGATCGATCGTCCGCCCGGCGTCGTTGAACTGCGCGGCGGTCACCGGGACCGAGTCCGCGACCAGGCGAGTGAAGACCGAATCGCGCCACGCCGGCGAGATGCTGCCGCTGCGCTCGGGCGTCGCGGCGATCCGGCGGGCCACCTCGTAGACGGCGTCCTGGAAGTCGGCGAACCGGTTGCCCATCGCGCGGGCGAGGACCCGGTCGGCGGTGCTCGAGGTGTCCTGGTTGACGAGCAGGTCGGGCGTCACGCCGCCGCCACCGATGATCGGACGGCCGGACGCGGAGCGATAGATCGGTCGGTTGTCGCCGGTCGCGGTGTCCTCGACGAAACGGCTGTCGCCGAGCGCCTTGTGCTCGGCCTGGATGGAGCGCCCGCTCGGCGTGTACCACTTGCCGGTGGTGAGCCGCACCGCCCAGCCGTTCTCCAGCACCATCTGGGTCTGGACCAGCCCCTTGCCGAAGCTGCGGGTGCCGACCACGAGCGCCCGGTCCTGGTCCTGCAGCGAGCCGGCGACGATCTCGGACGCGGACGCGCTGTTGCCATCGACGAGCACCGCGATCGGCGCGTCGGTCAACAGCGGTCGGTCCTCGGCGTTGTAGACCTCCGGCTCCTTGCCGCGATGCTGCACGCGGGCGATCTCGCTCCCCTTCTCGAGGAAGAGCCCGGCCATCCGGAGCGACTGGTAGAGGTCGCCGCCGCCGTTGCCGCGGAGGTCGAGGATGTAGCCCTCGGCGCCCTGCCGCTGGAGCGACAGGATCGCGCGCGCGACGTCGGCGGCGGCCACGTCGTTGAAGCGCTGGATCGGCACGTAGCCGATGTGGTTGTCGAGCATGACCGTGTACGGCACCGCCGCGACCCGGATGACCGCACGGCGGATCGTCGTCGTCACGGGGCTCGGTGACCCGGCGCGATCCACGGTGACCTGCACGTCGGTGTCGGGTGCGCCGAGGAGGAGGGTGGTCACCGAGTCGGATTCCCAGCCCACCACCGACACGTCGCCGACCTTCACGATCCGGTCGCCCGCCTTGAGCCCGGCGCGCTCGGCGGGCGAATTCGGGAAGACGCGGTAGGCGCTCACCTTGCCACGGTGGCTCCGGATCGTCATCCCGGTCCCGGCATAGCGATTGCCCAGCGCATTGCGCTCGAACGCGGCGCGCTGCTCAGGGGAGAGCAGGTCGGCGTAGGGGTCGCCCAGCTCGGCGATCAACCCGCGTGCGGCGAGCTCGTACAGCCGGTCCTCCGGGAGCGAGTCGACCGCGGTGGTCGAGACCAGTCGGAAGACCTGGTTGAAGAGATCGAGCGAGGCGCGAACCTTCGGGCTCGATTCGACCAGGAAGGCGCCGAGGGCGAGCGGGAGGAGCAGCGAGAGTCCGGCGATTGTGCGACGGCGCACGGGGGGTCCTTGGAACGAGATTCGAGATTCGAGATTCGTGGATCGAGATTCGAGGGCGCTGCCGATTCAATCGGAATCGTTGCCTGACAAGGTCTTACGTGGTGGCGACCCGGTTGGGTTCATCGCCCGGTCAGCCCTCTGGCGAGTATCGGCGCCCCGCGGCAGGGATCGACCGCGGCGCGTCGGACCACCGCCTTGTGGACCTCCTCGAGTTCGCGGGTGACCCGCTCCCGGAGCGGCC
>CAZKYO010000104.1:0-2270 GCA_964557115.1 uncultured Gemmatimonadaceae bacterium
CGCTGCATCTCGGCGAACTGCTTGTTGTCGAGCGCCGAGACCTTGAGCGTCGCCACGTAGTAGTACTCGCCCTCCGTGCGGGGGGCCATGTTCGTGATCTGGAGTGGCTGCTCGAGGAAGAAGGTGAACGCATCCACCGAGGTGAACGACAGCTCGCGCACCACGCGGCCATTGAGCAGGATCGTGACCTGGTACTGGCCCAGGAGCGGCTCCCGCCACACCACGATCGTCGCCTCGAACTGCGCCTCCCGGGAGGGAAGCCACAGCGCACGGGTGCGGTAGAGGTCCACCTGCCAGTTGAGCGAGATCCGGAAGGCGTCGTCGATCGCCTCGCGCCAGCGCTGGTCGTTCATGAGGTTGCGGAGGCGGGGGCGCGGATTGCGGGTCGCGGGATCCACGCTGATCTCCACGCGCGCGTCCGCCTGCGCCGACGCCGTCGAGACGGCGCCGGCGAGGACGACGGCGAGGAGGAGCAGCGTGCGGCGCACCGACCGACCTAGAACCGTCGGGTGAACTTGACGGTGAACCGGAACGGCTCGCTCTCGGTGAACGCCCTGAACACGTAGAGCCCCACCCGGCCGGCCTCCACGCCGGCGCCGATGTCGCCTTGCCACTCCGAGAGCGAGCGGATCCGGTCGGCCGGGACCTGGCCCGGTCCGTCGCCGGCGATCCAGGCGCTGCCGAGGTCGGCGAGCGCCACGAGATTGATGCCGTCGATGCCCAGCGCGTAGGGCCCGACGTGCGTCCCGAGGCGGACGCCGAGGCTACGGCGCACCTCGAGCTGGGCCATCATCCGCCGGTCGCAGAGCGCCGGCATCGCCGGGTCGGCGCGCCGCCGGGGGTCGCAGGTGAATTCCCGGTAGGCGAACCCGCCGAGGAAATCATTGCCGCCGATCGACAGCCGGCGCTGCAGCGTGAGCGGATCGCCGCCGATCCAGCCCTCGCCCATCAACCGGGCCTGGAGCGACCAGTTGGGTGCGAGCAGCTGGTAGCGTCGCAGGTCGAACCAGCTCTCGTAGCTCTCGTAGCCATCCGCCGGAATTGCGTCGCGGACCTGGGTCGGCAGCGCCACCGGGGTGATGTCCGATCCGGTGGTCCGGCGCACCCCGAAGCGGAGCCACCAGCCCTCCTCCGGATTGTGCGGCACGTTCCGGGTGTCCCAGCCGATGTCGAGGCGAATCGACGCGAAGCGCCCGTCATCGACCAGCGGGTTGGGGACCCAGGTTTCCTCGGATTGCAGGATCGAGAGCGGGTCCGTGGCCGAGACGCTGCGCTGGCGGGAGAACGCGAGCTCGCCGGAGAGGGTCAGGCGCGGGAGCGGCGACCAGGATCCGAAGGCGTCCCATTGCCGGGTGGCATACCAGTCGCGCCGATCACGGCGGGAGAGCAGGGCCCAGAGGTCCCACTCGCGGGGCGACGTGGCGTGGTCGGCGGTGTGCTCGATCCGCTGGCCGGCCTCGATGCCGGCGGTCCAGCGTGTCGTCCCGAGTTCGGTCCAGGCGGCGCGGGCCCACCAGCCCACCTGTCCGCGAACGTGATCGGGGTCGCGGGCGGTGCGCAGCGTGGCGTCAAGGTCCACCTGCAGGAGCGAGCTGCTGTCCTGGCGCCAGCGAATGGTGGGACCGACCCGGATCGGCATGCCCTCGACCCGGTTGTACACCCCGGCCAGCAGGTGCGGCGACACCTCGAACGACCCGAGGTGCGCCGTGAGGCCGCCGGCGAGGGCGCTGAGACTCGGTCGGCCACGGGCGGGTTCCAGCGTGAGGTCGCTGGTCCGCCGCACCGCCGAGCGCTCGCGATAGGCCAGCACCGGACCCGGATACGTCGCTCCCGGATCCGCGAAGAACTGTCCACCCAGGACGATCACCCGGCCGGTGATCCGCGCCGAGGCCTCGAGCCGGAGCGAGCCGTTGATCACCACGATGTCGCCGTCGACGCGATTGGTGATCCGGACGTCGCCCTCGAAGATCCCCAGCGCGCCGGCCACCGGCGTGTTGAGCACGGTGCCGCCGTAGATCCGCGTCGTCGTGGGCGCGTTGAAGATGGCGATCGCCCGGCGGAGCACGCTGTCAGGGGCCGGCTCGCGGATCGTGTCGACCGCGTGCCCGCCGAAGTCCAGGGAGATCTGGGTGCTGTCCTGCGCCGCGAGTGGCGGGCGGGCAAGCGTCACGAGCAGGAGCGCGAGGAACATCGCGCGTCCGGCGTGCCGGTCGGAGCCCTGCCTCATTCGCTTCCCCCCCGGATGCCGAGCCGGCGCATCCGTCGATAGA
>CAZKYO010000105.1:0-2215 GCA_964557115.1 uncultured Gemmatimonadaceae bacterium
GCACCCGGATGACCGAGACCGGGATGTCGCTCGGCACGCCGCACTACATGAGCCCGGAACAGGCGATGGGCGAGCGCAACCTCGACGCCCGCACCGATGTCTACGCCCTGGGCTGCGTGCTGTACGAGATGCTCACCGGCGATCCGCCCTTCGTCGGCTCCTCCGCCCAGGCCATCGTCGCCAAGGTGATGACCGAGAAGCCGGCGCCGCCCTCCCGGGTGCGCGACACGGTGCCCGAAGGGGTCGAGGACGCGGTGCTCACGGCCCTCGCCAAGCTGCCGGCGGATCGCTTCGCCTCCGCCGCGGAGTTCGCGACGGCGCTCGCGGGGAGCGGCACCGGCACGCGCCGCGCCACCGGCGCCCGGCAGGCCGCGCGCCCTGATCGCCGCGCGCTGCTCGCGCTCGGCGCCCTCGCCGCGGTGCTGGCCGTCGTCGCGGTCCTCGGCTGGGTCCGCGGGGGCGGTGCGAAGGACGGCGGCCGCCCGCTCGCCTACCAGATTCACCTCACTCCGTCGGAGTCCGACGTCGGCTTCGTCGCCAACCAGCTGGCGGTAAGTGCAGACGGCGGCGTGCTGGTGTACAGCGACACCGTGGGCGGCACGCGGCAACTCTGGCTCAAGAAGCGCGGTGAGGCCGAGGCCCGGCCGATTCCCGGTACGCAGGGAGGGTCGGGGCCGGGCATCTCGCCTGATGGACGCTCCGTCGCCTTCACCGTCGGCCACCAGCTGCGCCGGATCCCCCTCGCCGGTGGGGCCTCCAGGCTCCTCTCGGATTCGGCCGTGCTCGGCCCGGTCTCCATCCGGAGCGCCTGGCTCGAGAACGGCACCATCGTCTTTCTGGGCGGATCGAGCAGCATCCTCTACACCGTATCCGACACCGGCGGGACGGCGCGCCGCATCACCACGGCGGACCAACTCCTTGGCTGGGCCGCCTCCGTCGCTCCCGTGCCGGGGCAGAACGCCGTCGTCGTCTCGGCCTGTGACATCGGCGGCTGCGCCACCCCGGTCATCTCCCTGCTCGGGCTCGACACGCTCACCAGGCGCCGGATCATCCCCGGCTCGGCGGGTGCGTGGCCGGTGCGCGGCGATCGCATCCTCAACCTCCTCCCCGATGGTACCCTCTTCGTCGCCAGCTTCGACGCGACCTCGGGAACGATCGGCGAAGGCACCCTCGTCGCACGCGGCATCGCAGTGACGTCGCTCGGTCCGGAGGTGAGCATCGGAATCGACGGGGTGATGGTCACCGGTGTCGGTGGTGGGGAGACCTTCACCAGCAGGACGCAACTCGTGGCGGCAGGGTTCGATGGGAGCACCCGCGTGGTGGATTCCGCCTGGACCGGCGCCTTCGCCAACAACAGCCGGATCGAGATCTCCCCGGATGGACACCGCCTGCTCCTCTCCCAGGTCGAGGGTGACGGCATCACCTACGGCCTGTACACCAAGCCGTATCCCGACGGACCGGCCACCATGTTCAACATGATGGGGACGCAGAGCTCCCGCGCCGTGTGGTCGCCCGATGGCCGCCGGCTTGCCTGGGTCTCGGTCGACTCGGCCAGCCATGCCGTGGTCTGGCAGCAGGCCGCCGACGGTTCCGGCAACCCGTCGATCCTCGTGGACGACCCGCGCGGGATCTACGAGGTGAGTTTCAGCCCCGACGGCCAGTGGCTGCTGTACCGCACCGACGACGTGGCGGTCGGCAATGGCGACATCTACGCCCGGCGCACCCACGGCGACGCGACCGCGGTCCCGATCGCCACGACCGAGGCCGAGGAAACATCGCCGACGGTGTCACCGGATGGACACTGGGTGGCCTACGCCGAGAAGATCGGGGCCGCCAAGGAGATCATCGTGCGGCCGTTCCCCAATGTCGGCGACGGCCGCGTGCAGGTGTCGAACGGCGGCGGCCAGGAGCCGCTCTGGAGTCGCGACGGCCGGACGCTCTACTATCGGAAGGCCAGGGAGGGGCAGATCATCGCCGCCACGATGGACGCCAATGGCGGTTTTCCGGCCAGCAGGCAGTCGGTGATCTGGCAGGGTGCCCCCGACGAGTACTGGCAGAACGACGATACCCGTCAGTACGCGCTCACCCCCGACGGCAGGGGATTCCTGCTGATGCGGCGCATCCGCTCGGCGGCGGGGACGGCGCTGATGCACCTGGTGCTGCGGGAGCACCTGGTCCCCGAGGGCGCGCGATGACGGAGCCGGCCGCGCGTCTC
>CAZKYO010000106.1:0-2022 GCA_964557115.1 uncultured Gemmatimonadaceae bacterium
TCGACGAGGGCGAGGAGAAGATCTCGCTCGGCATGAAGCAGACCGAGCAGGATCCGTGGATGGTGCTGCCGCTCAAGTACCCGGTCGGCACGCGGATCACCGGCAAGGTGCGCAACCTCACCTCGTTCGGCGCGTTCGTGGAGATCGAGCCCGGCATCGACGGCCTGATCCACATCTCCGACATGTCGTGGACCAAGCGGGTGCAGCACCCGTCCGAGGTCGTCAAGAAGGGCGACACGGTCGAGGTGATCATCCTCAACATCGACGCCGACAACAAGCGGATCTCGCTCGGCCTGAAGCAGGCGACCGACGACCCGTGGCTCACGATCGGCGAGACCCTCCCGGTCGGGACCGAGCGCCGCGCCAAGGTGCTCCGCCCGGTCGACAAGGGGATCGTGGTCGACCTCGGCGACGACATCGAGGGCTTCGCCCCCGTGTCGCAGATGGGGATCGGCCCCGACCAGCAGCCCGAGGACGCCGTGGTGGAGGGCCAGGAGGTCGTCGCCCGGATCCTCGAGGTCGACCCGATCCATCACCGCGTCGTGGTCGCGATCATCGAATACCCGGAGGACGGCATCCCGTCGCCGGAGCAGGTCGCGGCCGCCAAGGCCGCCGCCGCCGCCAAGGCCGCCGAGGCGAAGGCCTCCGAGGCCGAGGACGAGGAGCCGGCCGAGGGCTGAGCCCCGGGCGCGGCACCGAGAACCGTGAACGGAGAACGGAGAACGGAGAACCGACCCTCGGTTCTCCGTTCTCCGTTCTCCGTTCTCGATTAGTTTCGGGCATGACCCACAGCGACGCCCGTCTCGACGAGCTGCACCGCCGCCAGGCCCTCGCGGAGCAGGGCGGCGGTGCCCGCCGCGTGGAGCAGCAGCACAAGAAGGGGAAGCTCACCGCCCGCGAGCGCCTCGACCTGCTGCTCGACCCGGGCTCGTTCGTCGAGACCGACCGCTTCGTGGTGCATCGCGCCACCGGCTTCGGCATCGAGGCGGAGAAGCCGCTCGGCGACGGCGTCGTCACCGGCTGGGGCCGGATCGACGGTCGCCTCGTCTACGTCTACTCGCAGGACTTCACCGTCTTCGGCGGCTCGCTCTCGGAGACGCACGCTGCCAAGATCTGCAAGGTGATGGACCTCGCCGTGCGCAACGGCGCGCCGGTCATCGGCCTCAACGACTCGGGCGGCGCGCGGATCCAGGAGGGCGTCGCCTCGCTCGGCGGCTACGCCGACATCTTCCTGCGCAACACGCTCGCCAGCGGCGTGGTGCCGCAGATCTCCGCGATCCTCGGGCCCTGCGCCGGCGGCGCCGTGTACTCCCCGGCGATCACGGACTTCGTGTACATGGTGCGCGGCACGTCGTACATGTTCGTGACCGGTCCCAACGTGGTGAAGACCGTCACCCACGAGGACGTCTCCTTCGACGAGCTCGGCGGCGCCGATACCCACGCGTCCACCAGCGGGGTCGCGCACTTCGTCCACGACTCCGAGCCCGAGGCGCTGCAGGCGATCCGCACGCTGGTCGGCTTCCTCCCCGCCAACAACCTCGACGACGCGCCGCGCGGCCCGCTCGACGACCCGGCCGACCGCCGCGAGGAGCGGTTGCTGACGGTGCTGCCCGACAGCGCGAGCACCCCGTACGACATGCACGAGGTGGTGCGCGCCGTGATCGACCACGGCGAGTTCCTCGAGGTGATGCAGGCGTTCGCCGGCAACCTGCTCACCGGCTTCGCGCGGCTCGGCGGCCGCACCGTCGGGGTGATCGCCAACCAGCCCGCGGTGCTCGCCGGCGTGCTCGACATCAACGCGTCGGTCAAGGGCGCCCGGTTCATCCGCTTCTGCGACGCGTTCAACATCCCGCTGGTGACCTTCGAGGACGTCCCCGGCTTCCTCCCGGGCGTCGCCCAGGAGCACGGCGGCATCATCCGGCATGGCGCGAAGCTGTTGTACGCCTACTGCGAGGCGACCGTTCCGAAGCTCACCGTCATCACCCGCAAGGCCTACGGCGGCGCCTACGACGTGATGAGCTC
>CAZKYO010000107.1:0-1784 GCA_964557115.1 uncultured Gemmatimonadaceae bacterium
CCTGCCTTTGTCTCCCTCCGCCAGCGTGGAGCGTTCTGAGATGCTCCCGATGAACGATCAGCTCGCACTCTTCACCGCGCCGGTGCCGGCGAAGGCCGACCATGACGTTCCAGGCATTTCCCGGGACCGAGACCCCGACTGGCCTCACGCCACCTGGCGATTCGGGTCGGGCCGAGGGATCGAGTACCGGCATCCTGAGCCGACCTCGACGCCGCCGGCGGCAGTGCTTGGCGGCGCCTGGCAGTGGAACCCGCTGGTCCCCGGCTGGCGTCTCGACTATCCGCGCCCGCCGTTCTCCCTCGCCCCGAAGGGCGTCGCCTCAGACCGGCGCGGTCCGAAGCTCCTCCCGCCGCCCGGCTTCCTCGAGATCGACCGCCGGCGGTTGGCCGGGCGCTGCCCGCACTGCGGTCAGCAGAGCGGCGGGTGCTGGGGCGGGCCTGGCTGGCACGGCTGGAGCGACCCCAGGGTGGCCGCGGCCTTCGAGACGCAGGAGGCGGCCGGCCGGCACTGCTACGGCCTCACGGTTGTCGACGTGCCGGGGGTGGGTCCCCTGAGTCCCCTCTCCCATTTCACGCGGTGGGGCGCCGGCTACTGCAGCGCCTGCGGCGCGATCTCCTGGAACGACTTCCGGGATCCCTCCAGCGCGTACTACCGGCCGCCGGAGCAGGCCGACGGTCCCTGAAGCCCCGCAGTCCTACTCCGCCCGGTGCCGAACGCGATCGAGCCACGTCCTCGAGCCAAAGACCGCACGTCGCCTCGCCTGGAAGCGGCAGGCGCGCTCTCACCCTCCACCTTCACGGGGTCGCCCTTGCCGGGCGTTCGAGGAAGCAGCGGTGTCCAGGCGGCGCAGCGAACCGGTGGCTGCCCTCGGCATCGAGCTGACGGCTGAAGGCAGGACCTCGCATTCGGGAGAGCGCAGGACCAGAGCCTCGCGCCGAGATCGAGCCCCGATTCGTGACCTGCCTGCCGGGGAGGCAAGCCTGCTACCGATGCCCGGGCAGGCGAGCGCCGCGCCAGCCAGAAGCCGCTGTCACGCCTCTCGCCACACGCTCCAGGGTGCCCACCCGGGCTGCGCGCGAGCCCCTCGTCTCCTCCGGGGCGTCGTGCTCGCCCAGCCACCCACCCTGGAGCGGCCCGTGCCTCTTCGTCCTCGAGCCCTCACCGACGTCAAGAGTGCGAAGGGCGGTCCCGTCATCCGGCTCCTTCGATCGCGGTCCCCGCCCAACGTCCCGTAAACCGTGCCCGCGGTGCGCCCGGCCGCAAGGCCAAGCCTCCGGCGCGCCGACTGACGTCAAGCGGCGCGGCCTTGTCGGCCGGGCTTCGTTCACCCCGGGCTCCCACCGGGCCGTGTTGGACGGAAACCACAACGAAAGGAGAAAGCAGATGACCAGCAAGACCGCGATCACCCTCTACGGCAACGTCGGCAACGACCCGGAGACCCGCACCATCCCCGGCAAGCAGGTCACCAAGCAGTTCTACGACCCGATCATCGACGACATGGTCGAGCGCGAGTTCACCACGCCCGAGCGCGAGGTCCGGACCTTCTCGATCGCCGTCAGCAAGAAGGACGCCGAGGGCAACGACGTCACCCGCTGGATCCGCTGCGACGACTGGAACCGCCTCTCCCGCCTGGTCGGCAAGGGTGACCGCGTGAAGGTCAAGGGTCACTTCCGCGAGCGCACCTACCAGAAGGACGGCGAGACGAAGACCGTGCGCGACTTCGTCGTCGAGGACCTCAAGATCGAGCGCCACAAGATCCGGCACCAGGCGGAGTAGGAACCGCG
>CAZKYO010000108.1:0-1743 GCA_964557115.1 uncultured Gemmatimonadaceae bacterium
ACGTGGCCGTACTGGCCCTTGCCGCCCGACTGGCGGATGAACTTCCCCTCGACCTGCTCGACCCGCTTGGTGATCGTCTCGCGGAACGCCACCTGCGGCCGGCCGACGTTGGCCTCGACCTTGAACTCGCGCCGCATCCGGTCGACCAGCACCTCGAGGTGCAGCTCGCCCATCCCGGCGATGATCGTCTGGCCCGTCTCCGCGTCGGTCCGGACCCGGAACGTCGGGTCCTCCTCGGCGAGCTTCTGCAGCGCGATCGACAGCTTGTCCTGGTCGGCCTTCGACTTCGGCTCGATCGCCACGTCGATGACCGGCTCGGGGAACTTCATCGCCTCGAGGATCACCGGGTGGTCCTCGTCGCAGAGCGTGTCGCCGGTCCGGGTGTCCTTCAGCCCGATCGCCGCGCCGATGTCGCCCGCGAGGACCTCCTCGATCTCGTCGCGCTTGTTGGCGTGCATCTGCAGCAGGCGGCCGACCCGCTCCTTCTTGTCCTTGACCGCGTTGTACACGTAGCTGCCCGCGGTGAGCTTGCCCGAGTAGACGCGGAAGAAGGTCAGCCGGCCGACGAACGGGTCGGTCGCCACCTTGAACGCCAGCGCCGCGAACGGCTCGGCGTCCGACGCCTTCCGCTCGACGACGTGCAGCTCGTCCTCGGGGGCGTGCCCCACGATCGCCGGCACGTCCAGCGGGCTCGGGAAGAAGTCGATCACCGCGTCGAGCAGCGCCTGGACGCCCTTGTTCTTGAACGAGGCGCCGCAGAGGATCGGCACGAAGTCGAGCGACAGCGTCGCCTTGCGGATCGCGAGGCGGACCTCGTCGACCGTGAGCTCCTCGCCGCCGAGGTACTTCTCCATCAGCGCCTCGTCGTGCTCGACGACCGCCTCGATCAGCTCGTGGCGCGCCTGCTCGACGGCGTCGGCGAACTCCGGCGCCGGGTCGACGACCTGGAACTTCTTCCCCATCGTCGAGTCGTCGAAGATGTACTGGCGGCGGGTCACGACGTCGATGTGCCCGGTGAACGTCTCGCCGCTGCCCACCGGCAGCTGGATCGGCAGCGCCTTGCGGCTGAGCCGGTCCTGGATCATCGCGACGCAGCGCTCGAAGTTGGCGCCGACGCGGTCCATCTTGTTCGAGAAGATCATCCGCGGCACGCGGTACCGGTCGGCCTGCTTCCAGACCGTCTCGGTCTGCGGCTCGACGCCGGCCACCGAGTCGAGCAGCGCGACGGCGCCGTCGAGCACGCGCAGCGAGCGCTCCACCTCGACGGTGAAGTCGACGTGGCCCGGCGTGTCGATGATGTTGATCCGGTACTCCGGCCCGCTCCCCTGGTCGTCGGACTCGCCATGGCGCATCCAGAAGCAGGTCGTCGCGGCCGAGGTGATCGTGATCCCCCGCTCCTGCTCCTGCTCCATCCAGTCCATGGTGGCCGCACCGTCATGGACCTCGCCGATCTTGTGCGACTTCCCCGTGTAGTAGAGGATGCGCTCGGTCGTCGTGGTCTTGCCGGCATCGATGTGGGCCATGATGCCGATGTTCCGGTACAGCTCGATCGGATGCTTGCGCGCCATGCTCTCTCTTCCGTTCCCAGCGAAAAAGCGGGGCGACCGGACCGGGCAGCTGCCCGCGGTATCGCTCCGCGCCTCGTCCGGCCCGGAGGCCGAGACGGGGATGCCCAAGGGACATCCCGGCGTTTTCCGAGGAATCAGAGGTGGGCGGGGATTTCTCCGCTCACGTGATCCCGAT
>CAZKYO010000109.1:0-1668 GCA_964557115.1 uncultured Gemmatimonadaceae bacterium
GCTCGAACTTTGCCTTGGCCATCTCGACGTTCCTCGTTCTGGTTCGTTCATCCGCCGCGGCGCCGTTCGCGACGCGGCCACTCCATCCGATGCGAACGCCGGGCGCGGGAACCTTCCCGCCCGCCCGGCGTCGCCGGCCTCGATTGTCCTGCCCCACAGAGCTCGCGACCGGGATTGAACCGGTGACCTCATCCTTACCAAGGATGCGCTCTACCGACTGAGCTACGCGAGCAAGCGGGCGACGGGACTCGAACCCGCGACCCTCAGCTTGGAAGGCTGATGCTCTACCAACTGAGCTACACCCGCAACGGTCGCGTCCCGCGCCAACGAGTGGTGGGGGTAGGATTCGAACCTACGTAGGGCGTAAACCCGGCAGATTTACAGTCTGCTGCCATTAGCCACTCGGCCACCCCACCGTGGCCTGCCCTTCCCCGGCTCACCCTGACCGACGCCCAGGTCGCTGGAGCTGACGGTGGGTCTCGAACCCACGACCTCCCGCTTACAAGGCGGGTGCTCTACCAGCTGAGCTACGTCAGCCAAAAAGCCCGGTTCCCCGGCAGACCCCAAGGATACTTGGGAAGCAAGGGAGCGTCAACCGGGCCAACCTTACCAACGACATACCATTGCGGGCCAAGCCGGGCGCTACTTTCCGGGGCATCCCCAACCGGAGCCCCGATGCCCCGCGCCACCCCCCTCCTGGCCCTGCTGGTTGCCCTCCCGGCGGCCCCGCTGGCCGCCCAGTTCCCGCCCCAGTCCCTCAAGAACGTCCAGGAGCTCCCGGAGTCGATCGCCGTCCGGGCCCTGGTCGACACCATGCGCTCCTTCACCCGGGCCCTGGGAGTCCGCTGCACCTACTGCCACAAGGGGGAGGAGGGGCAGTCGCTGGCCGACTACGACTTCGTCTCCGACGACAAGGTCCAGAAGCAGAAGGCCCGGGCAATGATCGCCATGGTTCACGCGATCAATCGCGACCACCTCGCCGCCCTCCCCGGCCGGGTCGACCCGCCCCTCGGGGTCACCTGTGCCACCTGCCACCACGGTGTCCCGATCCCCCGGCCGATCGAGGACGTGGTCGTGGCCACCTACCAGCGCGCCGGCCTCGACTCGGCCGTGGCCCAGTACCGGGCCCTCCGGGGCCAGTTCTACGGCCGCAATGCCTACGATTTCGGCGACGGCCCCCTGGCCGATGCCGCCGACCGGGTTGCCGGGCTCGGCAAGGGCGCCGACGGCCTCGCCCTGCACCGACTCAACGTGGAGCTGCTGCCCGGCTCGGGCCCGGCCCTCGGCCGGTTGGGGATGGCCTACGCGGCCACGGGCGACACCGCTCAGGCCCGGGCGACGATCGCCAAGTGGTTGGAGCTCGAACCCGGCAACCGCCAGGCGATGCAGATGCAGCGGAGACTGGGAGGCCAGTAGGCTACAGCGACGAGGGGCCGGGGGCCGAAGACCGATTTTGTATCGTCGGTGTTCGGCTCCCGGCCCCTCGTTGCTGAAGTAGGCCGGCTACCTTCGCGCGACCTCGGCGGTCCCGTCGCGCCGGTCGCGGACCTCCCAGCCGGCCGCGGTGAGCAGGTCCCGGATCCGGTCGGCCTCGGCGAAGTTCCGCTCCCGCTTGGCCGCCAGGCGACGGTTGGCCCACGCCAACGCCCACGACTCGACCCCATCGGC
>CAZKYO010000110.1:0-1631 GCA_964557115.1 uncultured Gemmatimonadaceae bacterium
TGATCGGGTACCAGGCGCCGACGGTCGCCCCCGCGTAGACCGCCCCGAGCGCCGCGGCGGTGTTGCCGTCCATCAGGACGTGGCCGCCGGTCCGGTCGAGCCGCTTGAGGTGGAACGGCAGCGGGCAGGTGAAATGCGCCTTCGCGTACTCGGAGCCGAGCCGGATGGCGGTGTGGTTGGCGTCGAGGAGCCGCTTCTTCTTGGCGAACTTCTCGTCCAGCATCCCGGCCACCACGTCCATGTCGATGTCGAGCAGCGCGGCGAGCGTCCCGGCGTACACGATGTTGCGGAGCAGCGTCCGGTCGCGGTCGCCCTCGAACGCCTCGACGCACATCGCGCCGAACGGGACGCCCAGGATGGTGATCCCCTCGCGCACCAGGTCGGGGTCGAGCGGCCAGCTCGAGTCGTACAGCAGGTAGCCGCCGGGACGGACCGCCGCGACGTCCTGCGCGTAGGTCGCCGGGTTGAGGGCCACCACCAGGTCGAGCGCCGCCGGTCGCGCGGTCCAGCCGTCGCCGCTCACCCGGATCTCGTACCAGGTCGGCAGCCCCTGGATGTTCGACGGGAAGACGTTCTTTCCCGTCACCGGGATCCCCATCCGGAAGATCGCCTGCATCAGGAGGCCGTTGGCGCTCGCCGAGCCGGTGCCGTTGACCGTGCCGATCTTGAACGCGAAGTCGTTGACGCCGCTCATCGTGCCACCGCCTCGTGCCCCGCGTAGGGGAGCAGCAGGTCGAAGGTGCGCATGTCCCACGCCGCCGTCGGGCACCGCTCGGCGCAGAGGCCGCAGTGCACGCAGACGTCCTCGTCCTTGACCATCACCCGGCGGGTCTGCGGCAGCGCGTCGGAGACGTAGATCTCCTGGCTGGCATTGAGCGCCGGCGCGGAGAGCCTCCCGCGCAGCTCGTCGACCGGCGAGCCGTTGGTCGTGATCGTGAGGCAGCGGGTCGGGCAGACGTCCACGCACGCGTCGCACTCGATGCAGAGCGGCGCCGTGAAGTGGGTCTGGATGTCGCAGTTGAGGCAGCGCTGCACCTCCGCCGCCGCCTGCTCGGGGGTGAAGCCGAGCTCCACCTCGACGCCGATGTCGCGGAAGCGGGTCGCCAGGTCCTCGTGGACCATCTTCTGGCGGTGCACCGGGTCGTAGTCGTTGTCGTACGCCCAGCTGTGCATGCCGACCTTGGCGCTCACCAGCGTCATCCCGTCGGGCGGCCGGTCGGTGATGTCGCGTCCCTCGCAGTGCGCGTGGATCGAGATCGCCGCCTGGTGCCCGTGGGCCACCGCCCAGATGATGTTCTCGGGACCCCAGGCCGCGTCGCCGCCGAAGAAGACCCCCGCCCGGGTGCACTGGAAGGTGGCGCGGTCCACCACCGGCATGTCCCACTTCCCGAACTCGATCCCGATGTCGCGCTCGATCCACGGGAAGGCGTTGTCCTGGCCGATCGCCAGCACCACGGCGTCGCAGGGGATCACCTCCTGCCGCACCGTCGTGCTGCGCTGCCGGCCGGTCTCGTCCTCGGCCCACTCCAGGACGTCGAACTCCATCCCGGTGAGCCGGCCGCCCTCGACGACGAAGCGCGACGGCTGCCGGTTCTCGATGATCTCGACCAGCTCCTCCTCGGCGTCCTCCA
>CAZKYO010000111.1:0-1588 GCA_964557115.1 uncultured Gemmatimonadaceae bacterium
AGTGCGCATCTCGCTGCTCTTGCGTCGACGTGTCCTGCTGCTTGGGCAGTGGGGCAGAGCGGTGCAGTCGGCGGGCGTTGTCGGCGGAGCCAGGAAAGCGGACTTCTCGTCGTCGATCGAGTCCACGTCCCAAGTGGGCGCATCCGCGTCGGCCATCCGCAAGCGCGACCCCATGATGCCCGGGATGATGATCACCGGCACGACGCGCAGGTCGATCGTGTTCGGGCCCGAGCGCGCGAGTAGGAAGTACGACTTCACCGATCCTCCCGCCACAGCCAGCAGCGTGCACAGACCGCGGCCCAGAACGCCTCGATTCGGTCGTACAACCGCCCGCCGATGTCCATGCGCAGCCCGACGACCGTGTCGTCGTCGAGCAGAATGAAGACGGTCCGGATCCGGCGTCCGGGGTTCCAGTTGGCCGGACGACCGAGTGCATCGAACGGCTGATGCTCGTACTCGTCGTCCCACGGCTCGTCGGGCAGCGGCCCGGGGACCGCTTCGACCTCGTAGCTCGCGAACACCGGCAGCTCGAGCCCGGTGACCGGCACATCACGGCTCGTGACCGAGATGCTCGGGCTCTCGCCGACGTCGCACTTGACCTGGCGCATCGTCTCGCGCATCTCGAAGTCGAGATCGAACCGGCTGCGATCGACCGGCGGCAAGATCCACGCGCGAACGTCCTCGCCGAAGCGGAACTCCCCCGGCTCCAGCGGGGTTTCCCATCCCGAGATGCAGTCCACCACGACCTTGTGCGCGTCTTCCGTGACGAAGCCGAAGACGTCCAGCCAGCACGCGAGGTCCGGGCCCTGCACCGTTGGACCACGCGCGACCAAGCACCGACGCCAACGCGCGAGCAACTCGGTGGCCGGGACGGCGGCGCGACCCCTGCGCCGGCTTTCCAGCTCGGCCACGACGGCGACGCCTGGCGGCACCTCGCGGGCAAAGTACGCGAACTCGAGGTGGCGCCCCACGCGGCCCCGCTGCTTGTCGGTGAATGCGGCGCGATAGCGAAGGACGCGCGCGGGGCCGTCTTCGGCGGGCATCTCGAGCCACTCGTCGAGCTCGACGACGTAATCCTGCAACGGCATGTTCGACCGCGCCATCTTCTCCGGCGCTTCGCGCAGCCGCTGGGCTTGCGCTTGCACAGCCGCTTCGACCTTCGCGCGCCGGGCCTCCTCGTCCGGCTCCCAGACGTAGTACACGTTCACAGAAAGGTGCTCGCCGTCGGCCCACTCGAGTCGCACCAACCGCACCTCTTCCCGCGCCGCGAAGCCATCGGGTTGCGACCACGCAACCACCGACCCCCGGCGTCGGAACGCAAACATCGGCAGGTCACCGCCCGCGCGCGTCGCCGGCACGATCGGCGGGAACACCTCGGGCGCGCGGGGGAATGCCGGCATCGCGCACCAGTCTGCGACCAAGCCCTGACGGCGGTCAACTGACCCAGAGGGACACGCCGTACCCGGCAGCACGACGGATCCTCTGCTGCGGTTGCGCATTGCGCATGGTCATGCGGCCGCGCCCGGCCACGCCGGGGAGCCCTCGGCGGGCGCAGGCTCTGGTCAGCTGCTCGGCTTTCGCAGCGAGA
>CAZKYO010000112.1:0-1564 GCA_964557115.1 uncultured Gemmatimonadaceae bacterium
CAGTACTTCCGCTACGGGTTCTGGAAGGTGCGGACACTTGTCGAGCATCCCGGCTCGGTGCGCTGGCGACAGTTGGTGGCGCCGGCGTTCGTCGTCTCGCTGCTGGCGACTCCGCTCCTGGTGCACTGGCTGGGATGGCTTGGCGCGCTGCACTTGGTCGCGTATGGATCGGCCAACCTCGCCGCGAGCGTGATGCTCGCGTCGCGTACGGGATGGCGCCACCTGGCGCTCTTCCCGCTCGTCTTCCTGCTGATCCACCTGTCATGGGGCAGCGGCTTCCTCGTCGGACTCGGCTACTGGCCCTTCCGTGCCCGCGCGACGGCGTCCCGCTAGGCTCGGGTCGCTGCTGTGCTGGGGACCGCTCGTCCTCGGCGGGCTGGCCGCGATGGTGCTCTGGATCGGAGTGGATCGCTGGTGGCCACTCTTGCCGCTCGGCTATGGCCCGCGCTGGCCATGGCTCGTCCTGCCGCTCGTGCCGCTCTGCTCGGGGGGCGCGTGGGGCCGCCGCGTCCTCTCGGGGCTGGCCACCCTGGCCATCGCGGGCTACGGGCTGGTCGGCGTGCGCTACCATCGCGTCCCTGCCGATCCAGCACCCGATGGGGCGCTGCGCGTCATCTCCCTGAACGCCGCGACCCGACGCGCTCCGGTGGAGGCAGTCCTGAGACTCGCCCACGCCCGCGATGCCGACCTGCTGGTGGTCGTCGAATGCCCGCAGCCCGCGGCTCGATTGTCCCTCGATGGCTACCAGCAGGTCGCGGCCGGCGAGGTCTGCGTGTGGTCGCGCCTCGGCGGGCCGCCACGTCTGGAGTCGGCCCCACGCGATCCGCGCGTGATCGGGTGGAGCGGCACCATCGCCAGGCTCGACCTGCCGGGGAGCGAGATCGGCCCGGTGGGAATCGTGCACCTGCGCAGCGTTCGCAACGAGCTCGAGGAATTCCTCGACCTGTCGGAACTGATGGGTCAGGCCGACTCGATGGAGGCGCGCCGCTCCAAGCGCATCGCCGGCTCGCGCCACGCGAGCGGCTGGTTCCGCGCGATGGTCGCGCGGCCCGCGCTGGTGGTAGGGGACTTCAACCTGGTGGTTGAATCTTCGCGGTTCCGGGCGGACTGGGGCGCCTGGCGCGACACCTTCGAAGAGGTCGGACGCGGCACCGGGTACACCTGGCACTCGCGCTGGTATGGCCTGCGGATCGACCACGTGCTCCACGACGACGGGTGGCGGACGTTGCAGCACGAGGTCGGGCCCGACCTCGGTTCGGACCACCGACCGCTGATCGTCACGCTCGCCCGGCGGTAGTCGCGGAGGTCAGTGGACCACGCTGGTCCGGTATCCGCCGGTGGAGCGCAGGGCGTAGCTGCCCCGCTGGGCGGCGGCGGTCACGGTGACCGAGTACTGTCCCGCCCGATTCACGTCGCCCACTCGAAAATGGGCCACGGTGCCGGTCTGGATCGTCCCCGTGAGGACCACGTCCGCCGATGATCCGCTCGCCTGCCCGAAGCCGTTGTACGGCGACGCGGCCTTGACGCTGTCGATCGCGGGACCGCTGATTCGAAGCTGCACGGC
>CAZKYO010000113.1:0-1546 GCA_964557115.1 uncultured Gemmatimonadaceae bacterium
TTCAATTCCCTTCAAATCGGCACTTCGTACGACGATGCCAAATACATCATCCTCGCCGAAAGCCTCGCGAGCGGACAGGGTTATGAGCTGGTCAACTTCCCACGTCCGCAGGTCGAGCGGAATTTTCCGCCGGGCTGGCCGCTTGTGCTTGCACCGTTCACATTGGTCTTCCCAAAAAATTATGATGCGCTCAAGGTCGTTTCGCTTGTGCTTTGGCTGGCGTCGATTTTCTTTTTGTGTAAACTTTTCTCTAAACGATTAGGTTCTCCCTATCTTGAAATCCTCACAGCTTTTGTGGCGTTGAATCCACTCTTGATCGGCACATCCGTCACGACAATGTCCGAGTCGGCGTACCTGTTTTTCTCTTCTCTAGCATTGCTTTCTTTCGATAAAACGGACGGAAAGAAACTTGGCTGGCTTATCCTCGCCACAATTCTCGCGTTTTACACGCAGCAAGTTCGCACCATCGGCATCTCGCTCACCTTCTCGTTACTCGTCGTCTTATTACTCTCCCGCCGCTTCAGAGAAATGGGAGTGGCGGCTTGTTTTTTCTTAATTGGATTCCTGCTCCAGAGTTGGATCAACCTCCGCAACGGCGGGACAGTCTTCTCATCCGGGTATGAGGCGCAGGTTCTAAGTGGATCAGTGATGGAGAAGGCTGGTCAGGTTTGGGCGAATACATCCGGTTATTATGACCAGGTATTCGCGGGCGCGTTGCTTCCCATATTTGGCACACGACTCGACGTGACCTTTGGCTGGATGTTCATCCTGTTGAACGTCGGCATTCTCCTGCTTCTGGCGCTCGGGATATTCACGCTCCAACCCAAACTTGAATGGATGCATGTTTATTTTGTCGTTTACATGGCGGGTATCCTCGCCTTTTGGAATCCGCAGGTGGGAAGCGTCAAAGCTCGTTTCTTGATTCCAATCTTGCCGTTTCTCTATTTTTACTTTCTGAGTGGAATAAAACAACTGGCAATGAGCAACAGGCGTATTGAAACAGGGTTGGCTTTCGCCATTGCGTTACTACTTATTGCCCGCAACCTGCAAGACTGGCGCAATCCCGTCCGCGAACAGATGACTGATTTATCAATTGGCGCAAACTGGATTGCAGAGAACACCCCGACGGATGCAATCGTTATGGTTAACGAACCCGTCCCGGCATATGTGCATGTAAAGCGGCAGACGATCAACTTCCCAAAGAACGGACAGGAACTACAAAAGTATCTGGATAACCAGGGTATCGATTACATCATCATTGCGCCGCCTCTGCAATCGCCGAGATCCGCAGATTTGAGCGTTGACGTGAAACGGACAGCTGTGGAGCTTGGCGGCTCGCCAGAAGCTTATAAACTGGTCTTCGAGGACAGGGACAACAATGTGCGGGTTTATCAATATACAAGCGGAGAATGACGAGGGGTAGTTCGGTACTTGCGCCATAACCGTTGTGTCATTACCTTCAAACCCTCTTTTGTTTGGTAGATTAAATGATGACTGCTAGGGTGAGGGGGGCACCCTAGCAGTCATCGTTGGTAATAATACACCC
>CAZKYO010000114.1:0-1378 GCA_964557115.1 uncultured Gemmatimonadaceae bacterium
GGGTTTCATGGGGGGAATATAGGAACAAGGGCGACGACGTCAATCGTTGTCACACTCGCGAGTTGTAGGGTGGGTCCCTCTTGGGTGTACAGTGTCAAGACATATGTTACAGGTTGTGTCATGACATCCGTTACAGGTTGATGATTGTATTGTTGTCCAACAGCGATTCTGAAAGGCCGGTGGTGAGGTCGATATCGCGTATCCACAGGTGCCGATATCGGATGAGGAGGTGGCTGGAGGTGTGGTTGATTTCGACGTGCTCACTGGCCAACGCCTCGCTGACGAAGTAGTAGCGTGAGTGCCAGGCTAACAAGCCGGCACGGTTGAGTCGTTTGACCACGGCTCCCTGTGGATACTCCCACTCGCGCGGGTGTGGTTGGTATGATCGGGAGCTGGGTTGATACCGGGAAGCTGGCACGGCCATCTGAAGGGCTTGGTGGGGGCGGATATGATTGTATTCATCAACAAAGTCATCAAACGTCTGTTGCCACTCGTGTAGATGGTGTGGGTATCCGCGATGGCGAAGACGTTCTCCCAGGGTGCGGTGAAACCGTTCCACTTTCCCTTGTGTCTGGGGATGACGGACACCGCTAAAGTACAGGTGTACCCCTTGTTTGATCAAGGCCACCCCAAGCCAGGTCAATCCGTGCCCACTCGAACCGTACCACGGCGTCCCATGATCGACCAGTATCGCCTGCGGGACGCCATACCGCTCAAACGTATGCACCAGTGCTTGATGTACCGAATTCGCCTGCTGATCGGTCAGCGCATGCAGACCAACGGCAAACCGACTGTGATCATCGAGAATCGACAACGGACAACACCGCCCGATAATCGCCTGACTGAGCCCCTTGAAATCCATCTGCCAAAGTTCGTTGGCCGAAGCACGCTCAAAGCGTATGGTCGCCCGACCGGTGATCTCCGACTCCCAGTGCAATCCGTGAGACTTCAATATCCGGTTGATCGTACTCTCGCTGATCACGATCCCTTCGGCCAGTAACAGCACCTGAAGCTTACGGGCTCCCCACCCATGCGCCATCCGCAGACTGACCACCCGGTCAACGATCTCCGATCTGGTCTGCCGCGGACTGTGACTCGGACGACGCGACAACTCCCGAAGGTCAGCTACCCGACCAGACTCCCGATACCGAGACAACCACCGATACCCCGTCGGCCGACTGACCCCAAACTCACGGCACAATGCCGCCATCGACCGACTCTCCTGATTCGCTTCAATCACGAACCGTATTCGCTCATCCACCACACTGTGCACCTTCCACGGCATACTTGGCTCCTCCGCTGATAAGAACCACAGTATACCATCCACCTGTAACGTATGTCCTGACACAACCTGTAACGGATGTCATGATACCGTACA
>CAZKYO010000115.1:0-1348 GCA_964557115.1 uncultured Gemmatimonadaceae bacterium
CCCATGTCCATTTTTGACGGTAAACGACTGACGAACGAAACTTTTAAATTAGACATCGACCGTATGCGGCGCGGCTGGTATTCGGATAAATATTTCGAGAACATCAACCGTATGTTGACAGCGCTCTCAAAAGGGGGCTACGTTTATTCGGGAGATCATCACAACCTGCCGGATGATATGTCGCCGGAGCAGATCGCCGTGGGGGACATCGAAGTGGAGATGCAGTGGTTCACTCGCCGCACAGGCAAGACCACTGTTGTCGGTGTGGATAAATCCCTGGCGATGCTCAAGCATTGCACAGGCTATTTTGATGGGGAGTCTTTTGTTGATACATCCGACAGGATAGAGGTATGGGCGGTACACGACGGGACGACGGTCAAGTATGACGGCGACCCGACGAAGATCCAACCCGTCATCAAAGTCCGCGGGCGGTACCGCGACTTTGCATTGCTTGAAACTCCGACCCTGGGCATCCTCACCCGTTCCAGCCGGGTAGCCACAAATGTGTATGAGACATTGGTCGCTGCGAAGGGTAAGCCGGTATTGTTCTTCCCGGCGCGGTTCGATGTGCATGAAGTGCAGGCGGCGGATGGATATGCCTACAATATTGCTCTCCTGCGCTTCAACAAGGATCACGCGCAGGAATTGGGCGCTTTTGTCTCGACAGATGCCCAGGGAGATTGGTGGGGTGGCGCTGGCGGCGGGACGGTTGCCCATGCTGCGATTGCCTCCTTCCTTGGCGATACTGCAGAGGCAATGATGCAATTTGCGCACATCCTGCCAGCCCGCATTCCCCGCATTGCGCTGGTGGATTTCAACAATGACTCAGTACGTGACTCGCTGCGCGTGTTGGACGGCATGTTCACGAAATACCGCGAATTGATGGATGGCGGTAGCAAAGAAGAAGCCGAAAAATACAAGTTGTACGGTGTGCGTCTTGACACAGGCGGAAGCCTGCGCGATGTGTCTGTTCCGCCGCTGGGAGAACCCGCACTCGACCTGGGTGTGAACCCGCGGCTGGTGTTCAACGTCCGCTCGGGGTTGGATACAGCCTGGGAACGTTGGGACCTGCCCAAGTCTTGGAAAGAAGCGGCGAAGGAGTTTTGTCAGAGTGTCAAGATCGTGGTCTCGGGTGGTTTTAATCCTGAAAAGATTCGCAAGTTCGAAAAGCTGGGAGTCCCGGCGGATATTTATGCCGTCGGTTCGTATCTTTTCAATAACAACGGCATGACCGTCACGGACTTTACCGCCGATGTGGTGCGAGTGAAAATCCACGGCGAGTGGCTCGATATGGCGAAGGTCGGGCGCAAGGTGGGCGAGAACGAAAATTTGGAACGGGTGTGGTAAG
>CAZKYO010000116.1:0-1340 GCA_964557115.1 uncultured Gemmatimonadaceae bacterium
CCGCACTACATGAGTCCCGAGCAGGCGATGGGCGAGCGCGACCTCGACGCCCGCACCGACGTCTATGCCCTCGGCTGCGTCGCCTACGAGATGCTCACCGGCGAGCCGCCATTCAGCGGACCGTCGGCGCAGGCGATCGTCGCCAAGGTGATGACCGAGCGGCCCACGCCGCCCTCGGCGACCCGCGACACCGTTCCCGAAGCGGTCGAGGACGCGGTGCTCACGGCGCTCTCCAAGCTGCCCGTCGACCGCTTCGCGAGTGCAGCGGAGTTCGCGAACGCCCTCGCCGGGCAGGCGACCGGCCTGCGCACGACCACGCGTCGCCCGGTCGCCAGCGTCTCGCCCGGTCCGTACCGCCGCGTCAGCATGGCACTCGGTGCCGCGACCCTCGCCCTCGCGGCCCTCGCGGCCTGGGCGCTGCTGCGGACGCCAGCCTCCACCGGCCCGTCGGTCTACGATGTCGGCCTCCCGGACAGCGCCCGGATGAGCTTCGTCGGCGGCAGCTCGCGGATCGGGCCCTACGGCGCCTCGGTGCGCAACCTCGCCGTCTCGCCCGACGCCGCCTTCGTGGTCTACACCGCCACGCGGGGCGATTCCACCTCGCTCTGGTACCGGAGCCTCCGCACCACCGAGGCGCGCGAGCTCCCCGCCACCGAAGGCGCGACCGGGCCGAGGGTGTCGCCCGACGGCAGCCAGGTCGGCTACTTCAACGGCGATCGCATGATGGCCTCGCCGGTCGCCGGCGGCGACCCGCGCCTGCTGATGATGGCGATCAGCGGCACCATGATCGACTGGTCTTCCCCGAACCAGTTCGTCACGGTCGACAACGACGGCTATCGCTTCAACCAGTTCGACCAGGGCACCGGCAGCATCAAGTCGACACCGATCGCGCGTTGCACGTTCGGGATCTGGGTGCCCGAGACCCGCGAGGTGCTCTGCTCGTTCAACGGCATCGGGCAGGCGATGGATCCGGCATCCGGCACGTTCATCACCATCCGCATCGCCCGTCCCGACGGCTCGGCGGGAGCGCCCGCCAGTGGCAGTGCCTTCAGGGTGGTCGAGGGACGCTATCTCGTCTGGCTGGCGACCGACGGCAACCTGGTCGGCGCCCGGTACGACAAGGAGCGGCACCTGGCCGGCGCACCGGTCCGACTGCTCGCCGGCGTTCGTCGCGAGGCGCTGGGCGAGGGCCAGTTCGACATTGCCGCCAACGGGACGCTCGTCTACGCGCCCGGCCTCGATGCATCGGTCGGGCACCTGGTCCGATTCCATCCCGGACGGGAGGTCGAGCCGCTGCCGATCGAGGGGGCCGACTATCAGCGCTACGACCTCAGCAACGA
>CAZKYO010000117.1:0-1338 GCA_964557115.1 uncultured Gemmatimonadaceae bacterium
ACATCTCCGATGTCCAGGTACTCAAAGGCCTCGAATACCTCAACGACGCCTTCCGCAACCGCAACTACTACAATCCCGCTACCGGCATCGACGTGGAGATCGAATTTTGCTTAGCCAAACGGGATATGCAAGGCAATGCGTTCAGCGGCATCGTGCGCCACCAGTCGCCCCTCACCGACATGTCCGCACCCGTGCCGGGCAACTTGTACGACCTGTGCACCTGGGACACTAAAAACTACATCCGCATTATTCTCGTGCGCGAGGTGTGCGCCGGTGGCGACTGCAACACCGCCGGCTTTGCTACCTATGGGCTTGCCCACGGCGCGCCGTATGACGCCATCGTGATGCGGGCAGCCTATTTCGGTACTACTCCACGCGACGGCGTAGTGCTGGCGCATGAAATGGGCCACTACCTCAACCTGCGCCACACCTTCCAGGGCGGCTGCAAAAACGACAATTGTCTGCAGGACGGCGACCGGGTATGCGACACTCCGCCGGACAACTCCGTGGCCCCACTGCCCTGCGCCGGCGCCTACAACTCCTGCCACACCGATGCCGACGACCCCAGCGCCCAGAACCCCTTCCGTAGCCTCGCTCTCGGAGGGCTCGGCGACCAGGACGATATGCACCGCAACTATATGGATTATTCGGCCTACGAGTGCTACGATCGCTTCACCGCAGGCCAGAAAGCTCGCATGCGTTTTTTTCTGGAGACCTTCCGCGCGCCGCTGCTGAGTTCCAGGGCTTGCCTGCCGCCCTGCCCCCAGCCCGTAACGGCCCTGTTCGCGGCGAGCGGCGACAGCGTACCGGCCGGCGGACAGGTAGCCGTGCAGAACCTCTCGCAGCACGCCGCCGGCTATCGCTGGCTGCTCGACGGCGCGTCCGTATCGGCCGCCGTCGATACGGTTTTTACATTTCCCGACACGGGCGCGCACCTGCTTCAATTGGTCGCCCTCAGCCCTCAACCCGAATGCGAGCACGACACCTTCAGTATTATTATCAGGGTGTACTGTCCCGTATCGGCGGACTTTTCGTATGAACTGACGGCTGACAGCCTGCTGGCGCTTGCCGACCAGTCGGCCAACGCCGAGGTGCTGCAGTGGACAATCCGGGACGGCGCGGGTGTGCTGTTGTTTTCCTCCCCCGCCTCGCTGGATACCTTCGACACGTCCGGTCAGCAGTACCTGCAAGTGTGCCTGACGGCATCAAACGCCCATTGCGCGAGCGAGAAATGCCAGTACATTACGTTGGTGGCCGACGGCATCGAAATCTGTAACAACGGAATAGACGACGATGGCGACGGACTGACAGATCTATTCGACCCCGACTGCCCCTGCA
>CAZKYO010000118.1:0-1315 GCA_964557115.1 uncultured Gemmatimonadaceae bacterium
AGTTCCCACGCCGCCTGGATCAGCGCCGCGGTCACCGAGTCGTGGCCGCACCCGGCGCAGAGGGTCGACATGCCGCCCTCGTAGTCGCGCAGGCGCAGCCCGAGCGCGTTGGTCCGCGCGCTGGGATGGAAGACCGGCGGCTTGGCGATCGAGCTCATGCGGGCACCCCCTCGGCCGCGCGCGCCACCGCCTCGACCACGACCTCGGCGGAGAGCGGCAGGCCGCCGTAGTCGAGCACCGGCGTCATCCGGTCGCGCGGGATCCCGAGCTCGATCGCGAAGAGCGCCCGGAGCTGGGCGTCGCGGTTCTGCTCGATGACGAACAGCTGCTCGTGCTCGGCCAGGAAGTCGGCGATGTCGGGGTGGAACGGGAAGCCGCGCACCCGCATCACGTCGAGCCGGATGCCGCGCGCCCGGAGCGCCGCCGCCGCCTCGCGCACCGCGCCGTCGCAGCCGCCGATCGTGACCAGCCCGATCGTCGCCCCCTCCTCGCGGTCGAACCAGGGCGCCGGCACCGCGGTCGCGGCGCCGTCCACCTTGCGCTTGATCCGGTCCACCACCTCCTGGTACGCCGCGGCGTCCTCGGTGTAGCCGGCGTGCTTGTCGTGCCCCGAGCCGCGCACGAAGTAGGCGCCCTTGGCCCCCACGCCCGGCAGCGTCCGGGCCGCGATCCCGTCGCCATCGACGTCGAGGTAGCGCGAGAACCGCGGCAGCGCGGCCAGGGCCCCGGCGTCGAGCACCTTGCCGCGGTCGGGGCGGTAGGCGTCGTCCCAGGCCAGTCGCGGGATCATCCAGTCGTTCATGCCGATGTCGAGGTCGCTCGCCACGAACACCGGCGTCTGGAACCGCTCGGCGAGGTCGAACGCCGCCACCGCCATCGCGAAGCACTCGGCCGGGTTGGCGGGATAGAGCACCGGGTGCCGCGTGTCGCCGTGCGAGGCGTACGCCAGCATCATCAGGTCGCCCTGCTGCGTGCGGGTCGGCATCCCGGTCGAGGGGCCGCAGCGCTGGATGTCGAAGAAGACCGACGGGATCTCGGTGTAGTAGGCGAGCCCGATGAACTCCTGCATCAGCGAGATGCCCGGCCCCGACGTGTTCGTGAACGACCGCGCCCCGGCCCACCCCGCCCCGATCACGATTCCCGCGGCGGCCAGCTCGTCCTCCGCCTGCAGGATCGCGTAGCGATGCTCGCCGGTCGCCGGGTCGACCCGGAACTGGCGGCAGAAGCCGGTGAACGCCTCCATCATCGAGGTCGACGGGGTGATCGGGTACCAGGCGCCGACGGTCGCCCCCGCGTAGACCGCCCCGAGCGCCGC
>CAZKYO010000119.1:0-1311 GCA_964557115.1 uncultured Gemmatimonadaceae bacterium
CGAGGAAGTAGGTCCCGACGAATTCGGTCAGCAGCTTCTTCATGGCAGCCTCGAGGAATGGGGCGACAGGCGACAGGCGACGGGCGACGGGCGACGGGCGACGGGCGAAGGGCGAAGTGCGAAGTGCGAAGTGCGAAGTGCGCAACGAAGCTACTGCGGGATCGGCCGGGCCGCGAGGTGGCCCGAGTCGCGGTCCCTCGCTCCTCGCCCGTCGCGCTACAGGAGGCTCACCGGATCGCGATCGAGGGTGAGGCGGACCTGCCCGCGCCTCGCGGCGATCCGCGGTCCGACCGTCCGCACCCATGCACCGAGGTCGCGCTCGTCGCCCTTCACGAGCAGATGGGCGCGCCATTCACCGCGGATCCGCTCGATCGGACATGGCGCCGGACCGAGCACCACGAGCGCGCGACCGCCGCGCGCGATGGCGCGCTCGCTCCAGTCGGCGAGGCCACGCAGCCTGGCCTCGACCTCCGCGGCGTCCGGGCCGGCACCGATCACGCGGGCCAGCGCCGTCCAGGGCGGGTAGGTCGGCGCGCGGCGCACCTCGAGCTCACCGCCCAGGAACCCCGGGGCGTCGTGTGCCGCCGCGAAGCGCAGCGCCGGGTGCTCGGGCTGTCGCGTCTGGACGATCACCTCGCCACCCCGGGGTCCGCGGCCGGCCCGACCGGCGACCTGCGCCACGAGCTGAAAGGTCCGCTCGGCGGCACGGAAATCGGGCAGGTGCAGCGCGAGGTCGGCGTCCACCACGCCGACGAGCGTGACGTTGGGGAAGTCGATGCCCTTCGCGATCATCTGCGTGCCCAGGAGGACGTCGACTTCGCCGCGGCCGACGCGTTCGAGGATGCGATGGTGCGACCAGCGTCCCGCCGTGGTGTCGAGATCCATGCGTGCGATCCGGGCCTCCGGGAACCGCTCGGCCACCAGGCGCTCGAGTTGCTGCGTCCCCGCCCCGCGATGCCGCACCGTCTCGCCGCCGCACTCGGGACAGTGCCCGGGGAGCGCGGCCTGTCGGCCGCAGTAGTGGCAACGCAGGCGATCCGGGCCGCGGTGCACCGTCATCGTGATGCTGCACTCGGGACATTCGATCGCGAGCCCGCAGCCGGTGCACTGCACGAAGGCCGCCCACCCCCGCCGGTTGAGCAGCAGCAGCGCCTGCTCGCCGCGACCGAGCACCCGACGCACCGCGTCATCGAGCGGCGCGGTCCACGGCAGCGCGGCCTCCGGGATCGTCGGCTCGGAGCGCAGGTCCACCAGGCGGACGGGCGGCAACGGGCGATCGCCGATCCGCGCCGGGAGGCGGACGATCCGGCC
>CAZKYO010000120.1:0-1309 GCA_964557115.1 uncultured Gemmatimonadaceae bacterium
CGCTGGTAGTCGTTGTAGAGCTGCTGGTAGCGCTGGTAGATCTCGTAGGCCTGCTGGATCACCTGCAGGGCGTTTTCGACCCAGTTGACCGCGTCGAAGACCGCGAACTGCGCCTCGGCCTTTCGCGGCGCGGCGAGGCTCGTCAGGACGGTCAGGCACAGCGCGGCGGCGAGGGTTTGCTTCATCCGACGCATGCGAGGCTCCTTTCGTTCTCCGCGGCGGTTCGCTCGGCCCACCGCGCGGTCAGCCGGTCGGCCCAGCGGTCGAGACCCCGCTGCCGGACCCAGGCCCTCGGCCACTCCGGCCCGTAGAGCGAGCGCAATTCGCGAATGGTCCGCAGGTCCTCGCGGCCGGTGGCGCCGACGAAGGCGAGCGCCAGCGGCCCGAGGGTGAGGTCCATCAGCCGGTTGCCGAGCGGCGAGGTGTAGTAGTAGTCGCGCTTCTTCGCCCCCTGGGAGACGATCTCGATCTCGCGCTCGTTGAGCCCGATCGCGCGGTAGATCGCCGCCCCCTGCTCCGAGCTCGCCTCGCTGTTGGGGAGGAGGATCTTCGTCGGGCAGCTCTCGTAGATGACGTGCCGCTTCGAGGAGGCGTGGATGTCGGCGAGGCTCTGGGTGACGAAGACGACCGCGGCGTTGTACTTGCGGAGCTCCTTCAGCCAGAGCTGGATCCGCTCGGCGAACAGCTCGTGGAGCAGGTAGGTCCACGCCTCCTCGAGGATGATCAGCGTGGGCCGTCCGTCGAGCCGCTGCTCGATCCGGTGGAAGAGGTAGAGCAGCGCCGGGATCACGATCCGGTCGCCGAGCTCCATCAGGTGGGACATCTCGAAGACCTGGAAACGTCCGTCGCGCAGGCCGTCGCTCTCGGCGTCGAGCAGCGCGCCGAAGTTGCCCTTGAGCGTGTAGGGCCGCAGCGCCTGCCGCAGGTTGGGGTCCTGGAGCTTCACCTGGAGGTCGGTCAGGGTGCGCGACGGCGAGGCAGCCAGCAGGCCGAGCGCGTGGTCGATCGCGCCGCGATGCGCCGGCGTGATGACGACGCCCTGGAGCGTCATCAGCGTCTCGACCCATTCGGCGGCCCACGACCGCTCGGCCGGCCGGTCGATCTCTGCGAGCGGGTAGAAGGAGAGGGCCTCGATGGACTCGGCCGCGATGTCGTAGTGATGGCCGCCACACGCGGCGACCAGCGGGAACGACGAGTACCCCTTGTCGAAGGTGAAGACCTGAGCGTCCGGGTAGCGGAAGAACTGCGCCTGGATCAGGCCCAGGAGCGTGCTCTTGCCCGCGCCGGTCGGCCCGAGGACGAGGGTGTG
>CAZKYO010000121.1:0-1295 GCA_964557115.1 uncultured Gemmatimonadaceae bacterium
CATACCGTTTCGTTGCCGCAGCCGTCCGACACGATCCACTTGATCTTGTGCGTCCCGTAGGGCAGTTCCGGAATCGTGTAGCTGGTCGGCGATTGCTGGGTGTTCCAGCGCAGGGAGGCCGTGCGTTTCGTGCCCGACACTGTTTCCTGGATGCTGAACAGATACTTCTGGTTCTGCGGCACCACACGCTGGTCGAATGCCGTCACTACCCCACCCGTAAAGTTCGGGTTCTGCGCATTGTCGAAGTTCACCACACCGGCTGCCGGCGGATTCGTGCTCGACACCACCGTTTCCATCGTACCGTTACCGTCCAGATCGAGGAACAGCAGGTACTGGAAGTGGATGTTGGCTCCCGAGCAGAGGTCCGTAGCCGTCACGTTCAGGTCGGTCGGACCTTCGCAGAGGTTGTGGCTGTTGATCGTGTTGTCGTACCACTTGCTGTCGTTCCACAGGTCGCCGGCATTGGCCGTCACATCGCAGTAGGTCACCGTGCTGTCCGGGCAGTTCTCCACGATCGGATCCTGCGTGTCGATGATCTTGATGATCTGCTTGTACTTGTAGCAGTTCACGTTGGCAATGTTCGGCACCGTGATCTGCTGACCCGTGGCGTATTCCGTGTACGTACCGCCGTGGTAGAACACCGAGTAGTTCGTGTTCGACGGATCCGACGGATTCACCTTCACGCTCGTCGGGGCCCAGGGCGCCGGCGTGCCGCTGGCCGATACGATCGGGCCCGGCAGGTTCGACGGATGGTTCACCGTGGCGTTCGGGTTCGGGTTGGGCACCACCGTGCAGCCCGCATTCGGGTTGTACGTGCACCAGTTGATGATCGTCCAGGTCCGTTCGATCTTGAAGCAGGCGTCCGGCACCACTGTGAAGATCTCGTCTTCGTGCGAGATGGCGAGCAGTTCGCAGTTCTCGCCGTCGATCACCGGTTCGCCGTAGTTGCCCGTACCGTCGCAGACCGTCACGATCACGTCGTTGGGGAACTTCACGAAGTAGTCCTGTTCGTAGTTCACAAACACCCGCTGTGTGCACTGGCTCGACAGGCCGCCGCAGTCGAAGGCCCGGAAGGTCCGCGTGATCGTACCCTTGTTGCACACCGTATCGAACAGCGCATAACTGACCGTCGTGGTGATGGTATCGATGCAGCAGTTGTCCGTGGCCGTAGCGGCGCCGTAAGCCCAGAGGCTCGGGTCGAAGTTTTCGCAGGACACCGTCGTGTTGGCCGGCGGCGTGCAGAGCGGCTTGATCTTGTCTTCGACAAAGACCGAGACCATGCAGTCGTTGTAGTG
>CAZKYO010000122.1:0-1276 GCA_964557115.1 uncultured Gemmatimonadaceae bacterium
CACCGACCATTGCTCTCACCGGGGCAAGCTCAGCGACCGCGGGCCAGACCTACAGCCTGAACCTCGGTGCGGTCACCGATCCCGGCCAGGACACGGTCACCAGCTACTCGGTTGATTGGGGTGACGGCACCACCGACACCTACAACGCCGCGGGCGATGTCACCCATACCTACGCCGGTACAGGCAATTTCAGCATTGCCGTCGATCTCGCCGACGAGGACGGCACACATCTGGATGCGGGAAGCTTTTCAGTACAAGTCATTGCTGCCAGTCCGACGGTCTCCATCGAAGCCGGCGCTGACGCCTTCATCAACGAAGGAGAAACCTTCACCCGGACGATCGCCTTTAGTGACGGCGAGGATAACGGAGCGGCAGGTTGGAGCTACGAGATTGATTATGGCGACGGGACAACCGTATCCGGGGCTACGCTGGTCGACAGTCTGGATCTGAACCACCTCTATACCGACGGGGCCGCCAACCATACGGTCACCGTCACGGTCACTGACGAGGTGGTAGAAAGCGCCACAGACAGCTTCCAGGTGGCGGTCACCAACGTGGCCCCCACGGCACCGGTCAGTGGCGCCGACACCGTCTCCGAGGGCAGCGCCTACACCCTGAGCGTGGGGGCGGTGGTCGATCCGGGTACCGACACCCGCACTGGCTACGCCATCGACTGGGGCGACGGCACGGTGGAGAGCTTCACCCCCACCGAGTGGGCCACCGCCGCAGGCAGCTTCAGCCACACCTACGCCGATGGCGCCAACGGCGGGACGGCACGCACTGTCACCGTGAGTGCCACCGATGAGGACGGCAGCTTCACCCTGGGCAGCAAGAGCCTGACCGTCCTGAACGCCGCGCCCTCGGCGCAGCTGGCCGGGGCGGACAGCACGGCCGAGGGGGCGCTCTACTCCCTGGCCATCGCCGGCAGCGATCCGGCCGGCGCCAACGACACCCTGTCCTACGCCATCGACTGGGGTGACGGCTCGGCGGTGCAGACCCTCACCGCCGCCGAACTGGCGGCCCTGGGGGGCAACGTCAGCCACACCTTCGCCGATGACGAGGACGGCCCGGTCAATGCCACCGCCCGCACCATCAGCGTGACCGTCTCCGACGAGGACGGCGGCGCCAGCGTCTCGACCCATGAGGTCACAGTCACCAACGTGGCTCCCACGGCACCGGTCAGTGGCGCCGACACCGTCTCCGAGGGCAGCGCCTACACCCTGAGCGTGGGGGCGGTGGTCGATCCGGGTACCGACACCCGCACTGGCTACGCCAT
>CAZKYO010000123.1:0-1259 GCA_964557115.1 uncultured Gemmatimonadaceae bacterium
ACCTTTACTTTGCATTTGAGATTAAATTCTTAACTTTAACAAAGGGAAAGCAGAAGTGAACTATATCCCTCACTAGGAATAAGTCCTATGTCGCGTATTAGTCTTCTGCTATTCCCTTTCCAGGTTGCGGCATCAAATAGAATATCAGACTTTCAGGTCTATTAAAGGTTTTAATGCAGACAACCTTATTTTAATAACCTTAAATACAAAGTTATGAAGAATTATTCAAAAATCATTGGCATCGACATTTCAAAGAGCACTTTAGATTTGTGTGTACTGAACAATGACAAAGAAAAGAAGACGGAATTCTTTAAGATTGAAAACGAGGCAAAAGCCATTGCCGGATTCCTGAAGAAATATGATGCTGATACCGTCATGCTGTGCATGGAAGACACAGGTGTTTATGGCATGAGACTTTGTGTGGTATTGTCGGACAAAGGATTCGACTTCAGCGTGGTCCCCGCCATCCAGATCAGGCGGAGCATGGGGTTGAAGCGGGGAAAGAGCGATAAGACCGATGCCATGGACATCGCCCGGTACGCATTGAAGCATCTTGACGAACTGCCCTTATTCAAGATGGCAGAGCCTGATTTACAGGAACTTAGGATAATGATGGCGGAGAGGGAAAAACTCGTCAGGGCGATAAAGATTTTCCGATCTACCACAGAAACAGTGATGTATGCCACAAAAGGGTCGTGTAAAGCCGTGGCAAAACACAGTGAGAATACTTTGAATCTGTTACAAAAACAGCTGGAAAAAATGGATAAGATGATGGCCGAACTGATCTACAGGAACGAACACATGAGGCGTCAAAGCGAATTGCTGCAGTCGATACCGGGGATAGGCCCGCAGACATCCATATACCTGATTGCCTATACGCGTTGTTTCACAGCGTTTCAGAACTGGCGGCAGTTTGCCTGTTATAGTGGCGTGGCACCGTTTCCTTACGAATCCGGCACAAGTATCCGTGGAAGGACAAAGGTGAGCCACTATGCCCAGAAGAAGATCAAGAGCTTGTTACACCTAGCCGCCATAAACGCTAAACGTTTTGATATGCAGATGGCGCAGTATTACGAACGGAAGGTGGAGCAGGGAAAGAATAAGATGTCTGTTGTCAATGCCGTAAGGTGTAAGGTGGTCGCAAGAGCCTTTGCAGTAATCAAAAGGGATAAACCTTACGTAAACACAGTGGGTTATCTTTCTTGAAAAAAATAATGTGAGTGCTTGGTTTTTACCATAGAATACGCGCATTCAATTAA
>CAZKYO010000124.1:0-1233 GCA_964557115.1 uncultured Gemmatimonadaceae bacterium
CTGGGCCTCGCGATCGTCCGCCAGACCGTCGAGCAGCACGGCGGCACAATCACCGTCGCCGACACGCCGGGCGGCGGTGCCACCTTCCTCGTTCGGCTGCCCGCATGAGCACACGCATCCTGATCATCGACGACGAGGCGAACATCCGCCGCATGGTGGGCGCCCTCCTCAAGTCCGAGGGCTTCGAGGTGGCGGAGGCACCGCACGGCAACGCCGGCCTGCTCGCCCTCCCCGAGGTCAAGCCCGACTTGATCCTCCTCGACCTGATGATGCCGCCGGGACCCGACGGGTTGGCGACCCTCGAATCGATCCGCACCCAGGACGCCGACATCCCGGTCATCATGATGAGCGGCAAGGCGCAGCTCGCCGACGCGGTCCGCGCGGTGCAGATGGGCGCCTTCCAGTTCCTCGAGAAGCCGCTCGCCCCGGAATCGCTCCTGGTCGCGGTCCGGTCGGCGGAGAAGCTGGTGCGGACCCAGGCCGAGAACCGGGCGCTCCGGGCCCAGCTGGGGCCGCAGCCCGACCTGGTCGGCGGCAGTCCGGGCATGCGCCACGTGCGCGAGCTGATCGACCAGGTCGCGGAGACCGACGCACGGGTCCTCATCCTCGGCGAATCGGGAACCGGCAAGGAGCTGGTCGCCAGCGCGATCCACCGCCGCAGTGCGCGTGCGCGTGGCGCGTTCGTGTCGGTCAACTGCGCCGCGATCCCCCGCGACCTGGTCGAGAGCGAGATGTTCGGGCACGAGCGCGGCTCGTTCACTGGGGCCACGGACCGTCGCATCGGACGATTCGAGCTCGCCGACGGTGGCACCCTGTTCCTCGACGAGGTCGGCGACCTGCAGCTCGAGGCGCAGGCCAAGCTGCTCCGGGTGCTCGAATCGGGCGAGATCCAGCGGATCGGCGCGGAACGCAGCCGCCGGGTCGACATCCGGGTGCTCGCGGCGACGAACCGACGCCTGGAGGATGCCGTGGCGACGGGCGCGTTCCGCGAGGACCTGTACTTCCGGCTCAACGTGTTCCCGATCGAGCTGCCGCCGCTTCGCGAACGGGTCGAGGACCTGCCGGCCCTGGTCGAGCACCTGGCGGCACGACTCCGGCCCCGCCGACCGCCCCGGTTCACGACGGAGGCGCTCGCGGCGCTCGGCCGTCATGCGTGGCCCGGAAACGTCCGCGAACTCGCCAACATCGTCGAGCGCCTGGCGATCATCGGCGGGGACGAGGTGACCGCCGACC
>CAZKYO010000125.1:0-1199 GCA_964557115.1 uncultured Gemmatimonadaceae bacterium
GTGCGGCCGCCCTCGCGGATCGCGAAGCGCAGCCCCTCGTCCATCGCCACCGGCGTGATCAGCTCGATCGTCATCTGGATGTTGTCCCCCGGCATCACCATCTCCACCCCCGCCGGCAGCTCCACCGACCCCGTCACGTCCGTCGTCCGGAAGTAGAACTGCGGCCGGTATCCCTTGAAGAACGGCGTGTGCCGCCCACCCTCCTCCTTGGTGAGCACGTACACCTCCGCCTCGAACTGCGTGTGCGGCGGGATCGACCCCGGCTTCGCCAGCACCATCCCCCGCTCGATGTCCGTCTTCTCCACCCCCCGCAGCAGCAGCCCGACGTTGTCGCCGGCCCGCCCCTCGTCGAGCAGCTTCCGGAACATCTCGACACCCGTCACCGTCGTCTTCTTGTCGGCCCCGAAGCCCACCAGCGCCACTTCCTCGCCGACCTTGATGATCCCCCGCTCGATCCGGCCCGTCGCCACCGTCCCCCGCCCCGTGATCGAGAACACGTCCTCGACCGGCATCAGGAACGGCTTGTCCGTCTCGCGCACCGGCTCCGGGATGTACTCGTCCAGCGCCGCGTAGAGCTCCTCGATCTTCGCGATCCACGCCGCGTCGCCCTCGATCGCCTTCATCGCCGACCCGCGGATCACCGGGGCCTCGTCGCCGTTGAACTCGTACTGGTTCAGCAGCTCGCGCACCTCCAGCTCCACCAGGTCCAGCAGCTCCGCGTCGTCCACCAGGTCGCACTTGTTCAGGAACACCACCACCCGCGGCACGTTCACCTGCCGCGCCAGCAGGATGTGCTCCCGCGTCTGCGGCATCGGCCCGTCCACCGCCGACACCACCAGGATCGCCCCGTCCATCTGCGCCGCGCCCGTGATCATGTTCTTCACGTAGTCCGCGTGCCCCGGGCAGTCCACGTGCGCGTAGTGCCGGTTCGGCGTCTCGTACTCCACGTGGCTCGTCGCGATCGTCAGGATCTTCGTCGCGTCGCGACGCCCCTGGCTCTCCGACGCCTTCGCCACCTCGTCGTACGGCACGTACTTCGTCCCGTACCCCTTGTCCGCCGAGATCTTCGTCAACGCCGCCGTCGTCGTCGTCTTCCCGTGGTCGACGTGCCCGATCGTCCCGACGTTCACGTGCGGCTTGTTCCGCTCGAACTTTGCCTTGGCCATCTCGACGTTCCTCGTTCTGGTTCGTTCATCCGC
>CAZKYO010000126.1:0-1196 GCA_964557115.1 uncultured Gemmatimonadaceae bacterium
GCGGCGAGGGGGCGATCCTCGACCTGCTCGCGCGCGGTGCCGCCGTCCGACTCCGCGTGACGCTGCCCGAGGGCGGCACGGTCTGGGACCTCGCCCGCAACGCCGAGCGCAGTCTCGGGATCCCGCGCGAAGTGACCCTCGCCGCCACGCGGGACAGCGCCCTGCGCGCCGAGTTCGGCGTCGCCGGTCCCACGGTCGAGGGATGGCTTCGGCCGGAGACGTTCGATTTCGGCGGCTACGACTCCGCCCGCGCCGTGGTCCGTCGCTTCCTCGTCGAGCGCCGGGATCATTGGCCGGACGGGTGGGAGGGACGCGCCGCCGCGGCCGACCTCGATCGGGTGGATGTGCTGTCGCTCGCGTCGATCGTCGAGGCCGAGGCCTACCTCGCCGCGGAGATGCCGCGCATCGCCGCGGTCTATCGGAACCGGCTCCGGCTCGGGATGCCGCTGCAGGCCGACCCGACCATCCAGTACGCCTTCCTGGTCGATGGCGCCGCCCGCAAGTCCCGCCTGTTCAATCGCGACTATGCCTACCCTTCGGCCTACAACACCTACCTGCATCCCGGACTGCCGCCGACGCCGATCGGCAATCCGAGCGACGCGGCGATCGCCGCGGTGCTGGAGCCCGCTCCCGGGAACGAGCTCTACTTCGTCGCCCGCGGCGACGGCAGCCATGTCTTCGCGAAGAGCTACGCCGAGCACCTGCGCAACATCCGGATGGTGCGGCGCTAGCGGCTAGCGATAGGCGTTCGCCGCGGCCCCCGGATCGTCGGCGCCCAGGATCCCGCTGGAGACGGCCACACCCACGAAACCGGCGGCCAGCAGGACCGGCACGTCCCCAGGCCTGACACTCCCGATTGCGACACAGGGGCGACTGCCCGCCGCGTGCAGCATCGGCAGCAGCCCTGCCACGCCCAGTCCGGTGCCAGCATCGGGCTTGGTCGGTGTGCTGCGGAGCGGGCCGATCCCCCAGTAGTCCGCCATGAGTCCGCGCGCGACCTCGTCCGGGGTCCCCACCGATGCCCCGATGATCATCCCCCGCGGGAGTGCCCGGCGCGCCAGCCCGGGCGCCAGGTCGTCGCTGCCGAGGTGGACCCCGCGCGCAGCGACGGCGAGCGCGAGGTCGGCGCGATCATTGAGGAAGAGCGGCACCGGCAGGCGGGCGCGCCAGGCGCGTGCCAGGGCCAGGAACTCCCG
>CAZKYO010000127.1:0-1192 GCA_964557115.1 uncultured Gemmatimonadaceae bacterium
GATCGATGTTGTAGATGGCGGCGCTTTGAACGTTGAAGATCTCGGTGATCTTCCTGCCCACCGATTGGTAGATGGATTTGATGTCGAGGTTCGAGACCAGCGCCTGCTGGACGGTGTTGATCATGGTCAACTCGGCGTTGCGCTGCTGGGTCTGTTCGAAGAGACGCGCGTTCTGGATCGCCGCACCCATATTTGAGGCGATGGTCTCCACCAGCCGCACACGCGATTCGGAGAAGGCGTTCGGGTTTTTGAAGTCCTGGACGGTGATGCCCCCGATCAACTCTCCGGCGGCAAGGATCGGGACGAGAATCGCCGACTGGGGAATCTCAGGCCCAAAGGTCAGGTTGGAGCCGAACTTTTCCCAAAGCTCCGGGGTGAGGTTGTTCATCACCAGAGGACTGCCTTGTTTGGCAAGCCGCCTGCTGAGCGCGTTGAGCGGCAACGGGTCGGGATGGATGCGTTGACCTTCGCGGTACGCGTAGATGGGGGTGAGCAGGGAGGTGCTGCCGTCATACAAGCCGATGCCGAGGTTCTCGGTTTTCAGTTCGCTTCTTAGTTTATCGCCGACCTGGTCTGCAAGGGCTTGCAGGTCGAGTTCCTGGGTCAGCGCCTGGCTGATGTTGTTGATGACCGCCAGGTCTGCGACCCGCTCCTGTTCCGCCTGGAAGAGGCGCTGGGTCTCGTCGAAGAGGCGCGCGTTTTCGAGCGCGACGCTCATGGAGGAGACGACGGTTTGCAAAAGGCGCACGTCCGATTCGCTAAAAGCATTCTCCTTTTCATAGTCGCTGATGCCGACCATGCCAACGACCTCTCCGCTGCCCATAATGGGCAAACCGGCAAAGCTTTTTTCCATTTGTGTGCCGGGGATAACATTTGAGCCGACCTTTTGCATAAAACCGGGCAGGTCTTCATTGACCACCAGCGTTTGCCGGGTTTCGTAAACATATTTCGATAAACCCCTGAACTCTGAAGGTTCAATGGCAATGCGCATGCCCTTTTCCATCAGGTAGGGATAGTAAACCTTGTTGTTGGGCGCATCGAACAGGCGGATGTCGATATCGTGGCTGTGCAAGACTTCGCTTAACTTATCGCCGATCAACTCGTAAATGGCTTGCATATCCAGTTTGGATGCCAGCCCTTCCTGCACCGAGTTGATGATGGCAAGCTCGGCGGCGCGGTCTTCGGTGATCTT
>CAZKYO010000128.1:0-1185 GCA_964557115.1 uncultured Gemmatimonadaceae bacterium
GCCGCGCCACCCGTCGCAACGGGAGTGGCACACCAGTTCTCAACTGCGCACCCCGTCGCAGCTTGCGCGCAACCCCCGGCATCGGCCGCGTCATCGGCCGCATCGATTGCGCAAGTCATATTGATAGACGCGCACCCCATCTCATCCGCTGCGCCACTTCCTCCGCCCGCCGCGCCGCCGCGCTCCTCGCCGCGGAGGTCACCGCCCTCGTCGGTGAAGTCAGCGTCCTCGCCGCGGAGTTCGCCGCCGCGCGCAATGCGCCCGCACCACCACCAGGCACCATTCGTTAGCTGGCACGCCTGATGCATCCCTGACCGCCTCACACGCCATGCGGTGCACCCTGCCCTGCATGCGAGCGTGTGGGCAACACATCCAGGAGGCCGCGTGTAGACCACGCACCCCCGAACCGCCCCACCAGGGGCAAAGGAGTTGGTATGTACAACGAACTGCGCCTGCAGCACGAGTCGGGGACCCGTGTCCTCGAGTTCTGCAAGGCCAACCCCGCCGACACCGCCGCCTTCACCACGGCGGTCCAGGCCCTCGAAGCCGTGCTCGGCGCCGCCCTCGCCGCCGACCAGGCCTTCGGCGGCGGGCTCAACACCGTGCGCGAGGCGACGCTCACCCGGAAGGCCGAGGCCGACGGCATCCAGGTGATGGTCAGCGCCGTGGGCCGCATCGCCCGCGCCATCGGACGGGACCAGCCGGGCTTCGCCGCCCGGTACCGCATCCCCCGCTCCGACCGCAGCTTCCGCGGCATCCACAACCGCGCCCGCGAGCTGCTCACCCGGGTCCGCGCCGAGCAGGACCGGTTCACCGCCTTCGGCTTCACCGCCGAGATGGCGGACGACTTCGCCGCCCGCCTCGACCGCTTCGAGGCCGGCATGACCCTCGGCAACACCGGGCTCCGCACCCACGTCGCCGCCCGCGCCGAGGCCCGCGACCTCACCCGCCGCCTCCGGCGGCACATGGAGGAGCTGAATGCCATCAACCAGGTGCGCTTCCACGACGACCCGGACCTGCTGGCCGCGTGGAACTCGGCGAGGAATGTGGAATCGAAGGCGCCGGGGAAGCCGGGGCCGGAGGAAGGAAGAGCAGCGTAGCACAGACGGACAGACGGACGGACGGTAGGACGGTAGGTTTCCCGCCTACCGCCCGACCGTCCGACCGTCCGACCGTCCGACCGTC
>CAZKYO010000129.1:0-1154 GCA_964557115.1 uncultured Gemmatimonadaceae bacterium
AACGTTGGCTGCAACTATACTTGAGCACTCTAATAATACAAACGGAATATATGCGAAACCTTCTTCTTTCTCTTTTTGTTGTATTTAGTTTGACTGTTTCTGCACAAAAAAAAGAAACTGTTTATAAAACCATGGGTGATAGTTTACAGAATTATTATAGAGTTTTAATTCCGGACTCTTCATCAAAAGGGCTTCTTGTTATACTTGGCGGGTTTTGTACAACTCCCGATGAAGTAATGCTGGAAACTAAACTTCCCGAAACAGCTGTGAAGGCAGGTTATACAGTGGTCATCCCCTACTTAATTGACGATTGCAGTACAATTGACACTAAAAATCAATATCAGACCAGGCTGGAGACATTAATCCCGGAAATAATTAGAAATTACAACATACCCGAAGGAAGATTCATTATAGGAGGACAATCTTTAGGTGGACACAGAGCTTTGTATTACACGGAACAAGCTTATAAATTCAATACAAATAAAATAATCAAACCAAATGCAGTTTTTGGTGTTGACCCACCCTTAAATATGAAAAGATTATGGAATAGTTTTACTTATGGCGTAAAAGTGAATTTTTCAGAAGTAAGTGTTGGTGAGGGAAAAGAAATGCTTAGAAGGTTTAGTATAATGTATGGTGGAAGCCCAACTCAAAATCCCAAAAAATATGAAGAGGTGTCTTCGTTTTATTCCGAAGCAAAGGATGGAGGTAATGCGAAATATTTAAAGGCTGTTCCTGTTAGACTTTATTGCGACCCAGATATTAACTGGATTATAGAAAACAGAAGGGGCTCGTATGAAACTATGAATGCAACAGATTTATCAGGATGTATCTCTCAACTCAAGCTATTGGGGAATGAAAATGCTGAGTTCATAAATTGCTTGGGTAAAGGGTTTAAACCAGACGGCTCAAGACACCCACATTATTTCTCCATGTTAGACCCAACCGAATTTATTAATTGGGCAAATAAGTTACTTGACGAGAAGTAGCTGCAGCCAACAAAGGCATTTACGCTATTGGGGCCTGACAAGCGAATTTCAGCTAAAACCCAAAGCCGGGCATCAGTTCTGGGCTGACCTGATCCTAAGACAAACCCATAAATTTCAAATACACAAACCCTAAAAGCTTTACCAACCGGGCGGACGTACAAATCC
>CAZKYO010000130.1:0-1091 GCA_964557115.1 uncultured Gemmatimonadaceae bacterium
TCGGCTATCGTTCCAGCGCACCGGATCGCCGCAGGAGGAAGCCAATGAAGCCCGCCGTCATCCAGAGTCTCACCGCCTCGTTCGAGGGGCACGCCCAGCAGACCGACACCGGGGTCGAGTACTGGCTCGCCCGCGACCTCCAGCACCTGCTGGGCTACACCGAATGGCGCAACTTCCAGACGGTGGTCGCGAAGGCCCGGGTCGCCTGCGAGACAAGCGGCCATGCGGTTTCCGATCATTTTGTTGACGTCAACAAGACGATCGAGATGCCCAAGGGGGCGACCAAGGAGGTTCCCGACCAGATCCTCACCCGCTACGCCTGCTACCTGATCGCGCAGAACGGCGATCCCAAGAAGGACGAGATCGCCTTCGCACAGACCTACTTCGCGATCCAGACTCGCCGGGCCGAGCTGATCGAGCAGCGGCTGCTCGAAGTGGAAAGGGTCGCCGCGCGGAAGAAGCTCACCGCATCGGAGAAGGAGCTCTCGACGGTGATCTTCGAGCAGACCGGCGGCAACGAGGATTTCGCCTCGATCCGGAGCAAGGGCGACAGCGCCCTCTTCGGCCGGAGCACCCGGGCGATGAAGGCGCGCTGGAAGGTCCCCGCCGCCCGCGCCCTGGCCGACTTCGCGCCGACGATCGTGCTCAAGGCCAAGGACTTCGCCACCGAGATCACGATCCACAACGCCCGCGAGCACGAGATGCAGACCGAGGGGGCGATCGCGGCGGAACACGTGACCAACAACGACGCCGTGCGGCAGACGCTGTTGTCACGCGGCATCCGCCCCGAGGAGTTGCCGGCAGGGGAAGACGTGCGTCGCGTGGAGCGCCGCCTCTCCTCGGCGGAGAAGGCCTCGCTCGATGATCCGGAGGGGTTGGGGGCGAGGGAGTAGGCGCTCAAGGATTGTCACCCCGAGCGCAGCGAGGGGGCGGAGCCGTCCGTTCGAGCTCGCGGCTGAGAGCCGCGGCTCGGCTAATATCGCTAAAGCGATGGTCGAGGTCCCTTTAGGGACAACCTGTCCTGAGCGGAGCCGAAGGATCAGCCGAGCCGTCGCTTCAGCGACGAGCAAATTCGGCGAGCTCCGCCCCCT
>CAZKYO010000131.1:0-1037 GCA_964557115.1 uncultured Gemmatimonadaceae bacterium
CAGCATCACCGTGTCCGCGCCGGCGGACGTCACCGTGAGGCTGTAGGCCGCGCTCCAGCCGTAGGCGAGTCCGCCCCCCGGCAGGAGCGCCGTCCGGGTGCGGGGGCTGTAGGGTACCGGCGCCGACCAGTAGCCGAACCCGGTGTGCAGCTTCCACAGCGCGCGGGGCGGCTGCGGGGGGAGGCGGAGGGTGTCGAGCAGCCGGCCGGCGCTGTCGAACCGGGTCCAGGTGAAGTCCTGCGTGGCAGAAGGGGTCCACACGATGATCCGGCCGGCGGCGTCCTGCATTGGTGGCGTCGGGGCGCAGCAGACCGTCGTCCAGCTGGTGACGAACCGGCCGGCGGAATCGAAGATGCTCAGCCGGGCCAGGGTCGCATCCTGTACCAGGAGGCGGTCACCCGCGGTGGCGATCTCCGGCCCACGGTATTCTCCAGGCCCCTCCCCCAGGCGCCCGATGGTGCGCACGAACTTCCCGGTGCTGTCGAACAGCTTGATCACCCGGTCCACGACGTAGACCCGGCCCGACCCGTCCACCGCGAGTGCGGTCGGCTGCTCCAGGCCGGCGGTGGTGTCGTCCCCGCCGATCTCCAGGTCTGGTTCGGAGGCGAGGTGGTTCGTGTCGGCCCAGGCGGTCGGGGCCTGGTTGCGAACCCGCACGATGCCACCCGGAAGGGTATCAACGATGGGACCACGGACCTGCCGGGTCTGGTCATCGACGCACCCGGCCAGAGAAAACAGGAGGAGGAAGGCGAGCGGACCGGCGGCCGGAATCGAGAGGGGTCGCATGGGACACCTGCCAGCGGAGGAGGGGGACCGTGCGCTACGAGATCGGTGACGAGATCCCGTCAGGCATCAGTCTATCGGCCGGGCCGCTTCGCGCAATCTCCCCCGGCGCGAAGGCGGATCAGGGCGCCAGGGCCCCCACCACCGACGCCAGCTGCAGCAGCGCCAGCACCAGCAGGGTCCAGAAGGCCACGGCGGCAAACGAAGGGGCCGGCCGGCCGCGGAACGAGAGCCGCACGGCGCCATACACGATC
>CAZKYO010000132.1:0-1010 GCA_964557115.1 uncultured Gemmatimonadaceae bacterium
CGGGTGCTCGGTCGCCATCCGGTGGCGGAGCAGCGGCTCGGCCACTTCCAGCGGAAAGTCCGCGTCACTCCAGGTGCGTGGCGGCCGATCCGGCGCCCGCAGCGGCTGGAGGAGCTCGAAGGTGACGGTCCATCCGTCGCGGACCGCCTCGATCTCCCGCCAGACCTCGGGCTGGCTGTCAAAGATCAACGGCAGCCAATGGGTCTCGTGGTAGCGGAAGTCCTGCAGCACCACGCGCGAGCGGCCTGGGACCAGGTGGTCACCGAAGCCGGCGAGGATCGCGTTGGCCAGGTCCCAGGTCTTGGCGGCATCGACGAACAGGAGCTCGATCGGGCCTCCGTCCCAGCGGAATCGGCTCAGGTCGGCCTGTCGCGCCTGGATGAACCCGGCCCACCGGGCGGTGTGGCGGGCGAAGACGTGCTGGAAGTCGGCGCCCTCCGCCAGCGGCTCGGCCGCCACGGCGCCCATGTAGTCGGGTTCCCACCGGAAGAGATCGAGGCTGTGGACGACACCGCCCCTGCCACGGCGGCGCAGGCCCTCGGCCAGCGCGGCCGTGCTGCCGCCGAGCCATGGGCCGAGGTCGACGACGGCTCCCCAGCCGTCGTAGCGCCCGCTCGTGAGCCAGATCAGGTACTGGCATTCCTCGCGCGACAGCATGGCGGGCACCGCCGACACCGACGCCGGGACCGAGACGCGAGCCCAGGGACGAGCCCTCATGCGGCACCTCCGGCTTCGCGGCGGGGCCCTCGGGCCACGAGCGCCTGCACGCGCGCATGGAACTCCTGCTCGCAGGTCGCCACATCGAACCGCTCCCGCACGGTGGCGACGCCCGCCGTGCCGAGCAGCGTGCGCCGCTCGGGGCTGGCGAGCAACTCGGCGATCGCGTCGGCGAGCGCCGCGTCGTCTGCCTGGGGTACCATGAGCCCGTCGTGACCGGAGCGGATCACCTCGGCGATCGACCCCGCGTCGCTGGCCACGACGGGAATCCCCGTCGCCATCGCCTCGAGCAG
>CAZKYO010000133.1:0-1001 GCA_964557115.1 uncultured Gemmatimonadaceae bacterium
ACCGCCACGAACACCATCGACGTGTCGTATTGAAAATCGCCGAGTTGCAGTAAAAAACCCAACCCCTGTTCGGCATCCACCAACTCACCAACGATGGCGCCGATGACCGAAAGCGTCGCGCCGATACGCAGTCCGCCGAGCAGGATGGGCAGGGATGCAGGCAATTCCAATTTCCATAGAATCTGCCAGCGCGTGGCGCGCAGGGAATTCATCAAGTCGTACAAGGATGCTGAAACCGCCCGCACCCCAACAATCGTATTGACCAGCACCGGGAAGAACACGATCAACGCGCAGATGACGACTTTGGAGAGAATCCCACCTCCCAGCCAGATGACAAGCAGCGGGGCGATTGCCACAATGGGAATCGCCTGACTCGCGACAAGATAAGGCGAGAGGACAGATTCCAAAGTCCGCGATTTGGCGAGCAGGTAGCCGACCACGGTTGCAAAGCAGACGCCTGCCAGCAAACCCAGCGTCACTTCGAGAAGGGTAATGCCCGCATGATAAAGCAGGCTGCCGTCGCTCAATGCTTTGAGGAAGCGAACCCAGACATCGGCGGGCGAAGGCAGGATGAATTTTGGAAGTCCGCTCACCTGGACGAGGAGCGCCCACAACGGAATCGCAAGCAGGATGGATGCCAGCGATAACCAGCGAGTGAGGGATTGGACGGTTTTGGGTTTCATGATTTTCATTTGTAGGGGTGAGGTCTCCTCACCCAAGTTTAGGGCGAGAAAACCTCGCCCCTACAGTAAAAAACGAAAATGCCTCGGCGTGAAAAATCTCCGGGGCGTGGAATCAGACTCAAGTCGACGTATGAGGCGTGTGAATCTGTAGAATCAAAACCCGGAAAACAGCGAACGTTTCCGGGGCATGAATCCACACAAATCCCATACAGGCTTGTGCTTTTACCTTCTTCTATCCAGACTATACTGTCGGCTCCGGAGTCGCGCCGGATCATGTGCTTCGACTTCGCTCAGCACTCGTGGGCTGTACCACCGATC